>JAHPZI010000021.1 GCA_019058295.1 Promethearchaeota archaeon | reverse complement strand
GAGATGCAGCAGCAATTTCAAATATAACTATTTTTACTCAAACAGGTTCAGATGGGTTTTCATTTTATGTTGATGCAATTGGATTTTCATGGGATCCAAATTATAATATTGGAGATAATAAAGAAGAAGGCTTACTGCTCAGCTTTACTAGTGATATTCCTTTTGAGTGGATGGGCTATTCTTTGGACGGGCAAGCAATTAGGACAATCTTAGGGAATACAACTATTCCTATGCCTGATGTGGGGCTTCATATAATTCAAGTCTTTGGAGAAGACACTCTTGGAACGATGTATCTATCTGATGTAAGATATTTCACCGTTTCTCCACCACCAGTTATACCTCCGACAGTTATTACCGGGAGCGATGATTGGGCGGACCTTGCAGCTACAGAGACCTGGTGTACCGGTTCTGGAACAAGTTCGGATCCCTATATTATTAGTGGTATAGAGATCGATGGAGACGGAGCGGAAAGTTGTATATTTATAGAGAATTCAGACGTGTACTTTCGAATTGAAAATTCTACATTTTCCAATGCTAGTGTGGGAATTACTTTGGTTAACGTGTCTAACGGGGCGTTAATTAATAACAATTGTTCAAATAACGGAGAAGCTGGGACAGTTTTAATTGATTGTGATAACATCATACTTTCGGGAAACATTTGTGACGGCAATGTAATCGGGATACATTTAGTCAATAGTAATGATAACATCATTTCGGGAAACATACTTAAAAACGATTGCTACGGGATATATTTAAAGTTTTCAAGTCATAACACAATTTCAGACAATATAATAATGCACCATCTGTATGGAATTAAATTATCTTACGGAAGCAATTACAACGTTATCTCTGGAAATACGATAAGTAATAATTGGTTCGGGATCTTTGTATTATCCCATTATAACCAGATTACGGGAAACAGCATCAACCACAACTTAATTGGGATACTTTGTGGCAAGCATAACATCGTTTCGGAAAACACCTTTAACCATAATCTAATTAATTTTATAAAATATCGTTCTATATTTTACTTTTTCTTCATTAGATACTTTATATTTTAATTTCTAACTAATTTTTTTTTTATTATTTTCTATTTTGTTTTTAGTTTCTAAGTATCTCTCTGCCATAATTCAAAAGCATTGTTGCTTGTACTGCTCATTGCTTCGATAAATTTTTCATAATTGAAATTTGGTAAGTTCAGCATAAATTCGATAATTGCCAGAGAACCTGGAATTAATTCGTCACTCGGTACCATTATAGGAATTTTAAACATGAATAACCAAAATATATCTGGCTCCAAGGGTCCCTCAGCAGTAGTAATTAAAGCTACTTTATTTAAATCTTTTAACAAGAACACTTCTTTCTGATTATTAGGCCAAATAATTGTCAGCTTTTCTTCGTCTATCTTAATTCTCTTTATCCCCTTACTGGCTGTTTTATATTCCTCAAAAATGTTTTTCTCTTCCATCTTTTAAACATTTAGTGAAACATTTATTAAATTAGGTATATTGTTCAACAATATAAAAATCCATTAGTTATAAATCAAATGAAGAAAATAAAATTGATTTTAGTCATCTTTATTTTGACGATAACTCTAATTATTTCTCCCTTAGACAGTAAAAATTCAACTAAATATTCCAAAACCCATCCATCTAATTCAATAAGTAATATGGATATTAAAACAAGTGGAATTTTAGAATGGAGTTACAAAGCAGGCAGTATAATAACTTCAGTTGCAATCTCCTCCGATGGTAATTACATCGTTGCGGGAAGTTTCGATAATAAAACTTATTTTTTTAACAAGGATAGAAAAACCCCAATTTGGACTTATGATACAAAGGGAATGGTTTTTGCTGTTGATATTTCTTCTGATGGCAATTACATCGTTGTTGGATCAGCAAGTAATAAGACATTTTTTTTTAATAAGAGTATCTCAACACCACTATGGAACTATACAACAGGAGATGTAATTTACAAAGTCGCAATTTCTTCTGATGGTAACTATAGTGTAGTCAGTACTTTTGATAATAAAGTACATCTTTTCAATAAATCTAGCTCAAAACCCATGTGGAATTACACTGCTAATGATTATATGAGATCTGTTGCTATTTCTTCAGATGGCAAATATATTGCGGCAGGAGGCAGGGAGAATAAACTTTTCTTCTTTAATAAATCTAGCTCAAAACCCATGTGGAATTATACTGCTAATGACGATATTTATTCGGTTGATATGTCTTCCGATGGAAATTACATTGTTGCGGGAAGTTGGGATTTTAATGTGTCCTTATTTGACAAAGCAAGCTCAACACCAATCTGGAATTATAATTCAAGCAATTATGTGAATTCTGTTGCGATTTCTGCTGATGGTAATTATATAGTTGCTGGAAACGACAATAATAATACTATTCTCTTCAATAAAACGGATTCAGATCCTTTATGGACTAGTATTTCGGAAGATATTGTATTTGCAGTTGCAATTTCTGCTGATGGTAAATTCATCGCTTCAGGTAGTAATGATGACAATGTTGTTTACTTAGAAAATTCAAGTTCAATGCCAATAAAGAGTTATAAAACAGGAGGCAATGTTCTGTCTATTGATATCTCTTCCGATGGAACTTATATCGTAGCCGGATGTAATGATAATACGATTTACTTATTAAATCGGAATAAAATCTCACCCTCTTACTTTTCTATTGAAGATGATGACGATGACGATGGAACTGGATTAGACCTATTACCTATCATCCTAGTTGTTGTTTTTGCGACCATTGGTGTCTGTATTGTCATTATTGTTGTCTTAATTAAAAAAAAAGGGAATAATTAACCTCTCCAAGGCTTAAATTAAAAATAAAATATCTAAACCAATATTATCAATTCTTTTTCATTAATCAATTCAATCATTCATTTATTATAACAATAATGGAAGGCAAGTTGTCCATCCTGCTAAAATGTTATTCAAGGAATTGATATTGTTGGATGTGAACTTTCCCAAAATATCGCTAAATTACTAAAAGAAAAATAAATAAAAAAAAAATAAGAAAAAATAGAAAATTAAATTAGTACTACATCATACCAGGTGGCATACCACCCATCCCAGGAGGCATACCGCCCATACCGCCCATACCTCCCATGCCTCCAGGTGGCATTGGCGGCATTTCCGACTTCGCACCTGCGATTACGTCGTCAATGCTCAAGATCATTGAAGCAGCTTCAACAGAACTTTTGATTGCTTGCACTTTAACGACAGTTGGTTCAACAACACCTATTTCCATCATGTTATTGACAATTTCCCCGGTATCTAAATCGTGTCCAGCGAATTTATTTCCTTGTTGATGAGCGGCTCTTAGTTTCATTAATACATCTATTTGGTCTAAGCCAGCATTCTCAGCTAGGGTTTTTGGTATTATATCCAAGCTATCAGCAAAGACTTCGACAGCTAATTGTTCCCGTCCACCGAGAGTAGAAGCGAATTTTCGCAATTGAATTGCAGTTTCTAATTCTGGAGCACCGCCACCGCCTACGATTTTTTCATCTTCTACGACATCTCGCACTACGCAGAGAGCATCATGGAGCGCTCTTTCAACTTCATCTACTATTAGTTCTGTACCTCCTCTAATTAAAATTACGACTGATTTAGGATCTCTACATTCTTCAATAAAAATCCAACTATCTTTCATAATTTTTCGTTCTTCGACGAGTCCGGCATATCCAAGTTTATCTTGTGTGATGTCGTCAAGATTTGTAAAGATCATTCCGCCTGTTGCGTCTGAGAGTTTCTCAAGATCAGATTTTTTCACTCGTCTTACTGCCATAATTCCGGATTTAGATAAGAAATGTTGAGCCATATCGTCTATCCCTTTCTGGCAAACAAGAACATTCGCTCCTGAATTAATAATTTTATCGACCATATTTCGAAGCATTCTTTCCTCTTCATCTAGGAATTGTTGAATTTGCTCAGGGCTGGTAATCTGAAGCTTAGCGTCAAATTCCGTTTTTTCAATCTCTAGAGCAGATTGGAGCAGCAAAATTTTAGCATCGCTTACGCGTTTAGGCATTCCTGGACTAACAACTTCTTTATCTAAGATGATCCCTTTAATTAATTTAGTGTCGTCCATTGATTCGCCCTCTTTCTTTTGAATTTGGACTTTTTCAATATCTGCGACCCATTTACCTTGTTCGTCCTTTTCTGCGACAGCTTCAATAGCGTTCATGCAAATTAGAGCTAAGGCTTCTTTTGATTCGGATACAATTTTGCTAGACATACAAGTCATTGCCACATTTTTCAGCCCTACCTTGTCATCAATGCCACTTTTTATTGAAATACTGTCAAGAATTTGGATTGCTTTATCAGAAGCTTTTCGAAAACCTTCTGTTATTACAGTTGGATGAATTTTTTGCTGAATAAGCTTTTCAGCTCTTTTTAATAATTCTCCTGCCAGAATTACAGAGGTTGTTGTGCCATCTCCCACTTCGCTATCCTGGGTTTTAGCGACCTCCACCATCATTTTAGCTGCGGGGTGCTGTACATCAATTTCTTTTAAAATTGTAGCTCCATCGTTGGTTATCACTACGTCTCCAAATTGATCTACGAGCATTTTATCCATGCCCCTGGGACCTAGTGATGTTCTTACTGCCTCTGCAATTGCCTTTGCAGCTGCGATGTTATTGTCCATTGCTTCTTTTCCCTTTGTTCTCTGGGAGCCTTCTTTCAATAATATTACAGGTTGTCCGCCTAATTGTGCCATTTTTATTTCACATATTTTGATTAAATTAATTACTTTATATAGATCTCTAAGTCATAAAATTAAAAAAGTTTACGAAAATTTTGTCTTTATAAGGGAAAACAAGAGTTACTTTCGTAAATCTCTTTTTTTCAATCGTAAATCTTTACCATGGCAACGTCGGCATTTAGTGGCTTTTAATGGATTGAGAGCACCGCATCTACGGCATACACTTTTAAATAAAAGATGGTGTTGCGCTATTTTTCTTTTTACTGGATCATCGATCGGCATTTAAACTCTTTTCTTTTAACTCTTTCTTTTTTTCCACTAAAATAGATTAATAAGATGATTATTAGAAAATAAGGTTTAAAATAAGTTTTATGGTTAATTAATTGTTTACCACAATGAAAAAGTTAAAATCTTATAGTGAATAGAATATAAATGATTCATCTAATAAATAATGAAATAAGAAATAGTGTATATAGATTTGCCAAGAGAGATATTTAGCGTTGAAGAATTTCTTAAATTAGCTGAAGACGCCTATCACTGTCGTGTGAAAAGGATTAAAGATACAGTTAAATTGAAGCTTCGCACAAAGAAAATTCTCTATACTTTTAAAACTGATCCAAGCGCAGCCGAACAACTCATTAAACAGATTAATTGCGATATAATTGAATTATAAATAAAAACTTGATTTTTCAATTAGGTAAATGATTGATGAAAGCTCTTCCAGCTTGTATTACTTGCGTAAGTTCAGGATTTTTATGTAATAGCTGTCAGAAAAAGCTAGATACAGGAGAATTGACAGAATTTGAATTAGATTTAGCAAAAGATTTACTTGAGCTGGAGGAAACAGACCACGAGAATTTTGGCTTTTTAAAAGATGTATCTTTTTATAAAGCAATAGATTACGAGGATGTAGTAATCTTTGTAATTGGAAATAAAGATAAATTAAGAATTACTCAAGAATTAATAGATTGGATAAAAAATACATATAAAATAGAAAAGATAATTTTAATCGAAAAGACTAATAAACCTAGACCGGTTGTTGAGAGTTTAATTGCGCCAAGTAAAGTAGTTTCTTTGAATGAAATTTTCCTTGCAACTGGAGATATTGAGTTCAAAGCTGTTTTACCTAAATCAGATAAAAATAATATCCTATTTACCCGAATGGAGCTTGAAGATCTAATTTTAGAGCTTTGTGGAAAAAGAACTAGAATTGAATATTTATAATCGGTAAAATTTAAATTCCCATTTTTTAAAAATATATTAGGTATCCATCTATGTATGAATTTAAACAAGTTATTTTAGTTAGAACAGATTTAAAGATGAGTACAGGTAAAAAATGTGCTCAAGCATGCCACGCAAGTGTTTCTGCCTCCGATTTAACAAGAACACATACTAAAACTAAAAGTGCGTGGAAGAGTTGGAAAAATACAGGTCAGAAAAAGGTTATATTAAAAGTTAATAAAGAAATAATGGAAGAGATATATAAAAAAGTTCTAAAAAAGAAAATTCCATGCTTTCTTGTTAAGGATGCTGGTTTAACTCAACTTGAACCTGGCACGATGACCGCTTTAGGGATTGGCCCTGCTTTATCAACCGAAATTGATTCAATAACAGGAGATTTGCAATTATTATAGATAATAGCAAGAGAAATGTTGAAAAACTTGTAGGGATTGAAATTTATAGCACCCCAGAGATAGAAGGAATAGGCGGTGTATATAAAAACAGTTATAAAGATTTTATTGTGAAAGAAATAATAAAAAACGGGAAAATCCTTGAAATAAAAGAAGATTACAATAATCCTTCTTGGAGCGATGGTTCAAAGGATAAATATACTACATTTAATTTGATTAAAATTAACAAAGACACCTTTGAAGCCATGAAAGAAATTAGCCAAGCTCTAAAAATATCACAGAATTTAATGTATTATTCTGGCTTAAAGGATAGACGGTCAATTAGCGTTCAAAAAATCTCTATAAGAGGAAATTATGTTAAAGAATTAAAAGAATTAAATATAAGGGATTTGTTTTTCAGATGTATCGGGCTCACTAAAAAGCCTATTAAATTAGGAGCTAATAGGGGCAATAATTTTACTATAGTTATAAGAAATATTGAAGATAAAAAAAATCTAAAAAAAAATATTGATGATTTAATTGAGTTTTTGGGAAAGAAGGGTTTTCCAAATTACTTTGGTCTTCAAAGATTTGGTACATATAGACCTAATTCTCATATAGTTGGAAGGTATTTGTTAGAAGGAAATTTTGAAAAAGCATTCGATGAGTTTGTGTCAGAAAAGTATTCAAGTGAAGATCCTCAATTGCAGTCTATTCGTAGTGATGTAAAGAATAGTAATGACCTTGAAAGGATTTACAAAAACTTTCCAAATAACCTCTCCTATGAGAAGTCTATGATTAAGCATTTAATAGATTTTCCAGGAGATTTTAAGGGGTGTTTTGAAGCGATCCCTTCTGATTTAAAGAATTTGTTAATCAGCTCATTTCAATCTTATATATTTAATAAAATGATTTCTCTAAGAGTTAAAATGGGAATCCCCTTATTAAAACCAGTAAAAGGAGACACAATAAGCATTTTAGATGATGACAATGGGAGTATTACTCAAATAAAATATATATTTGGGGGACTTTATGATCAATATTTAAAAGAAGCAATAAAGCTCAACAGAGCTGCGATTGTTATTCCCCTTATAGGATATAAAACTAATTTAGATGATTTTCCTCTTATGAAAACTCTCTTTAAAGAAATAAATAAACAAGAACATATTAATAAAGATATATTTATGAGTGATTTTTTATATGAATTTGATTTTAAAGGTTCATTTAGAGCAATGATTATCAAACCTACTGGATTAGAGGTTGAACTTATAGATGATGATGTATTTCCAAATAAAAAAAAATTAAGACTTGAGTTTTCACTCCAGAAAGGATCTTATGCGACAATGCTTCTCAGAGAATTAATGAAGTAATTCATTAAGTAATTTTTAATTCGTAATTTTGAATTGTCTCAATTCCTAAAACATCAATCACTTTAACTAATATTTGATAATCTCCGGATTTATCATAATTAAAGGATACGACGAGAGACAATTCTCTTTTTTTTGGAGTTCTATAAGAAACCCACATATTATTAAAGATTTTTCCATTATAATTGAAATCAATAGCCCAATAATCAATCCAATCTTGCCATTTAGCTAATGATTTTTTAATATTTTTCGTTAGTATAGTAAAATTTGGATTAATATATTGATTTAATTTGATTTTAACACTATTCTCTTTTTTTATTAATTCAATATTGAAACTCGGGGACTCGAAACTTGTTTGGGATTTTAAATCTTTTTTATTTTTGATAATAAAATCATGAGGGATCTGTCCACTACGACCTTTCTCTCCTATTTTTAATATTTTAAATGGTCTTGCATTTCTACCATATTTCTCTTTCCATTTTATCAAATCATTACTATTAGACAAATCAAGTAATCTTTTTTGCGTCATATGAATAGAATGGGGTGATATATCAGATCCAATCCATCGTCTTTTTATTTTCTCAGCAACTGCAATTGCAGTCCCAGAGCCACAAAAGAAATCAGCAATTAGATCATTTTCATTCGAGGAAGCTAAAATAATGCGTTTTAAAAGTCTTTCGGGTTTTTGAGTTGAAAATCCTTGATATTCCAGTGTATTTGCTCTTATATATGGGATATCGGTCCAAACATCCCGAGGAAAGATGCCTTCTTGGTTAACATAGACTTTTTGAGATAATTTCTTCCCATCATGACTCCCCCCCCTGTAATAAAAAGTCCCTTTGTCATCTTTTTTCAAGGCAAATTTTACACGGTCAGAAAATTCCATATATATATTTGGGTCATCGTTAAATGTATATTTATCAGATTTTGTGTAATATAAGATAGAATCAAAAGAGCGGATATAGAATTTTCTCGTTTGAGCGGAAGCTGCAGGATAGGCCCAAATGATCTCATTTCTGAAATTCTCACTACCAAATATCTCATCCATAATAATCTTGATATAATGGGAAACGTGCCAATCTAAATGAACATAAATACTCCCATCATTCGAGAGTAAATCTCTCATTAGAATTAATCTTTCATGCATAAAATTAAGATATGATTCCAATCCTTCCCTCCAAATATCAGTATAAGCCATTGCATTGTATTTTTCTTTATTTTCACCTATAAAAATTTTATAATGAAAATCACCCCCTGTAGCAAAAGGCGGATCAATATAAATAAGCTTTACTTTCCCATTATAATCTTTCATTAATTGGCTCAATACTAATCTGTTATCCCCTGATATCAACATATTTTTCCATGAATCATTGGAAATATCATCTTCATATATAGAGGGTAAATAAAAGGTCTCAACTTCAAGAAAATCTTCTAAAATTTGATGGCTCTCGCTCCCACTAATATTTTTCGTTTCTTTATTCTTCCAATTTAGTTTGACCATTATTACTAGATTATGATGGCAAAAATTTTATTTTTAGCTACTTTTTACATATTTAGAAATTTTAAAAAGTTGACATAAAATTGTTAGATGAGATGGGAGACTGGAGAAAAACTCACTATACAAGAGATATTACAACTAAATTAATTGATAAGGAAGTCATAATAGCGGGCTGGGTTCGAAATTTTCGAGACCTTGGTGGCTTAAAGTTTATCAGCCTTCAAGATAAGTATGGTGAGCGCCAAATAACTATGAAAAAGGGAGTCGTTTCTGATGATGTATTTGATAAAGCTAAAGTAGGGTATCAATATTGCATCATGGTCAAAGGAAAAGTAAAAGGTTTTGATAAAGCGCCAGGCGGCATTGAAATTATTCCGTCTGAAATTAAAATCTTAAATCAAACTCCAGAAAAACTACCTATTGACATGACTGGAGAGACGATTTCAGAATTAGATCTAAGATTGAACAACCGAGCCTTAGATTTAAGATCTCTTAGAAATCAAGCTATTTTTGAAATAAGGGGAGAGGTTTTAAGAGGTATTCGTAAATTTCTCTTTGCGAACGATTTTACAGAAATGACAACGCCAAAAATTATCGGTTCTGCGACAGAAGGAGGTACTGAATTGTTTCCTATAATGTATTTTGATCGAGAAGCGTTTCTCACACAATCGGCCCAATTATATAAAGAACAATTAAGCGGAGTATATGAGCGCGTTTTTGAAATTAGTCCATGTTTCAGGGCCGAGAAAAGTCGAACAAAAAGACATTTATGTGAGATTTTTGTCTTAGATATTGAAATGGGCTTTGCAGATATGAGTGATATACTAAAAATACTAGAAGAACTGATACATAATGTTATTAAAGACATTCGAAATAATAAGATGGATGCCCTGAAATTTTTAAAAATGGAAGACAAAACTACAGTCCCAGAAATACCTTTCCCTCGATATACTTATGAAGAAATACTAGAAACTATTGAAAAAAAATGTGGAATCACCATAGAATTTGGAGAAGACATTTCAACAGAAGCATATCGAGCTATCGGAAAAGTTCCAGGATACACAGGATATTATTATATAACTCATTGGCCAATGTCAATTAAACCATTTTATATTATGCCCTCTAAAGATTCTAAATATAGCGAATCTTTTGATTTACAAATGGGTTGGTTAGAATTGACATCAGGAGGAACAAGAGTTCATAATAAAGAGCAATTGACTGCAGCACTTGAAGCAAAAGGATTAAATTCTGAGGCGTTCGAGTCTCATCTTAAAACATTCGCGTTTGGCATGCCTCCTCATGCTGGCGTTGGCCTCGGAATAGCAAGATGGGTTACTTTCCTATGCGGATTAGAGGATATTAGAGAAGCTGTGATGTATCCGCGCACACCTGATCGCCTAACACCATAATGGAGATAGTCATGAGCGAAGAATATATTCAAGATTATATAAAAGCTGGTAAAGCTCTAGCCGCTGCTAAAAAACTCGCCAGAGAGATTACAAAACCAGGGGCTTCATTTTTAGATATAGCTAACCAATGTGAAGCTGAGATATTAAATAATGACTGCGAATTATCATTTCCTATTAATATGTCATTAAATGAAATTGCTGCACATTATAGCCCACCTATTGATGATGAGACAATTGTACCTGAAAAAGGTTTATTGAAAATTGATTTAGGTTCTCATTATAATGGTTATATCGCAGATTCCGCTTTCACTATTAATTTGGATGAAGATGCCATTTTGCAAAACTATATTGATGCCGCTAAAGAAGGACTCGAGGCTGCAATTGCGATATTTAAACCAGGTACCCGATTATACGAATTAGGTGAAGCAATCGCAGATAAAATTATCGCCCGTGGCTTAAGACCAATCACTAATCTAGGAGGGCATGAATTAAAACAATATAATTTACATGCTGGACCATTTATACCAAATTATAAAGAAAAAATCCACAATCAGGTTTTGAAACCTGGAGATGCATATGCGGTTGAACCTTTCACAACATCAGGCATAGGAAAAGTGGAAAATGGGAGTAATTCTTTTATTTTTCGTTTTGTCAAAAAAATGAAAAAAAATATGCCTTATGAAGAACAAGGATTTATGAATAAAATTGAGAAACATTGTAAACATCTTCCGTTCTCTCCTCGTTTCCTCGAACATAACAATCTTATCCCTAAAAATAAAATTAATAGAATAATTGATTCTTTTTTAAGAAAGAGAATTCTTGACCATTATCCAATTTTAATTGAAAGAACTGGAGCGCTTGTAGCTCAAGAAGAACATACAATCGTAATTGATTTGGATGGTAATCCAATTGTTACAACAAGGGAATGATTTAAAAAATAGATTAATAACCGTAATCTTATGTGCTGGAGAAGGAATTAGATTTAAAAAGATTACCAAGAAAATTCCGAAACCATTAATAAAAATTCAGGAATTAAATAATAGTTCAATTCTAGAGCATTCAATTAATAATTTAAATAAATTAGGAATTAATCAAATCTTTATAGTGAAGGGACATCTAGGATCAAAAATTGACGAATTTATTAATTCAATAAAGAAAGAAAAACCTGATTTGGAAAAAAAAATTGTAATAATCGATTCGGGAATTCAATACAAATTAGGACCTTTATACTCGTTTTTATCTATTACTAAAGTTGAAAACATATTTAATAGAAATTATATTTATATGATAATTCCTGGGGACACAATTTTTGAAATTAACTTATTAGATCAAATTGTTAGCATTATTTTGAAGAATTTCAATCTTATCCAAGAATATCCATTATTATTTTACAGAGAACTGAAAGCTAGTACTTTAAAAGAGCAACAAGAATCTAAAATAATATCAATTGTGGATATAGCGAAAAAAAGTCAATATTGCTTTTTAAGGCTTATTAAGATATGCAACTTAAAAGAAATTTCTGATTACGATTTAGTAAGGCAAATAATTCCTATATTTGTATTTTCTTTTGATTTTATTAATGAAATAATAGATTCAGAGAAAAAGATTTCGGTAAATAAGATAAGAGAGATTCTTAATCATTTAATAAAAGAAGGAAGAGATGCTATTGCCTTTAAAATTGATAAAAATCATGATTTCTACGATATAGATTACAAATCTGATTTAAATAATCTCAATTATAGATTACGTAAAAAAAAAAAGGACAATAGAAGCTCCGATTTTTAAAATAATCATTGTTTCGAAGGAATTTAGAACATCCTAAGATATACAATTTTATTCTTCGGAATTAAGGCTCCTATTTTTAATCAAATATTATATTTTTTGACAAGAACAATTTCTCATGTTTGAATGTCCCATGTATCAAAAATATTATTTAAATCAACAAGAGATTAAGTATACAAGTCAATTTGTCTCGAGTCTTAAAAGTTAATTTAAGAAATAAATTGATACCATTGTATACATATTAAAGATCAATGTTTTAATGAAAATTATAAAATTTCAGATTTAATGTAAGTCAATATTATTATGCGTTTTATTAACAGGGGTATATAAAGTAAGATATATTGTGGATAGGTGCTAAAAAAAATTGTCGGTAATAAAGAACTAATTAAACCATTGCTTGGAATCGCTTTATAGTAGAAATTATGTCATGTATCAAACCAATGCATAAATATCTTCTATTATCCTAATTAATATAATACAAAAAAACCTATATAAATATATTGACATATTTATATTGACATAAATATATCTGAACTAAAATATTTAAAACTGTATTTATTTTATTTATAACAATGGCTGACATACCGATCAAGATAGAGATTTTTGGGATAACTATTTTAAATGGTTTTATAGACCGTATTTATGCTCCTTTATCTGCTGATGCAATTTTAGAAAAAATGCCATTTGTTATGAGGGGTCGTTTTAGCTTTGGGTCGAAAAAATATTGGACATTACCTGGCGTAGGGTTAAGAGAAGGTACAAATCCAAAGTCCGTCAAAGATGTTGAAAAAGGAGAGTTGGTGTATAATCCAAAAACTGATGAATTGATAATAATTATAGAAAATCTTGAAATGCCAAATAAAGTAAATAAGGTTGGTAAAATTGAGATTAACGATGATATTTTAAATGCAAGAAACGGTTTGACAACAAAAATATCTAAAAGTTAGATAAGAATGGCTGTAAATAAAAATTTAACAATTATTTTTGCACTTTTTTATGTAGGTGTAGTAATTTATCTTCTCTTATTTTTCCTTGTGCCAGATATCCAGAGCGCATTAATAAAAGGAAGACATGGAATAGCACATCTTACTGAAGGACCGAACTATTTTTGGGCGCTTTTAATAGCATTTATAATATGTTTCATTGGAAGTGCCAGCATTGGATTTCCTATTCCATTCCCATTCATATTATTTTCTTTATCAAATTCTGTTTATATAAGATATAGAAATTACGGGTTAACAATTGGAGAGATTCTATCAAATACACCATTTTGGTTCGAAATTTTAGGCATTGCAATTGTTGGTGGTTTGGGTTGCGCATGTGGAGAACTTACAGGTTTTTTATTGGGAAGGGGAGCAAAAAAGGTTACAGATATTAGTGATTCAAAAATTCTGGAAAATATTCAAGGATTTGGAAGATTATTACTAAAAAATCCAAAAAGAATGTATTTTTATATCTTTTTGGCAGCGGCTTTACCAATTCCTGATGATCCCCTGTGGATTGCCCTTGGAATGACTAAAAAGAAAATAAATCTTATTCGATGCCTCATATCTGGTTGGGCGGGCAAAAATATTACAACAATATTTTATGTAACACTTCCAATAATGATTACTTTAGGTATAATGGCTACGGGAATGGAATTTAATGACATTTCAAGCATAATTTCAGAAGCTATAATGCTTTTAGTAAGTCTAACTATCATATATTTTATTATGGCTTTTAATTGGAACAAATATGTTGAGAAGAAAACGGAGAAACCCCTTTAAAAAGTATTAAAGTACCTTTTTTTTTGAATTATTATGGCAGTTTTTACAAACAAAGACAACTTTTACATTACCTTTTGAATTAGAATCGTGGAAATAACATTTGTAAATGTAATTTCCGCATTTCTCACAGGTAGCAGGTAATCTTTCCTCCTTAATCATAGGTCCCAAATTTTTAAAATCAATTGTCATAAAATTACACTATTTTGGTTTTTTTCTTATAACAACAATAAAGATTACGTGATAGATTTAGTTTTTAGTAAAATTTCTATTTTAGAAATTATATCTTTTTCATTTCGATTATTTTTATTTCGATTATTTTTATTTCGATTATTATTACCTCTTTGCCTTTTTATGAAAAAAGGTCGGCTTCCTAAATTGACATTTCCTATTTCAATGCCAGGGTATAATCTATTTTTTAGAATTTCGGCAATCTCAACCGCAGTTGATATTTCCTCTCCCTCGCCCTTGATTAGAAGCGCTTTATGTCCTCCAGAAAAGGCAAATATCGCATCTTTGATGATTCGATCTTTATCCCTTCTATTTTTTATGAATAAAGTAGTTTGGTTAGGAGCCATATAAGGTCAGAATCTTAAGTTCTTAAAAAGTATATAACAAATCTTAATCAAAAAAAGTTATACAATAAATAGTATATTTCTAATTATATAAAACTTATTTTTAAAAGAAGTATTTTCTCTTTATTTAGCTTTTAAATTTAATTCAGCTTTTTTATTAATTTTCGTTAAGATTGAATGATATTTATTCATATTTTCTTCATATTTTTCGACAATTAATCTTTCATCGGTGTCTAAATAATCATAATATGGACTTATAATATCAATTTTTTTAATGAATTCGTTTGTAATCTTGTTATAAAGTTCATTTGGTTTTATTAACATATTTTTTAATTTTTTTTTGAATTTGCTTTTGTTCGCTTTAAATTTAGCTGTATCTTCCTCTTTTAATAACTTCTTTAAAATTTCTTGACAATTTTTTATTTCAATTTCAATTTTTTCTCTAAATTTAGGTATCTGGTATGATTTTTTGAAATATTCTGGATCCCATACGTAGGAATCATCTATATCCTCTGTTTCCAGCTCATTTTCATCCAAAGCTGTTATATCTTTTTTTGGGATTAATGATAATCCATAATTTTTCTGGAGGAGTTTAAATCCCTTTTCTATTAAAACATCTTGGATATATTTTAATTCTTTAAGGATCTTTCTCATATTTTTATCTATTTTTTCAATTGCTTTTTCAATCTTTTGATTTATTTCTTCTAATTCAAGATCATAATCCAATTTCACAAGTTGATGCGTACTAAAAATTCCTCTCTCTGGTTTTTTCAATCTTAATGCTGCTACACCTAATGATTCTTGATTTTTTTCGCAATGATCAAAAATCAATGCAACACCAAATGGGTTAGGACTTTGATAACCTAGATGAGTTATTTTATCAACATCCGAAAAAAAGAAAGCAAAACCCGGGTGTGTATGCCACCAACCAATAATAAAATCATTTTTTTTGTCTTGAATTGAGCGTTCATAAACTGATGCATCAATTTGAGCCATATCTACATATGTTTTATTTTCATATTTGACTCCAGCTCTATCACCGACAATCATAGGTATAGCATCTTTAACAATCACTTTAGTTTCTTTTTCAACAGAGCCAACTAAAATTCCATAAACTTCTTTCCATTTTTTCTGTTCTAAATGATTGTTAGCATATCTAATTGCATATCCAACCATTCTTTTATATGCTTTATACTTAAGACAAACGGGAGCAGAAGCAGGATCTACAACCATAATGTTTTTTTTTATACGTTTTTTTTAATAATCCTATCATTAAGACTAAATAGAATTTAAATCTTAAATTTATATATAAATAATATTTAATAAATTAATTTTTTTAATTTGAAAATAATAGGTTTCACGGGACTCCCCGGGTCAGGTAAGTCAACGGCAATAGATGCAATTCGTGATTTAGGTAAAGTTATAACAATGGGAGATGTAATACGGAATGAAGCAAAAATAAGGGGAATTGACCCAACAGGAGAAAATATAGGAAAAATTGCCAAAGAGCTACGAGACAAGTGGGGACAAGAAATTATTGCCATAAAATGTGTTGAGTTAATAAAAACTTTTAAAAATGATATTATTTTTGTTGATGGAGTGCGATCTATCATCGAAGTAAATGAATTTAGAAAATTTTGGAAATTTCCTTTAATCGCAACGGTTATTGACGAAGAAATACGATTTAAAAGACTATATGAAAGAGCTCGTAGCGATGACCCTAAAACTATTGATGAATTAAGAGAAAGAGACAAAAGGGAAATCTCATTTGGATTAAATTCTTTGATTAAGAAAGCGGATTATAAGATAGAAAATACATCTTCTATCGAGGAATTACAAACCAAGACTAGAAAAATAGTTTTAGAAATAATTCAAACTTATTAATTAATGAAATTCTTATTTTAGATAATCTGCGATTGTTTTTACTAAAGAAACTTTAGCAACCTCGTTATCTATAGTATCCGTACCAATAATTTCGTCAGCCCCTGCACTCAATATCCGATACTTCGCGTTTTGTAATAACAATGCGTGTGTTGCAACGGCATATATTTTTTTGGCTCCACTTTCTTTAGACAATTTTATCGCAGTAGCCATTGTTCCGCCTGTTGCTATGATATCATCAGATATTACAACATCTTTTCCCTTAAGGCTTAGTTTACCTGACATTGTAATTTCACCAGTCTTTACGTCTCTATGTTTCTCAAAGAATTCAACTGGTATATCTTCTCTAAAATATTTAGCAAATTTTTTTGATCGTTCTACTGCTCCCTTATCGGGGGCTACAACTACTATATCCTTTGCTCCTTTTGATTTAATATACTCTGCTAATGGTTTCATCGAATCAATATTAATAGTTTTACAAAAGGTTTCTTCTAAAATTTCTGGAGCATGAATATCCACTATATAGAGGTCATCAATTCCCATAGAATCTAAAATTCTTATAATTAGGTTGGCAAATTGGCTCTCTCCGGGTCTAAAAATTTTATCTTGACGTCCATAAGCAAAATATGGGATTATAACGATAATTTTTGCCGCTCCTATGCGTTTTATGGAATCAATCATCATAAAAAGTTCGAATAATCTACTATTTTGATTTCCACTAGAACTTGGACCGGTTGATTGAACAATTATTACTTCTTTTCCCTTTATTATTGTTTCATCATCAATATTGATTCTCAAATAGTTTTCTCCATCAGGGAAAGTCTTGAATTCAGTACTTATACACTCAATGTTTAATTCTTTAGCAATTTTAACACCAAGTATCTGGCTAGCTGGACCTACTATCAATAATTTTTCCATATTATTTCACATTTTTTAGCACTTAATATGTTATTTGTTATTTCTTTATTAAATGTTTTTTTAAAAACTCAATACAACACTCAAATAATTCATCTCGATGTCCCTTGAACGAATGGTCCCCATCATCAAAAACCATGAGATTTTCATCATTTAAACCAAGATGTTCTTTAATTTGAATAACATTTTCAAAAGGAATTCTCCCATCATCTTTGCAATGCCCCAATAAAATTCTATTATTATTTAAAAGATCTTTTTTTAAAAAATATTTAGGACTGATTTTTTCAAGCAAATCTTGAGGATATTTAATTCTACCTGAAAAATCTACTGTACTATAGTCATATCTTATACAAAGAGCAATTAAAATTTTCGCTCTTTCGTCTATAAAACCATGTGTTAATATAATAGCTCCTCCAGCGCTCCTACCAAATAAAATAATTTGATCGTTCAAAATCCTATTAGATTGATTATCTAATATCCAACTGATAACTTTATGAATGTCCGTATAAATTTTTGGTATCATTTTAAAATAATTAAATCTTCCTGTTTCTTTTACAGTTTCACCATGCCCACGATAATCATAGGATAATACATAGTATCCTGCATTTGCAAATCTTTCAGTATAAGATTTTACAAATTTGGTTTCTCTGTGATATAATAGCCCTGCTAAAACTATAACCCATGGAGCTTTGGGAGGTGTATTTTCAGTGTAATAGATAGAACCCTTAAGACAAAAATTCTCTTCTTCTATTGGAATATCAACATTTTCTATTTTAATATCAACCATTATATAACCAAATCAATTTATATTACTTCTATATTTTAATATTAATTAACTTTCCAAATGTTTTAAAACATGTTTTTCTAAGCTTGTAGTCTCATCACAGTACTTTTTTACAATACCAACAATCCGTTCATTTAATAGATTATGTTCTTGGATACATGAACTGTTATTTAAGAATTCTTCTCCATGGCGTAAAACTGCGGTATTTTCTGTAATTCTTATACATTCAGTTGCAATTAT
This sequence comes from Promethearchaeota archaeon, assembly GCA_019058295.1. Classification (GTDB taxonomy): domain Archaea; phylum Asgardarchaeota; class Lokiarchaeia; order Sigyniarchaeales; family SOKP01; genus LW40-45. The sequence continues at coordinate 270,586 of JAHPZI010000021.1, read as the reverse complement.
CCCATTCACATAAACTAAATCCGATAATATATTTCTTATATCCTTTAATAATGCTAATTTTTCAGACATTATTAGATAAATTGTTCTTTAAATAAAAATGAGAATATCAAAAAGAAAAATTAAGACTTAGATGATAGTTTCTCTATGGCTGTATCAATCATTTGAAGTTTTGTGGAATATTTTTCCATAAGCTCAGCGAATTTCTCCGCATCAATTTCTTTATTTTCCTTTAGTTGTTTTAATTCGGCGAGAGTTCTAATTAATCCAGCTTTCTTATGTATTAGTTTTTCTTTTCTACTATACGGAATCTTTTTTTGAAGCTTTTTATTCTTAAAATTTTTAAATCTCTTAATATTTAAATCTTTTGGAACAAATTTAGTGAGATAAACAGTTGATTTAGGCACGAATGGTGCCAGATTTTCAGGAACAACAATAACAGGTTCGGGATCTTGAATTCTTTTTATTTCCTCGTAATCTAAAATCTCATCATCAATAGCTTTCAGATTATTTTTAACTATGGATATATTAATGTCTATACTTTCAATCTCTTCTTTTGAAAGACCTTTTAAATTATTTAACATATTTTCCCAAATATCCTTAGCTTTATTAAAGTAAAATTGAGCTTTTTGTTTTAACTTCTTTACTTTTTCTTTATTTATATCTGTTATAGAAGATTCTAAAGAAGCTTGTGCTTTTAAAAGACAAGCTTTTCCCATATCATAATGAAATTGAGCTCTTATTTGTTGTTTTTTTATCTCATCGTGTTTCTTTAAGTAAAACAATCTTTTTGATAGTATTGAAAGACCTGAATATAGTTTTGAGGAGAAATATAAATTATTATTTTCTTCCTCTTTTGAGGCAGCAATACTTTGAGCCAACACCCGAGCTTCTTCTGAATACAATTCTAGATTCTCAGGAAGCAGAGCTTTACCTTTTTCTTGCTGATTAGTAGCGGCCGCACTAAAATAAGCAGCTGTTTTATACATCTTGCTACATTCTACCATTGCAATTATAGCATCTTCCCACTCTTCCTCATCTTCAAAATTTTCTGAAAGTTTAGAATAAGCTTTTCCCAAAACCCATAGAGCTCGAGCGCATTCAAAAATTAAATCATTTATTTCTATATCTTTATCCATTACGGGATCGTGAAATAAAGAGGTTATATCTAAATCTTCTAAAATTCTATTATGATTACTTTCTTTATAGTTTACATTTAAAATCATTGTATATTCTAAAATTAGGTTTAAATCATCTAAAGCAAAGTCCTCCTCCTCTTTTTCTAACGCTTCTTCTAAGTGCTTAATCTTGAAATGCAGAAATCTAATTCTCTGCATTTTACTTTCTGGAAAAAAAACCGACATAATATAACCTTAAAGTTTTTTCTTAAATTTGAGTTAAGTATGATATTTATTATTTTTTATTAAATTTAATTAAAACAGATGAAAGACTTATCTTTAAAAATCATAAAAATGAAATTACAATCATAAAAATGAAGAAAAGTAATATTTTTTTATTTGAATTCGTCTCAGGTGGAGGCTTTAATCAAGTTGACATCCCGGCCTCTCTATTTTGCGAAGGATATGGGATGCTAAGATCAATCATAGCAGATTTTAAATTGTTAGATTTTGAAATAAATACTCTTTTGGATTATAGAATCCAAAAATCCTTAATTAAGTACTTAAAAGCCGACTTTATTGAACAAGTAGAATTTCATGATAATTATATTAAAAAATTTAAAAAATTTGTTAAAGAAAGTGAATATTCCTACATAATTGCTCCAGAATTCTCCAATATTCTGTTCGACTTAACTAAAATTGTTAAAGATAATGATAAAAAACTTCTAAGTGTAGATCTAGAAGGAATTAAGCTCGGTACATCAAAATTTAAAACTTATAAGTTCCTTAAAGCAAACAACGTTAACACTCCTAGAACCCATTTGATTCCTAGTAAAAACGGCAAATTAGATAAAGACTTCATTATTCAAAAATTTAAGAAAATAAAAAGTCCTATTGTAATAAAGCCAGAAGATGGTGTAGGAGCTGAAAATATCTTTTATTTCGAAAATAAGCAGCAAATTATCGACTTTTTTTATAAAAATGATGATAACCTAGAGATCAACAGAAATTTTATCCTTCAAGAATTTATTGAAGGCAGAGATTTAAGTATATCTTTAATAGGTAATTCAAATAACGATATAATTTTAAGTGTAAACACTCAAAATCTCCAAATAAAAAATCAAAATAGCGAATCTAAATATTTTGGGGGCCATACTCCTATTGAAAATTGTAAACAAATCAGAAATACATTAAATATTCTTTTTGATAAAATAAATCTTTCAAAATTTTCTGGCTACTATGGAATTGATTTTATAGAAAAAGCAGATAAAACAAAATATTTCATAGAAATAAATCCAAGATTAACGACTTCATACATTGGGATACGAAATGTTATAGAAAATAACACAGCCGAACTGATTTGGGATGCAAAATTTAAATCTTTAAGTTCTTGCGAAATAAATTTAAAAAATTTTTCACAATTTTCAAGAATAGAATTAAATTCTCTCAATAATGAAACAGACCCAGATGTAATGAATGATAATATTTCAATATTAATGAAAGAAATTCCTGAGCTAGTTACTCCTCCAATTAAATTTCATAATTCAAATCATGACAAAAATAATCAATATTCTTGTTTTATCGCTACTAAAACAAAAGATTCCAAATCTTCAAAAAAAAGAATGGCCGAAATTATAAATGTCTTAAAAAGGAATAATTTTACTTTATTAAATCAATAAAAACAAGAAAATGGTAAAACTACCATAATTTAATGATAATAATAATCCATTCTTAATATGATTATATTTATTAATAGCATTTTACAGAAGATATTCAAATCATAAAAAAATAAACTAATTTCAAAGTATGTATAAAGAAATTTTAGATTTTTAAGGAACTAAGTTTTATTATTAATAATAAAATGTCAGAAGAAGAAGAAAAAAAACCCAAGTCTGATCTTATAAGCTATCTTAAACAAGAGATACCAATTGAAGATATTCGAGATTATGCATCTCCCCAAAGAATTAAATCAATAGATTTCGTCAAGGGTTTTGCGATTGTATTTATAATCCTTGCTCATACATCGATGGTATGGTTCGATTCCGATTGGATATATATACATGGTATGGTTTACTCTGTACTTGATATATTGGGCCCCTCCTTATTCATTTTTCTGTCAGCTCTTAGTGTAATTTTCAGTATTAGGAGAAAACAAGGGAGATTGCCAGATAAAGTTATTCGAAACAGAATCTTTTCTCGCGGACTTACGATTATAGTAATCGGAATGCTATTTAATCTAATAGGTTTGAGTGCCGTACGTCCTGATATTTCATTTCCTTTCAATATATGGGGTTGGAACATTCTTATGTTTATTGGTTTTTCTCAAATTTTCACATATTACGCTGTAAAATTGAAAAAATGGCCCCGTGCGATTATAGGCATTATTATTATTCTCATTTCACCATTTTTTAGAGAATTTCTCTATTTAGAAAAGGATTCTAATCTATTTATATGGCTTATACATTTTATTGTTACATCACCAACTCCCGAAATAACACTTTTCCCTTGGCTTGCAGTTTGCTTCATTTCAAGTATATTTGGTGAATATCTTTATGATGCCATGATGTTGGGGACTGAAGATGCTTATTTCCACTTATTTCGATTATTTCTAATTTGGGGGCTAATATTTATCATATCTGGATTAATATTAGGTTGGCAATTACAAACTCCTCAAACGATGGTGGAATCTGAATATCCTCACTTAAGATTATATACAATTATGAATCAACAAAATTATTATCACTTTCGGGGTATGCCTGAATTCTTAATAAGAGGTACTATTGGAAATATGTTTTATAACCAAGGTGCTGCGCTCCTAATTATTGCTATTTGTTTTTATCTCATAGATATTAAAAACCATGATAATAAATTTACAAGCATGATAGAATATTACGGAAAAACATCATTGAGTTTATTTTTAGTTGAGTATATTTTTCTCATGTTGTTTATTGGACAATTTAATATCGTTATCTTCCCTTTTGTATGCTTAGCTTATATTGGCTTTCTTGGATTCTTAATGTATATCTGGAATGAATACGGTAACGGTGTTGGATCCCCTGAATGGATCATGATACAAATAGGTAGAATAGGACAAAAGACAGGCGAAAGTGTGAAAAAAGAAGCGAAAAAGATTGAAGGATTTGTAGTGAAAGAAGTTTCCGCTGCAAAAGAAAAAATTAAGGAAACTTTTAAAAAAAAGAAGGAAATTAAATAATCAATCAAAAAATAAAAATTATAATAATTGTTTCCAAATTAGATTAAAAATAATTTTTTGTTGAATATTATTATAAACATATAAATATCTATAAAGAATAATATCAAATAATAATTAAAGAAGAAACACAAGATCAATTTTTATTAACTTTGAAAAGGTTATTGATATCACTGAAATAAATTCAGAATATAAGTTTAAGGTGACATTATTTGGTCCCGGAGGCGTTGGGAAGACCAGTCTTCTTTTACGTTTCGTAAAAGATAATTTTTCTGAGGAATTGAAAAAAACTATCGGTTCTAATTTCCTAATTAAAGATGTTAACGTTGATGAAAAAGATATTAGATTACTGCTCTGGGATATTGGAGGACAACCTCAATTCCATAAACTTCGTACGATCTATTTTAAAGGGAGTAATGCAGCTTTAGGAGTATATGACCTCACCCGTCCCCAATCGCTTTTGAAGATTCCAGGGTGGGTCTCATCTATAAAAAAAACAGTTAAAAAAAACATTCCTATGATTTTGTTGGGCAATAAAAGCGATTTGGAACGTCAAGTAGATGAAGCAGAAGCCATAGATTTAGCAAAAAGGCTAGGGTGCGATTATTTAGAAACATCTGCAAAGACAGGAGATAATGTTGAGAAAGCGTTTACTTCTATCGCAAAATCGTGCCTAAAAACCATGGAGATTTAATTTAACATTATTTTTAGTGTTTCAAACTCTTTTTTTAATTTTTTCACATTTGTATAATGAATTCCTATCATTCCTAATGCTTTTGCTGAACGCACGTTGTTAAATCCATCATCGACGAATACAATTTCTTTGGGTTTACAATTAGCTTTTTCAATTGCGTATTTAAAGATTTTAGGATCAGGTTTTGTCATATGAACTTGGAATGATAAAATAAACTCATCGAAATATTCTAAGAATTTCCAATTTTTAGCTAATATATAATTCCAGTGGCTAACATTCACATTTGATAAAGCTATTAGTTTATATTTCTTACTTTCTTTTAATTGTTTAAGTAATTCAACCACCTCAGATATAGGATGGGAGACAATACTATTAAAAGCTTCATAAAACTCAGACTGATCTAACATGCATACCTGAAATATATCACACGCAAGATTATAAAATTCATTATCTTTCATTTTCCCTTGATGGTATAAATCAGATTGTCTAAAAAATTCTAACATCTTGTGAGTAAGAGAATTTTCTCTTTGAGGCGATATGGATGCTACTTTTTTATAAAAATTCGAGTACTCTAATTCCACAATAACATCACCTAAATCAAAAATTAGCGCTTTTATCGTCATAATTCTTGAAAAAAAAACATTATTTTCTAAAAAAGATTTTAGAAGAGTATTTCCTAAATGGAATTGGTAATTTATATTTAGGATATCCCTTTGTATCAGCTTCCAATATTTCTAACAAATTTTCTAATTTAATATTATTTATTTGCTCAGCAGTATTTTTCTTAGGTCCAAATGGTTTGCCAATTAAACGCTTTCGAATTGAAATCGATTCATTCTCTTGTTCCTTTTTTCCTAAGATTATGATATAGGGAATCCATTCAATCTCAGCTTGACGTATCTTTTTACCTAATTTCTCCTCTCGATCATCAAAATCAGTTCGATATCCTTGTTCATTAAGTAATTTCATAATTTTTTCTGCATATTCATTTTGGTCATCGCTTACTGTCAAAACTCTAATTTGAATTGGAGCTAACCATGTTTTAAATCCCGGAACTATTCTTTCTTTTTCTCTAATTGCAGTTTCAAGTAGCCCCCATAGTACTCTCTCTAAACCTCCTGAAGGTGAATTGTGGAGAATTATTGGATGCTTTTTAGCCCCATCATTATCAATGAAGGAGATATTGTATTTTTCCCTTTTCTTCCCATCTTTTTCTTTTAAAAATTCTAAGGTACTTTCCACATCAATTTGAATTGTCGCTAATGTTCCGCTTTTATTTTGAGCAGATAAGACTCCTCTTTCAAATTTCAAAACAAAATAATAATATCTATCATCCCAGAGTTCCAACAAGGCAGGTTTATTCTCTTTTTTTATTAATTCCTTGATCCAACTTTTATTGTCTTTGTAAAAATCATGTGTCGTCCTGAAAATTAAATGGTCCTTAATTCCTAAATCTTCAGCAACACTTTGGTCTAACTCATATTGTTTCTTGAATTCTTCCACTGAGGAGTCCAAGTCCTTGCAAAGAGTATGAAAATCTGGCATTACAAATCCTCGTAATCGCCTTAAACCAGTTAATTCTCCTTCTTGTTCTCTTCTAAAATCATATTGTTCCCATTCATATAAGCGTAGCGGGAAATAGGAAGGCTTCAAATTCATCCCGCTGAACATATCAAACTGCAAAAAATCACCTGCAAATCTAAGTAAAAATCGATTATTTCCTGATTCCACCCAATAAGTTCTAGCGGGGAATCTCGCAGTCTGAGCAGTTAATTTTTTACTTTTAACTGTATACATAACAGGTGTATCAACAAAAATTGCTCCAAAGTCGATTAGTTTATCATCCAAATAGTTTTTTATTAGGTTCTTTAAAATTACGCCTTTTGTATACCAACGCAAGTTTCCAGCATCTGAGTTTTTTTCAAAATCCAAAAGCTCAAATTCTTTCATTATTTTGATATGAGCAGGTTCGATGCCCGTATCAGCTCTTCTTGTTCCTAATTCTGACTTTAAAAAGATATAGAAATCCTCATTTATTTCCTTTATTGGTAGAATGTTATTTTCTCTATCTTTTTTAATTTCAATCTCTTTTCCATCAGGAGTTAAAACAAAAAACTGAGCTGTTTCTATATGTTCTTCTGGCTGGATATAAAGTTTTACATCTCTATACATTTCAGCTACTTCGTGGCCAATACAATTTATTTTGAAAGACTTATACCATCCAAAAGGAGAATATTTAGCTTCAATACCCTTTTCTTCCAATATTCGGGCGATCTTAGGACAGACTTCCATAGCATTTGCGTCATTACTAAGAAATTTACTTAAATGTGCCCAAGGATAAACTAGAATTTTATCTACCTGATACATCTCTCTATTTTTAATTAATTCAATACTTTTCCTCGGCTTACCTTTAACTTTTCCTGATTCGATTTTTTTATTATATTGTCTTATTTCTTCATTTTTTTTCCTTACTTTTTCGGGAAAGCCAGTTATTAATAGAATTGCTTCTTCAATTACTTTTGCTCCTTGTTGAGCTATAATATCCGTATCATAAGTGTCTTGATCCTCAACAGACACGAAAGCGACTAAGATTAATCCATCCATTTTAATTATATATTCTTTAAAATCTTGAGGATTCGATGTCGCCTCTTTGTTTTTTGTAACCTCGATGTTTTCCGTATGAATTAATAAAATTTTCATGTTGTTTTCATTTATAGATTCTTCTACAATAAAATTCTAATAAAATCCTTAATATAGATATTTAAACATTTCAATATATTATTCTAAAAGAATGAATCTTAAAAAGATTTTTTCAGAAATTACAAAAAATTTGAATGAGTTGGATCAAAAAAGAGAAGATATTTTAAAGATATCTCGTGCTATGATTAGAAACTGTAGCGTAGCTATTAAATCAATTCATAGAAAAGAATTTACAGTTTATCAAGAAAAAATTAACGAAATTAAAAAACAACACCAAACTCTTCTTCATACAGTTAAAGAAGATCCTGCTCTTTTTGATAAATATTTAAAAACTCCGGAGCAGGAATTTATGGAAGCAGTCTGTTTATTTACAATAATTAATGATCAAGATCTCCCAAATCCAGCCGATTATAGTATTAATCAAATACATTATCTTTTAGGATTAGCGGATGTAATTGGAGAACTACGACGTTATATTTTAGATAAAATTAGAAGGAATGAAGTTGAGAATATAGAGAAAATTTTAGAACGGATGGTTGAAATACAATCAAATTTATTTTCTTTAGATTATCCTAAGGGATTAATTCACGACTTAAGACATAAAGTAGATGTAGCAAGAAGTATTATCGAAAAAACGAGAGGAGATGTTTCTTTATCTATGCAAATTAATAGGCTAAATCAAAATTTGAAAAAGGAATAAAAAATGTAATAATTTTGATTAAATGAGTGAAAAAATTAAATATGAGCTGATCTAAAATAGGTAAAAAAGTTCTAATCGCAGGTACATTTGACATTTTACATCCAGGTCACATTTTTTTGATAAATGAAGCTGCAAAATTAGGAGATGTATATGTTATTGTCGCTACAGATAAAAATAGAGAATTATATTCAGGAGAAGCTCCAATAGTTCCAGAACAGCAAAGATTAGAAGTAATGAAATCACTTAAAAATATTAAAGATGTAAAATTAGGAAGGCATGATAACGATACTCTTAAGACTGTGGCAGAAATAAACCCTGATATAATTCTTTTAGGTCCAGACCAAAAATTTAGCGTTGAAAAGCTTCAGACCGCTCTTAAAATGAAAGGCTTAAATCATATTGAAGTAAAAAGGTTGGAAAAGTTTTATGATAAGTTCAAATTGCATAGTTCTAGTTTAATAAAAAAGAAAATTATTGAAAATTCAAAAAAAAGTCATTGATAATAAGGTGATATTATGTCAAAAAAAGGGAATATTATCCCAGATAATTATGCGAATTGGTTTACACTATATCATCTTTGTCAACAAATAGGAAATCAAAAATCTATCCATATTAGTAGTGTTGAACTTGGTGAAATTATCGGAATCAGTCAACAAACCGCATCTAGACGAATACAAGATTTAGAAAAATTAGGATGGATTGAAAGAAAAATTGAGGGAAAGACCCAAATTATAAGAATTCCAAAAAAAGGCGCTGATATAATGCTGAAAGTCTATAAAACTCTAAAAAAAATTCTCGAGAGCATTTTAATAGTGGGCGAAGTTACAGAAGGAATTGGAGAAGGTGGTTATTATGTTGCAATTAAAGGATATTACAATCAATTTCAAAAGAAACTAGAATTCTTACCTTTTATTGGAACTTTAAATTTAGAAATGAGCGATCTTAATATCTCACTCTTAAGAGAAAATTTAGAAAATAGTGTTCCAATTATAATTGATGGATTTAAAGATGAAAATTCAGGAAGAACTTATGGTAATGTGTATTGTTATAATTGCTTTATTTCAAGATTAGACGATAGGAAAAATAAAATCAAAGCTGCTATATTAGACATCGAAAGAACGCATCATAAGAAAAATATTATTGAAATTCTCGCCAAACCATATCTTCGAGATGAGCTGAGTTTAAAAGACGGGGATAAAGTAATAATTGAATTAGTTAAAAATAAAGATTAAATATTCTTTAAGCAATACGCCTAAAGAAAAAATATAAAGCATATAACGCAGCGAGAATTGCGACTAATATTCTTATTTTTGTTAAATGGTATCGATTCTTTTTATTTTTAACATCTACATCAAGCATATCCGAATTATGAGTTGCTTTGCATTCGGTACAAATAAAAGTTTGCGTTATCTCGTTGTATGTAATAATACCGTCACAAAGATAACATTTTGGACTTTTTCTTTTCATATATTTAACTTTTTTACGACTTTTTATTAATAATTATAAGAATTATAATAATCTAAATTTTTTGAATTATATACTTAGAATTAATGATCCTTTAACTTTTTTGAATGCTTTTTAGTTTATCTCTTTCATTTTCTTTTATTAAAAAAGAAAGTTTGTGAAACCTGAATATTCCTGTACCAATTACAAGCCACATAAATATAAATAGAAATTCATTAAAAAATCCGTAAAAAAAAGCAATTAACGAGGTTATCATTAAGTAAAATAATCTTTCTGAACGAGCCATTAGTCCAACATCGAAATCTCCCTTATAAAAATTCTCTGCTCTTGAGCGAGTATAACTTATCATGATACTAGCTAAAAAGCTTATAAAAATAATAAGCTTCATGTCAATTAGATTCCAAAGTAACTGATCCCAACAATAAATAAAGAGTCCAAGAAAAATAATAAACTCTGAGATTCGATCCATAATAGAATCGAAAAATCCACCAAATTTAGTTGATTTATCAGCTAATCTGGCGATGGCTCCATCCACTCCATCCATAATGCCAGAACAAAATATAAAAATTGCAAAATAGAGAAGATTATAAAAAAAAACTAGTGAAATAAAGCTGAATATAGCAAAAATAAGCATTAAAATAGTTGCGATATTAGGTGTAACGCCTATTTTGCTTAAACCTTTCGCTATTAGATTAACTAATGGTCGAAATATATATCTTACACGTAATTTCGAAGGCATTTCAGATGCTATTATGATTTAAATTATAATTTACTTTAAATTTTAATTATGATGATTCTTTTAAATAAATAATTAAAACAAATATCTGAGAATACTTACGATGAAATTGAGGTTAGTATTAAAAACAAGAACGAAGAAAAATAAAGAAGTGTGTATGAAGTTTAATATTGCCCCAAGTAAACATTTGGGTTTTATAAATTTTGTAAATCTGGCACTCAATCAAGATCAACCAGTTATCTTATCTTTTGAAAAAGTCTCAAAATCCGGTGAAAAAGAAGAAAGTAAGATCGTCGGAGAATTTAAATTTACAGGAAAGGATAATGTAGGATTAATGCAATTAGAAGAAGAAGTCCAAGAGGCAGAACAAAGAAGAAAGAAGCAACAACAGAGAAGAAAACATAAATAAAATTTGTAGAGTTTATTCTTACCATTTTTTAAAAGTAAAAAGAAAAAAAAAATTAATTATAAATTTAATCACTTAGGCTATTACAGCTTTTTTAATTTGAATAACATGAAATAACCGACAACTTTTAATATAGCTCCAACGGGGGCTAATATAAAGGTTATATTGAATATCGCACCAAGTTGACATAGAAAAGCTCCTGTTTTTGCGCTCTTTCCTATATCTTCGGGAAACATTGCCAGTTTACTGTCAAAAAATCTTTTTAATTTACCCCACGCTATTATTTCAAATACTGCACCAACAATAATCATAACAAGTCCTGCAAGTATCATTATTCCATTAGTAACATATATTCCTATTGCTTCAGGCGAACCAGGATCAAGCGGCGTTTGTCCGGTTGCTGTAACTATAATAGCTGCAATTCCTACTCCAATGAGTATCATCCCAACAAAAACTAAAATAACAGCTATAATTATTTTAGTTCGAAATTCACGTGCAAGATCGTCATTAAGATTATCTCCGGCTTTACCGACAAACACTCCACCTATTATGATCAGGACCATTATTGTACCTTGTACTCCCCAATTGATATATGTTAAAAATGATAAAAACCACGTAAGTATCCCGGTAACAACCGCAATTATTGAAAATATCGCTAATATTAGGCTTAATAACCCGAAGGTAGCTAAATTTTTATTTGCAGCTTCATTTGACAATTTAGCATCACATTTTTTTTTAAAAATTATATGAGTTAGTTATTATTAATCATTTGAATTTATAAATATTCTTCATTTAGATTATTATTCCCAAATAAAACCAAGCTTAATTAAAGCAATTAGAAGAAGAAGTCCAAGAGGCAGAACAAAGAAGAAAGAAGCAACAACAGAGAAGAAAACATAAATAAATTTTATAGAGTTGTTTCTCCCTATTTTTTATAATTAAAAAGAAAAAAAATTAATTAAAAACTTCTAATTTAATTAAAATCGGCCTGAGATTTCAGATCGACTATTCCGCATCCTTTAATTTTAATAACATGAAATAACCTATTACATTTAATAAACCTCCAACAGACGAAAGAAAAAATGTTAGAAAAAATATAGCGCCAAGTTGACATATAAAAGCTCCTTTTTTTGCACTCTCTCCAATATCTCCGGAAAACATTGCCATATTAGCGTCGAAAAAAGTTTTCAACCGCCCCCACGCTATAATATTAAATACACCACCAAAAATCAACATTATCAGTCCAATAAGTATTATAATTCCCCAAGTAATATATACTGCTATTGCTTCAGGCGTTCCAGCACCTCCGCTTGTTGCTCTATCTACAATTATATTAATTCCTATGGGATAGAGAATACTGAGCCAAAGTACGCTAAAAGTTATCAAAACTGAACCTATAATTATATAAGTGCGAAATGTAAGTAGATTTACGTTGTTTAGAGAGCTTCCAGCTTTACCGACTATCCTTGCTCCTACTATAATCAATGCTAATATTCCAATTTGTAAAACGAAACTAATATTTAAAACCAATCGAAGAAGATATAGAGAAAGAGATCCAATTATATTGATGATAACCAAAACTAAATATAATATCGCTAATATTGGGCATAATAAACCGAATTTAGCTAAAAATTTATTTGCATCAGTATTTGACAATTTAAAATCACATTTTTTTTCAACAATCTATATGAGTTAGTTATTATTAATCATTTGAATTTATAAATATTCTTCATATAGATTATTTTTCCCAAATAAACCCAAGCTTAATTAAGTTTTTGCAGATTTTATACACATTTTCGGGATTAGCATCTAATTCCTTTGCAATTTGTATAATGGACTTTTTTCCATCGATATGATTGTATACTTTTTGAGAAATTTTTCCCGTTAGATAATATTTAGGATTAATATTTTTCGAAACTTTAAAAATGGGAACAAAATTATAAAACTCTGGAACTTTTTCTTCTTTTACTTCTTCAATTATTAAATCTGGTGAATTTTCAGACTTAGAAATAACTTTATCATCATCAATTTTTTCTTTTACATTATTAAAAAGCTTAACTACTTTTTCTTTAAATTTTACTTCAGATTCTTTTTTCTCATCATCAACAAATTGTTCAATTATCTCCTCAAAAGATTTAAACGTGTTAGCTCTACCACGCCATTTCGTTATTTGATCAATATTATATTTTTTTAAAAAAGTATTGGAAATCTTTCTCAAATAACGTTGAACATTTACACCTTTCGATTTCTCGTCAAATGTAGCCAAATAAACCAAGTTAGGAATACTTTGATCTCTCAAAAACGATAATTTGGACTCATTATTGGAAAGCCTTAATTCACATATTGAACCTAAATTATCAAATTGGTCAGAAAATGAATTTAACGCAGAAAAAAAACCAGAAATCATAATGAGATCATCAGTTTTAGAAAATAACTGTTCAGAATTAGAGAAGTTCTTAGATAACAGTGGAATACCGTCCTTAATTATGACAACTTCTTCTATCAATCTTAAAATAACAACCTAAATTGTTTAAAAAAAATTAAGAATCTATTAAATCAATATTATCAAGATATATAGAAAAAAAAAATTAATGTAATATCGAAATAACATAAATGGTAAAACTATTCTTTATGAAAAAAAATTAAAATTTTTTTTAAAAAAATTAAATTTAAAAATAAAAATTTTTCGGTTTCAGATAATTTTTTATGTTAAAATTATTATTAAAAATGAAACCCTCAAGTTTCATAGATCGTAATTAAAAAACACACTTAACATGGAACAAGATATAATAACAGGGATTATTTTTAGTGAAATTCATGACCAAATGGGGCCAGCTCCTATCTTATGGGTTCCTTCCGATATTCCTGAAGATCTTAAAATGAACGTTTGTATAAAAACTAGTGTCCTTCTGGCAGCCGATAAAGGAAATATTCCAACATCATTAATAGTGCTTCCATTTCCATCTTTGAATTTAAAGGCAATTAGTAAATATATTCAGATAAAAGATGAAACTCAACGGGGGGGCGTAAAATTTACTATAATTACCCTATTGTTTAAAGAATTCAATGATGTTGTTTTTTATAAAGGGATGGAACATTTTGAATCTCCATTTAATCATTTTGCCCAGAAAATCATTGAATTAAAGGATCTTGAAACAAATAAAGAATCTATTTATCAAGAAATCGAGCAACTTCGTATAAATATTTTAAATATCTTGGAAGATTTGCGTACAAAAGAATTAACTGAGCAGTTTCCTGAGAAGAAAATAAGTAAAGAGGAGGTAATAAATTACCAATTTAAAATAATTGTTTGTGGGGATCCCCATGTAGGAAAGACCTCAATTATTCTTAGATTTACTGAAAATGCGTTTAAAAGGACGTATATCTCTACTATGGGAGTTCATGTAAGTAATAAAGTCATACGCATAAAAGATTTAAAGTTAATTCAATTAGTCTTATGGGATATTGCTGGACAACAGAAATTTGATGCCATGCGAGATGCTTTTTATGATGGCGCACGAGGAGTTATATTGATATTTGATTTAACTAATGCTGATTCTTTTAATAATATTAAAAGCTGGTATAATGACATCGCCAAATATGTAAATATTCGAGAAGAGCCAATCGGATTCATTTTAGGAAATAAATCTGATCTCCGCGATGAAAGAGTCGTTTCTGAAGAAGAAGCGTCTAAACTTGCAAAAGAACTTAATCTCGTCTATTTTGAAACTTCTGCTTTAACAGGAGATAATGTAATAAAATCATTTAACGAATTAGCAGAAGCTTTATATTTAATAAATAAGTAATGATATTTGAAAATCATTTAATATTTCGGAATCACATCCAGCATTTTAATAACTATTATAATGTATTAATAATTTGAGTTATTAACTATGAGCGAGGAAAAAGATCAAATCACATTTTATGGTAAAAACTATAAAAAAGATATCACATATTTAAGACTCGCCTATATACCAATTAAGAATTTAAAAGAATTTGAAATCTTTCCAAATTTAAAAAGTATAAGTCTAATACAACATGATCTAGATGTTCAGATAGAAAAAATTGAATATACTCACCTTTTTCCTCAACTTGAATCTCTCTTTCTTTTTGGGAATAAGATTTCGAAAATTCAAAATCTTCATTCTTTGAAAAATCTAAAGACATTAGGAATTCATAATGCGCGTCTAGAAAAAATCGAAAATTTAGATGAAAACACAAATTTAATTGAACTAAATCTCTCTTTCAACCAGATAAAAAGAATTGAAGGGCTTGACGGATTGAAAAATCTAGAAAAACTAAATCTAGCTGAAAATCAGATAGAACTACATGCAAATTTATCAAGCTTGGGCAAATTGTCGGATTTGGATTTGCATAATAATTATATCATAGCCCTTGATAATTTAATCTTACCTACATCACTCGAATATCTTAATCTTGCCTCAAATTCAATTACAAAAATTTCTGGACTTGATTATTTAACAAATCTAAGAGATCTTGTTTTGTATAATAACGAAATTAAAGATATTGATAATCTTAGCAATTTAAGTAATTTAGAAAGAATTATGCTCGGTTATAACCAAATATCAAAAATAGAGAATCTTAATGGACTTGAAAAGCTCACCTGGCTCGACCTAAATCATAATGAAATCATAAAATTAGAAAATCTTGAAAATTTACCAAATCTCGAACATTTGGATCTTTCTGAAAATAAAATTAATCGACTAGAAAACTTGGAAGATTTAAAATCACTTAAAGAACTTTATATTTGGGGTAATCCCATACGTGAGATTACCCAATCAACCTATGAATCTCTGATGAATAACCATAAAATAAGAATGGGCATAGAAAACAATGAATTTATCCCCATGGCGGGATTTATGGATAAATATAAACTTAAAATTATCAATTAAAAGACAATCTTGATTGGCTAAAAAAAAATGAACTAATTTTCTTTAAGTATTGTGCCCCCCGCTCTTTTTTTTGCCCTTTTCTCAAAATCTGTTTGGAAACCTGGCTTATAATTCATATATTTAGGTATTGGATATCTCAATCCTGCTGTATGAGTTGCTTCTAAGCCCTCGATGATAATATCTAATTTACTCTGTGGAATCGAATACATGACTTCATAATCTTCTGCGCCACCCCATACTCGATCTCCATTTCCCAGCATTACTAATTGAGGTTTGTTAGTTTGAAAGGTTTTTATTACACCAATATGACAAGACCCCATCCTTCCTGCGTCTGTGAATCTAAGAATCCCACCTTCCATATAAAGATATGCTTGAGTTAACCGCATTGCTTGAGCAGGTGTACAATAGATTTGAACAACATCTGGTTCCACTTTAGTTCGCGTGAGAGGTGAAATTACAAGCCCTATATATTCATTATTCAAGATATAAATGTGTCTTTGTATTTTTTTAGAAGTTTCTAAATCTTTAGCATAGAGCCCTATGTTGAACTTATTTCCCCATTCTGCCATTTTTTCATTAATTTCATCCCAACCATATACAGTTCGAGCAAATTTACAAACTATATCTTTTTCTGTAATTAAAACACTCGAACCATATCTTCTGACCATTGTAAAATTCTGACATACAAAGTTTTGGATTTTTAAATCCTTATCAGGGCTTTTACAGCCTGGAGGAATTTCTGATTCATTTTTTATTAGTTTAATCGCTATTGGAAAAGTAGCTGGTCTTAAAAATTGCTCAAATTTTTTTCCAAATTCCCAATATCTTTCTAAATTCTGACTCATTCATAAAACCAAATAAAATATTATTTAATTTAATTAAATATTTATTATAATTTCAAATTTTATAGATATTAATATTAAGTCCCATATTCAAAAAGGTCTTATTATATTCTATTTTATAGGGAGATGTATTATAAATTTAGCTCCTTGATTTCTCCCTTCAGATTCAACAAGGATCCTTCCACCATGTAATTCCACTATTTCTTTTGAGATATACAATCCAAGCCCAGATCCTTCTGTATTAATATATTCGCCTTGTCTTTCAATTTTTCCAAACTTTTTAAAGATCTTCTCTTTTTCAGATTCATTAAATCCTATTCCAGTGTCATTTACAATAATATCTATAAATTCACCATTCTCCTCTAATGTAATATAAATAAAACCCTTTGGTGGAGTATTTTTTATAGCATTGGATAAAATATTTAATATTACCTGTTCAATTCTCATTTTATCAATTTCAATAAAATAGCTGTCATCAAGCTCAAATTTTAAATAAAGATCTCTTTCTTCTATGGATAGTATTAAGTCATCAACGCATTGCTTTATAGTCTTAACTATATCTACTTTTTCTTTCTTTAATTCTATCCCTCTCGATTCTATATTATATGAAGCTATTAAATTATCAGTTAAAATTTTAAGTCGTTTTCCCCCTCTATTTATTGTTCCAATGAGCTTAAGGATGTCCTCATTTAAACTATCTTTATAGGAATCCAACAAATATTGAGATGAGCTATATATAGATAATAAAGGGGTTTTTAATTCATGCGACGTCCTTCTTACGAGATCTGTGCGAATTTTATCAATTTCTTTTAATTTATCCATTTGCTTTTGGATTATTTTTTCTGTTTTCTTTTGTTCTGTTATATCTCTAATAATCCCAACTATCTTCTTTAATTTACCTTTTTTATCTTTTACTAAACTAGCTCTTGTGGAGGTAGGTATGTATCTACCAGACTTGTGTATAAACCTACATTCAATAGATAAATTCTCTCCTGTCTCTTTCATTTTTTCAACTGAGTTCTCTAATAACTGTAAATCCTCTGAATGAATAAATGTAGACATTTCAAGAATCAATATCTCTTCAGGATCGTAATTGAGAAGTTCTTTGATTTGTGGGCTAAAATATGAAAAGGCTCCATTTAAATCTATTTCAAAAATCACATCAATTATATTATCAATTATCATTCGATATTTATCTTCAGATACTTTTAGTTCTTCAGCAGTTTCCTCCATTTCTTCAGAGAGTTTTCTGTTTAATGTAATTAATACAATAAATACTGCTATTATCGCTATTAATGAAAGTATAAATTCCACTAAATAACCTGGAGTATAATAACCAATTATCCCAATCATTGTAAATAAAAAGTTTGCTAAAAACATAACTATAAGGAACATTCTAATAGCACTTTTCTTCTTACGGTAAAAATGTATAATCAACATTAACAGTATTATAGATATTATAAAACTGATTACAAAGAATATAATAGAAAAGTGTTCCCTCGGTGTTTGCTGGAAGATCATCCTATCTCTATTTATTTTTTACTGATTGAATTATAGAATTAAAATTTTCAACTTCAAAAGGTTTTAAAATATATCCTTCTGCTCCTGTTTCCTTAAATTTCTCAGCAACTTCTTCTTCAGGTACAGCTGTGATGTAATACACTGGAATATCCTTTAAGCTTTTTTTTGTCTTTATCTTCATGCAAATTTCATATCCATCACTCCCAGGTAAGAGAATATCCAGTAAAATTAATTTAGGCTTTGAAATTTTTAATAATTCAAGAGCACTACTCCCAGAATGAGCTGTTTTATAAGAAAGACCTTTATTTTTTAATATATCAGTTATTAAATCAATCGCACCAGGATTATCATCAATAATTAAAACATCATATTTCTGTTTCTCAATACTTTCTGGATTTTGAATTAAATTAATTATATTTTCTATAGTTAGGCTATTTTGATATATATGGGAAAGTTTTTTTAAATTTTCAAAAGACCACTCATCTTTAAATTCATCCATTAACATCTTTGAATAACCTTTTATTGAGCTTAATTCTTCTTTTATTCTATGTGCAAATTTAGAAATTTTATAGCTTTCTTCTTTATTCAATTGTTGTTCTATATAATTTTCAACAGCTATACGAATTAATTTGGATAGGGTTGAGAGATCCTCATTATCTTCAACGAACTTAATCCATCTATCCTTTACTTCATTTTCTATTAAAAAATTAATTCTTGGATTTTTTTTAGATTCATTAGTAATTGTAACCACCTTTTATTGAACCTTATATTTTAATAATGTTCATCCCCTCTTATAAAATTATATATTTTTTTTAATAAAAATACATATTTCAAATATTGGACTAGTGATGATTTAAATATAATGAGTATTTTTCTATAAATAATAAGTAAAAAATATAACTTATGAATAAAAAAAAATGAGGAAAGTAAAATGGTATTATTAGAAAGAGGCGAAGTGATGACAGCATTACCAATCTTTGTAATTGCTCTTTTAATTATTTTAGCAATAGCTTTAATTATAGTATATATCTATTTGGTTCAATATATCTATAAAGACGCTGTAAAGAGAGACTTAAACGGAGAACTCTGGATTATAATTCTTTTATTATCTCCGATCATAGGAATTATAGTTTACTTCATCGTTCGCAAAGCAAAATCCAGATCATAATAAAATTTTTAAATTCTTTTTTTTTTTAAACTATTTTTTTACACTATTAAAGATATTCTATTTAGACTGTAAAATCGCCCCTCTCTGTCAAGAATTTTATATATAAATCTAATGGATAATTTTAAAATGTCGAAAAAAAAAAAAAGAAGTTATTTAATTATTCTCCGAGATATTTTGAAAATTGCAGATAGTCGTATTTTTTTTCTTCCATTGGTTTTACTAAATGCCTAAATAGGTTCAAACCCTTCAAGCTTAGGAAGATAATAATCAACCACGCATAACTAAATTGAAATGCTATTTTGACGTTATTCAATTCGCCATCAACACAGAATAAACCAAAGCCACAATTAGGCAAATAAGAGGTATAAACATTAGAACCTACTGTATAGAAATAAACCAATGTAGCAATCCATCCACAACCGATAAAGAATCTAATGACCGTTTCTTTCTTGAAAAAACCATAAAAGCTATACATTAAGAGGAAAATCCAGCCATTAATTATTAGGGCATCTACATTAAATAAAATCCCATTAGGATCAAGATTAATTACTAAATAATATGGTACTACAAATCCGAAAATAATTGATAAGATTAAGTTCCTAAAAAAAGTAACCCAATTTATCCATCTTGACATTTTATCACCCCTATCCCTCCAGTTCAGCTTCAGTTTCTATTTCAAATTTTATTATATACATCGTATACCTAACAGAAACACTAAATTCTATAACTAACTTATCTGTATTGAGCAACGAGTAATATGCCATAATATCATCGTAGTCTATATCTGAAAGTGCGAAAGTAAAATCAAGTTCAATTAATTCATTCTTAAGTCTTGGAATTTTATTTACTTCTTTTCTTTTCTCCTTAATTTTATCTCCATCTTCAGTATATATTCCCATTTCAATAATTAAATCATCTATATCAACAGAGTACCAATGGTCATTTTTAATCATAATATCTCCTTTAATACCAATAGTTGTATTATCAACAGAGGCTCTATCGAAGTTTTTAGTTCGTACTCTTATTCCTGAGGCAGACCAAACTACAACAAAATTAAACAATCCTACAAAGATATATCCTAAAATCAATACAATTAAGATTCCAATTGATATTTTTTTTCTGAGACTTTTAGATTCTTCTTTAAATTTAATACTAGAAAACTTGTCAGCTAATGATTCACTCATCTTTTTATTACCGCTAAAAAATTTTTATTAGATAATTATATCATTGTTAAATATTCTATAATAAATTATTACTTCTAATAAATAAGAAAAAAAAAAATAGGAATTTATTTTTTCACTTATATGAATGTCTTGAAGCTAAATTCCGCGAATCATTACTCCTAAAAACATAAGAACCCAAGCTATACAACACAGAATAAGACCGATAAGAATTAGTATTTCAGACCAGTCTTTTACGGCAGGTACATAAAGACCAACTATTCCTAATATAAAACCTATTATTAAGATAATAAGGGAGATAATTATGGTCATTTTTGTAGGTGGGCTATACGGCATATTTTTTTTCCCTCAAAACTTTTTTTTTAAAAAAATTGATAAAAGTAATTAGTAAGATTCTCCTTAAAAATATATTCCTTAAAATTTAAAAAATTTTTAATTTTCAAAATATCTATTGATACTAAATTAATAATAATTTTGAGATTAAAAGAGCTAAGAATCATATCTAGTTATTATTTCTAATTTTTTTTTCCAAGATTTTTCAATATATAAGCAGAAAACAAATTGAAAAAACATGAAATATTTGGAAAAATATGACAACTTTTTTATTATTAAAAAATTAATAAAATCTTATTAAATCAAAACTTATCTTTGTGTAAATAGTTTAATAAGGTCATGACATGGTTACTATTTTAATAACAGGTGGAACGGGCTATTTGGGCGTTCCATTAGTAAAGCGATTACAGACATTGGGACATAATTTAAAGCTTTTAATAAGAGAAACTAGCAACTTAACTCCTTTTGAAGATTTAGAAAGGATTGAGTATATTATTGGAGATATTCGAGATATTGAAAGTTTATATAAAGCTGCAGAAAATGTCGATATAATTTACCATCTTGCTGCCTATACACGGAAATGGGCTAAAGATAAAGCATTATGGGAAAATACAAATGTTAAAGGAACCGAAAATATAGCAAATGTAGCTTTAGAAAAGAATAAAAGGCTTGTTTATATAAGCTCATTTGCAGCTCTAGGCCCCAATAATGATGGAACAGGTAATCCTGTTGATGAAACTTTTGAACATCAGGGAATTTTTTGTTTGGAATATGAAAGAAGCAAGCATTTTGGTCTTAAAAAAATTAAAGAATTTATTAACAAAGGACTTAAAACGATAGTATTTTATCCTGGAATCATTTATGGTCCTGGCGATTGGAATATTTTCGGTGAAATGCTTTATGACATTGTTAGAGGAAAATTTTTAGGATTAGCGGGGAAAGGAGATTCAATTGGCTGTATGTCGTATTTATATGATGTTGTTGAAGGAATGGTAAGTGTCATCGAAAAAAATGATTTAAATGGTGAAGATTTTATTCTTGGAGGAGAAAATCTGCCCTTTGGAGATTATCTCGATTTAGTAGCAGAAATTGCAGATGTAAAAAAGCCTAGACGTTTCCCAATGTGGGGTGGTTATTCTTATGCTCGAATTTGTCAAATGAAATCAAAGATTAGTAAAAAAGAACCATATATTACTCGAGAAGTTATTGATGTTTTAAAATATAATTGGGCATTTTCATCAAAAAAAGCTATTGAAAAACTAGGCTATAAAATTACTCCATTAAGAGAGGGACTAGAAAAAACTGTAGCTTGGTATCAGAACTTTATTAAAACTAATGAAAAAAGCAAAAAAAAATAGGAATAAGATGTTAAAAAATGTTAGAAGAAGAATTAACAGGGCAAGTTATTGATATTCAAGAATTTAGAACTGAAATAGCAAAAAATTATACTATCTTTCTCACAAAATATCCTGAGATTTTTTCTGATTTAGATGATGGATCGATATTCGATTTTTGCCTCTATAATTCAATTAAGGATTATTTTGATAAGTCTCCTGCGGATACATTTAATGTGCTTCGCAATGAAAATGGAATTGAAATAAAATCAGGAAGGGCGAATGAATCTGATTTGGAACTAGCGCTCTCGATTGCTGCCGTTAAAAAACTAGTTCAAACAGATACGAAAGTGGAGTACGCACAGCTACTTGGTTCGTATTATAATGATCCGGATGAAGAGAAAGAATGGATTGATTTTACTTTGTATAAAAGGACGCAAACTTTAATAGATATGGGTTATGGAAAGTTTGCAAAGACAGCTGGTATACTTGAAGATGAAGATGAAGTATACAAGCTTTAAACTCATTTTTTTAAAATAAACTAATATTAAAAAAAATATATTGGAAGATAAGACATATGTCAAAAGTAAAAGAGTTAGAGATTAAAAACAAGTATACAGGCGAAATTATTGACACTATCCCTGCAGACACAGTCGAAACAGTTAGGGAAAAGATAAAGCGTGTACATGAACACCAACATTTATTAACAGAGATGGACTTTTTCGAACGAGCAAATCTCTTATCAAGATATTCAAGCAAATTAAGATTTAATAAGCAAAAATTGAAAGATTTAATTGTTGCAGAAGGAGGGCTTCCAGTTAAATATTCTGAATGGGAGCTGTCTATTGTTTTAACTGGATTTAAGTTTTGCGATTGGTATTATCAATTTTTAGAAGAGAAAACATTAACCAGTATAGAAGGAGAGCAAAACGTTAGGATTAGATATATACCTCATGGGTTGGCAGCATGTATTTCTCCTCGTAATACACCTATTAGTCTCCCTCTTTATCAATTAGGCGCTAATTATTTAGTTGGGAATGGTGCCATTGTTAAACCATCTACGGCTTGTCCGTTAACCATGTTAGAAGCTTATGCTATGATGGAAGATATAGATCTACCCGGTCTTGATGCTTTAGGTCTAGTTATAGCTCCTGGAGAATGGGCAGTGGATGAGTTTCTCAGCTCTCCCTTAGTCAAAACAATAATGACGATTACAGCATCGCATACAGCAAAGGATATATTAGTTCGTTATGCGAAAGTATTAAAGAAAGGCGTTGATAGATCCATGGGCGTTACCATGTATACTACTCCATTTAAACAATTCTTTTTTGAATGTGCTGGAAATGATGCTGGTATAGTTATGAATGATGTGAATTTGGAGCAAGTAGCAAAATGGAATGTAATGGCTAGTTTTACTAATTCAGGACAGCAATGCTTTTCAATGAAACGAATAATTGTTCATAAAGATATTTATGATGAATATATTGAATTAGTAATAAAAGAAATGGAGAAATTAAAATATGGAGATCCGACGGATCCAGATGTAGATATTGGGCCATTAGGAAGTAGAAAAATACTAATGATGATGGAAGTAATGGTCGAAGATGCTAAAAAATTTGGAGCAAAAATTTACACAGGAGCAGAAAAAATCGATACCGGGGCGGATTATGGATTATTCTATAAACCTACATTAGTAGAGATAAAGCCTGAACTTTGCGAAGATTTAACAAAAGCGCCATTTTTATGGCGAGAAGAAGCATTTGGCCCCGTCCGATCCGTAACTAAAGCTAATGATATGAAAGATGCCATAAAATTAGCTAATGCTAGTAATTATGGTATGCGAGCAGTTGTGTATACTTCGAATTTGGGCAATATTGAGATTTTCAAAAATAAATTGGAGGCAGCGAATATTTATATTAATGCCAGACCTATGCTGGTTGATATTACTGTATCCTTAGGGGGAATTAAGGATTCCGCATATCCTCCAGGATGTAAATATTATCCGCAAGAATTAGTTTTTGGAAAATATATTTATGATGGAACCCCATTAAATATTGATAAAATAAAGTAATAAATAGAGTTGGATTCCAATGGATTCCAAGGAATTATATATTGAATTAAAAAAATATTTTCCAAATACCCTTGATTTAATGAGACATCTTCATGTTAATGCTTGTTGGGAATATCAAATCTTTGAAAATTCCATCAATAATGATAATGTCAAATTGATTTACTATTTATATAAAAAAGAGGAAAATACATTAGAAATAACAAAAAAAAAGCCAGATATAGTACCAGATTTAATACTATATTTCACCGAAAAAGCAATTTTAAGTATGATTCACGGGAATCCAAGCGCAGAAGAATATTACACTCGCTATCGTAAAGTGATGGATAATCCCAAACCCGCTATTGAAGTTGATAATTTAGTGAATAAAGCGAGATTAAAACTTTGGAAAATTGGATATAAGAGTTGGCAAAAAGATTTTAAATTTTGAATTTGATAAAGGTTTAATATCCAATTTCAAAATAATTTTATTTTCATACATAAAAAAATTCATATAAATTTTATTAAAGAATCCAAGAAAGTATCTGGTTTCTCATAACCTAATAAATTAAGGATTGTGGCAGCCACATTCCCTAAAGCAGGTTCTCTTATCTCATTATTAATCATATACTCGTTATTATAACCAGAATCTACAATAGCGAACATGACAGGGTTTAAGGTGTGGGCAGTTTCAAAATTTCCTGCCATGTACTCAAGATTTCCATGATCTGCTGTAATTATTGTAATTCCATTGAGATTATTTACAGTTTCCACAATTTCTTTAACACATTCATCAACCGTCTCTGCTGCAATTATAGCAGCGCTTAAACTTCCCGTGTGCCCGACCATATCTCCATTCGCAAAGTTTACTCGTAGGAATTTGTATTTTTTGGAGTTTAGTGCTTTAATTAATTCATCTCTAATCTTATAAGCTCGCATTTTAGGATGCTCTTTTATTAACTCGGATGGTTCTGAAACAACTTCAAAGTATGTTTCATTTAAGCTTGACTTAGAGAGGTTTATTTCGTATTCACCATCAATAAAATTTTCAGTAGAGACTTTTAAATCTCGGTTTCCGCACCAAAAATATGTCAAATGCCCTATTTTATGTGTTTCAGAAATCGCAAATTGACTTATATTATTATCGTCCATATAATCGACAATTGTAGTTTCAATTTTAGGAGGATCAATAAAAAACTTCTTAGGAATGCCCAATTGCTCATCATACTCCATTAAACCATAATAATTAACTTTAGGATAGCATTTTCTTTCGAATTCATTAAAGTCATCTTCATCAAAAGCCCTTGAAATTTGGATGGCTCTATCCCCTCTAAAGTTAAAATAAATTACGCCATCGCCCTCTTCCATCTTTCCAACAGGGATATTATTTTCATCTACAACGACAAAAGAAGGTAAGTACTGATCGCTAATATCAGGATCGATTTCTCTCGCTTTTTTAATCGCCTCTTCTGCGGATCTAAAATAACCTTCATAACTCGGGAATTCATCTGGAATTCCACAAACATGCGCATCCCAACCTCTTCTGACGACCTCCCAATCCGAATTGTACCTATCCATAGTTACATGCATTCGACCGCCCCCTGAAGCAATACAATAATCGAAATCTCTCTCGCTATTTATCTTATTCATCTCTTTTTCTATTTTGTCGATATATTCTAGAGAAGATTGAGGAGGTACATCTCTTCCATCTAATAATGGATGAAGCCGTACTTTTTTAATTCCTGAATCCCTTGAACCATATAATAATCCAATTAAATGAGAAATATGACTATGAACATACCCATCAGATAATAACCCAATAAAATGAAGCTTTTTATTATTATTTTTAATATCATTTGAAAAATCAATCCATTTTTGATCTAAAAACAATGATTTCGTTTCTATAGCTTCTTTTGCTAAGGTGGCTCTTTGCTTTGGAACACTTCCCGCCCCAAATGCGTTATGACCAACTTCGGAGTTACCCATTTCATTATCAGTAGGTAAACCTACCGCCGTACCGTGCGCTTTTAATTCTGTGTATAACTTCTTTTTAGGCCATTCAGTTTGTAATTTATC
Source organism: Promethearchaeota archaeon (assembly GCA_019058295.1). Taxonomy (GTDB): domain Archaea; phylum Asgardarchaeota; class Lokiarchaeia; order Sigyniarchaeales; family SOKP01; genus LW40-45. The sequence goes on along the minus strand of JAHPZI010000021.1, from coordinate 244,145 downwards.
TAGATAAGGAGTTTTAGCTAAGAAAAAAGCATTATTATTGTCTTTTTTACCAAGACCGACTCCATCCATGATGATAAAAATGAGGGGACCTTCCCGTCCTGAAAATTTATTTAATTTTTTAAGTCTATATTCTTTCATTTTTATGCCTTAAATAAATATACTAAAATAAAATTTAACCTTAAGAAATAGAAGAATTTTTAATAAGGAGTTTGTTCTTTTTTATCAAAACAATAATGATGCCTGTGATTGCTAAAGCAATAAAACCTAAAACCACTTCAATATTTCCTGATGGTATTACGCGAAATAATCCTTCTACTCTAACAAGGACTATTCCATCATCATCGACGTATTCTTCTGAAATTAATACCCCTCTTTGATCATATTCTTTAGTCATAGTATAATCTGTTTCTGTGCGCTCAACAGTAGCACCATCCACTGAATATTTTGTAGATAAACTATCACCAGCAGCAGCTAGGAAGTCATTAACAGGCGTCGGAATAAAAATATTTTCATCATAATCTCCAGGACTATCGGGAACATTCTCATATATTATTGTCCCATTATCATCTTTATCAATTTTGAAATCCCAGAACTCTATTGTAAGGGACCATCCATCTGCAGTATCATCGATTCTTTGTATAGTGTATTTATTTTCATCATTCTTTTCAAAATTAGGTTCAAATCCAAATACTTTTTCAAATTGGTGTGGATTTACTTCGGTTACTTCCCACGTAAACGAGTCATCCTCGTCAAGCTCAAACTCGTAAGTTACGGCTCCTACATCGACGGACATCCATAAAATGCCGTTAATTAATGAAATAAAGACAAGCGATACTAACAGAATTTTCTTAAATTTCAATTTGCCATCAAGGTGTTATTATTATAGTTTATTTTGTACTTCAATTTTATGTAATACTATTTTTTTATTAAAATTATTCCAATAAGGCTATTATTTATATTAAATAGCATCATAATTAATTTTAACTATATTAATTAAAATGAGTGATAAAAGTGAGTAAAGAAGATATTTGCTTTATGTCTGCTTGCGATATGGCTGACGCAATAAAAAAGCAAGAATTAACTTCTTTAGAAATAACTGAAACTATAATCGAAAGAATTGAAAAATTAAATCCTCTTATTAATGCGTACTGTACACCCACTCTTGATCTAGCAAGAGATATGGCTAAAAAAGCAGATGATGCTGTGAAAAAAGGAGAAAAACTAGGTCTATTACACGGTATTCCCACTTCTATAAAGGATTTAATAGATACAAAAGGTATAAGGACGACATATGGCTGTGTAATTTATGAAAATTATGTTCCTGATAAAAATGCTATCGCAGTAGATCGCTTGCTTAATGAAGGAATTGTTATGTTAGGGAAAACAAACACACCAAGCATTGGTCATAAAGGTGTTACTGATAATCTTATTTTTGGAGAATCAAAAAATCCATGGAATCACGAGAGAACGACAGGAGGATCAAGCGGAGGATCCGCAGCAGCAGTTGCCGCTGGATTGGGGCCTTTAACTCTAGGTTCTGATGGAGGAGGATCTATTAGGATTCCTAGCTGTTTGTGTGGGGTATATGGATTGAAACCCTATTATAGCAGAATTCCAAGAATTTATCAAAAAATGGGTTTGTCTACTTTGTCCCATTATGGACCAATCGTAAGATATGTTAAAGATGCCGCATTAATGATGGACGCAATGGCTGGTCCACACCCTATGGATAAATTTTCATTAATTTCAACTAAGATTAATTATCTAAATGCTCTTAAAGATAAACCAAGTAAGTTAAAAATAGGGTATTCATTGGATCTTGGATACGTAAGAGCTATAGATCGAGATGTTGAAAAAGCAGTAATGGATTCTGTTCAAAAGTTTGAGTCTTTAGACTGGAATGTAGAACACGTCAAATTTTCGAAAATGAGAAAGTTATATGCTACATATTTAGTTATTGCTGGTGCGGGAATATCATATGATTTTAAAGACCTTATAGAAGAATGGAGATATAAATTAGATCCTACTTTGGTTAAAATGATTGATGGGGGTGTAAATATAAGTATTTTTGATATCAAGCAAGCAGAATTTGCCAGAAGGAAACTGGACGAAAAATTTGATCTCTATTTTAAGGAATATGACATTTTGATTACTCCTACAACTGCTGTCCCCGCATTTGAATTAGGAAGGATGAATCCTACGAAAATTGCCGGTCGTCCAGTTTCACCCATAGGATGGACGCCATTTACATACATTTTTAATTTGACTTGGCATCCAGTAGCTTCTATTCCATGTGGATGGTCCAGTGAGGGGCTACCAATAGGAATGCAAATCGTAGGGAAGCGATATGATGAAAAAACAGTGCTTCAAGTTTCGCAGGCTTTTGAAGAGATTGCTCCATGGCAAGATAAAAAACCCCAATTTAATTAAAAATAGAATATTTAAGTGATAAAATAATGAGTGATAAAAATGAGTAAAGAAGATATTTGTTTTATTTCTGCTTTTGAATTGAAAGAGAAAATCAAAACAGAAGAAATCTCCATTGGGGATCTCATTGAAATCTTTATAGAGAGAATCGAGAAGATCAATCCAATAATCAATGCCTATTGTACTCCTACTTTTGAATTAGCAAGAGAAATGGCAAAGAACTCCGAAGAAACCATAAAGAAAGGAGAAAATATAGGATTATTAGAAGGAATTCCTACATCTTTAAAAGATCTCACTTTAACAAAGGGGATAAGAACCACTTTTGGTTCAAAAATTTATGAAAATTTTATACCAACTGAAGATAGCATTTATGTGAGTAGATTAAAAGATGCTGGATGTGTGATTCTAGGAAAAACCAATACACCTGAATTTGGATTTAAAGGGGCTACTGATAATGCGATATTTGGGAGTACAAAAAATCCTTGGAATTTAAAAAAAACTTGTGGAGGTTCAAGTGGAGGAGCTGGAGCTGCTGTTGCCTCTGGATTGTGTCCCTTAGCTCAAGGTTCTGATGGTGGAGGGTCTATCAGGATTCCTGCAAGCTTAAATGGTGTGTTTGGGATTAAACCAACCTTTGGTAGAGTTCCTATTTATCCTAAGGAATACATATTCGCCCATACATTATCCGTGGCTGGCCCAATTACTCGATATGTAAAAGATGCTGCCCTTATGTTAGATGTAATGAAGGGACCATTCGAAGGATACCAATATTCTCTTCCTGAAGATAATATTAGCTACTATGAAACTGTTGATAAGAAACCTGCAAAATTAAAGATTGCCTATTCATTAGATATGGGATATGCAAAAGCAGTTGATTCTGAAGTTGAGGAGGCTGTATTAAATTCAATTGAAAAGTTCAATGAAATCGGTTGGATCCCAGAAAAAGTGAAAATGAGAATAAAAAAACCAGAGCTTCCTTTTTATACAATTTGGACTTCAGAAATTGCTTATAGCATGAAACCTAAGTTAGACAAGTGGCGTGATCAAATGGATCCTGACCTCATAAAGATGATTGAGGGAGGTTTGAATTATGATGGATTTTCAATAATTAAAGCAATGGATGTAAGAAAAACTATCTATGAAAGCTTTTATAAGATTTTTAAGGAATATGATATATTAATTACACCAACTACCGCAGTTCCCGCTTTTGATTTAGGAATATCATTTCCTTCAAAGATTCAAGATAAAAATGTTTCCCCAACAGCATGGCAAGCTTTTACCTTTCCGATAAACCTAACGGGTCATCCAGCAGCTTCCGTTCCATGCGGATGGTCAAAAGAAGGATTACCTTTAGGAATGCAAATTATTGGTAAAATGTTTGATGATAAAACAGTTCTACAAGTTTCAAAAGCATTTGAAGAAATTGCTCCTTGGCAAGCGAAAAAGCCAAAATTCAATTAATTCCTTTTTTTTCCTACTTATTATTTTAAAAACAAAAATCATAAATACTATTGGTTCTCTAATAATATTCAATTTAACTCAATCTTAATTGTGTGATTATATGAATAAAGAAGAAATTTGTTTTATGTCAGCATGTGACATAGCAAAAAAAATAAAATCTCAAGAGTTAAGCGCTGTTGAAATAACTGAAACAATAATAGAAAGAATTGAGAAAATTAATCCTATAATTAACGCATATTGCATACCTACCTTTGATTTAGCAAGAGATTCTGCCAAAAAAGCAGATTTGGCAGTAAAGAATGGTGAAACAATTCCCCTTTTAAATGGTATCCCAACCAGTATAAAGGATTTAATGGATATCAAAGGTGTAAGAACTACTTTAGGCTGTAAAATTTATGAAAATAATATCGCTGAAGATGATGAAATTGTAGTGAAACGTCTAAAAGAAGCTGGAGCAGTGATTCTTGGCAAGACTAATACTCCAGCTTTTGGACATATGCCTGTAACGGATAATAAAATCTTTGGTACAACTTTAAATCCTTGGAATTTAAAAAGAACTTCTGGAGGATCGAGTGGAGGGGCAGGGGCATCAATTGCGGCGGGATTAGGAACCTTAGCATTAGGATCGGATGGAGGAGGTTCTGTGAGGATTCCAAGTTCTTTTAATGGTATTTTTGGAATTAAACCCTCTTTTGGAAGAATACCCACAGAGCATCATGGACATATTGGATGGAGCACACTCGATCATTATGGACCTCTCGTTCGATATGTAGAAGATGCTGCATTAATGTTAGATGTCATGAAAGGGCCAGATGATTATGATAGGAATACAATTCCTGATAATAACATTAGTTATGTAGAAAAGCTAAAGGATGAAATAAAGAATATTAAAATTGGGTATTCAATTAAATTAGGTTTTGTGAAAGCTATTGATCCCGAGGTTGAAAAAAATGTAGTAGAGTCGGTCCATAAATTTGAAACTTTACAGTGGTCTGTTGAAGAAGCAAAAATTAGAATGAAAAAACCAGAATTGTGTTTTAATACAATAGTCACTGCAGGATTTGGATTTGATCTTCAATCAGATTTAAAAAATAGAGAACTTTTAGATGAAACTCTCATTAGAATGATTGAAGCTGGTTTGACTTACAATGCAGTAGACGTTAAAAGAGCTGAATATCAGCGAGATGGTGTCTATAAAGTGGTAAATAATTTCTTTAAAAATTATGATATCTTAATAACTCCTACCACAGCATGTCCTGCATTTGGATTAGGTATGATGTATCCTCCAACAATCGCAGGTAAAGGTGTGTCTCCTGTAGCTTTTATGTCTTATACATATCCGTTTAATTTAACGGGAAATCCCGCAGCCTCAATTCCATGTGGCTGGACGAGTGAAGGATTGCCTATTGGAATGCAAATTATTGGAAAAAGATTCGATGAGTTAACAGTGCTTCAAGTTTCAAAGGCTTTCGAAGAAATTCAACCGTGGCAAGATAAGAGACCTAAATTTTAATTATAAATTTTTTTTTCTTTAAATGATTAGAAAGATTTCATATTACTTGTTGTTATATAAGAAGAATCTCCAATTGTTATGCTTTTCTTGATTAAATCTTCTAAAATTGTATAATCACCAATTATACTGTCAGAAGATATAATTTTTTTTAAATATGCACCATCCCCTATAATGGACTCAGAAATAATACATTTCTCTAATATTGCATTATCGCCGATGGATACGTTTGGTCCGATGACTGAATCGGAAATTTTAACATTCTTGCCTAAAAAAACAGGTGGAACAATTTTAGAATCAACTAAATTACCAGATTGATATAAATCCTCATATAAAGGGTCTTGAAGTTTGATTTCAGTAAGTAAATGTCGATGCCCTTCCAATAAACTTTCTGGCCTCCCAAAATCTAAAATCTCTTCTTTAGCTTCGTATATTTTGAATTTAAATCCATCTTCAATAAGTTTTTGTAATACGGGAGCCATTTGATGTTCCTGACCATTCTCAAGTTTTATTTTGCTCTGTTCTTCTAACAAATCAAACATTAGAGGAGTTATACTTTTACGAAGTATGTATGCCCCAGAAACTGCATAATTTGAGATGAATTCAATAGGTTTCTCTACAATTTTCATAATATATTTTTTATCTTCATCTAAAAGAACAACTCCGTAAAATTGAGGATTATCCACTCTTTTAATATTAATAATTCCATCGCAGTCTTCCTTATGATAATTTAAAAGAATATTTGTATATTCTTCCATAGGAAGTCTATCGCTTAGAAAAATAAAACAATCATCATTTTTTGCAAAATCCTTAGCCAATAAAATCGCATCGCCGAGACCAGAAAAGTACGGAACATCTCCAGAATATCCTAATGGGGATTGTTTAACAAAAAATATATTAAAATAATCGCCATAAGTTTGAGTCAAATACTCTGTAATTTGTCTTTTCTTATAACCTACAATAAAACAAATATTTGTGCCTTTTGGAAAAGCCTTTTTTAACTTAATTAGGTTATGGTCTATTAACCTTTTGCCCGCAATTTTAAGAAATGCTTTCGGCTTAGAATAAGTAAATGGTTGTAAACGCTTTCCAACTCCAGCAATCGGGCAAATTAACAACATATTAAATAATATAACAATAGATATAATATAAAAATTATTGTATTAGCTCTATTTGGCATTAAATTCCAAAACTTTTTTTAGAATCTCGTAATAACTTGCTTCTTTTAATTTTTCTTGGACTATGCTTTTTAATTTTCTTAAATAATAATTATCTGAGTTCGTTCGTTTCTTTGCTCGCATTTTTTTATTTATTGCGATTCTCGTTTTTTCATCTAGAAAATTATGTGGAATTTTTTTAAATTCATTACTTAATTGAGCTATTACATTATTTTTAGCTATTAATCCTTGAGTATTTTCATAATCTAACTTTTTGTTTAAATTCTTTATCCAAATTTCTATCTTATCAACATCACCTTTTAAATAAGTTCTCTGATTAAGCCAATCTTTAAATTCAATTACATAACTTAAAAAATCATCAGGCATACCATTAAGTTCTTTTATTTTACTTCTTTTTTGTGTTAAATCTCGAGTTGATTTTTTTTTTAAATTTTGAACCTCTTCTTCTGAGAGATTTTTAAAAATCTTTTCTCTTCTCTCTCGGTCTTCTTTAGAATTATCTTTTGTAAACCATTTATCTATTGACATAATCACTCAAATAAAAGTAAAATCCACTCATAAAAATGTATTTATTATTAAAGATTTAACAATCAAGAGTAGACTAAATTAATAAAATTTAGGAAATATTATAAATTCCAATCATTTAATTTATTTAAGAGATCTGTTAAAAATTCATTAAACCATTTAAATGATAATTGGTTAAAAAATTTCAAAAAATTTCAAAATTAAGGATGTTTTGATATGAAAAAAAAAGGATGGGCGCCGTATTCATTCAAATTCAAATATTTAATACCAGCAATTATATATATTTTATTTGTATCCGTTTTATTAGCATATGAGTGGATACATGAAATCCCCTCTATTATTACTTTAATAGGGATTGCGGGTTTACTGATAACTTTTTTCATAAACTATATTGGAGGAGTAAGAAGAGTTTTTACCAATATATTTGTAAAGTATAATTTATATAATTTAGTTTATTTAGTTGGATGGCTTTTCATATCAGCAGTTATAATAATATTACAGGTTCTATTTTTACCTGACATTATGGATACTAGGAGTTTTATGGTTTCATTTCTTTTCTTAGGATTAGGTTCTATATTTTACTTAATCGGAATAAAAATAGTAATTTCAAATATAAAAAAGATTAGCATTTGAATAATATAAAGGTGGATTAAAGTGATAATTCAAGAAGATAAAAAATTGAAAAAAAAACCTAAGGAAAGGATTAAAAAGGAAAGACTTAAAGGATTCGCAAAAACTATTTCTTCGGCTTTAAACATGGCTCTAAAACTTAACGAGGTAAAAGTTAAAGAAATTATTAGAGGAGTAAGGAGTAGAATTGTTTTTAACCCTAAAGATGGTGATTGGGCTGCGTTAATAATCATTGAAAACGGTAATATTGATGTCAAAGGCATTGATAAGAGTATCTCAAAGGAAATCCTCAAACGTAAGTATCTATTATGGTGGGGCTATTTGGAAGCGAAAGTTGAAGATTTTATGGATACTGAAAAATCAAGTTTTGGGTGGTTTCTAAAAATGATCACATTCAAAGCCAAATTGCGAGGCATTCCTCATGTAAAGTTAGTCCAAGAAATAATAACTTCTGCTACAGCAAAACCATCGAAATAAGAAAATTGTAAAACTAATATACAATAAATTCAAATATACTCAAAAAAAAAAAATATAACAAAGAATGGGATTGAAAAATATGCAGACTTTAGATGAGAATATCATAAATGAAATACAAAAACTAATTAACATTAAAGAAGATAATATCGCCAAATTGGAAGAAGAATCTTTTTCGCAAATTTTTCTTAATTTGAAAGAAATAGATAACAAATTTAAACCTATATTTTCCGAGATAAAATCTAGATTAGATCATGAAAAAGCTGCGAAAAAGGAATATAACTTAATGATTAAAAAAAAGAAAGCTTCTATAGAGGCTAAATTAAAAGAAATTGTAGATCATAGAGAAAGACAGATTAAGGAAACTAAAGAAGAACTTAAAATATTAAAAAAGAAATTAAGGGAATAAAAAAGGGATAAAAACTCTTTAAATAATCATATAAGACGATTGTTGGGGGCCTTTCGTATAAAAGAGAATAATTATTAGCTAATTTAAATTAGATCTTAGAAAAAATTTAATATCTTTTACTTTCTTTTATAATCTAATATATGAATATAAAAGGGATAATTTTCGATTTTGGATTTACATTATTCCATTTTGATAATGTTTCAATTGAGAAATACTTTGATTGTTATAATAGAGGATTACAAAAGGCTGTAACCTTATTAAAAGAATCCAAGATTTTGAAGGAAGATATAATTAAAGAATTTACTACAAAATTTCAAAAAGAAAGAATTGAATTCTTTAGGAAAAGTGTAAAAACAAAAAACGAATTTCCTACATCTTATGTTTTTAAACATGTTTTGGGGACGTTTTTAGGAGAAGAAATTATCTCTAAATTAACTGATGAGTTCTACTTAGAATTAGCTAATTTGTATCATTCTTGTGAAGAAGAGGAGTGGATCCCATATAAACACACAAAGGATACCTTAAATAAAATATTGGAGTTAAAGAATGTTAAAATAGGGGTTCTCAGCAACCATCCACATCATTTTACGATTAGAAATCTTCTAAAAAAATACGATCTATTGAAATATTTTGATGCTGTTGTTACATCTGCTAAATTTGGTAATAGAAAACCTAACCCAGAAATCTTTCATTATACTTTAAAAAAAATGGGATTAGAAAATGAACAAAGCTCGTCTGTGATTATGGTTGGAGATGAATATGCAGATATAATCGGAGGACAAAGAGCTGGTTTACAAACAATTCTATTTGAACGCCAATATAAATTTCCCTATGAAAAAGAAATCGATATTCCTAATCTAAGAAAAATTAATAATCTCTCTGAGATTCTGGATTTCATACAATAAATAAATAAAAATATAAAAAAGTATAATAAGATTGAAAAGTTATATTTTATTCATTTTTAATTTCTTCCACGATTGCGGTTAAGACATCGTTGGAATTTTCATTGAATCTTAAATCTGCTAATCTATCTAAAGTTGTTTCACCTCGATTTATAAAGATTAACTTTGCACCATTTCTTTTTGCTATCCTCGGTAAACTACCTGCTGGTTGGGTGATAAGTGAGGAGCCAACCACTAGATAAACATCAGCTTGCTTTGAATGTTCAAAAGCGTGGGCTAATTCCTGTTTTGGCATCTCGTCATTAAATTTTATAATAAATGATTTAATTGGACCTCCACAAGAACACTTATTAGGACGATCCCAGGTTTTCGCATATTTTTTTCCACAATCTTGACATCTTGCCAAAGTGACATTACCATGGAGCTCAGCGATTAAATCATCTTGAATTCCAGAGGTTCTATGGAGATTATCTATATTTTGGGAAATAAGAAATTTTAACATACCTAAATCTTGTAATTTAACCAATGCTTTATGACCTTTATTGGGTTTAACATTTTTCCAGTCTACAGCTAGAGCATTATAGCGAGTTTGATTATCAACATCATCGCTCCAAATCCCTCGATAATCAGGGAGCCCTGATTCTGTACTAATTCCCGCTCCCGTAAATACTACAAGATGTTTGGAATTTTTTATCCATTCTGCCGCTTGATAAATTTTATCTGCGTATGATATTGTAGATGTCCACCTATATTCTTATTTATTAAAATTCTTTTTATAATAAAACCTATATAAGTTCTATTTTTAAATATTTCTTTTAAAGAAATTATAATTAGAGATAAATCAAAAAAATTATGAATTAGGAACAATTTCATGAATTATTAAGAATAGTGAACAAAATAGAAAAAGTGCTAAAATATTGTCTAATAATGATATTATCAATTTATTCCTGAACCCAAAATCAGTGGCGGTCATTGGTGCTTCCAAAAATCCATTAAAGGGAGGAAACTGGATTGTAAATAATCTCACACTTAATAATTTTAAAGGAGAGATTTATCCTATAAACCCTAATACAGAGGGTAAAATGTATGGCTTAGAGATTAAGAAATCAGTTTTGGATATTGAAAATGAGGTTGATCTTGCGATTTTTTATAGTCCAAATAAGGTTGTCCCTGAGATATTAAAGGAATGTATTCAAAAAGGAATTAAGGGAGCAATCATACAAACTGCGGGATTTCAAGAAGTGGGTACCGATAAAGGTTTAGAATTGAGAGATCAAATCCTTAAAATTACCGATAATTTTAAAAAAATAAGAATTGTTGGGCCGAATTGCATGGGAATCACGAGATTTGATAATGATAGCACTAGTGAAGAAAAAGGAGGATTTTTTAGTGGATTCGGTGTTTTCAATAATTATAAAAGAGGAAATATTGCGATAATAAGTCAATCCGGGATGTTAAACGGTGGGTATTTAATGTATATAATGGAGAAATATCCTGATATCGGTTTTAGATATTCATGTACAATTGGAAATAAACCAGATTTAAGTGAAATAGAGTTTCTTGAATATTTTCTTGAAGATTCTACCGTCAATGTTATTGCAATATATCTAGAATCATTTAAAGATCCGAGAAAATTCATTGAATTATGCAGAAAAGCGAAAACCATCCCGAAGAAGACTTTAATTTTAGTTAAAGGCGGGTTAACGTCTCAAGGAAAAAAGGCAACCTTAAGCCATACAGGATCTCTTGCAGAAAACTCACAATTGACTGAAGCTATAATCAAACAGTCTGGCGTAATAAGAGCTCACAGCTTCCATGAATTATTTCAGTTTGCCAGAACATTTTCAATGATGTATAATACAGGGAAGCAACTACCCCAAAAAGGTGGTGGCGTCGCAATAATAGTTGGATCAGGAGGAGCTGGCACAATTCTTGCGGATCTTCTTATGCAACATGGTTTAAATCTACCCCTTTTTAGAGATAAGGCATATAAAACCCTTGAAGAGATATTCCCCTCCTGGATGCCCCCAAATCGATTCAGTCTCATAGATATTTGGCCAGCAATGGAGAAAGCCCAGAAAAATAATATAAATCGCTCAGTTTTATTAAAATTAGTATATGATGCAATACTGGGCGAACCTGAGATAGAAGGCCTTTTCAATATGCTCTTTTGCTCAAAACGCTTTAGACAACAATATAATGTTGATGAAATGATAAAAAATACAAATCAAATCTCAAAACCGATTTTCTTCTGGTTGATTGGTGAGGCAAAGGAAGTTGCATATATATCACAGTTGTTAGCTAATAATAACATTCCTAGCTTTACTAACTTGGAAGAAATGGTTAAAAATTATTGGATTCTTGTTCAAGAATCAAAAAACCAAAACCAAAACTAAAGTAATCTCTAATGAGCATTAGATTACAATATGACCCTGGGGGGATTTGAACCCTCGATTTTTAGCTCCGCAAGCTAACGCCCCATCCATGCTAGGCTACAGGGTCATTCTGTTATTGTATCGCAAAAAATTATTAGCCTATTTTAATTCTTTATAATAATTAAATAATTTGACGTTATAGATAAAATTATGTCTTATAGTGATTATTGCGTTATCTTTGATATGGACGGAGTCTTGGCTGATACAGGACCTATCCATTTCGAGAGTTGGGTAAAAATGGCTAATGAAATAGGCGTCGAATTTACGAGAGAATTTTTTGAAGATACTTTTGGCCAACAAAGCGTAATTATCACTCGTAAATTGTTAGGGGATGAAGTTGATGATAAAGAAGTTGTTAAGAGAGCAAATCTGAAAGAATTTTATTATCGAGAAATGGTAAAAGATAAATTAGAATCCTTACCGGGAGCAATTGGATTAATAAAAACTCTTAAAGACGAGAGATTTAAATTAGCTGTAGGTTCAAGCGGTCCTCCTGAAAATGTTGAATTATTATTAAATACTTTAAAAATTAAAAAATACTTTGACGTTATTATAACTGCTGCTGAAGTATCAAGAAGTAAACCTGAACCTGACGTATTTTTAATCGCTGCAGAGAATATTAATGTTAAACCTGAAAATTGTATAGTAATTGAAGATGCTCCAGTAGGTATTGAAGCTGCAAAAAGAGCTGGTATGAAATCAATTGCCATTACAACAACCCATGATGAAAAAGAGTTATTAATTGCAGATTTAATTGTAAAAGATTTATCATTTGTTAGTATTAAAGATATTATAAAATTATTAAAAATAGAAGCAGAGTAATTTTTATGATATTTTTATGTCTAGGAGATTCCTTAACGGCTGGTTATCCTGGTTATGACCCTGCACCAGATGGAATTTCTGAGGGTTATGGTAATTACAATTCTCAATACGAATTTTGGTTAAAAAAATTATGTATAGAATACATTGAAGGAAAGGGACGGAAAATAGATGAGGAAACTAGTAATGACTTGCTTTTCGTTAATAAAGGAATTCCCGGGGAGCTAACAAGCAATTTTCTACAAAGAATTAATTATGATTTACTTAGATATAAGCCAAAACCTAATTATTCAATAATTATTGGAGGTACTAATGATTTAGGGTGGGGCATCCCAAACGAGAAAATATTTGAAAATATTAAAAAATTACACGAAATTTCCAGAGAATTTAAAATATTTTCAATAGGAGGAACCATTCCTCCAATAAGAATGGAACAATCCAACAAAGCTTATAACAAAAGGAAAATTGCTCTTAACAATATGTTGCGGGATTATTTTAAAAATAATAAGATTCCCTTTGCAGATTTATATATTGGAATGAAAAATGAGGAAGGAAACTTAAAAAAAGAGTGCGCTTACATAGATGGTCTTCATTTTTCAGTTGAGGGTTATAAGCAAATGGGTACGACAATTTTTAAAGATGCTATAAAAGCTATTATTGAGAAAAAATATTAAATATATCTCCTATTTTATAAGGTTAAAAACCAATTAAATTAAAAAATTCTAAAAATGTGTCCTCTATTTGAAGGATTTCCAGCAATGATATACTCTGCATTATGGATTCTTCGAACTTTTAGAAGATTAGAGAAAGTTTTCCCGAATTTACCACTTAAAGTAGTTGTGCTTTTAACTGATTCTCCTCCAGCATTCATGGTTAGGGTTGATAAACAAGATTTTGAAATCGAACTTTTAGAAGATATAGAAGATCCTAAGGATTTAGATAATATTGAATGTGATGAATATTTGGCTCTCTCTACCGAAATACTTTATAAAGGACCAGCTGGGATAAGGGATGCAATTGCGGAAGGTAAAGTTAAATTGAATAATTTTGAGATTTTAACAGTTTTAGCAAAATTATTGGGTGTTGCTGGCTAAGAATGACGGAAAAAATGTCTGCTCTTGAGAGAATCTTAACGGTTTTAGAGGGAAAAATTCCCGATAGAGTTCCAAGTTTTTGTTTAGGTGGAGACTTTGATTTTATTGACAAATTCATGAAATCTCCGTTTGCTTTAACTGATGAGGACATGAAACAATTAGATAAGGATAAAGTATCATATACTCCTCCGTTTATGTATGCAATTATAGCAAAGTTCTCTCCACCTGAGATATTACCAGGAGGTTTAGACGCAAAGATTGATTTATGTTGGCGAACCACTGGAACAGGATTACCGATAAAATTAGAAACCTTAAATGATTATGTTATTAACAATGGGGGCTATTTCAAGGTTGTTATTCGTGATGAGGGAATTCCACACTGGTGGTTCTCAGGTCCTGCACTTTTAAAAAAAGAAAATATTGAAGAATATTGGAGTAAAGCAAACGATTTAAGACCGAGTCAGGATAGTGTTAGTAACTTTGCTAAAATTCGAAGGAACATGTTAAAAAAATATGATATTGTAGTTTCTCAAGGTCAACCTGGTCCATTCGAAAATTGTATTTTTGGAATTGGACATGCAAATTTTGCGCGTTTTGCCAGAAAGGACCCAAGTTACCTTCAACAACATATTGAATTTCAATGGGAAACCATGGAAGAGCCATTGATGAAAATGATAATGAAAACTAAACCTGAGGTTGTAATGTGTGGAGATGACTATGGATATAACATAGGTCTCCAAATGCCTGCGGAACATTGGCGCAAATTTATCAAACCAATATTAGCTAATTACGTAAAAATGGCTCACGATGGGGGTGCTAAATTCATATTACACAGTTGTGGAAATCTTCACGAAATTTTTCCGGATTTTGTTGAAATTGGCATTGATGGTGTAGAATCTTTAAAACCAAAAAATAATGATCTCTCAATGTATCGAGAAAAATACCCAGAAATTACTCTCGTTGGAACAATTGATGATTCAGAAATGTTAAATTATGAATCGCCTGAATCCGTAAGAAATTCAGTTAAAAAAAGTATACAGACTTTAGGTAAAAAAGGAGGTTATATTCCAGGCCCTACCAATTTTCTATTAGATCAACCACCAGAAAATATTGTTGCACTTTATAAAGCTATACAAGAATTTGGGAAATATTAAGTGGGACGACGCAACACTTTTCCTGGATAATTTCGAAGTTGTTTTCCCTTTTCAACAACTATTTCTCCATTTACTATGACATATGGAATTCCATCAGGATATTGATGAGTATCTAGATAAGTTGAATTATCTCTAATAGTATTTGGATTGAATACTACAATATCGGCAGCCATACCTTCTTTTAAAATGCCTCGATCCCTTAATCCTAATCGTTCAGCTGGGAAGGAAGTCATTTTGCGAATAGCTTGTTCCAAGGTCAAGATTTTTTTCTCTCGAACATATTTCTCAAAGACTTTTGGATAAGTCCCATATAAACGAGGATGTAAAGCTGGTAAGGCAGAGATCTTCGGAATTGCCATACCATCGGTTCCAACCATCTGATATTTACTTTTCATGATTCTTGTAATATCTTCCTCACCTTGGCTTTCAATAGTTATTGATATACCTGCATTTTCATCTATTAAGATTTCGAAAAATGTCTCCCAATCATCTTCCATTCCTTTCATCTTTGTAATTTCAGAAATGTTCTTACCACTTACATCTCTCCACTTATCTGTCTTACAAAAAGATATATAGATATGATCAAAACCATTAACTTGAATCCAATTCTCCCAGCCTTCTAAACCCTTTTCAATATCCTTTTTTATTTTCTCTCGTAAAGATTTGTCTTTTAACCGCTCCAAAATTTTTTCAATACCACCTTCATGTACCCATGGCGGAAGAGCCGTAACAAGAGTTGACATTCCTCTAGTATAGGGATATGAATCGCAAGTTATGCTTAACCCACGCTTATTAGCTTCGTCAATTAACTCCAATGTTTTCTTACTTAGCCCCCAATATGTCCTTCCAGCAACTTTATGATGCGCTATTTCCCCTCCCGCACAACCTGATTTCTCTACAATTTCAATAAATTCTTTAACAGCCTCAACTACTTTTCCTCCTTCATTGCGAATATGGGAAAAATAAAGCCCTTTATATTCCGCAACTACTTTTGATAATTCGATTAATTCTTCAGTAGTGGCAAAAACTTGTGGTGCGTAAATCAGACCTGTGCTCATTCCAAAAGCACCAGCATCCATTGCCTCTCTCACATAATCTTTCATTGCCTCATATTCTTCTTTAGTTGGAGGTCTATTTTCGGTACCTTGTCCTCCAGCGATCCTTATATTCTCGTAACCTACTACAAAAGCAAGATTTCCTGGACAGCGATATCTCTCCACTCTTTCGAGCATTTCCCTATAAGAATTCCATTCAATTTTAATATCTATTCCAGGGGGTATATAACTCCTAAAGATACTTTTAAATTCTTCAATTTTATCAGGATGTACAGGTGCAAGACCAGTACCACACATTCCAACAACTGATGTCGTAATTCCTTGAAAGATTGACGATTGCATTTTCTGAAAAAGAATAAGTACCAAATCTGTATGGGAATGCATGTCTATAAATCCTGGACATACGATATGACCTGTCGCATCAATCTCCTTTTCTGCTTTTGCAGTAAGACTGGGTTTTATATTCATAATTTTACCTTTGGAAATACCTATATCTGATTGATAACCCGGATTTACTGTACCATCTACTATTGTACCATTCCTTATAATTAAATCTAAACTCATTACAATCACTCAATTATTTTAATTTTATCTTGACATTTTTCTCTAACAACTTTTTTTCCAATTTCAGTAATTCTTTTAGCTAATTCAGTAATTTTCCATTTTTCATATCCTTTTACATAAGTAGAAAACGTATCTTGCAAAGGATCTTTCCATTTGGAGGGAATTTTATCTGCCCCCAATTGAGCACCTAAAATAGCACCTATATTTCCGCAATTACAATCAGTATCAAGCCCCATCATGGCAGCTGTACAAATAGATTTTCCAAGAGAATCCTCATCTTGAGCCCCATATAGTAAAGAAAGGATCATTATCCCAATGTTAGGTAAAACATGGACGCCCGCTCTCTGGTATTTGTATAAGAACATTCTTCTTTTTCTTAATAGCAAACTTTCTGATTTAGAACCCGGTACTCCTGTAATAGGTAATTCCTTTTTTCTTACATGATTCCAATATTCAATCAATTTTTCCCTTGCTTTTCTAAAGTCTTCGGGAAATTGATCATAAATTTCCAATGCTTTATGGACCATCTGAGTATAAAAATTTTCTTTAGCGGAGGGTATGAATTTTAGACTCATTTCGATATTTTTTCTTATATCATTTTCAATAAATGCATGAGAGAGTAAAATTGCTACGAAAACTTCCCCATCAATACCAATACCCGCATGACTTATTGAAGCATCCATTTCAGCATATTTTTTAGTAATTTCTGGGCATCCTGGAGCAATTTGTCCCCAAATATCTGCCCGCATCTGCGCTCCGATTGCATCATAATAAATATTATTATGCATCCCAGAATTAGGTGGCCAAATATCATTTCTAAGGTTTTTCAGAGCAACTTCCTCTGCGGTGAAATTAAATTTATAAAGGAGATCAATCCATTCCTGAGCAATTTCCTTTGCTGTAATATTAATCCCATGTTTTTCAAGAGCAACTAACGCACAGATCTCGTACATTTCATCATCATTAACATAATTAAGGTCTATAGGCTTGAGATAATAATCAATATCACCATGCTTCTCTATAATTGTTTCATAAGGCCAAAATTCAACAGGTTCACCTACAAAATCTCCCGCAACTCTCCCTATCCATGATCCTAAAACTTTATCATAGTAATCTTTAGAAGTTAATTTTTGCATGTTCTTTAGAAATATTCCATATTATATCAAGATTTAAATTATAATAGTTAATGTTTTATAATTTAACAAAATAATTAGAATTAACAGAAAAAACCATTTTTTATAAAATCAAATTCTATAGGTGTTGTAAAATGTTTAAAACAAGAGTAACAGAAATGTTACATTTAAAGTATCCTATCTTTTGCGGTAATATGATGAATATCTCATATCCAGAGTTTGCTGCTGCATGTTCAAATTCCGGTGCGCTCGGAATAATGGCATCAGTAATGTTTCGCAAACCTGAACCCTTACGTGAGGCTCTTAGAGAACTTATGAGTTTAACTGATCGACCATTTGCAGTAAATCTAAATTTATTTCCCATGTTAAAACCCGTAAAGCAAATTGATTTAGTTAAAACCATGATTGAGGAAGGGGTCAAAATTATTGAAACATCTGGTCATCAAGCACCTGAAAAGTACATCCCTCTTTTCAAAAAAAATGATATAACATGGATCCATAAATGTGCTGGTGTAAGATATGCAAAAAAAGCAGCTTCTCTTGGAGCCGATATTGTTGAGGTCGTCGGTTGGGAAAATGGTGGAGCCACAGGAAAGTTTGATATCGGAACTCTTGTATTAACCCCCGCCACTGTTGATGCAATAGATATTCCCGTTGTGGGAGGAGGAGGTATTTCAGATGGAAGAGGATTAGTTGCGATACTAGCATTAGGAGCAGAGGGAGGTTTAATAGGTACACGTCTTCTGACCACAAAAGAATGTCCGATCCATGAAAATCTAAAACAAGCTCTTCTGAGTGCCACGATCTACGATACATCTATAATTATGAGAACTATCGGAGCAACACATAGAGTCTGGAGTAACAAGGCAGCTCAAAGAGTGCTCGAAATAGAAGCATCGAAAGGTGATCAATCGGAGATATTCAATGCTGCGGCAGGAGCTAAATCAAAATTGATGTACGAAGAGGGCGATTTAACAGCTGGAATCATTGCTTGCGGTCAAGGTGTTGGGCTAATTAACGATATCCCTACGGTTAAAGAATTAATTGAGCGTATTATGAAAGAAGCTGAAGAATCCGTTAGAATGTTATCAAAATCCTAATTTTTTTATTTAATCAATATTACATATGTTTGTCTTTCTCAAAAAATAGATATAAAAAATGAAAGATTAAACAATCTATCAATTAAATGTTAATTAATACTAATAAGGGAAACAATAATGAATACAACTAAAGAAGATATGAATAATTTTATGGGAAATTTTCCACCTAAAACATTTGCGGATGGAACATGTAAAATTCTGCCCTCTTTTGGTAATGTTGGTGTTATAGAAACTGATGAAGGGTTGATACTTTTTGATATAGCACCAAGACAATTTCATAAAATTATATTTAAAGAGCTTCGAGAATTTTCTGATAAACCTGTAAAATATATTATTTACTCACACGGGCATTTTGATCATGCCTTTGGATTCGCTTCGATTATAGAGGAAATTAAAGAAAAAGGCTGGGAAATGCCCCAAGTAATTGGCCACGAAAATATTTTAGAGAGATTTGAAAAATATCGACTATTAGATAAATATCATATTTGGTTAAACAGTCAACAATTTGCTTCTGCAGGCGTTAAACAACGAGAGGGTATTGTTTCAGCTCACGATACGCTTGATCCAACAATCGTTCTTATTGGGAATGATGCCTCTTATTCCTTTCAATTAGGAAAATATAATTTTGAGGTTTATCACGATAAGGGTGAAACAGATGATAGCTTATGGTTGTTTTTCCCCGAAAAGAAAGTTATTTTCTCTGGCGACCTGTGCATGAATCCAGGGTTTCCGAACATAGGCAACCCAAACAAAGTCCAACGCTATCCAAAGCACTGGGCTCTGGCTATGGAAAAAATGTTGGAGAAGGATGCCGAATATATCCTACCTGGTCATGGACAACTTTATGAAGGTAAAGAAAATGTTAAAAAGGCCTTATCAATCAGAGCTGAAGCAATGCACTTTGTCCATGATGAAGTAGTTAAAAGGATGAATGAGGGAAAATGGTTTGAACAGATATATCATGAGATGCTTGAAATTTATCCAGATAAATTTAAGAATCACGAATTTTTAAGGCCCACCTATGGTTGCTACCGATTTGCTATACATGCCACCTACAGACTTTATCATGGTTGGTATAATACTGGAAATCCGACTGATCTTTTCCCTGCAAAATCAGAAGACATTGCTAAGGAATTCTTAAAAATAAACGATGCAAAAACATATCTTAATCATGCCAAAAATCTGCATGAAAATGGCAAGCTTCAACTAGCCTTACATATCCTTGATATTATAATTAAGGGAAGTAATTTAATTGAAAAAGATATTCTTTTAGAAACCTATGCTCTAAAAGCAAATATCTTTAAAAGACAAGCAAAAGAAGAACCTTCCTTTATCGCAAAGAATAGTTACCTTAATGGTGCCAAAGAACTGAAAGAATTGGTAAAAAAGTTAAAGCGAGAGATGCGATAAATTTAATTAAGTTCCAGCAATCCGTTTTGGATATTTACTCTGTGCTTTAAGGTTTTCTTGAAGTAATTTATTAACCAATTCGAATCGCTTTTCTTTAAAATCCTTATCATACCATAAGTTATGTAATTCTTCAGGATCCTTTTTACGATCATAAATATCTCCAAAATTCTCCATTCCTTCATATATTGTTAACTTGTAGTTTTCAGTAATCAGGTGTCTTAATCTGGAGATGAGAGGTCCAATTTCTTCATCATTCTCTATTAAACAATAATCTCTTATTCTTTCATTAGAGTTTTTTAAAATTGGTGTCATATCAAAACCTTGCATATCTGGAGGATGGTGATGTTCTGGAATCTTTAAGAGATTTAGAATTGTCTTTGGATAATCAATTGAACTCACTAATGAGTCTGAAACACTTCCAGGTTTTATTAGACCAGGCACTTTCCATATCATTGGTAATTGCAATACACCATTAAAAGGGCAAGGACCCTTGAATAATAACCCGTGATCTCCCATTAAATCTCCATGGTCGCTCGTATAGATTACTATAGTGTTATCTGCATAGCCTAAGTTGTCTAAAGACGCTAAAATTTGGCCTATACAAGCATCTACATATCCAATTGAAGCGTAAGTTAAAGCTGTAATCTTCCTTACCTCATCTTCTGTCGACTCGCGTATAAAGGCTTTTTTAAATGGTGGCTTTTTTAGATGCTGTCCTAAATATTCATGGTTGTATAAATTAGTGATATCATCGAAATTGGTCGGAAGTGGAATATCCTCTGGGTTATACATATCTTGGAATCTCTTTGGTGGATATAAAGGATAATGAGGATCGGGGAATGAACAATGCAAATAAAATGGTTTATTTCCATAGTCTCCTCGAGCATATCTTTCAAGAAATGCTAGTGTTCGTTCTTTAACCCATGTAGTATTATAAAATTCTTCAGGTATCTCTTTACAGAAAAGACTGAAAAGATTATCATAATTTTTAACCCTTTTTTTCATATCCTCAGCGATATCTGGAGCTCGTTCTTCTAACCATTCAGTATAATGACCGGCGCAAACTGAGCCATTGCCTGAAATCACTTCTACCTCTTCATATCCATAATAAGGAAGAGGAAAATTGTTCCTTACTGGATCTTTTCCAGTATTTTCCACCCAACTAACAAGACTTTCTGCAGACTTATATTTAAGCTTAAATGGAGCCATCCAAAATTGATGATGAATTTTTCCCATAGCTGCTGTATGCCATCCACGCTTTTGTAAAGTCTTTATTATGGTTGGGATATCCTCTCGTAAATTAATTCCATTACTCCGCACACCGTGGACATTTGGATATAAACCTGTTATCATCGTCGCACGATTTGGCATGCATATTGGATTTGTACAAAAGCAGTTTGTGAATCGTATACCCTCATCCGCTAATTTGTCCAGATTTGGTGTTTTTAAAATTTGATTTCCATAACAGCCTAAATGATCTGATCGATTTGCGTCGCATACTATAAACAAAACATTCATTTTTTCGCTCATAATAATCAAAAATAAAAGAATTTTAATTTATATCCCGCCTAATCTTTTGGGAAAACGAGTTTGAATACTAAGACATTCCTATAGTAATCTATTCTCTTTAATTTATTATATATACTTTACATAAATTAAAAATAGTTAAAAAAATTGTAAAATTTATTTTGTCCAATCAGGACGCGATGAAACTAATGTAGTTGTTTCTTCTATCCATTGACCAAGTTCATCATCAACTCTACAAAAAGTAACAATTTTATCTAAATCTTGAAGATTACTAAATGAGCATTCGATAATCAGATCCCATCCACCATAGACTGGTGTAGAATATGTTACCATCCAATTTTCACCAGGGTCGGTGGATTTTAAACCTTTCAATTTTTCCACTACTTTCCATTCAGTACCAATGATTTTTAGACGGACTAGAATATATCCTCGATAATAAATTTTAAAACACCTATTTTTATTATATCTTCTTTTATTATATTTGTGTTTTTTTATTCATATTTAAAAATTCTTAATAATTTTTTGATAGATAATATTAATTATATATTGTTTAAAATTTGGTTAATAATTTCATTAAAATATCTAATAAGATGAGTAACATTAATGGATGATGAAGAGATAAAAAAGATTCTTTGGATTAGCGGTTTAAAAAATGCTATAGAATTTGGTGGAAAGCCTAATAAAAAGGCTATTATGGGAAAGTTAATGGCGAAAAGAAAAGATTTAAGATCTAAAGCCAAAACTGTTATTCCTGTATTAGATCAAATTATTGAGGAAATTTCCAAATTAAGCCTTGAAGAACAAAAAGGAAAATTATTACAATTAGACCCGAAAGCCTTAGAAAAAAAGGAAAAAATTGAAGAAAAAAAAGAGCTTCCTACATTACCTAATGTAGATAATTATGATAAAGTTATAATGCGTTTAGCTCCTTATCCTAGCGGGGCATTACATATTGGTAATGCAAGAATGATTGTTTTAAATAATGAATATGTTAAGAGACATGGTGGTGAACTAATTCTATTCTATGACGATACCATAGGAAGTCCAAAATCATTAAGAGACAGTCCTAAGGCAAAATATGTACTTCCTGAAGCTTACGATTTAATAAAAGAAGGATTAGAATGGCTTGGTGTTAAATATTCAAAAGTATATTATAAAAGCGATAGGATAGACATTTTCTACGAGTATACCGAGAAACTAATAAAAGATGATGTAGCATATGTTTGCTTCTGTTCTGCCAAAAAATTTAAAGAAAAATATAAAAATAAAAAAGAGAATTGCCCGCATAGAGAACAATCGATAGAAATTAATTTGAAAGAATGGAATAAAATGCTTAATGGGAAGTATCATGAACAAGATGCTGTTGTTAGATTAAAAACGGGAATGGATCAAAAAGATCCCGCATTAAGAGACCAAATTATTATGAGAATATCTGAGGCAGAACATCCAAAAGTCGGAAATAAATATATCGTGTGGCCTATGTTAGAGTTTTCCTGGGCAATCGATGATCATCTTATCGGGGTCACACATATTTTACGTGGAGCAGATTTAATAAAGGAAGATTTTATAGAAGACTTTATTTGGGAACATTTTAAATGGAAAAAAGCGGAATTTCTTCATTATGGCAGAATAAATTTCCCAGATATAAAATTAAGCAAAACTTCCGCGAGAAATAATATCCAAAATGGTCTATATAAAGGTTGGGATGATCCAAGAACATGGAGTTTACAATCTCTAAAAAAGCGGGGGATACGTCCTGAAGCTCTAAAAGAAGCATTATTAGACCTTGGCATGTCAATGACAGGAATAACATTTTCAGTTAATTGGCTCTATTCAAAAAATAAGGATATAATTGATGAGATTTCAGATAGATATTTTTTCGTTGAAGATCCAATTTTAATTGAGATCGATGAGGTCCCATTTGAGGAATATATAGCAGAACCCTTCCTATTACCCTCCAGTCCTGAAAAGGGAAAAAGAATAATTAAAGGAAAATCTAAGGATAAACAATTAAAGATTTTTATTGCTTCATCAGATGCAAAGAAGTTAAAAGCGGGAGAAATTATTCGCCTAAAAGATTGTGTAAATATTCAGATTCTCTCTGTGGATTTAAAAAATAAAAACATCAAAGCCTATTACCATAGTTTAGAATTAAATCGAGATTATTCCATTATTCATTGGGTTCCCGAAGATGAAAAAATAAATGTGCAAATTCTTAAGCCGGATGGTTCAATTTCTAATGGTTATGGCGAAATAAACTTACTCAAAATTCCAATGAATAAGACTATACAACTGGAACGGTACGCGTTTGTCAATCCAGTCAAGTTAGAACATAGAGAATTATTTTGTTATTACTCACACAAATAACGGTCTACACTTTATTTTTTAAACATTAAATATTGAATTATTTTATAATTTGAAAAGTAAATATATTTGAATTTTAATTTATTCTTTTAATTTAATAATGACAGATAACGATCAAAAAATTGAATGGAAGTATTGTCCAAGCTGCGGCTATGAGCTTCCAAGTATCGAAAGATTAAGATATTGTATTAAATGTGGTGTAGACTTATATTATATAAAACAGCATAAGACATTACCTTCACGTCAAGAAGCAAATCCATATGTACAGCCTAAAGTTTACCCTTCTCCCACTGCTTATTACAAACCAGATAAAGTTATGTCTAACCAGGCAATTCTTGACACCAAGGATAACTCTCTGGTTCATTATGATGCCCCATATGGACTCGTCGCAGATGATAAACTTCTTGATACCAAGGAGAGAAGATTATGGACCGGGTGGGCGTCTATATCAATACCTATACTCGGTTTTATTGCGATGCAGGGAATTCTCTTTGGAATTATTATTTTAATGGTATTAATCGTTAATGATGTCAATACCGTAATCAATATCGTTCTCAATCCCTTTTTTCTAGTTATCATAACTCTAGTAGAATTAATCCTAATCTTATTCCCTATTTGGTGGGCAGGTAGATATATACAGAATCCTACTTTTAAAAATCGTTTAACTGTGTTGGGCTTCACTACAAGAGGTTATGATGGAAAAGAAATTGCAAAAGAAGTAGGAATCGGTATAGGATTTGCTTTTGTTGGAGTGGTTGTAGTTGTAGGGGTTAGTTTACTTATTCAAATTATATTAGAATTATTTGGAGTACGAGTAACTCCTGAGGCCGAATCATATGGAACTATTACAATATATGACTTAATTGTTTTAATTCTTATGATTTTGATGATGATCTTAGTCGTAGGTCCATGTGAAGAAATTGCATTCAGAGGTTTTATGCAACGAGGGCTTTCAAGAGTTCTAAGTAAAAACTGGGGATATATTATTACCGCATTAATTTTTGCGGGAATACACCTGATTAGCATCTTTCTTATCTCAGAGAACCTCGGAGATTTATTTATATCATTTCTTTTATTATTTCCCCCATATCTCGCCATAAGTCTTATGATTGGAGGGATGTATCGGTGGCGTGAAGAAAATCTAATTGCAGTATCCGTAACTCATGGGGTTTATAATAGTTTAACTCTCATTATTGCTTTTTTATATATGATTTTTTATTAATTATATTTAGCCTATAAATAATTTTTTGATTTTTTATGCAAATTCTAGAGATAATTAAATCAATAGCAAAAAATCATGAAGTTGCTATTGGAATTTGTTTAGGAGATTTAGAAAATCATAATAAAAAGATTTATGAGGCTTCTTTACAGTTTTTAAAAAAGTATCAATCCATAATAGTTCTTTTTGGCAATGAAAAGGCAATTCAGGATATTAAACGTAGCAGTGTTTATGAGATCCATAATAAAAAAATCGAATTTATTAAATCTAATGAACCAGAAGAGACTATTTTTAATTCTTTAAATAAAAACCAGATTCATGCAATCGTGAGAGGTAATATGAGCTCAAGTAAATTTTTAGCTAATTTAAAAAAGAAATTTAATATTTCTGAGATATTTCGATTAGCATTAATGGAAACACATGATGGATTTCAGTTCTTTTATGGTCCAGTTGGAATAGATGAATGTAAGAATATTGAAAGTAAAGTATTATTTGTCAATAAAGCTATTGAAGAATTAGAAGCTTTAAATATTATTCCTAAAATTAGCATCTTAAGTGGTGGTAGGTTAGGAGATCTTGGACGTGATTCCCGAGTAGATAAATCAATTAATAATGCTAAGGAAGTAGTTGATCTGCTTAAAAAACAACATCCAAATTTAGAAATAAACCACGATGAAATTCTAATTGAAAATGCTATTTATAATAAATCAAATGTTATTATAGCTCCGGAGGGAATCTCTGGAAATCTAATATATCGCACCTTAGTTCATTTGGGGGGTGGTAAGGCTTACGGGGCAATTTATATGGGTTTAGATAAAGTAATAATAGATACATCCAGAGTAGGAAAACCAACAGAAATATATGGAGCATTAATAATAGCGTCTGCTTTAGGATATTAAATATCCTTGATATTAAAAAGATAGAATTTTTTATAGATATACAACTGAATAATCTTCATTCAAATTATCGAGAGTTTTCATATCTATTTTGTCTATTTTAAAATCAAACACATCTGCGTTTTCAATAATGTGATTTTGATTTTCAGATTTGGGTATTTCAATGACTCTATGCTGTAACCCCCAACGAATAAGAATTTGAGCAGTTGTTTTATTGTATTTTTTTGCAACTTTTATCAATTTTGGATGATCTAGCTTTCTTCCTCGGGTTAATGGACAATATGCTTCAAGAGATATATCATTAGATTGACAATACTTTAATAGCTCTTTTTTGAAAAGAAATGGTGAGAATTCCACTTGATTTACACTTGGTATTACATCAGATCTGTCAAAAAGTTCAGCTAGATGTTGTATTTCGTAGTTACTCACTCCTATAGAACGAGTTTTTTCATCTTTTAACGATTTTTGCAATGCTTCCCAGGATTCGTGTATCAATTCCGATGCTGGCCAATGAATTAGATATAAATCAACGTAAGAAAGACCTAATTTTCTAAGACTCGTTTCTAGTGCTGAAAGAGTTTTTTCATACCCCAAATCTGTTTGCCAAACCTTAGTTGTAATAAATATTTCATCTCGGGGGATATCTGTGTCTTTTAAAGCTTTTCCAATCTCTCGTTCATTTCCATAAAGCGTAGCAGTATCAATCAACCGATATCCCACCTCTAATGCCCATATAACTGCTTGATATGCGGACTTTCCCGTGAGTGCCCATGTCCCTAATCCAAGAATTGGCATTTCTATTCCACTATTTAATTTCACTTTAGTATGAAGATCTAAATCCATGAAAATCCCTCTTAGCAAACCTTTTTAAAGAATTTATCTACTTAAGTATTTTTTAATGATCTAATAAATTTTTGTTCTATATTTTATAACATAACTAATTTTACAATTTCGCAAATATTCATAAATATCTCCATGATGTACAGTATAAAATATGGGAGAGGGGGGATTTGAACCCCCGACCACTCGGCATCTGTAAATTATGCAAAAGCAATAATTTGCCCCAGCCGAGTATCATACCAAGCTAGACCACCCTCCCATGTGAAGAGAGGATTTTAAAAAGCATGTAGGCAATATTTTGAATTCATATTTAAATTTATTTTTAACTATCTCTATTTAGACATTTTTTTCTTCTTTTTTTCCTTTTTAGCTTTCTTCCTCGTTTCTCTAGCTCCTATCGGATTTGTTAATCCAACAAAATGAGTTAATATTTCATTAAAGACCTTACATTTATTTTTATCTTCACTATGAATTGATATTAATTCATCTTCATTTTTACCAAACAACCATTCACTAGCATCTCGAGAACATAAATAATAATTAAATAACCCCTCTATATTTCGAAATTGAATATTTCCTAACATTCGCATTTTTTTAATGATTTTGCCATATACTTGTAAATCCCAATTGCATACGAGTAAAAATCTCACTTTTTTTCTTTGGAAAGCAGTCTCTGCTGTAAGAGTTAAGATCTCTTGATTAGCAACAGGTGTATATAAAATAAGAGAATAATTAGTCTGATCTATCATATTCTTTATTGTTTGGATTAATAAATTTTCGTCTTCTATAACGTTAACATTGTCTGAAATATCTTCCAAGATAGAAGTAATTTGCGAAGAAAATTCGAAATCATTTCTAAATTTATCAATTAATATCTTTATTTTATCGTTAATTTTCATCACCTTGCGTTTTCTTTTTAATAAACAAAAATAACTAGCTTAATTTATTTTTCTCATGAATAATATTTAAATTCTTATATATCAATCTAGACCACCCTCCCTTAAAGACGATGGATTTGAAAGTTATGTAGGACATTATTAAAAATCTTCGTAAAAATTTATTTTTAACCATCTCAATTTTTTTAAACCAATAATTTTTAAAATTTTTAAAGGCTTAAACACTAAAATTTAAATTAGTGTGAATAGATTAATTATTGTATGAGTGAACGATACAAAAAAGTAAATGTTACTTGTCCTATTTGTAAAAAATCTAATAATCTTGATATTCCAAGTATTGTATTTTCTCAAAAGAAAATTGGGACCATTAAAATTCAAATACCTAAAGGAGTAGTGTGTCCTGATCATCAATTCATAATTTTTTTTGACTCCGAGGGCAAAGTTCGAGGCTACGAGAAAATTGACATTAGTATGACGATGCCCAAGAAAAAGGATGAGAGACAAATTATGGAAGAATTAACTCTAAAAAAAATGATGAACATATTTGGTACATATGAATTCTATAGTTTAATACACGCAAAAATATTTAATTATCCTATCTTTATTGTAATAGGCGAAGATTTTAAATATAGTTCTAATTTCTTAAATAAAATTGCCAATTCCATATTACCAGAGAGATATACGGGTGGGAGAACAATACATATATATAAAGAAACCGATTATGATAGCATTGAGATTACTACAAAGGATGGATTATTATTAGATGTAAATAAACAGATTTTACAGATTCCGTGGGAACAGAAATTAAAATTCGAAGAAAATATTGTAAATAAAGCATTAGAAATCATTGATGAACAAGAACAAACATTTGTGTTCCAACAAATAGTTTCAGATTTTACTAAAGAAGCGGAATGTGCTTTAGACATCCTTGAAGACATAGATGATATTTCGAAAAAAGACTTAATAAAAGAAATTTCAAAGAGATTATTTAAACCAAAAATTAATAGCTATCGTTTTAATCTAATAGTAGAGTTTATTAACCAGAGATTTTCCCCTAAATTCACAGAAAAGATTAGATAATCAAAGAAAAATTAAATTTTTCGATAATATAACATCTAATATTAAAAAAAAGATGAAATAAATGCTTCAAGGTTATAAAGGAAAACTCTTACATATTGATCTTAGCCAACAAACGCATAAAACTGTTCCTATTCCTGAGGAAATATTAACAAAGTATATCGGAGGTCGTGGCTTAGGGGCAAAACTCTATTGGGATCTTATTCCGTCAGAAACTGATCCATTAGATCCTGAAAATGTCTTTATGGTCCTTACTGGTCCATTGGGAGGTACAATGGCACCAGGTTCTGGCAAACATCTAATTATTACCAAATCTCCTGCAAGTGGAGGTTGGCTGGAATCTTATTCCAGCGGCAGAATGACTCCAGAGATTAAATTTGCTGGATATGACGGACTAATAATTACTGGTAAAGCTAAATCTCCAAGTTCACTGGTTATTAAAGATGATAAAGTGGAGTTCCTAGATGCTACTCATCTATGGGGGAAAGGTTCTTTTGAAACAGAAACTTACGTTAGGAAAAACTTCCATCCGGAATGTGGATGTCTTTCAATTGGTCCTGCTGGAGAGAATCTTATCCCATTTGCTTGTGTTGGGAGTGACTTTTTTCGAAAAGCTGGCCGTGGTGGTGCTGGTGCGGTAATGGGGTCTAAGAACCTTAAATACATTGCCGTTAAAGGGACTGGAGGTATTAATTGTGCTGATATGGAAGGACTCTATAAACTCATATTTAAACATCAAAAGAGATGTAAATTTAAAATTATCACTCCAATGACTTTAAGTCTTACTAACACAGCGGGCATGCTTCCTACTCGAAATTTTTCCAGAGGTCAATTCAAGAAAGCTATTGGAAACATCGACAAGGACCGTGTCATCGATTTCACAGTAAGGGATCGAGCATGTTATGCCTGCTTCGGAGGATGTGCTAGTATAACGCAAGTTAAGGAAGGTATTTTTAAAGATCTCAAAATTGAAGGACCAGAGTATGAAACTCTCGCTTTGCTAGGTGCTAATCTAGAAATAGATTATTTACCGGCAATTATGAAAGCAAATTATCTCTGTGATGATTTAGGTATGGACACAATATCTGCGGGGGGTGTAATTGGATTTGCTATGGAATGTTATGAACGAGGTATTTTGACTAAAGAGGATACAGGGGGCTTGGAATTAAATTTCGGCAATTATATGGCTGTAGTTGAATTACTGGAATTAATTGCTCATAAAAAAGGTTTCGGTGCTTTTTGTGCTAAGGGAGTGAAAGAGATGGCTCGATTACTAGGGCATAATACAGAAGAATTTGCTATACAATGCAAAGGTTTGGAATTTCCGGCCTATGATCCACGTGCGGGTTGGGGAACAACCATTACATATTCAGTGACACCTAGAGGCGCTTGCCATCGTAGGGCTTGGCCTCCTGCAGTAGAAATTATGACTGGTGCAAATCCTTTCATCATTGAAGGAAAGGCAGAAATCGTAAGAGGATTGATGACTCAAAGGTGTATAATGCATTCGCTTTTAGTTTGCGACATGATCGGAACAAGAATGCAACTTACTGCTAACGATTGGGCTAAATATTTTAATGTTGTGACTGGCTTTAATTACTCTGGAAATGACCTCAAAAACCACGCAGAGATTGTTGAGACAATGATCAGACGTATCAATATTCGGGAGGGTTTTAACTTTAAAGATGATATGTTGCCCAAACGTATAATAGAAGAAAGTCTTCCCGATGGTCCAGCGGCAGGGAAAATTATTGGAAATGATAATTTTTTGAAAATGAGAACGGAATACTATTTATGCCGAGGATGGGATAGCGAGGGCATACCAACTCAAGAAATAATTGATAAATATGGATTCAACACTGAGCCAATCATGAGGATTTAACTATGGGCAATAGAGTATTGACTATTCAATCGGAAAAATGCACAGGATGCCATATGTGTGAATTGGCATGCTCTAGTGTCAAAGAAGGAGAGTTTATTCCTAGCCATTCACGCATAAGGGTCGCTACCAATGGATTGGAAGGATGGTCTAGACCAACTGTCTGCTTACAATGTGAAGATGCAATGTGTTTGGCTGCATGCCCGACAGGAGCTATTTTCAAGACTAAAACTCAGCAAGGAGACACACTTGTTGCTGTAGACCAAGAAAAGTGTACTGATTGCGGTGCTTGTGTTGATGCCTGCCCATTTGGAGCCCTTGACTTTAACAATGAGCTGAAAGCGATCAAATGCGATTTATGTGGAGGTTCTCCAAAATGTGTCGATTTTTGCTTCTATGGATGTCTTAATTTTATAGAACTTTCAGATGAGGCATATCAAACCCGGACCAAAAACATTAAAGCTCTTGCGCTCAAAGCTAGTAAGGAAATCAATAAGCTCAACCCTTATAAACGGCGAATTGCATTCTCTCTGGAAGCATCTAAAGTTGCATCGGTCTCGAACGATAGTAAAGGAAAGAAATAAACAATCTTATCTTATTTTTCAGACTAATAATTTTTAAATTTTTTAGAGAGTTTTTTATTTTAATAGTAAAATTTAGCACAATATTTTATGAGATCAAGGAAACCATTTCTTATTTTTTGGCCTCAGTACTTTGATGCAAAGCGAAGTAGAAGTGATGGAAGACGACTTCCTACCAAACTTGCAATTGATAAAGTTACTCATAAAGAAATCGCAGCAGCAGCAAAAAGATTGGGATATCAAGTCGAAATAGAAGGAAATTATAAGTATCCTAAAACGTGGTGGGAAAATCCTGGAAGGGTTCTCATTAATACAAAAGGAAAGAAAAAATCTAAAGTAATATTAGAAGTAGCAAGAGAAATAAGAAAAATGCGAGGCTAAAGATAACTATTCATGCATGAATTTGGTTTTGCAATGCAGATATTCAAGGTTGCTGAAGCTACAGCGATTAAATATAATGCCAAAAAGATTTCCGAAGTATATTTAGAAATCGGGGAGCTGACATTAATTGTGCCAGAGTTACTTAAGCAATCATTTAAAATGGCTACACATGGCTCAATTGCTGAAGGAGCAGAGTTAATAATTGAGATTGTTCCCGGAAAAATTAAATGTCGAGAATGTGGGGAGATTTCAACTGTAAGCTTAAGTCAAGAATCATATCTGACGGGTCTTCAATTATTTCAATGTCAACATTGTGAAAGTAAAAATACCGAAATAATTGAAGGGAAAAAAGCAAATGTGAAAAATATAAAGATTCAGGAATAATTTTTTCAGTTTTTTAATGCTATTTCGAGTATTGGATTAAAATCTTCAAACTGATCTAGATATACCAAACTCGTTTTATTATATTTCTCTTTGAATCTATTTAAAACTTCATCTACTATTGGTTTGATTTTCTTAGTAATGGTTTTTTCAGTTTTCTTTCTATTTTTAATATTGAATATGGCGTATGCAATAAGATTCTCATAATAATCCTCTTCAAAGGATTCGATCTGAGTGCTACTAAAGAACGTAATGTGTTTTGTCGCTTCAATATAGGATAATTCTTCTGAAAATAAACTTTTACTGAAAGAAATTATCGCAGAATAAAAAGCACCTTTTTTAAAATCTTGTATATCATTTATTTCTTCCTGAAAATTTTTTCTATAAAGAACGAAACCCCTGGAAACTATACCTATCTCTTCTATTAACAAAAACACCCCTCCTCATTATTAGAAAAATTATAAATTTTACATATTAAATAAGATTCGTGTCTTATTTAAAATCATAAGGATTGATTTTTGACAAGAAAATTTTCAATTAGAATTGTATTTACAAATCCTCATAACTTAAATTTCATCATATTATTGAATGATCTTGGCATAGTAATGCCTAAAAAAAGAATGATTATGATACTGGTAAAATAAGAACTTCTTTAAGAAGGATTTATATTAAAACTGCGTTTAAAACTCCGTGTTGACCTGGACGGCTAGTAATCTTTGCTTTACCAAGTTCAGTCTCAACCACAGCTCCCCGTGTAAGAATGTGTCTTCGATTCAAATCTAAAGATGCCTCGTTGCTTTCAAATTTTAATATTTTCACTTTCGAAGTTTTATTGGTATTAAGGTCAGTCACATTTACAAAAACAGAAGAAAACAACTTTAGCTTACTATTACCTCCCATTACTCGTTGCTCTTTCTTTCGATCTGTCCCAATTACTGTGTTAATTGGAGGTCTTTCTAATTCTCTTTTTCTTTTTTTACGTGAATGTCTATATTTCTTTCCCGTAAATTTTCTTCTGCTTCTCCACTGACTTCTTGCCATTAGGAATTAAACCGTTCTAATTCTAATTCAATATTATTGCTAATAAACAATATCTTTAAAGTTTTTTCATATTCAATATTCAATAAATTAATTTTAAGCCAAAAAATTTAATTTAAAATATTTTTAAATGTAATTATAATAGTGGTATAAAAATTAGAGTTATAAATAAAACAAATAGATTTTTTTAATCTTTAAAATGAAAAAGCAAGAAAAAGTAATTGTTAAAAAACTAATTATCGTTGGATTTATTACTGGATTAACCTACTCAGTTTTTTCCCTTCCATTAATTGCAATGCTTACTGGATCTCCTGTTGCTCCTCTTGGAAATATCCTTTTTCCGGGTAATGGTGTATGGAATGTCCCAGGAGAGGTTCCAGAGCACGATACATTATATGTTGAGGATCTAAATGATGAAATCACGGTTTATCGTGATGTCTGGGGCATACCTCACATTTACGGGTCAGACGAAGAGGATTTAATGTTTGCGGCGGGGTATGTCCATGCCCAAGATAGATTATTTCAAATGGAGATGGTTAGAAGGCTTATCAGAGGAAGATTATCTGAAATTGCGGGTGAGATGATGTTAGAATCCGATAAATACAATCTAGCATTAGGAATGGAATATTGGGCGAAAAAAACACTTGAAATGTTAGAAGAAAAAGACGAAAGAGGGGAAATTGATTTTTTAGATTCTTTTAAACGATATGTCGATGGAATTAATTACTATATAGATACCCACCAAAATGAGCTCCCCATCGAATTTGCAATATTGGGTTTTAAGCCAACTGAATGGACAATGACAGATTCATTATGTTTCGCAAAGTACATGGCGTATATGCTTACTTGGGATTACAATGACTTGTATAGATTGATCAATTTTGAGGCATTAGGACAACAGAGATATAATGAATTATATAGTCCTTTTCAGCCATATCAAATACCAATCTGCCCTAATTATGGATCTTACGAAGATACATTAAATCTACATAATGAACCAAACCCAAGTTCTTCAGCGTTAAATGCTATATCACGTTTTCTAACCAATGTTGAAAATATTGAATCAGAAAACCAATTAATAAATCTAAAAAAACAGAATATCCTAGGATCGAACAACTGGGCAGTCGACGGCATAAAAAGTGATACAGGCTTTCCGATTCTCTGCAATGATATGCATTTGGCTTGGACAATGCCAGGTATTTGGTACGAATTCCACGGCGTGTGTGAAGATCCGGAGATAAATATCTATGGATTCACACTTCCAGGAGTGCCACTCGTTATTGTTGGACATAACGAACATATCGCTTGGGGCTTCACCAACACGGGATATGATGTTTTAGACTGGTACTATTACAATGAGATAGATTCTAATCATTATATTCATAATGGCCAGGTAAAAAAATATACAACAAGAGAATATGAGATTCCCGTAAAAGATAAAGATCCAGTGGAATTTAAAGTGAAAGAAACCGTGCATGGTCCTGTCTTAAACGATTTCTTAGATGATGCGGTTCCAGACTCTCTTGATTATGAAAATATAGTAATAGCCCCCAGATGGACTGCTAATGCTATAACATACGAAGCTCTAGCATTTTATGAATTCTTTTTTGCGACAAATAGAGCAGAA
The DNA here is from genome assembly GCA_019058295.1 of Promethearchaeota archaeon. Classification (GTDB taxonomy): domain Archaea; phylum Asgardarchaeota; class Lokiarchaeia; order Sigyniarchaeales; family SOKP01; genus LW40-45. The sequence goes on along the minus strand of JAHPZI010000021.1, from coordinate 209,159 downwards.
TTTGACGAAGCTTCAAAATGGTTTGTCAATCCCGCTCAGAATATGATCTATGGCGATATATACGGTAATATCGGAATTAGACCAACTGGAGTAGTGCCTATAAGAGCTGGAAATGAAAATGGAACCTTCCCATACGATGGATCGAGCAGCGAAGGCGAATGGATTGGATACATTCCTTTTGAAGAATTACCCCATACAGAAAATCCAGACCAGCATTATCTGGCTTCTGCAAACCAAATAGCTGTAGGTCCTGAATATAAAAAGTATTTCCTTCAACAAGAATATGCTGCAGGCTATCGAGCGAGACGAATTAATGAATTACTTAATGGTTCTGAAGATGGGAGTGTAAGCGTAGAAACGATGAAACAAATCCAACTAGATATAACATCCACTGCCGCAGAATCTTTTACACCCTATTTAATCAATGTAATTGAAAATAGTGGGTTTTTTGAAAAAGCTCCCATTATAAATCAAATTTATACACATCTTAAATCTTGGCAATTTGACATGGATAAAGATAAATCTGCTCCTACAATATACCGCAAATGGCGCGATTTCTATATGGAGTATACATTTGAAGACGAATTTGATGCGTTAGATGCTTATCAGTATGTTCAATTAAATGTGTTAGAAAAATTAACCAGGGAAGATCCAAATTCAATATGGTTTGACGATATTTTTACCCTCAAAGTTGAAAAGAGAGATGATATTATTCTAAGAGCATTATTAGATACGGTTGATTGGCTTGAAGATTTCTACGATTCAGATGACGTAGATGATTGGGAGTGGGGAAAACTACATAAAGGGTATTTTGAACATCTTTTAGAAATAGAAACTTTTAGTAAAGGGCCTTATGAATTGGATGGAGAAGGATATACTATTACTCCTTCTTGGGTAGATATAAGCGATGGGGAAGGAAGCGCAAGAGGAGGAGCTTCAGAGAGAATGATTATCGACTTTAGCGATCTTGAAAATTGTTTAAGTGTAATTCCCTCTGGACAACGTGGTTACTCAAACTCCAAACATTACGACGACCAATTAAAATTATTTTTAGAAGGAGAATATCATCCTCAATATTTTTATGATGATATTGAAGATTTTCCTGAAAGTAAAATTGAATCTCAACTTCATTTTATTCCGGCTGAAAAAGCTCTCAAATGGATAGCTTTTACAATAATTTTCTTAATTATTGGGATTATTAGCATCATAGAGATTCGCTGGATAAGAAAGAATGCTATAATTCCAAAAATCAATGAAAAGAGAAATGTATTAGTTCAATGGATCAAAAAGAACGAGATGATTTCAAAAATTAAAGAGGAGAGAAATATATTAATTCAATGGATCAAAAAGAAAGAGAAGATTTCAAAAATTAAAGAGTGGAATCATTCATTGGTTCAATGGATCAAAAAAAGGTGAATAAAAATAGCTCTCAAGAAAATAAGAAGAAAACTTAATATTGGTTCTGAAAACAAAGAGATTAATCCAGAAATCAAACTAGCTCGAATAAATTTTTTAATTGGGACTTTTTTTGCGGTTATTATTACATTTTTTCTTACATTTGTAGAAATATGGCAGTTAATTATAATTCCAGGGTTGGTTGCTGGAATTTTTAATAAAAAGATGAAACGTGGAATATATAGTGGTGCTTTAGGAGTTACAATAGTCTGGTTAATTTATATGACCTTTGCTATTATTACTCGAAATGCTTACGCTAATTTAGATCAATTTGCGGGCTTAATTTTTGGTGAGTTAGGGTACGGATGGATTCTTTTTATAATAATCTTGTTATTTGGAACATTATTTGGAGCCCTAGGTGGAGCCATTGGAAGCGGCCTTATGATCTTTATTGACATTAAACGAATGGATCAAGTGGATAACACTCAGACACGAGAGGAGAAATGAATCAAAAATTTTAGGTTTAAAATATTAAAAGAAAAATATATTTAGTTCTGTTCTTTTAAATAAAATGATATGATGGAAAATAATTCTACCAATTTAGATGAAGATAACTTAAAAAAAGTTATATCAGGCACTACAACCGTAGGTTTAATTGTAAAAGAAGGAGTCGTAATTGGCACCGAGTCTCAAGCAACAGCTGGTTATATGGTAGCAACGAAGCAGGCGCGCAAATTATTTGAAATCAATAAATATACTGCCGCTACTATATCTGGTGGTGTTGCTGATTGCCAATATGTAATTAATCAAATACAAGCATTATCCAGATTGAAACAAGTAGAGGAGGGCCAAGTACCCGAACCTAAATATATAGCAAATACAACAAGAAACATACTCTTTTCAGGACGGTCTTATTTTCTCTCACTGATGATTGTAGGCGGGTATTCTCTTGAAGAGAAGAAGGGTGTGCTTTATGGAATAGATTTATTAGGCACACTTTTTGAAGAAGATAAATATATCTCTTTTGGCTCCGGTTCTCCTTTTTCTTTGGGCGTATTAGAAGCAGATTGGAAGAAAGAAATGTCTATAACTGAAGGGATAGATTTAATAAAGACCGCCATTTCAGCGTCAAGGGAAAGAGATGCTGCTTCAGGATTTAAGATACAAATATGTTCCATAGATAAAGATGGTTATAATCAAATTCAATAAATAATTTGGATTATAAAATTTTAGGGCGTTATATAATCCAGTAATAATTCAAAAAAATTGAGATTTTACAGAAAATCCGGTAACTTTTTTCGAAAGGATTTTTATACAGCATTGTAATAATAATTATTAAATACAATACTGTTAAATTTAACTTAACCTAAAAATCATAGTGGAATAAAACCCTAATAATTAATGAAATTAAATTAAAAAATAAAAAAAAATGACTAATTTTCCAATATATAATCCTATAGAACGTGCGTTATGGGGAGTGTCAATTTCAATATTATTTCTCATAACTATTTACTTCATAGTTCTAGCTCAAAAAAAAGAAAAAAGTGAAGAAAAAAAGATTTTTTTAGGAATCTCATTTACATTCTTAGGCATTGCTTTTATGAGGATTTTCTTCTTTATAAGTGATTTATATGTGCCCGGAAATTTTATTGGCACTACTTTTTATGGAACTTATAATACAAATAATCAAACATATCTCATGTTAGTTAAAATGGCCCATATATCATATATAATTGGTATTACTTTTATGTATTTTTTTGCTGAAAGCTTGCTTAAGCGAATGAGATATCTGCTAATACTAATAAATTTTGTGTTAATCTTCTTAATCCTCTTTTTACCCATTGATTTAGCTATAAACGTTGAGTATGTGGCAATTTTTCTAAATGTTACTATGCTTGCATTCATGTTATTCATATTCGCTAAAAGATCTCGAGCTGAATATCAAGCCATCTCAATGATAATGGTGTTTGGACTTTTGCTCGTCATAATAGGTCAGGGTTTCGACTCTAAAGTAGTCAAAGAACTTGAAATCACTCCTATAGAACTGGCCCCTATCTTTTACATTATAGGATCTCTCGTGTTTATCGCCCCTACAAGGATTAGCCCGCAATACTTTAGACGGTCTATACTTTACTGGACAATGATCTCTGGCTACTTTATCTCTACATTTGTATGGTTTATAAGCATTGCTATAACCAAACATTTACCATTTGAGTTTCTCCTTATGCTTTTAGGTTTCGAAACCATGCTCCTCCTGTTTACTTCTTATTCTATCTATCAAATTGTAAAACTTGCAAAACACCAACAATCACACGAATTAGATAAAGATGCCCCAGACATCTTAGCTATGTTCGTTAAATCTCAAAAACTCACTGAAGAAGAAGTATCAATATCTAAGGAAAAGAAAATTTGTGTGGTATGTAAGGGAAATATTCTAGGAATGAATTTTATATGCCGAGGATGTGAAATATTTTACTGCCAAAAATGTTATAATGCCTTAGTGAATCTGGAGAATGCGTGTTGGGCATGTGACATGGCGCTCGATGAGTCTAAACCCGTAAAACCTTTTAGAAAAGAAGGAGAACAAGAAGTAATAGGTGAAGAGGTCATTCCAAAAAAAGGAAGAGACAGCGAGAAATTTCGAAAAAAATGATTTTTAAATCGGTTTGGCATCACTGAATTTTTTATCCGCCCAAATTTTACTCTTTATTTATTTCTACGAGAATTTGGAAAAATTCTTCATTAAGGTAAATAAATCCATTTAGATCGTAATTTCCAGCACTCATAATTGTCCAAATTAAGTTTTTAAAAAGCTTAAATTCATTTAAATGTTTCATGTTATCCGTATCTACGCCACTTGGAGAGGAACCAGCCGGATGGGAATGAAAAATGCTAATTAGCCGTTTATTATATTTTTCAGCAGCCGTTTTATATAGTTCATTCAATTCTTCTATATTATCTATTAAGAAGGCTACAGTAGACTTATTGGTCGATTTAATACATTCAAATCTTTGCCCTAAATAATGATATTGAAATCCATCTTCTACTTTTTTTTCATTAATTTCACCAAAAATTAGCCCACATGCTTCGTAAGGACTGGCATTTTTCACACATTTAGTTAGTTTCTTTAAAATCTTATCATCTATGATGAATTTAATATCTTCCAATAATTTCATATTATTCCCTAATTAATTTATATTAAAATAATGTTAGTGCAGCATTAACTGTTGCTAACCTTGCACTTTCAAAATTTTCTCCTAATCCAATAATTAATACATCGTTAGGTTCTAATTTTGAATCTAATTTATTGATTTCTCTTTTAAAATATTCATAAACACTTTCGTTAACGATCGAATCTGCCCGTTCTGTATTGACATTATAACCAGATGGAAAAACTAATTGTTTTCCATCATAAACAAGACATGTTGCCCCAAGACCACCAACCTTTATAGCAGCATCTCTCTGCTCTATACCGTTAGTCAATTTATCACCATAGTTCTTGACTTGACAGAAGCATACTTTATTATTTTCCATATCGATAATCGTTTCCTGTAAAATTGAAAGATCACCCTCTCTGATAAAAGGGATTATCTGTTTTATCTTTTCCATGAAGTCTAACCCCTCCTTAGTTAAAACATGGCCCTTCCTTATATTTTCATCCAAAACCGAAATAAAATTAATATTTTTATTCAATCTCTTAATGAGAGATTTAGAGGTTCCCGAACCGATTAATAATTCCTTCTCAAGACGATATCTACCAATTCCATCTCGATTTTCTCCAAATATAAATATTGCTAAAATTACGTGAACAATCTCAAAGGAGGGTTTTATTGTTTCACTTTTAAATAGCTCTTCTAGTTCTTCAAGGATTTTAGACATTACTAACAAAATCGTTTTTCTTTATTCTAAGTTATAACAAACAAGGAAAATTAAAAAATGTAACAATTATTATTTCTTTTTCAGATTTATCGCATTATGTGGAAGAATTTATAAATAAATTCCTTGGAAATTTATAAAGAAAAAATTTAAAATTTCAAATCTTTCCTTTCAGGAAACGTTTCAGTGCCTCCTGTCCCTTCAATACTCATGGTTGCTGCTGTAACACCCATTTTTGTTGCAGTGATTAAATCTTTTTCTTCCAATAACCCTTGAAGGAATCCCGCATCAAAAGAATCACCTGCTCCGATGCTATCGATAAACTTTTTAGGAGGGATTGCAGGAATTTGTTGTTTTTCGGTGGAATTTTTTACCAAGACACCATTGGCTCCTTGCTTTATTGCTATTATTTTAAATCCGGCAGCAAAAAGTTCTTCCGCCGCATCTTCTACATTATTTTTTCCTGTTAAATTTAGAGCCTCATTTTCGTCAACCATTATAATATCAATATATTGAATTAACGATTCCATCATTTTAATCCAAGGAGGTTTCAGATCGATTAAAGGGAATTGGGGATCGATAGACGTCTTAATGCCTCTCTTTTTAGCCTCTTTGAAGAGATCAAGGATTTCAGTATTCCATAAATCAGAAAAATGAAGATATCCTGCAGAATGGAATAAATCAACATCTAATAAATGCTTTTTAGTCTTTTTATCGAATTTAGGAGGCCATCCATGATGAGTAGGCAACCTGAAGGTGAACGGTCTTTTTTTATTTTCAAATAGCAATATAAAAATCCCGATTGCTCCAAGTTTTCCTTTTTCAATTTGAATAAACTGAGGATTGATCCCAATTTTCTCTAGCGAGTTCAGTATCATGACACCAAACGGGTCATCACCAAGGCAGGATACTATATGAATGTCATTACCCAATTTCTTAAGATTTTGTGATATGTATCCAGCAGCCCCAGCAGTAAGGCAATGTACATCAGAAGGTCCCGCCCAGTTGTTCAATTCGTTAATATCAGTTGGAGCGCTCCCACGCATTATTAAGTCCACATTTAAAGGACCTACAATGCCGATTTTAAACCCCAGTCAATGACCACCTGGTTTTAATATCATGGACCAGGCTCTTGCGTGTTTAGGAATATTCGATTTTTGGCAGTCGGGATTAATATCACCTTGTTCTACAGCACACATGTATGGATATAATTGAATGATTGGAACTACATACAGAGCAAAAAGATGCTCGGTATCAACGGGTGTTCTCCATACCCAATCCATCAATGGTGCGATTTTATCTTCATCATCCGGTAAAATTGCAATGCATGGACTTTTAATCATCTGCGTAAATTTAGCAATTTGGTCAAACCATTTTTCTGAATTATTTTTGGGATAGAGCAGAATTGTCAGTATTTTTTCATCAGTTAATCCTATAGCACCGTGAAGATGCCTCGTTGGAACCATAGATTTTGCAGGGATATGTGCCATTTCTTCGAACTTAAGTTCCATTTCTTCAGCAGTACCAAAATTAGGACCTGCCCCGACAATAATTATACTTCTTACATGAGAATAATATTTTGCTACACTTTTACATCGTTCTTCATTATACTCCCATCTTTCTGCCATAAATTTCGGTATTTCATATAATTTCTTTCTCAGATCTGTGAAATTAATATCGCTTATCCCTTTCTTTTCTCCAAGAACTATAGCTAATAATAAGCTTGCCGCTAATCTAGTTGCATAATGAAATGTATCAGATCCCCCAGTATCAAAGCCCCCTGCGCAGGCAATTGTATCATCACACTCCTTAGTGATCGGGCTTTCTGCTACTGATGTTAAGGCAATACAATATGCTCCCTTCTCATGGATCTTTTTTGTTGCTGCGATTGTGTCCGCTGTGCTCCCACTACCACTGTAAGCAAACAGAGCAGTATGTTGAAAATCATAGGGTTTATCGACGGTAAGACATTCTACAGAATCTCTATCCTCTGATGTAATGTGTGCCCATTCCCAAAATGCAGGACCAGACGATTGCATAACAAACTGACTAGTTCCCATTCCTATTCCGACTATATGACTTATATCTCGTCTTATGAATTCATCTGCAACTTTATTTACTGAATCAACAACAACCTCAAGGGTCTTTCCTACTGCGGTTGGTTCAGATTTTATATCATTATAAACATTAAACGGATGCTCTTTTCTCGGAGTAGTGTTCAATGCATAATACATTATAGGTATTTCCGTTGTCGCTTCAATCCGTTCAACAGGATTATCTCCTAAAAAATCGAACTTTTTTCTGTCCTTTTGATCTAATATTTTATCTTCTTGATCATTCAAATTTATTTTACACCTTTCGCTCAGCAATATGAAATTATAATACTTTAATTAATTGTAATTTATAATTAAGCTTACCCGTTTTCTATTTGTTTATCTATAAAATTTAATTAGCTTCAATTTCAGTTATTTCTGTAAACTATAATAGAAATATTTCGAGAATTATATTTTTTCTATAACAAAATCATTTTTATTAACTCATAGATACTATAAAAATTCATGAATCAGCGTATCGGAATTTAATTATTTTTAATTCTATTTTCTGATTTAAAGCCAAATTGGTGAATTAATATACAATTCTGAACAATCATAGCAATCTGGATTCATTTTTTCACAAATTTAAAAATCTGGCAGAAACTCACGAACTTACACCAGATTGATCATTGATATATCTTCCGACAAAATTTTTTAATCATTTTCATTTTTTTCTTCATAAATTTATGATAATATCAAAATCTTTAAATACATATTTGATCTTCATTTATGTAACAATTAAAATAAAAATTAAACCTAAAATAAAAAAAAAATAAAAAGTGGAGGAATGAATTAGTATGGCAGGTAGAGATTATATCAGCTGGAGTCCAATTAGACGCCTTATGAAACACAATGGAGCTATTATTGTTGCTCGAGATGCAGTAGACGAATTAGTTGATTGGATGGGATCCTCAGCTGAGAAAATAACAAAAACAGCCCTTTCATTAACCAAACACGCTAAGAGGAAAAAAGTCACAAGAGATGACATACTTTTAGCAATTAAATACTTCTAAGCTTTTGATCTAAAAGATCAAGCAACAAACATATAATATAATTTTTTTTTTTTTCCTTATTCTTAATACCAACTCGTTTTAGTAGTATATTGAATAACTTTTTTTTAGAATTCATATTTACCTATAAGAAAAGATATATTTATTATAAAAAAACCTAATAACTAATTTAAGATATAAAAAATAAATTAAAAGAAAATTATTTCATTAATTGGATTTTATCTATGAGTAGTGATAATCCTTATAAACCCGAAAAAATCAAACTTGCCCTCCACAAGAAATTAATTTGGTTAATTTCAATGATCGGATGTGGTATTTACGCTATAACTGTGATTTTAGTCTTATTATCCAATCAAATACCTACATCTGCAAAATTAATTACGATCATTAGCTACATGATAATCGGACCATTAACCATCTACCTATTATGGATATTATTTTATATTTGGAAAACAAAAAAATATCCTCCAAGTGAAAAATTAATCAGTGGTCGTAATAAATACTTATTAATGCTTTTCCTTATGGGGATTTGTGTAGTTAATTTCGCAGCATATTGGAATTCGGGAATCGGGGAGCTTTGGTTTCTTGCAGCAAATGGTATTTATTACTTTACAAGAGACGAAATTTTAGCTGTAGTATTCTATAATGTTGGTGCTATTGGGATTACACCCGCACTTGGGGAAGAATTTTTGAAATCTCTTCCCAGTATCTTAGCATTTTTCATTGTATTACAGAGGAACAGAAATTCTGAACAAAAAGGAAAGGGTATGCTTGGAAACGAATTAAATGGATTTCTTTTCGGTATGATAATAGGAATAACATTTGAGATAATAGAACTTATATCATATCTTGGATATACTATTTTATATGGTGGAAATGCCTTTGATCTTTATTTTGATATTTATCTTCAGGTAACTATTAGGAACTGGGCTCCAATCCACATATTAGGTGGTTCAATTGGAGGATTTGCGGCAGGAAGAGCAGAAAGACTTCGATTTGAGCGAGGAGAAGAGAACCACCCAATGGGAAGTCAATTCATAAAATTTTTAAAGCGATTCATCCCTCTTTGGCTCATCCCCGTTTCTATACACTTTCTATGGAATACTTCTTCCGTCTGGATTCTACTTTACGTTTATACAATTAACGCCCAAGGCACAGATTTAGATCTAATCCTTCAAATTATTGTATATGTAGTATTAAGTTCTTTGTCTTTTGCTTTACTGCTAGGCTTTTTAAGGCGAGCAAATAAAATTGCAAAAAGAACTTATCGTTGCCCCGAAACAGGTATTATAGTTGTTAATGAAGATATTATATGTACATCGTTTAATGATAGTTACCATTCTGAATATACCCAATTTTCACAACAAAAGCCTGCTAAATTTTGCACTAATTGTGGTCAGCCAGTTACGATTAATGCCCGCTTTTGTATGAATTGTGGATTTAATATAGGACAATTCAATTCACCACCAATTACTTTATCACCAATTCCTAAAAAACTCTATGATGGGCTTACAATTGCTCTCTTTGTTATCTCTATCGCAGCGGCTATAATTTTTCTCATAATTGAGTTAATAATATTTGTTTTAACTCTATTAATATATGGCCTTGAAATATTGTTTCTCCTAATTTTTCAGACAAGTATATCATTTTTAACTATAGGATTAATAATATATGCTGTTATACGTCTTTTAATGTTAATAAGAGAGTATGATGGAAGAAAGAGTATCTTGTATTGGTTGATCTTAATTTTTAATTTAATCGGAATGTTTGTAATTTGTCTTATATATGGCATAGTTGGTTTGTTGTATGCGCCAATTTATCTTAGTACTATTATTATAGGATTAGTTATTCTATTTTTTATCGGAGCGGTAACTATTCTTATTTTTATGATATTTGTAATATTAAAGGGACACCAAACATTCCAATACCAAAAAATCATTTAACAGTTTATTAGGAGATAAAAAATAAAAGGTGATTAACAATAAAAATTCATGACAAATTTCAAAAGGGTGTAGAAACCGTTTTTTTTAAGGGAAAATCTACAAAAAGAAGCCGAAAACTTACCTTTATTTTAGGAAATTTATTTTTAATGGCTTTTTTATATGGAATTATCATAATGCTTATTTTGTACTCTTGGACGGGTAGTTTATATCCTGAAGGTACAGGGTATAGATTAGATTTTCTTGGTGAAAATTTTATTCCATTTGTTCCAGAAATGGTCATTTTCTATGTTTTTTTATTTTATCCAATGGTAATTATAACTTTATTCTATTTCGGTTTACTTGATGAAGAGAAAGGTTACGGTGTAGGATGGTCTGTAGTTATAATGAATGCTATCGCAACCATTATCTATATCATTTTTCCCGTATCAACTTACTGGTGGAGACAAGAGCTTTTGTCTAATAAAATTCAAGGCAATTTTTTCGCAGATGTAATGTACTTATATTATACGCACGAGACAAGTTTCAATTGCGTACCAAGTATGCATGCTGGAATGTCGACTATTTTATTCTTCACTTGGTATCAGTATTATAAAATAAATCCAACTTTTAAGAGAAAAATTATAGCAATTATTGCTTTTATCATAGCAGTCGGAGTTGTGCTATCAACATTATTTGTGAAGCAGCACTACATAATTGACGAGATTGCTGGAGTAGTATTAGCTTTTGCGGTTGGAATGATTGTTTTTAGACGATCTAGCGGATGGAAATCCTCTGAAATTTCAAATCAAACCTAAATTCTTGCTAATCATAAAATAATATTTTAAGTACATAATAATAAAATATTGATTAAAAATGGGAAAAAGTAAGAAAAAAACTGGTAGATCTGTAAGATATGTAAATATGCTCAAAAGACTTTATCGCCATGCTGATTTTTTAACAAAATTAACTAAAATTTCCTTTATCCAAAAGCGTATTGATAAATCAACAGTGAACGATGAGATGATTTATCTAACAAAAGATAAAGTAATCGCCATAAATCAAGAAGTTGGAAAACCAACAGATATGGTTTTACCTTCAGAAGTTGTAAAATATTTCGTTAATAAAGCAAAATATCATTGGATAATGAATTTTTGTATCTGTAGAGAATCATTGAAATGTGAAGATTATCCTAGAAAATTAGGGTGCCTATTTATGGGTGAACCTGTAGTAGGAATTAATCCTGCATTTGGGAGATTGGTTACTAAGGAAGAAGCTTTAGAGCATCTTAAAAAATGTCGCGAGGCCGGATTAGTACATGTAATAGGTCGAAATGAACTAGACGCAAAATGGCTCGGAATTGGACCAGGTAGTAAACTACTTACAATATGCAATTGTTGCCCTTGTTGCTGTATAACTAGATATGCCCCAAAGGTAAAATTTGTAGGTAATGCTCTTAAAAAGATGCCAGGAGTAGAAATAAAAGTAACTGATAAATGTATAGGATGTGGTACTTGTACGAAAGGCGTTTGTTTCGCTAATGCAATTCAAATTATTGATAAAAGAGCGGTTATTAACGAAGAATGCCGAGGATGTGGTCGATGTGTAGATATATGCCCTCAAAAAGCAATTGAACTAATATTAAATGACGATAATTTCATAAAAAATTCAATAAAAAGAATAGATGAATTAGTAGATCTTACTTAATTAATATTTTAATTCCATTTTATTTCCTTTCATTTCAAAAATTATATAATAAAATATGTGGAACACAATTTAACTCAAAGACCATCTTTCTTAACCTAATAAATGATCGAGGATTTAATTTAATAAACTAAAATCTTTTAAATTTCAATTTTCATAATTTAATATAGATTTATAGTTTATTATTGAATAATTAAAATTATAATGATTCCAATGATAAATACTACTAATTCCGAGTTGAACACTGCTAAAGAATGGACTAATAAAGGAGTTTCCTTTGCCGCAAAGGGGATATATCATAAGGCAATTGATTGTTATGAAGAAGCGCTAAAGATTGATCCTAATCATTACATTGCGATTCTAAATTTAGGACATGCTTACGCTCATTTAAAAATTTTTGATTTAGCAAAAAAACACTATGAGAGGGCAGTTGAATTAGACAATAATGATCCACATGCTTGGAGTTCTCTTGGGAATCTCTATGCCAGTAAAAATCATTATGTAAAAGCAATTAAATATTTTGAAAAAGCTATTAGCTTAAATCCAAAAGTTCCCGATATATGGAACAATATGGGCAAAGTATATGGTTCCAAAACGAATGATAAAAAATCTTATCGTAAAGCAATTAATTGCTTTCAAAAAGCACTAGAGATTGATCCAAACTCTAATGAAGCATGGAAAAATTTAGGACATTTAGAAAAAAATAAGAAAAATTATGATGAGGCCATTAAAAATTTTGAGAAAATAAAAGATTATGATAATATCATCAAATGTTATGCGGAAATACTTAAATTAAAACCAACTGATATTAATTCCTGGAACAATATGGCTGCTACATTTGCTGCCAAGAAAGAGTATAATAAAGCAATCGAATGCATTGAATTTATCTTAGAATTAGATCCAAATAATGACCAAGCAAGAAAGAATTTAGAAGACTTTCTCGAATTAAGAAAATCAACTTTAAAATCTCCAAGAGAATGGTGCGATATGGGAAATTATTATCAATCGAAGGAAGAATTTGATAAATCTATTGATTTCTATCAAAAAGCCATTGAATTGGATAAAAAAAATAAAGAAGCTTGGATGCTCTTAGCTTCTATTTACGATTATCTAAAATTTCACTATAAATCAATTGTTTGTTATGAAAAAGTAATAGAATTGGATCCTTCTAATATTAAGGCATTAAATAACATGGGCTCTGCGTATGTCGCCATTAATAATTTTGATAAAGCCATCGAATCTTATGATAAAGCCCTTGAACTAGAGAGCAGCGCACTCATTTGGACTCATAAGGGAAACGTATATGCTGCTAAAAATTCATATGATAAGGCGATTGAATGTTATAATAAAGCACTTACTCTAGACAAAAAGGAACCAATTGCATGGAATAGCTTAGGAAATGCATTTATGGCTAAAGAAGACTATAGTAATGCAAATCAAGCTTATGATAAAGCTTTAAAGCTAAATCCAAATTATGTTGATGCCTTAAATAATAGGGGGGCTCTCTATCTTAAAAAGAAAAAATACGATAAAGCATTTTCCTATTTTGAAGGAGCCACCAATCTAAATCCTAATATTCCATCAATATGGGTCAACATGGGTAAAATACGGCAACATAAACGTAAATATGATGAAGCGATTATGTGCTATGAAGAAGCGATAAATCTGGAACCAGAATATCAAGAAGCATGGAACGGCTTAGGCGACACGTTTTTTTCTAAAAAAGAATACGAAAAAGCTATAAAATATTTCGAAAAAACTCAAAATTTCGATAAAATAATTGAATGCTACGAAGAAATAATAAAAGTAAATGCAGATATAGTAGAGCCCTGGGTGGGGCTAGCTAATGCAAATTCTAAACAAAAACAATTCGAAAAAGCCATAGCTTTTTATGACGTAGCATTGAAGTTGGATCCTAAATATATTGAAGCTATTAAAAATAAAGGGCAAATCTATTATATTCAAGAGAATTACGAAAAAGCTGCGAGGAGTTTTCAAAAATTAATTGAAATAAATCCAGATATGATATTTGATATAGATCTAGATATGATATTTGAGAGTTATGAAAAATTGTTAGAAAAAACTCCAAATGACATTATCGCATTGATAAATATGGGAATTATGTATGGTTATAAAAAAGAAGTTGATAAGGCTGTCGGATGCTTTGAAAAAGTTTTTGAAATAGATCCCTATAATGCTTCTGCTCGACATAATCTAAATGTAGTTCTCGGGAAGGGTAAAAGTTACGATAGCTATGCATTCGCAAAGCGTGAAAAATAGATCACTTTTTATGAAATTTTTTTTACAATATTACTTTTATTTAATATAATGAATATTCATTCAAAATCTAAAATGAGGAATAGATCAAATGAGTAATGATATTTCTGAAGGGATAGAAAGTGGGAAGGTTACAATGAAAGTTTTAACTACTAATGAAGTTAGTTTAACAGTTTTGACAGAAGATAAATTTAAAGGCAAAGTTATTCAACCAGGGACGGCAGCCAGTAGATTTAAGGCGGAACATGGATTTGCATTGAGTATTGAAATAAAAGATGATGATTCAAGTCATCTTTTTTTATTAGATACTGGAGGTTTACCACAAACTATAATAGATAATAGTCAAATGTTAAATATAAATTTAAACGATGTTGAAAAATTAATCCTAAGTCATGGGCATTTAGATCATTTTGGTGGTTTAAATAAAGTAATTCCAGAATTGAAAGAAGGATGTGAAATGTATTTAAATCCAAATTGCTATTTGCAAAACTTTTGGGCTATAACTAATTCAGGGGAGGAACTTCCACCTGAAGAGCTGTTAACTTCAGTAAAGGAATTAAAAAACGAAGGAAAAATTAAATTATCAGGAAAGATACCACAGTTAAATAAAACTTTAATTCACAATTTAGCAAACCAGCATAATATAAAAATAATTGAAACTAATGAACCCGTTAAATTGTACAATGGCATCGTGACGAGCGGAGAAATTGAATTATTTGATAAAGACGAGGTAACAAAAGGATTTTACATCCAGAAAAGCAGAAAAGAGTTTGAAAAAAATTACTTTCGGGATGAAACTGCAATTTACATTAATGTGAAAGATAAAGGTTTAGTTGTGATAACAGGTTGTGGGCATACAGGCATTATAAATACTATTAAACATGGACAAAAATTAACTGGGACGGATAAAGTTTACGCCTTAATAGGTGGATTCCACGAAGAATGGAACCCTGTTGAGGTTATTGAGGAAAAGGTAAAATATTTTGAAAAACTAAATCCAGAGGTAATATGTGGTATGCATTGTACGGGATTTGGATTTAATAAAATCATGGGCTCTCATCCTTCTCATACATCAGGCTTTGTTGGGACAGAATTTCATTTCTAATTATTTTATTCTATCTCATAAAAAAATTGGTGTTTGAAGTCATAAATTTCCACATTTTTTCATAATTTTCATATAATGTTTTTTTTTTATTCTCATTATGTTTCGAAAATTCATAACTGTAGGGGGGTTTAAAAGTACTGAATAAGAATTAAAGTTAAGATGCATACTGATTTTCCCGAATATTTTAATGGTACTTTTTTAAAGCAGAATAAGATTTTTTACCGACATTATCAAAATAATATTTTTCATGCATGTAAGAACAAGAATTCGTTAGTAATTTTGCCTACAGGGTTAGGAAAAACGATAATTGGAATCCTGTTAGTGGCAAATACACTTAGAAGGTATTCTAAGGGAAAGGTGATAATACTTGCTCCAACTAGGCCTTTGGTTTCACAGCATAAGAGCTCTTGTAAGAAATTTTTAGCAATTAATGAAGAAGAAATAGTATCTTTAACTGGAAAAATAAGCCCTGAAAAGCGTATTCTTTTATTTAAAGAATCTCGAATTATCGTTTCAACTCCCCAGATTATTAAGAATGATATAGAACGAGGAAGATATAATTTAAAAGAAACAGCATTGATAATCTTTGACGAGGCTCATCGCTGTAAAGGAAATTATGCATATTATTTTATTTCTGGTGAATATATTAATAGTTGCACTGATCCTTTAATATTAGGATTAACCGCATCCCCTGGAAAGGATTATGAACATATCCAACAGATATGCGATAATTTATACATAGAAAATGTAGTCTTTAAGTATTATGAAGATAATGATGTCAAAGATTACATTTATGAGATCGATACATTTTTAGAAAGAATAGAATTATCCATCAAATTGATTGAATTAAGTACGGTTTGGGATCACCTATTTAAGAAATTTTTAAGATTTTTTATAGAGCGCGACCTGATAAATCCATATAAGAAATATTATTCAAAATTAGATTTTTTGAGAATAAGCCATGATTTAACCTATTCCTTAAAATACGGGAATTATCGTGATTCTAAAATATCTGATGATGATCTCTTAAAACATCTATATTATCATGATCCTAAAATAATAGATATTATAAAAGTAAAAAAATTAAACATCCAATCCATATTTTCTTATTGCTCAAGTTGCATATCTATGCTTCACGCTAAAGATTTATTAGAGACTCAGGACATTTCGCTTTTTAAATCTTTTTTGGAGAAACTGAAATATAAAGCAGATCAAGATATATTATCTGCTAAAAGAATTATAAATTCTGAGAATTATAAATTCATAAATTCCATAATTGAAAAAGTAGGACTTTCAAATTTATCACATCCTAAAATAAATAAATTGTTTTCAATTATTAGAGAGGAATTAGAGGAATTTCAAAATAAAAAAATCATTATATTTACACAATATAGAGAAATGGCAGAGTTTCTAAAAAATAAATTGAGAGAGGAATATAAAAATCATCTTGTCATTGAGAAATTTATTGGTCAGACGACGAAAATAGACGATTTTGGCTTCCCTCAACTCAAACAAATTGAAATTTTACAAGAATTTAGAGAAGATAAAATAAATATATTAATCGCAACGAGCGTTGCAGAAGAAGGATTAGATATTCCGAATGTTGACGCAATAATCTTTTACGAACCAGTCCCCTCAGAAATTAGATTAATTCAGAGACGGGGAAGAACCGGTAGATTTGCGTCGGGAAGGTGTTATATCCTTTTAACAGAAAATACAGTTGACATTCCGTTTCATATAGTTGCTAAGAGAAAAGAAAATAACATGAACTCGATCTTATTGCAACCTACACAATTAGAATTAAATAAAAACTTAAAGCGAGAAAAAATCAAGTTTTCTCCTAAGGTTAGTAATTATTCAGAGTTAGATATTATCAACAATTTTAAAGAACGCCGAGAAAAGGAAAAAGAAGTCTTGGCAGATCGTTCAATTGAAGAAATTATTATAGAGATTGATAACTTTGCAAAAAGTTCAGAATATAAGAAACTTAAAAATTATGGATTATCCTTCGTTGCAGATTTGATTAGAATAGATGAGTCAAAATTAAGAAAAAACATTTTAAAGTTAAAAGGGAAAAAAACACTAACTTCAAGAGAAAGAAAATGTTATTTAAATAGGAATATTAAGACTTTAATTAATATTGCTAAATTAAGTGAAAATGGCAAAATGAAATTTTCAGAGTTCCAAGATCTCGCTCGAGAGGAAGATATACAAGATAATAAATTTCATACTCACTTAAATCAAGCCTGTCATTTAGGATATTTGAAGAAACATCCTAAATATATTCAATTTATTAAAGATTACGATTGATTCATTCAAGCTTAACTTTTTCTTCTTTGCCCCTTTTGAAAAAGAAATAAAAAACGATTACTAAGACAAACAAAATAGGAATTGCAAAGGTGACGGGATTCCCACCAGAAAATATAAAAATATAATAAGTTATTGCTAATAAAGACGCAAAAAAACCAATAATTGGACCGTATAAACTAGTAAAGCTTTTAAATCGTTTCCAAAACATATAAACTCGGAAATTCATTTTCTTAAAAACTTCTAACTCGTCCTCATCTAATTTATCTAAAACATCAGGATTTTCATAATATAATCCCAAGCGCGGATCATATTTGCCTTTTAACTCGCCACTGCTTATTAGGAAAATCAAATGTTCTTGCAGATTATGCTTTTTTATTTTGAGCTCATTGGCTAAAAAACTAAGCGTGAGAAACTCATTAGTCACAGCTTTTATGGCCATTGATATATATGATTTAATTATTAATTGCTCTAAACTTTTAATTTTTTCAGTTAAAGCTTCATAATATTCGATGAGAAACCTCTCAAAGTCTTTTAAAATATATTTGCTTTTTGTTTCAAAATCTTTGGAATATTTATTAAATTCTTTCGTTAAATTCTTTATATTCTTTTTAATTAATTTTATATGTTTATAGATATTGTCTGCTCGTTTATTTATCTTATAGGAGGCCCTCTTAAATTCTCGTGCATCTATGTCCTCTTCAACTCTAATTTGGAGTGTTCCTAGCATTTGGCTTATACGCACCTTTCGTTCGTTAATGAAGTTGAGTAATTTTCCAAGGAAAGCCTCATCTTTTAAAATAATTATTTCGGTGCTAATTTTTTCTTTTTTATCTTTATAATCTTTTAAAAACTCACTTTTTTTCTTAACAAAATATTCACTAAGTTCAAGTCCCATTTTATTTGAATCGTTAATATTGCTTAACGATGATTTTAAGTCTTCTTCAATTCTTTGCTGAGTTTGATCAAATTTATTTCCTAGTTTTCTCCATTCATTTTCAAAGCTTTCCTTAATTTTAATATACGATTCTCCATGTGATTTCTCAATATCTTTGAAAATCTTTGAATTTTGTGCCTTCAACTCTGTTTCCAAATCATTAAATTCCTGTGTTATAAAATTTTGCTTATTAATAAACAATTCAAGGTTGCTTCTTATTTTATTTATTGCAAATATGTTATTTTCTAAAACACCTTCAAAATAGTTTTTAGTCTCAATAAATTCCATTCGCGTTTGATCGATTTGGAGTTCCGTGACTTTTTGCTTAAATTGCTCTCGAACAATTTCTTCAAAATTCAACTCGTTAATTCGATTTTGAAGTTCTAATATATTTACGCTTAATGTTCTTTTTCTTATGCTGGAGTCATACAAGGCAAGTATTTTCCCTATTCTCTCTCGTACTAATTTTAATAATTTATTGTCAATATAATTCTTTAATTCCTTGTTTTTATAATAATGATCTGTATATAATAAAACACATTTTTCGGCATCATAAAGTTTTGCATTTAATTTAGAAATCTCAATCATCTCTTTTATCCTAGACATTAGATCATTACATTTTAAGCCAAGTTCCTTTTTTAATTCGATAACTTTTATTGTATTCGTTTTTCTCTCGTTTGAGATAGAATTAATTTTTCGTGTAATAATCTCATTGATGTATTCTTCTTTTAAGATATCTATTTCGTGATTAAAATATTTTTTAAAATTATCCCATTGAATAATGGTCAAATTGGATTTTTCGTTAAAATTTTCAATTAATTCATTACATTTTTTTAATTTTTTTAAATATAATCGATCTACATCATTAAACTTATTTTGAATATCATTAAATCCATTAATTATATCTTTAACTCCTTTATCACTTAACTGACCTATGTTTTTTTTATAATTATTGAAGATCTCTTTGAAATTAAAGATCTCTTGTGAAACAAAATTATCAAAATCCTCTATTTTTGTTCTATTTCTTTCTTCTACAACTTTATTTTTTAGGGATTTAACATGTTGTCCTATTTCTGTAAGTAGATTTTCCTCTAAATCCTCTAGCCTATTATGTAATTCTTTATATAACAAATATAATCTCTGTTTAGGTATTATTGCTTTATTAATGATCTTTTGGAGCTCTTTAATTTCACTTGTTTTAGTTTTTAATAAATTATCTGCTTCCTTTTTAATAAAATCAAATGCTTCTTTAAATTGACTTTCTTTTGTTTTAAGCTTGGTTTTTTCACTTATAAGTTCAATATCTTGAATAATTGTATTTTTCAGATCATTAATTTTTGTCTCATTCTCTTTGAAGAAGGTAAAGCCATTAGAATAATAGTTAAAGATGTCATCTAATTCCTTCTTTATTTCAATCCACTGATTTATTATTTTCTTTCGATTTTGTATAATCTCAGGTTCTTCTGTGATTATTTTTTGAGAAATTTCATAAAATTTTTTATCAAATTCGCTTACATTCATTCTAATCTTTTCAAAATCTTGAATAACAACAGATAATTCTGTATCTGAATATTTTTCACTGACTTCTCTTAAATTATTTCTAAATTCATCTATATTTCTATTGATTGATTCTTTAAATATGAAAATTTTATTTTCTAAATTCTCAATTGTATTATTAAACTTTCTTATATCTTCCTTTTCTGTAATTTTCTTCAACAGAAACAATTCTGTGGCCTTCAGTTCTTTACTTAAAATGGAATATAATTCGTTCCAGCGGGTTATCTCTGAATTAAAAACAGTTTGAATATTAGTATAATATAAATCTTCATTAAATGAATTTTCAATATTTTCGTTTAAGAAATCGGCTTCCATTAAAGCGTCTCTTATAATGTATTTTAACCTTTCTTTAGCGAGATCAATTTCATTTAGAATTAAATAAGATTCGATTTCTTCTTTTATTTGAGAGGATACATTCTTCAATTTTAAAATCATGTTAAAAATATTGTTTTTAATTTCCTTCAATTTCTCTTTTTCATTAAGTAGTTGAGCCAAAATTATATTAGTGTCAGAAATAATTATTTTTTTTAATAATACGTCGAGATGAAAGTAATATTTTTTACGGATGCCTTTTTTTGTAATTTTACCTTTAAAAAAATTCTTCTCTATCATTTTATTTATTAAAGGAAAAATGTCTTCCTTTAATTTTAGATGTTCAAAAGCGTTAGAAACTTTATATTTTTTCATGATTTTAGAAAGAGAAACGTCTCTATTGTTGCTAAGTTGCTCATAAAAATCTTCAACTATCATCCTTTGGCCCTGAGTAAGATTACGAGTAAAATTGAGAAATTCTTTAGTATTATCTTGTAATTTCAAATTAAACGTATAATTGTGATTGATATAAGAAATAACCTCATTAATTCCATGAGTTAAGCCTAAGGGAGCTTGAATTTGATTAAAATCAATATATTTATCTTGTTCTAGTTTCTTGAATATAACTCTTTCAATTTCGGAAATGAATTTTTTCCAAATTATTGATAATAATATAATCAATTTGGAGAGTTCCATCATTTTAATAAAGTTTCGATGAGAATCCTCCCTTAATATTTCATTTAGTTTAGAGTTTATAAAAGAATAGATTGCAATAGGATTATAATCTATTAACCAAGAATATATATCGAGAGCATAAACTACCCAAAATGTTGTATTTATTCTTCCATCTATTTTTTTAAAACTAAAACCGCCATTTTCTTTTTGAAATTGATGAAGATATTGAAGAGCTTTATCATTAACATTAGAATCAAGATCCAAAAGCTTAAAACATAACAACTTGAAAACCAACGATGGATCTCGCTTTTTATCAGTTAAATGGGAGCGAAACGAGTCTTTACTTAATCTTGTATCTATTCCTAAAAGCCTTAAAATCTCCAATGCGAAATATAGTGTTCTTGCAGAGGATGTCTTTTTGCAAATTTCGCAATTTTCATCAAAACAGTGTAAGAATCTATCACCTTTATTGTGAGGGAGGACAAAGTTTTTAATTTCTCGGGCGACATGTTTTTGTCCCTTTGAAGCAAGAAATTCCTTCAAAACTCCTAATAATTTCATGCTTGCTAAAGCAAAATAAGTGGACCAAATATCCGGTTCTTTTTGATCTGAATAGGGAGAAAATTTAAATCCTAATTTATCATTCCCTTTTGTAAATATACATTTTTTAATATAATCATATAATTCTTTCTTATTTTCTTTCTTATCCTCTTTCAAATACTTTCTTAATAAGAGGAAATAGTAAACATTTTCGATGTTAAAAATTCTTTCATTTAGTATCTTTTTCTTAAAAAATTGATAATATTTTATGACCTCATCATAATTACTAATATAAAATCGTCCAATCTCTCTCCTTTTCACTGAAAAAAAGGATTTAAACGGTTCCTTCTTAAATATCGTGACATAAGGATATAATGATTTCCCTTCAACCAAGTCTTCCTTAAAAATAAAACTCTCTTTTATCACTTATCTAAAAAACCTCGGAAAAATTTTATTAAAATTCTTCTAAATATTAATGATGATACGGTCTTTTATTTTTATGTTTCCCCCACTTAATCTTATGTAAATAATAACATTATTTTAATACCAATTACTTTACTGCAAAATAACAATTATTAAAATAAAGTAATAATTTCAGATTGTTATAATTTTTTATATTCCTCCAGTGAATTTAAATGGTTTCAAGGAGAATTACCGATTTAGAATATGCGATAAGGGATGTTGCCGTTGTTGCTAATGAAGTTGCAAAGAGTGGCAGAAAAGTTTACCACCTAAATATCGGGGATCCTGTAAAATACGATTTTAAGACCCCTAATTATATTTCACAAGCTTTAGCCAGTGCAACATTTAAGGGCCAAAATTTTTATGTTGATTCTTTGGGCGTATACGCGCTTCGCGAAGAAATTAGCAAATTTGAAAATCATAAAAACAATATAACAATTACAGCTGATGATGTATTAATTACTTCTGGTGTCACTGAGGGGATATTTTTCGTTTTTGCAGGTTTAATTGAGAAAAATAAAGAAATATTAATTCCTGGACCATCATATCCAGTTTATATTAATTATGCTAAGTTTTTTGACGGTATCCCCGTTGAATATGAACTTGACGAAAGTAACGATTGGGACCCTAATATCGATGATTTAAGAAAGAAAATAACGGATAAAACCCAAGCTATCTTATTAGCCTCCCCAAATAATCCAACTGGAGTAGTTTATAGCAGTAAAAAGATAAAAGAAATAATAGATATTGCCGGAGAATTTGACTTACCAATTGTATCAGATGAAATATACGATCAGATTATCTATGAGAAAGAATATACATGTCCCGCATCCCTTAGTAAAGATGTTCCTATTATAGGAATGAATGGCTTTTCAAAAGCTCATCTTGCTACTGGATGGAGAATTGGTTATCTTTATTATCACGACCCTGAAGGAAAACTTAATGAGTTGAAAGAAGGCTTAGAAAAGATGGCACGAGCAAGATTATGCGCAAATTCTCTAGCACAATTCGCAGCTATAGAAGCATTAAAAAAACCAGACACTCATACTGAAGATATGGTCAAGAAATTAAAAGAAAGACGTGATTATTCCTATAAGAGACTACGACAAATCGAAGGCATCTCATGCATAAAACCAGAAGGAGCTTTTTATTTATTTCCGAAAATAGATTTCAATGAATACACTCAATGGAAGAATGATAAGGAATTTGTTATAGATCTAGTTAGAAAAACAGGAATCTGTGGCGTCTATGGATCTGGTTTTGGCACTTATGGTAAAGACCATATAAGGCTTACATTTTTACCGGATTTAAAAATTTTGGAAACAGTCTACAATCTCCTTGAAGACTTTTTAAAATAAGACCTTTAAATTTCTAAAAAAAGATATAAAAAAAAATAAAATAAAATTTAACGAGCAAAAGGCTCGTATACTATTTCTTACCTAATAAATCTGCTTCAGTTGGTTTTTGCTGAATATCTAAAAGATCATATTCAGTTATCATTTGAAGTACGCCCATTACCGTCATACCATGATTGTAAAGTTCATTTGCGTCTGTCAAATTTCTCCAGCAAAAGGGGCATTCGGTTGTTAAGATATCGGCACCTACCGCATTAGCTTCGTCACATCTTAGACTTGCAGTCCTTATTGAGAAATCGGGATATCCTGCCCGTACTCCTCCACCGGCTCCACAACACATTGAGTTAAGTTTAATACGATACATCTCTTTAAATACGATTCCGACATCTTTTTCAAGTTGTTTGAGAATAATTCTCGGGATTTCAAACCATTCATCGATTCTTTGTTTAATTTTCCTGCTGTCGAACATAAGATTTTTAGATTCTTTAATCATTTCTTGTTCCATATCTACGGCGAAATGTCTTCCTGTGTGGCATGGATCATGATAAGTTACCACTTTACCCTTAAGATCAGCATTTGGTTTGAATTTAATCTTCCCATCTTGAATTAATTTAGCAACTAACTCAAAGGCATGTTGCGTTGTGAAGGGAAGCTTTTCTCCTTCAGCCATCCATTTAGGATAATCAATTGTAAAGGTCCTATAACAACCTGCACAAGAGAAATATACTTTTTTGACATTTTTAAAAGCTTCAAGGTTCTTTTTCATTAATTCTTGAGCTGTATTAACTTCACCAATTCTAAAGAATGGGCTTCCACAGCAAACCTCATCTTCTACTAATGTAAAATTCATCCCTAGTTGTTCAAATAGTTTTGCTGTTGCGATAGCGACTTCTACTTGTCTATAACTTGCGGTACAACCGACGTAATATGCAATTTTTGCGTCTTTATTATTAACAAACTTACCTAGGCCCGCATCTTTAGCCCATTTAAAGCGTTCAGCTGCTTGACCACCATAAGGATTGTTTCTTTCTTTCACTAGTCTATCTACTAAAGCGTGCTTCTCTATTAAAGGAACTCCTGATTCTACACAAGCAGCCCGTAAGGATTCAATTATATCTACTGTAGGGATCTTATTTTCACATTGCGCAGAACATTGACCGCATGTGATACATGGTAAAATCACATCTCTTACTTCTTCAGAAAATTCTAAATCGCCAGATAAAATTGAGCGAGCAATCCAGATTTTCCCTGCATTCCAAAAAGCTTCCCATCCATATTCTATACCCGCAGGACAGGAATCTACCATCCCTTCATATAATACAGTACCTTGTTTACCTTTATGTTCACCAATACCTTTTCTACTAGGTTCTCCAGAATAAGCAAATCTGCATGCTTTACAGTGTATACATTTAAATATCTCTTTTTTTAATTCATTTAATCTATCCATTCCAGTTTTAGCCATTTTTTTTCACCTCTTTTTTTATGGAAGAGCAAGTCTTCCTGGATGCATTATCATATTAGGATCTACTAACTTTTTAAACGCTCTTAAATATTTCCAATACATACCTGCTTGGTAATACGCTTGAATGTGGATAAATGGATCAGGCCTGTAATTAAGCCATCCTCTCTTCAATGAATATTCAGTTGTCACAGCGTTTAGATCTTGTACTTTTTCAAAATCTTCATCTTTAGTAGAATCGAAACAAATAATTGGCATACAAATTGCTTGTCTACATCGTTCAATGCTCGCAATCCACATTACTGGAGGAATATCGCGTTTCTCCATTTCTGCATTATACATCTCAGCAAATTCAGCACATTCATTCCAAGGAGTATACCAAGTAATAAATAAGAAACCTGCGTCCCAAAAACTATAAGGTACTGCGATTTTATTTGGCTTTTTCATCCTACTGGCTATTTGTTTAGGATGCAATTCCCAAGGTTTCATAGCAGCCCCATCCTTAGCACGATTCTTTTTGAAATCTTCTGCCATCGAATTTATCCGTTTGACAACGTAATCCAATTCCTCTTGAGTTTGAGCCCAGCATTCCCAATTCATCCACCATTCTGGAATCCCCATCTTTTGGAAGGCAGCGTATTCATGTGGAACTTTATCTTTTGGCCAGCGTGCCATGACGAGTGGATAATTCCCACCTTGGACCATTACGGTGTTATGGCTGATTCCGAATTCTTGGTGTCCTACCTCGAGAGTTAAATCTTGCATATCGTATGGATTAGACATTCCCCATGCTACAACCGTTTTATGCTTAGGGTGAGGATAAATCTTAACAGCAGCTTTAGTTACTACACCTAAAGATCCTTGGCTTCCCATTAAAAACGACCACATGTCTGGACCGATACCAAATTTGTAGAAAGGTTTTGCAAAAGGAAGCGCCCAAGAACCTGTTCTTACAACATCTCCGTTAGGAAATACGACTTCTCCACACATAAAATTATCTCCTTGAGGTCCTACACTTGATGTATAAAGCGAGAATCCTCTATCAATAGCATCACCCATTACAGTTGCAGCGGGAGGAGCACCATCAGCTATAGGAGGAGCCCAATCAGGATGATATTTCTCCATATAAGCCCATAGACCTCCATTAGTGACACCAGGCTCAATGATTGCGTATCGATTCGCCTCATCGATTTCTATTATTCTATCCATTCTACCTAAATCTAATACAACGCCTGCTGGTTTAATTGTTGGGCACGCGAACCCACCAGAGAGTCCTCCAGAAATAGGACTTACTGCGATTTTTTCTGCTGTACAATAGATTAATATTTTGCGTATTTCTTCCGTGTATTTTGGTCGTACTACAATATCTGGGATTTGACTTTCTAGACCCATTACCGATTTAGCCAGATAAGAAGCGGTGATTGCTTTATTGTTGGTGGCATAATTCTTTCCCACAATCCCAATCATTGCTTCTAAATCTTTCTCATCGGGTGCCTTATACGACATAATTATTCATACCTATATTTTATTTGTTTTTTATGAATTATAATAAAATTTTTATTATCTTGGTAAATTAAATACTGAATTTTAATTTTTCTTAAAAGCTTTTCATAAAAAAGAAGACTTTTTTTTATAAAATTATTGTTCAATTTTTAAAAATAATTAACCTAAAAGACAAAAATATTATTCAAACTTAGATAAATTTATTGCTAATTTTAAATTTTACAAACCAATCTTCTTTAAAATTAGTCTAGTTAGTGTATTGAATAAGAACTCAACATTTTCCCCCGTTTTAGAAGAGCATTCAATATAATCATAAAAATCATGGGATTTTGAGATACTATCCGCTTTTTTAATAGAAACAGTTCTCATTTCCTGAAGATCTGATTTTCCTCCAACCATTATAATTGGAACCTGCATTCCAGCATTACTTTCCTTAAATATATTAAGCAATTCATCTATCTTGTTCAAACTTTCCTCCCGAGTAGTGTCATACATGAAAATACCACCAGATGATCCACGTAAATAAAAAGGTAACATAGTTCTAAATCGTTCCTCACCTACTAAATCCCATATCTGCAATGAAACCTTTATATCATCTACTACTATATTTTTATGATTAATATCCACTCCCATTGATCTTTCCATATCTTTTCCAATATCTTTTTCGAACTGTTCACCTAGATATCTAGAAATTAAAGAGGTTTTCCCAACTCCCGTATCTCCAAATATACAGATTTTAAAAGAATAATCCGATGAAATAGTTATCCTCCAAGAACTCTTAAATTGTACTCATATTTCTAATATTGATTTTTATTTAAAAATTTAATATTTATTGATAAGTAATACTTGTTTTTATTAACCATATTTTAAAGTCCATAATTCTTATAACTGAAATAATATTTCTGATTGAAAATTTTGCTATTAATAAAAAATTTCCTTCGCGATGCCTTCAATTGGCGTAAAAACATTTAAATTTCTATCCCAATCCTCAAGAACATTAGAATAAATTGTTTCAATTTTACTAATAAATTTACTCAATAAAATTTTAAGGGATTCTAACTCTTCCTCACATATTAAAACCCCATAAATAAATCTCCCTGGTTGAAAAATTAGAATTTTTTCTTTCTTTTTAATTATAGAAATACTATCAATGTGGCTTACTTTTTCTAACATCATTTCTATAGTTGTCAATGCACCTGTAATGACTGATTCATCAATTGGAGAGGCTTTTTCTCTAAAAGACTTTTTATAGATAAAAAGACCAGATTTATGCATTATAAAAACGCTAATAATTTTATCTTGCCAATCATATTCACTATAAGAAGGAATAGAAAAAAAGAAAAATGAAATAAAAATTACCCCAATTAGTTGAAGGATATTTCCTATAAGGCGGATACCAAATCCAAAAATCTCGATCACAAAGTCCATAGTTGTAGCAGATCCTACAACTATTAAAATCATTCCTATATAAAATTTAAGCAAATTTAGTTTAAAACTTCTTAAATCTATTTTATTATTAAATTTTGATCCTAAATCCTTCAAATAAATTATAAAGAATACTAAAAAAAATATCCAAAATGAAATTAAAAAAAAGATCACATAATTACTATCAATGAATAAAACTATGAAATAAATAAAAATTAAAACCAAACAAATCTTAGTAAATAAGTATTTTCTAATAAAAACTTTGTAATTTTCCATAATTCTTACAAAATTAATTAAAAATGCCATTTGAATTAAATAGCCTACATTTAAAAATAAAGTTCTAAAATGAAAACCATCAACATAATAATCCCCAACTATTGTAAAAAACCTCAAAAGAGAATAACCAAGAAATAACCAGATATATCCTTTTTCCAGTGATTTTTTTAATTCACTTTTTCTAATTCTCATCCAAAATATAACTGCCAGTTCTATAAAAGAAAAAACTATTAATGATTCTAATACTAATAATGGTTCTTTTAAGGGTCCTTTTATAGGGAATTCATTTAAAATCAATTTAATACCCATAAATTTTTCTTATTCAATTAATTTTTTCATAATCGCATCAAAATTTGAGAATATTTTTTCTTCTTTGCCTTCTAGATCATTCATATTAATGAGTATATTTTTATAGATCTGTTCAAATTCCTTTTTAATTGTTTTTAAAAAATATCTAAGGCTGTTCATATCTTTACTAACTAATATACAATAAATTATATAAGATTGAGGCTCATCTCCACGATTCAAAAGAATTATGAAATCTTTTTGTCTAATTGATTCAATAAATTCAGATTTTGAGTTTGTTATACCTGATATAATCTTATTGATTCCAATAATCCCGCTTGAAAAAAACTGCTTAATTTCATTGATATCCGAAAGTTTATTTATTGGTTTTCCACGTTGATTTATGATTTCTTTGAAATCAAATGTGTAAATTACTTTTAAATTACTTTGATTTATAATAAAAACATATAGTAGAGATTCTTTCCATCCAAATTCAAGAAAGGCGGGAAATCTAAAAACGCCTAAAAAAACAATAATTAATCCACAAACAAATATTGGAGCAGAAATTAATTGAAGGTGCTCACTATAACCTTTAAATAATACATAACTGGGGAAATATCCTCCAATAAAATGTTGTATCGCACATAATGTTAATCCTAAAAGTATGAGGTTTAATCTTTTTTTTATATCACCTGTAGAAATTTTAATCAGTCTAGTATGAAAATAAAAGATATATGAATATGATATCCCGAGAGTTATTCCAGAAATGAGACCAAATAAAAGGTTTTCAGGTTGAAATAAAAAGACTGTAATCATTGGTATAATTAATAAAATTGCTAAAATTTTTGTAAAAATTGAGTTTATGATTTTTTGGAAGGATTTGGTTGATATTATAATGAAAAACAACATTAAAGCTGAATAAAGGATAAGAAAAGTTATTTTCGTTAAGAAATGAAAGATTTCAATATTAATTTCTCTTGTATAATAAAGATTTATTATACGAATGAAAAATCCTGTTAGAGTTAATCCAAATATTAATCCATAAGCTAGTAAAATTTCAGTAAATTCTAATTTCTCTTTTTTAGCCTTATAATATTGATATAAAAAATATATGAAAATTTGATAACCAAGCCCCAACGATATGAATAATGGTGGAAGAAAAAAATCTCTTAGATTATACTCCATTAAATAATTATAGTTTTCTCATTATTTAATTTCTTTTTTTTATTATCATCTTTAAATAAATTAAACCATATTTTTAAATTAGAAATACCGTAAGATGATTCAATATGAATGAAGTGGAAGTAGAAACTAAAACTGATAAAAAAAATGTATTTTTCTGGGCTATGTATGATTTGGCAAATACGATTTATTCAATGGTAATTGTAAGCTTAATCATTTTTCGATATATAATGGTCATTGCTCAGCTGGAAGATGGAATAACTTATGGTCAAGCAAGCTTTATTTTTGGGCTTGTTCAAGGTCTTATGCAAGCAGGATTAGCGATTACAGTTCCTATCGTTGGCGCCTTTGGTGATCAAAGTGGGAAACGGAAACCGTATGTTATAAGTTTGGGCGGACTTTGCATTCTTTTTGCGAGTCTACTCGGTTTTTTCCATAGTCTAATCGTTGTACTAATCTTTTACGTCCTTGCGAATGTTTCTTATCAATTAAGTCTGATTTTCTACGATGCCATGATTCCTTTTATTGCTAAAAAAGAAGATATAGGAAAAGTCTCTGGGTTTGGGATTGCATGGGGATATTTTGGTACTATTATCTCTTTAATTGTTCTGCTACCATTAATGATTATGTGGGGTGATGTCGTAAGTGATCCAACTCAAGGAGATCTTTCATACGGTTACGCTGGTTATTGGATAACATTTGTTTTACCCATGGTTCTTTTTCTCGTTCTGATGATTCCATTTTTCATAGTTCGTGAAAAACAAAAAACAGGACAAATTCCTCCCGTTGGTAAAAGAATTGGTGATTCCTTCAGACAATTAAAAGCCACACTTAAGGATATAAAACAACATAAACCAATGGTCATCTATATATTTGCGTATTTTTTAATTGGTAATATCGCACAGACTTTAGTTATCTTTATGATGCCTCTTATAACTGATGGTCTTATTATTGGAACAGGAGGTAAAGCTTCTGATATATTTGGTGTGCTTTTCATAATAATAGCAACATTTTCAGCTGTAATCTTTACTTATTTCGTTGGAAAGTTTGGAGAAAAACATGGTCCAAAAATTTGCTTTTATTTAGTATGCTTTTTATGGGCAATCTCTCTGATATTAGGTATTTATTTAATTTTTGCCTTTCGTTATATCGATATTGGCTTAAATTATCCTTTCATGCTTAGTATTATAATGGGGGTCGTCGCTGGACCCGCACTTGGGGGCACTTGGACCGCAAACAGAATCATGGTGACAAGGATCTCACCTAAAGAAAAATTTGGGGAGTATTTTGGCTTTACAAGCATAAGTGGAAAGGCATCGGCATCCTTAGGGCCTATAATTTTTGGAGCTATTTTACTGAGTGCTGATGTGATTGGTAAATACGCGTGGGGTTTAGGTTTACTTGCTATGGGGATTATTATGCTACTGGGACTATTGGTCCTTAAATTTGTAAAAGTATCAGAAGAAAAGTAAATTCTTTTTTTTTTGCCTTATTTTTTTTTTACAATTTTTTTTTTAATTCCTAATCTAAAACCAATATATGCAAAAACATTTGATGTGAAAATAGCAGCAGGTAAATAGAAAAGAATAACAAAGAAAAATAGCGGATCTACTGAATATAAATAGGCAATGAGTATTACTACAAGATATAACCCCGAATTTAAAAATGCTAAATTCCGATTTAAAGTAATATAGCCGGAGATAAGATTTGGAAGTACAAAAACAATTACTACAATTACCATTGATATAACCATTACTTCAGGAATTACTTCAGTAATTAATTCTTCTTGAGAATATGTGCGCTCTTCAAAAAAAATGTATTGAAAATAATACGAAGTTGCCATTAGATTTAAGATGGCAATTAAGATGGTAATAGGTACTAAAATAATCCACGAGAGAACAAGTCTTTTTATTGTAGATAAGCTAGTTTTATTTTTTATATTTCCATCTATTATTTTTTCCATTTCGTTTATATCTATTTTGTCAGATTCATAATCTGGTGAAAACATAATGATAATTTCGTGCATGATGTTATTAAGAACTTTAGTAATAAGGTCATTATCGTCTGAAGAATTAACTATTGCTGCAGCCACTAATTTTTCATCTTGTTGTTCAGCTAATATTAATTTATTATCTTGACCCAAATCGATATATTTTATCACACTCCGTAAGGCCTCTCTGCTAAAATTTGCGATTGAAGCAAAAAAACCAATCATGATATTATCTTCAAAGTCTTCTTTCGTGTAATTCTTTGAATATATCAACAATCCATTTTGTTTCATTATGTAAAAACTTTTTATCATTTTTTTACTCACATTTTTTTATGTTTAATTTAAATTAAAAAATTCTAAATATTCAAGCATTGATGCTTTATATTTTTTATAATTATAAATATACGGGCCAACGATTTCCATTAATTTAATTATCAATTGATCTGGATTCTTTCTTGAAAAGATTTTGTATTTTTCGTTAACACGTTCTGTAATAAAGGTTGCTGATTTAATTTCTAGCATTTTTTTCAATGCGTCAATATCAGGGTTATTTAATTCAATCGTGATGATTTCACCAAAATTGGGAATCTTAGAAATAAAATCATTGACAGTGCCAAGTTCAGCAATTTTTCCAGAAACCATAAGGATTTTATCGCAGTTTGAAACAATATTTTTACGACCATGAATTATTAAGATAACGTGAAACTTCTTTTTTATTTTATTCATAAAATCGTTAAAATTTTCACCTTGAATCCGTTCTAACTTGCGTGGAGGTACAGAGAACATAATTATATCAGGTGATTTTAGAAGTTCTCTTGAGATTGATAATAATAAACGATCTATATTAGAAAGTTTAGACACTTTTTCTTTTTTTCTGTTTAATAGTCCTGTTACTTCTAATGCGGAGTTTATAAAGCTCTTTTTAGTCTTGTATTTTGGAGGCAACGATATAATCTCGTCAATTTTACTAAAAATTCCAGCATATTTTACTTTAGTGCTAAAAGCTCTCTTTCTGATTTTCCATTTTGGTTTTATTTTAATATTGTACTGTACTGCTTTCTTAATAGACATATTTAATATTCTCTCATCAATTAAATGCGAAGTTATAACAATTTTTTTCAACTCATCATTCGTAGCCAACTGTATATGTTTTCCAAATAATTTGATATCTCCTGAATCTATTAATTGAGATCCCGCTATCATATTAAATAATTTCATGATTGGTGAAGTTGATCTCAATTCACTTGATGATTCTAAATCGTAAAAGATTCCAATTGATTGACCTCTATGAATCCTAAATATTATATCTTTAATATCGTCTCCAGAAGATATATTATTAAGTACGAGACTCTGTGTACCCTCCTTTAAGTTAAATAATGATCTAATTATTTGGAAGACATGAGGCGGGTTCTCAGCATCCCAACCTTTAATTACATCTGTGTTTATAGAAAGATCTTCCATAAAGGATTTCATCTTTTTTACTTTTTGCCTGCCTACACCTGTAATTTTCTCTCTTAATATCTCTTTAAAACGATCTATATATGTTTTTATATATTTTTCAATTATAATTTGATTTTTTTCCATTAATTTTGGTTCAAGAGGGTATTTTTCTAAATTAATCTTGAATTTAATAATTAGATCCGGAAGATAAATTCTTATCTTTCTGAAGTAAGGATTCCCATAAACTGGACTGTTTTCAAAATGCTCATCAATTAATTGAATTTCATTATCCAATATGTTTAAATGATATTCTAACTCTTTTTTAATCAGCTTATTAACTCTTTCTATTATTTTTTTAGGGCTAACAAGTCCATCTTTATCAATATCTGGATCCACTATAATTTCAATAAAATCAAATTCAGTCTCTGTTGGGGTATATATTTTTATGAGGGGAACACCGCGTTTCTTTACATCCTCATTGGTGAAAAATAAGATTTCAATATATAATCTTTTATAAATTAAATCTAAAATAGTAGCAATTCCAAAGGTTCTTTCTCTATAAATCATCCAATATTTTTCCGAAAATCGAATTGCATCAACAATTTTTAATCTTAGAACCTCTAATTGTGGCACTCGAGTAAGACTCATTCTAATTTTGGAACCTCCATCGCTTTATATCTAAAATATTGTTCCATCTTTGTATCGTTCTGATTTATATCTTTAATAGAATCATTACCAAAATTTAATTTAATTTTTTCTTCTATCGAGTTTATATTCAAATCGGAAAGTAAAGAAAAATCAGTTCCCGCTTTATTTTCAAGAGCTTTATCAATACCTTCAATGGATTCGAGCCTTTCAATCGCATTTTCATTTACCTCATTAAAATATAAGTCTACAGTTCTTCCTTTACCTGGTAATTGAGCTAATAAATCTTTAGGACGGCCATAATCTATCATCCCTCTCATTCTCCCAAATATGGCAACGCGGTGGCAAAATTGAGATTCTTCAGGATAATGAGTTACAACTATTAAGGTTGAATTAAATTGTTCATTAATTTTAGTCAATGCTAGCCAAAGATTTTCCCTCACAACTGGATCCAATCCACTAGTCGGTTCATCCATCCAAATGATAATAGGATCATGAATTAATGCCATAGCAATGGATACACGTCTTTTTTGACCACCAGATAAATTTTTAACCTTTTCATGCATTTTATCTTCAATTTCTAAAGCGGTTAATATCCGCTTTGTTTTTTGCATAATCAATTTCTCTGTCATATCGTATTGCTTTCCGAAATACATTATATTTTGCAAAGTCGTGAAATTTAGGTAAATTTTACCAAGATCTTGGGGGACATAACCATAAATTGGTCGCATCTTCTTATGTTTCTTCTTGACATTCATACCATAAATCTGAATTTTTCCATTATATTTTCGCATTCCTAAAAGTGATTTTACAAATGTTGACTTACCAGCACCACTCTCTCCTAAGACTCCTAAAATTTCTCCATGCTTTAATTTCATCGACACAGACTCAACTATTAACTTTCTACCAGCAAAAATATTTACACTATCGCATAAAATGGCTGGGAACTTTTCCAAATATGATATATTATATTTTTCACCGACTCCAAATCTTTCTTTCAATTTTTTGGAAACTGTTACATTTAATAAGGAAATAATCTTTAGCATGCCAAATAAAAGTAATATTAAAATTTCTATAATAAAGATTGAAGTAATTAAATCGTTCCAAGGTTTTGGGTTAAAACTTTGGTCATAACTTAATTCTTCAATGAGCATTATACCATATGGAGTATTTCTTAAATCTCCACCAAACATAGGAAAGTCTCCAATTCCTCCTGTGTTAGAACTGAGACAATCTTCGTACCAATCAATTAAATCTTCAATATTTTCTGGTTGAAAATCATATTCGTATAGTCCCATTGCTGCGAAATATGATACGAAAAATGTCGATGGAAACTCAAAAAGATCTGAGATTACAGGGATCGGAACAAAGCTTCCATCTTCATCTTGGGCTTTTTTCAAAAATTCTATTGCCGCAATTGTTGACATAGGTTCTATTTTTAAAATTTTTAAAGTTTTTAATCCAAAATAAGTTGAAATAGTGTCGCTATGAAACCCTAAAACTATTGGAAAACCCCCATCAGCGCTTTGGGCTGCTGAAATCCAATGAATTAAATTTTCCTCATCTATCTTATCCAAAGCATCTAAAATTTTTAGCGATACTACACCCCAATATGTACTTTCAATAGTTGGTGCATCTGGTTCAATTAGATCTGTAAACATTTGACTTAATGGTCCAAAAAGTGACATAATTTCATTTATATCAATCCCTAATTCAAATCCTCCATCATCATCTTGAAGATCAACTAAATAATCAATGATATCTTTTCTATCAGGAAGAGAAATATCTGAATAAATAAGTAATATTTCATAAAGATTAATTGCATGATAAGTTGCTAATAAACTTGTACTTCCACCAGGTTGAGAGCTAAACCCTCCATCTCCTTTATTATAACAATCTTCAACATAGTCCCACATATTATCTATATCAACATAATCAGTAAAATTATCAGGCTCGACGAGATATATCGATAATGCTCCTAAATAATTTGCTTCAAGTGAAGTTTGCCCAAATAATCCGTTCTTTGCTTGATGGGTGTATAACCAGTTATAATAATTTTGAATATAGGTTTCGATATTCACACCTGGTAAATTAACCTTATCTTTGAGTAAATCTATTGATTTCATGGCAGCCCATCCAGATGTAAAATCTGAACTACTGTTCAAATAAGGATCTGATCCAAAACCTCCATCTAACTTCCCACAATTAAGGACAAACTGAAGTGTTTCATTAGCTTCATCTGGCATAATATTTAAACTATACATTGATGATAATGCATAAAAAGTAGATTGAACGTTGGCTCCTCCAACGTTAGAGTATCCACCATCGATGTTTCTAAGACTCTTAAGATAATTTGCAATAGTATCATTTTGAAATTGATTGAATTTTTGCCCTAATTCTAAATAAGCTTTAATTCTATAATACAATTGCTCAACAGGTTCACCAGCCCAAGTGCTTAGTTCTACATAATTAGTAATATTTGGATTACTAAGAATGGATTTGGCGTTAAATATATTAGCCATATGAATTGCACAATATGTAGATATAATATCGGGTAAAGGGGCGTATTCATTATATTTAAAACCCCATCCATTCTCTACAAGACAATTTTGGATATAAGTTAAAATTTTCCCAATTTCATCGGATTTTAAATAAAAATAAGTAGGATTTAATAAATCTATAATTTCTATTACCTCATAAGTTGAAAACATGTTGCCTAACCCACCAATATCAGAAAATGAACCATTATTGTTCTGTTTTTCAAATAAATAATCAAAAAAGAACTCATCATAATCCTTAATATAACTAATTGACCTAGGAGAAATTAAATCGGTTAAATATGGATTAACCTGAGAAAAATCAATTGAATCAATTGCACGGAAGTTTGCGTCGATTTCAGGTTCAATAAAAAGATCAGAATCAGAATTTTTGTGTGAATATGAAAATTCCATCATATCTTCTTTCAAATCTTGAAGTTCATCATCATCATAATATTTTATCCAAGGATAGTTTATTACAGCTAAAATGGTAATTTGTAAAGCGAATAATGCTGATAATAATAATAATATTTTTAATTTTCGTTTTGCTTTATTCTCTATTATGCCTCACCTTCCATTATCTGTACGCTTTCTCTTAATGTCCTTTCTTTCTCCTCTTCTTCTTGGATTCTAATCTGGAAATACCTTCTAAAAGTAGCATTATCCTTACTCATGGACGTAACTTTTAAATTGTTTTTTATCGTATATTCAATTAATTTTTGAAGGTTTTCTTCAAAATCCTCAATAAACACTTCAATTATTTCATTTCCTACACGTATAGTTTTTTGTACGGGTGTAAAATTTTTAATAATTTTTATTTTATTCTCAGTAAGATCTTCAATAGTTAATCTAGTTAATAAGCCACCACTCGGGAGTGATGCTATGAGATTATCATTAGAATCGAATTCTAATAATTTTCCATCTCTCAAAATCGCGCTTTTATCACATATTAAAGCTGCCTCCATATCGTGTGTAATAAGAAACATTGTCGTCCCTAATTTTCGATTTAACTTTTTTAAATATGAAAGAACTTCATATCTTTTTGCGGCATCAACACCAGTCGTAGGCTCGTCAAGAAATAGAATTTTAGGCTGATGGATTAAACCAATCGCTACGGAAACTCTCTTTTTTTCTCCTCCGCTTAATTTTTTTAGCCGTTTTTTCCAAGTATCTTCTGGAATGTCAAGTATCGAAAATAGTTCTTTTGCTATTTCTTTCGCATTTTTTTTTTTCAATCCATATGTTGATGCAAATATTTCTACATTCGTCATAGGTGACAACTCATAGTAAAGATTGAGTCCTTCAAGTTGAGGAACATATCCAATATTGCTTAAGATTTTCGGATGATTTTTACTTTGTGCGGGATTTAAATCCGTGACTTTTACGTTACCATTCCAGTTCTTTTTATTGAGCTGGCACGTAAGTACTCGTATAATTGTTGTTTTACCAGCACCGCTGATACCAAATAAACCGATTATTTCT
Source organism: Promethearchaeota archaeon (assembly GCA_019058295.1). Taxonomy (GTDB): domain Archaea; phylum Asgardarchaeota; class Lokiarchaeia; order Sigyniarchaeales; family SOKP01; genus LW40-45. The sequence goes on along the minus strand of JAHPZI010000021.1, from coordinate 171,411 downwards.
CCGGATTTCACTTGAAAAGATACATTATGAACAACTTGTTTGTCTCCGAATTTAACATTTAAATTTTCAACATTTACCATTATTTCAGCAGATTTTTCGATCATTTACACCTCATATCTTTTTCTTTTAATTACCAAAAATGAAAGTAATATAAATGCAATACTTAAAATAAGCAAAGCAAAAAAGTCGAAGCAAAAGACTGATTTCCCTTTTGATAAGATTCCATTTATCATTGGTTTTCCATGAGATAATGGTAAGATAAACGCCACTATTTGTAAATATTCAGGCATAGATTCTATGGGAACAAAAATCCCACTCAAAAGGACAATGACAATGAACGCGGCGAAGAATAATTGATTAGCTTCTGTCTTAGTTTTGCTAACAGTGCTGATAAACATTCCTAAAGAGACGCCCGTTAAGCCTAAAATGAATAAGGCTAAAAATATATCAAACAACGAGCCAGCCACATAGAGACCATTAAGAAGTGCAGTTGAAAGAATTAGAAATACTTGGAGCGCTAAAATAATTAAATATGTAATATATTTGGACAAGAGAATTTCATGTTTTTTAGCTGGGGTTAGCAAAAGACGAGGTATAGGTTTTTCTTGTACAACTACTAAAATAGTAAGTACAGTGCTAATACCAAAAATCATAAATGAAAATAATATAATCATGCTATAATTGAATCTGAAATTATAATCAGATGGCACTGAGTACTCGTCGTATTCCATACGGACGAATTGAGGGTCTAAATTGTTATCTTCCACAAAAAGATCAATTGAATCCTCAACGGCATTGAGTTTTTCTTGAATATAGAATATTTCTGAGGAATCTGGTATACATTCGATTATACCAGGTAAACCTGTAGATAAAAACTCTGAGAACTCTACAGGAATCTCAATTATAATTCCAATTTTACTATCACGTAAATCATCTCTTGCCGTTTCCATAGCATATTTTTCTTCACTTGCATCGTAGAAATCAACAAGGTCCAAATATTTAGATTTTTCGACCGCGTCTAAATATCTTTCAGTAAAATTATCCCAAAAAGTTGTAATAGTATAGTTATCTTGATTGACATATACTTCGGAATCGTAGCTAACAACAGTACATTTAACTGGAATGATCTCTGAGGCACCAGCAGAAGACATGGAAGCGAACATCCATATTATTAGTGGTGGTAGTGCGAGGGCAATAAATAGATTTACTTTATCGGTTTTTAAAAGCTGGAATTCTTTTTTTATCTGTTTTACCAATCGAAATAATCGAATTTTTAATTTTAAAAAACCACCTTCATACGTGTCGATGCTACTCGTATTATGATTATTCTCATCCAATATTTATCAGACCTCCACTTTTTTAAATCTATACGCAATATATGCTCCTATTATGAACCCCAAAGAAATCAAATTTAAACTAAAAAAGTGGAATAAATCAATAGGTAAGCCTTTTTTAGTAACTTCATTTATTAATGGAACGGCATGACTTAATGGCAACGCATTGATTATGACTTGCATTGCGAGTGGTAATGTATCCATTCTTAAGAATGAGCCTGAAAACATCAATAAAGCGATAAAAAGCATTATATAAATTTGGTTTGCTTGTTGTTCCGTCTTACTTATTGAGGAAATGAATAATCCAATGCAAATCCCACAAAAACCTATTGCAATTAAAATCAAATAGAGACTAAACAATGATCCTAAAGAAAACATCCCAAATATCGCTGACATAGCAAATATAATTGTTACCTGTAATAACATTATTATAGAATTTGCAATCAGTTTACTTAAGATTATTTCTTTTTTTGCTGTTGGAGTAAGCATCATACGTGGGAGCGGTCCTTCAGACACAATTGATAAAGAAGTAAGATTCATTAACAATCCTAGAATAAGCATTGATAAAACTATGGATAGGGCATAGTTGAGTACCTGAGTCTCCCAAAAAGGAACTTCATACTCCAGATAAGGAACCATTATTACAAAATTAGCCGTCTTTCGCGCCTTAATTTTAAACAAACCAATCGGTTCCTGAATCGCCACATCAATTGCATCAACCGCCTCTAAATCTGATCCATCGATGTAATAAGTAAGAGTTGTATCAGTTTCGTTCTCTATTGTTTCAGAGAAATCTTCCTCTAAAATAATAAATACATCTATGATTTCATTCCTTAGGAGCTCAAAGCACTCTTCAAATGCATCATCATACTCTTCCTCATTATCACATGAGTACGATTCAATAAGGCCCCATGCTGAACAATCATCCTCCACAACATCAATAAATATATCGTCATAATTAAGGGTAGAATTTGATTCGACAGGGAATTCAGGAGTTTCGTATGGTATTTTATCACGAGAAATAATTGCAGCGTTATAGAATTCAGTGGGGCCTCCTCCACTAGTTAGACCGAATATCACGATTAATATGACTGGGATTGTAAATATTAAAATTAACGTTCTTTTATCGGCTTTAATTCTACTAAATTCTTTCCTTATTAGACCGCTTAAATACATAAATAATGCTATAAAAAGTAAATATTCCGCATTGTAAACTCTTATTTTGTATTATAATACAACTTTTCATATTAATTTTTTAAAATAAAATTCAGATATATCTTGAATGTATAGAATGGAAATTTAGAGATTTATTTTGATATGATTAGATGTTTTTGGGATGGCTATAGCCAGGTTATTTCCAATCAATAGTAATTTTTTTTAATTCCTTCTTTTTACTCCTTGTCTTCTCTTTTTATCTTTTATGATATACTCTTTAAATTCAGGATTATCATCATCTATGAATTCCCAAAATTCTTCGTATATTTCTTTAAGAGTCATTACCTTTTCCTCATTGGATACAATTTTTTCAGGTTCACTATTTATATGTATCTTTTTTACCTTCTTTGGATTATATTCAAGGTAATTGCCTTCTAGAATTAGATTTTCGAAAAGCTCGTCATCTTTTTTATTGAAATTATCAATATTAGACTCCTTATTTTTATTAAGAGCCAAATCAAGGTCTACTTTTTGATAACCCCGAACCTTAAATTGCTTATCAATGAAAACTTGAAAATGATGGCTGCAAACTAAATCTTTAGGTATAGATACTGTTGTTAGACCTGTTTGGTTGATAATTGTTACTGGAACAGTAATTTCTTTTTTGGATTTACAAAGAGGACATATAACATTTACAATCTTAACTTCATGTGAAATATCAATTTCACTTATATCTGAATTTGCATACGAATCTTTCAACATAAATAAATCACTATTTATATTTTTAAAAACAAAGTTAAAAAGTCGTAAATTATTGATATCTAATAATTTTAAACTAATTTTTCCTTAATTCAATTATGTCATATTTAGAGAGAACTCTATATTGGTTTTTAAAAAACCGGATATTTGGGGGAATTAAGAAGTTAACACAAAAGCAATATCTGCCATTTGCTCTAATAATTTTAATCATTATGACAGCTAATACAATTCTTGCGCTACTTTATCACTTTAAATTTTTAATTTCTCTGGAATTTATTCGCTTTATGCTGATTTTAGAATTATTTCTTTCTTTTGGTATTGTATCATCTGGAATTTTAATTGGAAGGATTAAAAAATTATGGTTATATTATATATTTTCATTTATAGTCATTACTCTCTTTATTTTCGCTTTTTTCTATTTCAAATGGGATTATAACCACCTATTTTTCCAATTTGCAAAACTGATATATCTTATGTGTTGGATACTAATTTTATCAATTAGTATGTTCTTTTTAATATTATATTTTTTTACTTCATTTCCTAAAAAGGTTATGACGCTTGGAATGCCAAAAACTCATATTTTTTTCGGATTTATAGTAAAAATAATCATTTACATCTCCATAGTATTTTACATTTATATCATTTTTCAAATGGATTTGCTTAGTGTGATTTTTGGAATTTTTGGGATAATAAATGCATTGATTGTACTTATACTGATTTGGAGGGCACCCAAAAGAGTTGAATCAAATCCAGGAATTGTAAATTTTGCAACTGCAATTGGATTTTTTAACATGTTTATGACTTATCATTTATATATGAGTATTACCCTTACGAGCGAATCTGTTGTTTCATTAGTTTTTGAAATTTTTATGCTCTTAATAGGAGTATTATATATTGTTCAAATTTTAACAATGAGAATCTCAGAATCGCCTGAATCGCCTGAGCGACTAGAGGTTAGGTTTCAATCTAGACTTTATTTTACAGATAGAATTAAAAAAGCATTTGGAGAAAAAGGAGTGGTTTTGATTATTCTTGGCATTGCCGTTGGATATCATATGGTTTATTTAGATTCATTTTTCATCACAGATCTGCCTATTTTAACTAAAATTACCCCTAACTTGAAGATAAGTGATTTATATCATAGAATTTTCTTAATTACTTCTTTTATGATAACTCTAATTGCTTGTCTTGTGTTTAAAATGTCTAAAAGGTTCAAAGAATTTATGATTGACAAATTCACACTTACGCAAGTGATTAAATATATTGGAAGTTTATTTAAAAGACCAGAAAATGGCCCATCTCCTTTTGAGTTAGGGATTCAAGCAATGGGAAAAAAATTAGGGGATGGTATAAAAAAATTAGGTGATAAATGGCAAGATTCCATACAAAAAATGCTGAAAGGTAAAGATGAAATTGAAGATGAGTGAAGATTAATTACCAATTATTTATTTTATGCCGAATAAATTTCTCGTAATTTTTTATCTTTTTCTATTTTCTCTATGAAAAATTTAATTTGTTCATTAACGTTATCAATTTGGGCCTTCCAACCTTTTTCTGTTAACAAACTTCTCATATTCAAATATATTCTAATTACTTTTTCGTATGGAGGATCTGAGTTAAAATTTCCTTTCTTAATCTGAGATTCGTATTCTCTTATCATTTTATCAGTATATTCCTCCATATCAACAATTTGCTGTTTAAAATCCTTCTCTTTTTCAGACTTCTCTATTTTCCTTGCTCTTTCACTTTCTATTCTTTCTTTTTCTTCTTTAGCTTGTTTCTCTTCTAAGATTGCCTCTTCAGCTTTTAATTTGCGTTGTTTTTCATCACGAGCTTTTTGTTTTTCTAAAGCTTGATTATGATGTATTCTTTCTATTTCCAACTGATCAATTGTTTTTTGGATTGTTTGAATTTGGTCAACCCAATTAATTTCTCTTAGTAATTCTACAGCTTCATTATATAATCTTAATGCCTCATCGTATTCTTTTACTTTTGCTAAATCAGTACCTTTTCCCATTAATTCGAAGGCTTGATTTAAAATATCACCTTCGCTATTTTTTCTATTATCCATAAAAAATATCCATTTTTAAATATAAATCAATTTTATTACAAATTCACTCCGATGATATAAATAGGCTACAAATTTTTAAACACTAGTATTACGATAAATTATTTCTTAAAAATAAACTTTATAAGAAAAAAGAGTAAAATAAGAATTTCTTTTTTTAAGAATTTTTACTTTTAATTAAGATTTTAATCTAACTTTTACTCTTTTTTTTTTTTGGGCGAATTAAAATAATATGAATTGTCACAGCAATAGCAATGATGATTAGTACATATCTAATCCATATAATTTGAATAAAAATGAACGATGTTAAAAGAATTGTTATCCATAACATAGAAATTGTAAAAATTTTAACTTTTATAGGCATTCCTTTTCCTTCTCTAAAGTTTCTAATATATGAGCCAAGAATCCTGTTGTTTAATAACCAATTATAAAATCTTTTAGAACTTCTAGAAAAGCATCCTGCGGCAAGTAAAAGAAAAGGGGTAGTAGGTAAAATAGGTAAAAGTATTCCTATAATTCCTAAACTTAAACAAATGATACCCCCAGTAAAATATAATCCTCTGACATATTTATTGCGCTCTTTCTCATCCTCCTTATTTAAATTTTCAGGCTCATTATTTTCTAGTTCAGAGTTACTAGATCCTTCTTCTGGGAGATCAGAGTTTTTCTCGGATTGATATATAATATTTCACTACTTTAGTGTTCCTAATAAATTGAATTGCTTACAATTTATATTTTCTTCCTAGTTAATAAAAAAAAATGTAATTTTAAAATGGAATTATCTACTTTTTTTTCTATACGCCTGTAGTTTTATTTATATCAATATTACCAAGTCTGGGGATGCTGCTGATACCAGGGAGCCTATTAAACCACTATGCGAGATCGAAACGATCTAAGTTCATAACTTTATTCCAAGCTGCTACAAAGTCGTTCAGGAACTTCTCTTGACCGTCATCACTACCGTATACTTCTGCTAATGCCCTTAGTTGGGAGTTCGAGCCGAAGATGAGATCAATACGAGTGGCTGTCCACTTAAGTTCACCTGTTTCAATATCATGCCCCTCAAATAAGGTTTTATCTTCATTAGTTGCTTTCCATGTTGTGTTCATATCGAGCAGATTCACAAAGAAGTCATTTGTAAGCGCCTCAGGTCGTTTAGTGAAAACACCATGCTGCGTTCCTCCAAAGTTGGTCTTCAAGACGCGTAAGCCACCCACGAGCACTGTCATTTCGGGGGCGGTTAGAGTTAACAATTGCGCTTTGTCAACCAGAATTTCCTCAGCTGATACGGCATATTTAGTTTTCTGGTAGTTGCGGAAGCCATCCGCTATGGGTTCGAGAACGGCGAAAGATTTTTCATCTGTTTGCTCCTGTGATGCATCCATTCGTCCTGGTGTAAAGGGAACCTTTACTTCATTACCAGCATTTTTTGCAGCTTGCTCAATACCTGCACAACCAGCCAGAACGATCAAATCAGCAAGTGATATCTTCTTGTTATCAGACTGTGCTCCATTGAATTCAGCTTGAATGCTTTCCAAGGTTTTGAGAACCTTCGCTAACTGGTCAGGTTGATTAACCTCCCAATCCTTCTGTGGTGCTAGACGAATCCGAGCTCCGTTCGCACCACCGCGTTTGTCTGAGCCACGGAACGTGAATGCCGATGCCCAGGCAGTCGAAACTAGTTCCGAGACAGAAAGGCCAGATGATAGGATCTTACTCTTGATTGAGGCAATGTCCTTTTCATCAACTAGTTTGTGATCTACTGGTGGGATTGGATCCTGCCAGATGAGTTCTTCATGAGGAACTTCCGGCCCTAGATAACGAGATCGTGGACCCATGTCACGGTGAGTCAGCTTGAACCATGCTCTTGCAAACGCTTCCTGAAATTCATCTGGATTCTCCATAAAGCGTCGTGAAATCTTTTCGTATATAGGATCGAACCGTAGAGAAAGGTCGGTGGTTAGCATAGATGGTGCATGGCGTTTATCTGGGATATGTGCATCTGGTACGGTACCAGCACCCGCACCACCCTTTGGTGTCCACTGATGCGCGCCAGCAGGACTCTTTGTCAATTCCCATTCAAAACCAAATAAGTTCCAAAAGAAGTTGCTACTCCATTTCGTGGGAGTGGTAGTCCAGGTGACTTCCAGACCACTACTTATCGTGTCGGCACCTTTGCCTGAACCATAGTTACTCTTCCAACCTAGTCCCATATCTTCTATATCTGCCGCTTCAGGCTCGGGTCCCACATGATCTGCGGGACCAGCACCATGGCATTTTCCGAATGTGTGGCCACCTGCGATGAGTGCCACCGTCTCCTCATCATTCATAGCCATACGCCCAAAAGACTCGCGAATATCCTTCGCCGCCAGAACGGGATCAGGATTACCGTCTGGACCTTCTGGATTGACGTAAATCAAACCCATCTGCACGGCTGCGAGCGGGTTTTCGAGATCAGGTTTATCTTTATCGCCTGTGTGCCAGCGTTCATCACCCAACCATTCTTCCTCAGAGCCCCAGTAAGTATCCTTTTCTGGTTCCCAGATATCTTCACGCCCACCACCGAAACCGAAGGTTTTAAAACCCATCGATTCTAAGGCAACGTTACCCGCGAGAATCATCAAGTCAGCCCAGGAGATTTTTCGACCATATTTTTTCTTGATTGGCCAAAGTAACCGACGTGCTTTGTCGAGGTTAACATTATCAGGCCAGCTACTGAGAGGGGGGAAGCGTTGATTTCCACTGCCACCCCCGCCACGACCATCCCCGACACGGTAGGTACCAGCACTGTGCCATGCCATACGGATGAACAAAGGACCATAATGACCAAAATCCGCTGGCCACCAACTTTGGGACTTTTTCATTATTTCCGCGAGATCTTTCTTCAATGCCTCATAATCGAGACTATTGAACTCCTTGGCATAATCGAAATCATCGTCCATTGGATTAGATTTAGAGGAATGTTGGTGTAGGATATCGAGATTCAACTGGTTCGGCCACCAGTCTTGGATAGTCGTGCCACCACCGGCTGTTGGCCTCTTCATCTTGCCCAATACAGGATTTTTTTTTTCATCATTCATAATTTTCACTCTTTTTAATTTGAGAATTTTTAAATTTTGTCCTATACTAAACTGGAAATTTATTTATATTTATAAAGAATCTAAATCAGACTAACACTAAGATTCCTAAATATTAACTATTGCTATTTAGTTACAGTTTTTTAAAAAATATTATGTCTTTATTTTATAAGAAAAAAAAAATTAACCATGTAATTTCTATAAGTTATTTTTCACTTTCTTTTATACCTCTCTTGAGCAATTACAGCAGCTCCAAGAGCACCAATAATTTGAGGATCAATTGGTAATTTTAAGAATTCGATTCCTATCATTTCTTCCAGATAACCGACAACACCAGCATTTTTAGCTACACCTCCAGAAATAACCACATCTGGTCTCATCTTAACTTTTTTTGACATGGAATAAACGCGCTCAGCCATAGCTTTATTAATTCCCGCAGCTATATTAGACTTCTTAAATCCAGAATTGATACATTGCAATACCTCGGCTTGAGCATAAATACTACAAGTACTTTTCAATTGAACAGGAGTTTTACTCTTCAATGATAAAGTCCCAAGATCATCGAGTGAAATATGGAGTAAATTGGCCATTATTTCGAGATATCTTCCCGTGCCTGCGGAGCATTTCTCATTCATTGCAAATTCAACTAATTTACCCGTTCGATCTACGGCGATTACTTTACAATCCTGACCCCCTATATCAATTATCGTCCGAATGCTTGGTATTAGAAAATGGGCACCTAACCCATGGCATGTGATTTCTGTCATACTTTTATTAGAAAAGGGAATATTATCTCTCCCGTAACCTGTACTAACCACAAATTTTACATTATCCCTATTTATCCCCGTCTCGGATAAAACCATTTCAAAAACACTTTCAGCAGTTTCAACGGGAGTTTTTTTTACCCTAATTATTTTAAATCCACGGATCTCACTATCTTCTAACAATAATGCTTTACCTGTGAGAGACCCTATATCAATTCCCGCAAATACTATTTTATGTTCCCCCTCCCTCTTTTGCTATAATTGCAGCTCCATATGCAGCTATATATTCTGGTTCAAGTGATAATTTGACCAATTTAAATCCTAATCGTTCCTCAAGATTTTCAGCTATATATTTGTTTTTAGCGACCCCTCCACTAAAAGCTACTTTATTTGTTTCTTTATCAATCATCCGAATTAAGGGATAAATTCTACCTGCTACAGAATTACACACCCCTGCAACTAAATCAGGAATATTTGCTCCTTCATTCTTATAAGAAATTACCTCAGATTCAGCAAAAATGCTACATTGGCTTGAAATCTGAATTGGCTTTTTTGCTTGAAATGCTTTATTATTTAATTCGTCAATTCTCATTTCTAAGCCTTCAGCAACGAGTTCTAATAGGACTCCTGATCCTGCAGCGCATTTATTGTTCATAAGATAATCTTTGATTATTCCAGATTCATCTATTTTTAATACTTTCATGCTAAAGCTCCCAACATCCACCATAATTCTTATATTAGGATCGAGTGCATAGGCTCCTCTCCCAATGCATATTATTTCGGATTTATTTTGTCCAATTCTAATCTTATCCCCATTTTGTCCTGTAGTAATTACATTTTTTTTTAAAATTTTTAATTTCACATTTAATTTCTTTCCTATTTCATCTAAACACTTATTTGCTGCTTTTTCAGGATTTCCAAGGACAAAAGTGATTGAATTTGCTTTAATTTCGTTATTCTTCGAATTTAAAGCAATTGCTTTACAAAAAGATGCTCCCGCATCCACCCCAATATAAAAATTATAATCCTTCAAATCGAAATCCCACTGATGCTAATGATTCTATAAACGATTATGTGATTAATTAATAATAAAAGATTAAAGATTGAACATTATTTTTTCGAAAAATCATGAATTTTAGTAAAATTTTCTATTTCTCTTTTTACAGTTGCTATAGAAGTAAATCGGGCATCTCCTATATCAAGATCAATTGAAAGCATTGGGATTCCAATCTCATCTCGGAATGCCTCTCTTAATAATTGGATAACGCTAACGCTTTGTTTACAACCTAAGTGAGCTGTGAAGATTGCACAATCTGCTTTATATTCTTTTGATAAATAGATAAAATCTGTGATAAGGTCATCACAAAAAGTTGCGGATTGTCTTACCATAGGATAATTCATCGATTGTTTTGCTAATCCTTTAAAAATATGTTCTTCGCTTTTTGAGGTATCAATAACATCAAAAAATAAATAATTGAATATATCTAATAGTATTGTCGCTCCAATTTCCCGATCCAACCATTCACAGAATCCAATGTCAAAAAAGATAGACATATATGGCCAGACGGTTCGTATTTTTTCTTCTCCTTCATGTGCTCTCTCACCTTTATTAGCTCGCTTTTTTGCGATTTCTAATACATCTTTAAAAAAACCTATTCTTTCAGGTTGGCCTGGGATGAATGCCAAAACTGCAGTCATTAAAGGACAAAACATGGATTCAATTGGACATGGTGTAAGTTTTTTAAATTCGTTTATTTCTGCAATAATTTCAATTGCTTTATTATTTACATCAATAGCTTTTCTTAACTTCTCATAATCAGGTTCTTGACCGATAATTTGACCTATTTCTGAAACTACTCTATTTAATTCTTTTCCGTAGTAATTATAAGAGCGATCATCACGATAATATGGCATATCAGCAATTATAAATGGTGTTTTTTGCTTTTTGATTTTATCATATAATTGTTTTATAACAGGATAAGTTGCAAAAGTATTATCACATGGACTCGTTGGCGTTGATATTACATCAAATTCAAATAAACCGTCCAAGACCATGCCCAAAGTTCCTTTTTGAGAGGTACAAGAATGATAAGGATGACCAAAGCTATCTGCGATATCATAGAACCTTTCAGAACCTTCGGGTAATAATGCACTCAGTATGTATGGAATTCCTTCAAATACAACGGGGACAAAATCGAAGCAATAAAATATTTCTGTTGGCCATGCAAAATGATGTCCTATTACAGGTAACCCTGAATCTGCATTATCTAGATATCTTTTAATAACGGTTTTCATGTGTTTCAAAAATGATTTTAACACTAAAAGTTCATCTTTAGCGGGGCCACCTTCAACAAGGTCCTTTGTGGTACATATTGCTTCATATAATATTTCATACGGAATAATTTTATGGCTACTCATATAATTAACCTTTTTTTTTATTCAATTTGTTCGATAAAAGCTTCGAATCGAGTTTTAAATCTTCCTTTATCACCAACAAAATAATCTCTATCTAAACTTAACATGGGAATGTTTAAATCTTCCAATTCATGTTCATATAGCATGCATTCACATCCATTTAAATCGCAAAACTCGATTCTTGTTCCGATTACTCCATCTACTTTCGCTTCTTTTATTAACTCTTGTAGGAATTTAAATCGCCTGTCATGATCATCCATCATTCTTGGACAAGAGATTTTCTCATAATAACGTTTGGTAATTGATTCTAAAGGATCTCCTGTTTCAGGAGTTAAGTCCCAAAAATTTCTAACACCAAAGCATAATAAATCTGAGACCACAAGACCGCCAACATCTTCAATAATTTTTAAAAAAGTAGGATCATCAATTAGACTTCCTGTAATCAATAATCTTGCTCTATAATCTGATATGCCTTCTCGATCCTTTAGAGACTGCAAATAAGAACTTAATACTTGGTTTGAAATTTCTTTTGGAGTAGCGGTAGTTGCGATATTTAATTTAAGAGCTTCAACTCCATTAAGTTTTGGTTTATCTAGAATTCGAAATTTATGAATTTCCTTTAGAAGTTTTCTGTTTTCATTCAAAGTTTTAATTGCAGTTTTTAGATTTTCTTCGGAAATCGTTATATTATAGGTTTTTTCTAAATTTTCTTTAAAAAATGTGAATTCCTCTAATAACCAATTATATCCTCTTTCTGTAATAATATGTGGTAAAGAAATAAAAAATAATCCAAAATTCTCCTCAATTCCCTCCAACTTTCCAATTATTTTATATTTCCAAATATCATACATCCTTCGAGCGTGGTCGCAAGAATTCATAACCACTAATCCATCAAGAAAGTTATATTTACCTTGCATCGCTAAATCTAGGGATGCTCGAACAAACGAGCAATTAAAACGACTTAAAATAGTATCTGCTCGAGAAGTTCCTTCCGCTTCGACCGATCTCATTCTAAATGGTAAAATTCCTCCTGAAACTAAAATCTCCTCTGGAATATAAGAACAGTAATATCCTACAATTTTTTTTCCTTGCTTTTTCCATTCCTCTACATAAGAATTAGAAATAGTTTTATTTACTTTTATGAAACTTTCAAAACTCATTAATACCATCTCGTTTGCTACGTTTTTTTCTTATACATTGAATGCTTTCCGATGAAAAGTAATTTCCATAAAGTAATTCCAGCACCTAAGGAACCTTTTACTTTAATTTTTCCTGGAATATAATATTTAAAAATATTTTTTAGAAAACCGAAAAAATTATCCTTGGTTTTGATAAAATCTATAAATGAAGGGATTAAGTCTTCTTTTTTCATATTTAAAATCACAGTCGCAGCGGCTTTATCAGATTTTCCTAAATGTGGAGAAAGGCGAGATTTAGATAAGACAAAGGAAACAGTGGTATTTAATGGTTTAAAATCAAGATTTACTACTTGTCCTTCTCGCTTTTTAACAATCTTTTCTAAATTATGAAGCTCTGATACACCATATATATCAACTAACATTTGAAACAATCTACCCACATTTGCGGCTATGGTCTCATTTCTTAATTGTAGTGCTTTCTCATTTTTCGAAGACATTATATATTACTTTTTAAGATTTAATATTTTCTCTATAAATTTATGATAATTTATAACTTTAGATATAGTTTTAGATGGTAAATTTTAATTTACCTTCTTTTTTCAAAAATCATTTTTAATCACGATCAATTAACCTTGGAAAATCACGTAGAAACTGCATACTAAAGCAATAATAACAGTATAGACCAAGTGTTGGGGGATCTACTCCATAATGAGGGAATCCCAAAGATTTGTACATATCATACTTTTCCAACATTTCATGGTGTTTTACTCCTAACCGGAGATACCATTCAGTGTCGGGGGGATCCTTTTCTTTAAATCCACCAACTAAAGGGTAAGGCGTCCAAATGGTAAACGATGGCACTATATCCCTCTTAAGAAGAAATTCAAATGCAGTTAAATATGCATTAAATGAATCTTCTTGTGTTAAGAAACCTTGCTTAGGAGCGCACTCAAATCCCGCTACAAAGCTACAACTTACATGCCCCCTTCCGAAGATCTCCACCGCATCTTTAAGTCGGTTAATCCATTCTTCACGCCCAATTGCTTTTGCCTTACCTGGAAGAAGCTTAGGCCAGAGTTGTTCATCCCAGACCTCCAAATTAAAGATTACATTCGTTGCCCCCATCTCTTTTAAATCCATCTGATCTTCCTTATCAAATGCCTGTGAGAAGATTGTAATCTCCTCAGGTGGATCAATACGCTCAAGAATCGCCGAAAGGCAACTTTTATAGTATTCTGCCTCCTTTTTGGTGTTATAAAGTGCTCCGCCGGAGAGTTTCAAGTCCCTGAGCTTAACATCCTCTTTACAAGCAATCTCAACAGCTTCAGCAATGATCTTATGATCAGGTATCGGTTTCATTATTTCTCGCTGTATTGCAATATCCATTGCTGGGGATAGGATACAATATTGACATGCATCACCTTTTTTAAGATATGCGCAAAAGTCAAGAGGGCTCACAAGAAGGCAGAATGAACCTCTCTGCATTAAGAGAAACTGGCATTCCTGTCCATCCGATGTGTTTTTATCTGCGTATTTAGGACGCTTTGTAAATCTAACCCTGCCGAAATCCCTGTCCCCGGCGCAAAGATGGTATTCTTTACTACTAAGCTCTTTTATCTCATAGGGGCTGTTTTTATCTATTTTTATATCCACTGTTGTCTCATCTGACGTGAAATGGAACTGGCTGGGTGGCAAATCTTTTTGGTTCAGGATATGATATTGAAGTTTTGTAGCGATTCCTGTTTGACACGATTCTTTACCCGCTCTTTTCAAATCATCGTTCAGTTTAATACCCCTTCTTAGGATATCGGCGTGGAGAATGATGTTTTGAGGTATATTTTGAAAATCTTTTAATAATTTTTCAAGATATTTCATATTTCACCTAATTACATATTTTATTTTCTTATAACCTTGAATTAAAAAACTATAATTATTTATAATTTTTATATGAAAAATTGAAATTTTTCACTTAATAATATAATCCTTAACTGAGTTTTTAAAGTTTTTGTCTATTTAAGGGATAAATCTTTTTATATATATTTCAGAATTTTATGATAGGGAAGTTTGGGTAAAATTCTTGAATATTTTACAAAAAAAAATCTAAAAAATATTGAAATATTTATTTTTTGAAATTATTTAAAAATGCCCAAATTAAATAAATAGAAATTATAATTAAATTTATTAACAACAAATTTGAAATTAATAATATTAACTACAAATTTTTTCAAACTAGAAAATGATAGAAATTGATCCTTTTGAAGTTTTTAAATTTAAAGATACTGAAAAAAATATTTATAAGCAGTTAATTCAATTAACAAAAGTTTCCCCTCAAAAATATAATAAAATTAATGTATCTGATTTAGTTCAGATGTCAAAATATTCAAAACCTAAAGTTTATGAGGCTATTAAAAAATTAGAAGAATATAAATTGATACATATAATTGGATATCGACCTATGGTCATTGAAGTATATGATCCGAAATACGCCATTGAAAAAATGATTTCTGATAAAACGATGATTTTAGAAAAAGCAGGAGAAAAAATGATAGATGATTTATACTCTTTACCTCATATTGAACCAAAATATCCATTGCGCGATACAATTCCATTTAGCTTTTTCAATAGAATAGATGTTTATTTTTCGCGTTTAGAATATTTACTTGAACATGCTGAGAAAAAAGTAATAATAATCTGTGGATTTTTAATTAAAAATGAGGAGATTATTTTAAAAGACTATTTAAATAAGATTTTTACTAAAAAACCCTCATTAGAAATACGAATATTATATGGAGGTTCATTTTATGATATTCAAAAGAAAGAAAATAATAGATTTCGATCTTTTTTCAAAAAAAATGTGATAGATCCGAATAAACAGATTTTAGATAAATTTGTTGAAAATTGTTTTATTGATGGGGCGATAGTAAATGCACCTCTAAGGTATTCGATAATTGATGACTCGGAAGTCCTAATGGCTTTAAAAACTGATGATAAAAAAGATAATAGAATTGGCTTAACTGATGTTTCCGGATTTCAATCATCCAATAAATCATTTGTTCGTTTTTTGTCCGATACTTACATTATGTTAAAAAGAATTTTTATTGAAATTTTAAGAAGGGCTGAAGATATGAATAAATTCATTGAAGAAATGAATAAATTCATTCCTTTTGATTAACCTTCTATGCGTTATTAGAATAGGACTAAAAATCCAATACTTCTGAATTGAGGGTTTTATGTGCTTTATTTCTCTTAATTTTTTTATCAGTATAATGTAATTCTATTCCGCAATATGGACATATTTTAGTTTTTTCATCATCATATTCTTTTATTAGATTCCCACAATAATAACAAAAGATAAGCTTTTTTTCTTTTGACATATATCAACCTCCATGAGGATTTTGATTATAATCCTATAGTCAATCTTCATTGTAGTTTTAACTTATTAAGAATACGGGTTAAGAATGTTAAAGTTAAGCTACTATACTGATTAATCTTAGAAAGAGGTTCTTCTAAATAATTTATAAAACTTTAATATTACCTTTTTAAGTCTACTTATTTGATAGTAGTTTGGATTGATAATAATTAAAAATTTATAAGGTGATATATAATTTATAAGAAAATTTTGATTGGTGTTGATGGATCTGAAGATTCTATGCGAGCAGTTATAAAAATTAGAGAAATTGAAGAAAAATGGCCAAGAAAGGTCGTCATTTTCCATGCAATTAAGCATAAGTTTTTTGAGAATGTACCAGTACTCTCCATAATGCCAACAGCAAGTCATTACCCAGCAATGAGTTCTTCAGATATTGAAAGAACAAAAATTGAAGAAGGAAAAACTATATTAAATAATGCTCGAGAAATTTTTGGCTCTTCTATGGCTAAAGTAGAAACTAGATTAATAAAAGATGAAAACCCTGCAGAATATCTTAAAAAAGTTGTAGAGGAAGAAGGATTTGACCTTGTTGTATTAGGATATAAAGGTGAACATTCAAAATTAAAAGAGTTTCTTATGGGATCAGTTGCTGAGAAAGCATTAGAACACGCATCATGTGATGTTTTAATTGTTCGTTAATGGGTTTTTTTATTTTATTTTATTTTAGCTAAACTCACATATAAAACTAATTTTGATACTCTATTAAGGTTTTAAATCTTAATCTATTAGAATAGTTAAATAAAAATAATAAAAAAGAGATTTATAAAATTATAAGTGCTCCGAAAGCAATAAAAATCGGAGCAAAAGCGATTGAAACAGTATTTAAGACTTTAACTAAAATATGAAGTGAGGGGCCAGCTGTATCTTTCAAGGGGTCACCAAACGTATCTCCTACTACCGATGCAGAATGGGCCTCAGAACCTTTTCCACCTAATAAACCACTTTCTATAGCTTTTTTGGCATTATCCAATGCCCCCCCTCCTGTATTCAAGACAAATCCTAATATGATTCCTGAGATTGTACCAGATATCAAAAAAGCAGCAACTGCAATTGGACCGAATAAAAAACCTAAGAAGATTGGTGTTAGGGTGGGAAGTAGTGCTGGAAAGATCATCTGTTTTAAAGCAACTTTAGTTCCTATATCAATACAATTCTCATAATCTGGAAGTGAATTACCTTCTAAGATTCCTGGATTTTCTTTAAATTGTCTTTGGATCTCTTTTATCATTCCATATGCCGCTTTTCCTGTTGCTCGAATTGCTAAGGAAGAAAATAGAAATGGAATAACGGCTCCTAGCAATAAAGAACACATAATAATCGGATGATATATATTTACATCAGTAGCTCTAATTTCCTCTAAATATGCCTCAAATAATATTATGGCAGATAACGCCGCACATGTTATCCCAAATCCCTTTGCAAGTGCTTTTGTAGTATTTCCAACAGCATCTAAACGATCTAAATTAAATCTAACATCCTCTCCGAGATGTGCCATTTCAGCGATCCCTGCAGCATTATCGGATACAGGGCCAAATCCATCAAAAGCGAGAATAATTGTTGTAATAGATAATAATCCCAAAGTTGCAATTGTTATTCCAAAAACTCCGCCTAAAAATGGATCTATATGATGGATAATTCCATATATTTTGCCTAAAGAGAAACTAATTAATATACCTAAAATAAATGAAAAAACTGGAATAGCAGGAGATTCAAGACCTAAAGAAAACCCACTAATGACGTTTGTCGCAGCTCCAGTTTCTGAATTTTTTATAACGTTTTTTACTGGTCCATATCTTGAGGAGGTATAATAATCAACAAGGAAATAGGTTGAAATCCCTAAGAGTATCCCTAAAATTCCACATAAAAATAAAAGCCACCATCCAGTTCCAAAACTGACCCATGTTAAAATAAAAAAGAATAATATACTCATCAATGCAGTAATGGATAATCCTCTGGCAAAAGCTTTAATTGGACTTTTATCTGTATTTTTCATTTTGGCAAAATGACCTCCAATTATACTAGCAATATTTCCTAATGCTCTTGTGATTAAAGAGAAAATAATAAATAATGGATTATTAGTAATTAAAGTCAGAGTAACACCAATTATCATCGCTCCAATATTGTTTGCTGAAGAGGATTCATAAAGATCTGCCCCTCTTCCAGCACAATCCCCTACATTATCTCCAACATTATCAGCGATGGCAGCTGGATTTCTAATATCATCTTCAGCTAATCCATGCTCTAATTTTCCAACTAAATCTGCCCCAATATCTGCACCTTTAGTAAAGATTCCTCCACCTAATTGAGCAAATAATGCAGAAAAAGAAGCCCCGAAGGCAAATCCTAATATATTCTCAACGGAGTAGTTAAATATAATATATAATATCGAGATCCCTAATAATGATATTGAAATTACAGAAACTCCTATGATCATTCCGGCATTAAAACCAATTTTTAGAGCTTGTTTAATATCGGTTTTACATGCTTGAGTGACCTTTACATTTGACATTGTTGATGCGATCATACTAATATAGCTAGCAATTAGCGATGTTATGGCACCAATCATAAAGGAAATTGCTAATGGAAGACTTATAAAAAAAAGGATGATAGTTAAAATACTTAAAACGATACTTATCGTTTTAAATTGTCTCTTTAAATAAGCATTTGATCCCAATTTAATTAAATTGTGAATCTTTATCATTTCTTCTGTTCCATTATCTAATTGCTTCAGTTTATGAATAATCCAAAAAATGTAGCCAATACCAAAAATAGAGAGAATTATAGTGATTACAAGGAAAAACCAAAATAAATTTTGAGGATTAATAGCTATCACGCTTAAATTTATTGTTTGATTCATTATAGCACCTATTTATATTATAATAAAGATTATTTTGAACAATATTTCTGATTTAATTATTTTTACAATAAATCACCTTGTTTTATATTTAAAATTAAGGTTAATAAAATCTAGATTTCTACTTAATATATGATAATTAAGAGAAATTTGTTAAATCGTTTTATATGGTAAATATAGTTCTATTATTATGACATTATAATGAAAGCTTAGAAATCAAATGAGATAGATAAAAATTTATAATTTCGACATGTAAAACTGTATTTTTTTTTATAAAATTTAAACCATTTGTTTAAATTAATCTGAAAACAAAGATGCATGAGAAATTTACTATAAATTTGAATTTCTTTAAATAAAAGAAAAAGTGGATTTTATGAATCAAGAATCAATTACAAGTGAAGAATTAGAAAACACAAATATTGACGAGTTATACAAAATTCTATCATCAAACGATAGCGGACTCTCTAATTCTGAAGTAGAAAAAAGATATGAGAAATATGGATATAATGAAATAACTGAAAAAAAAGTTAGCCCAATAATAAAATTTCTAAGTAATTTTTGGGGACCAATTCCATGGATGATTGAAATTGCAGTAATCCTTTCAGCAGTAATTGCTCATTGGGCAGATTTTTGGATTATTTTAGCACTATTACTCTTAAACGCAATTGTCAGATTTTGGGAAGAACATAAAGCAGATAATGCAATTGAGCTTTTAAAACAAAATTTAGCCTTAAAAGCTAAAGTAAAACGTGATGGTAAATGGAAAACATTAGAGGCAAGAGACTTAGTACCTGGAGATATAATACGAGTTAGATTAGGAGATATAATTCCTGCTGATGTTAAATTAACTAAAGGAGATTATTTGTTAGTAGATCAATCTGCATTAACAGGAGAATCATTACCTGTTGAAAAAAAGGTTTCTGATATTGGCTATTCTGGAGCCATAGTTAAACAAGGTGAAATGGATGGGTTAGTTGTTACAACAGGAATGAATACATATTTCGGTAAAACAACTAAACTTGTAGAAGAAGCTAAAAATCGATCTCATTTTCAAAAAGCTGTTATGAAAATTGGAAATTTTTTAATGGTTTTTGCTGCTATTCTTGTAGGTATAATCTTTCTCGTGTCAATTTTACGAAATACAGATCTTCTCAGTACATTTGAATTTGCTTTAGTTCTGACAGTTGCATCAATACCGGTGGCATTACCTGCTGTTTTATCCGTCACGATGGCAATTGGAGCAGTAGCTTTAACAAAAAAAGAAGCTATTGTTAGTAAATTAGTTGCTATTGAAGAACTTGCAGGAGTTGATATATTATGTTCTGATAAGACTGGTACTATAACTAAAAATGATTTATCAGTTGGAAATGTGATTTCATTTAATGATTTTAGTAGTAATGATATCTTAATATATGGAACACTTGCCTCAAGAGAAGAAGACGAAGATGCAATTGATAATACGATAATTGATAAAGCAAAAATGATTGAAGGATTTGAAAAAATAATTAATGGGTATACTATAGCAAATTTTACTCCATTTGACCCAGTTATTAAACGTACAGAGGCCGAAGTAAAAGATAAAGATGGTAAAAAATTTAAAGTTGCTAAAGGAGCCCCTCAGATAATATTATCATTATCCTCAAATAAACAAGATTTAAGTAATAAAGTAAATGAGTATGTTGATGAATTTGCAGAAAAGGGTTACAGAGCTCTTGGAGTAGCTAAAACAAAAAATAATGAAGATTCATGGATATTTATTGGTCTGATCGCACTTTATGATCCTCCTCGAGATGATTCAGCAGAAACAATAAAAACTGCTATGGCAATGGGATTAAATGTTAAAATGTTAACAGGTGATCATAGTTCTATTGCTAAAGAAATAGCAAAAACAGTAAATTTAGGTACGAATATAGTACCCTCTTCGTCCATTATGGATAAATCTGATGAAGATACAATAGAACTTGTTGAAAACGCTGATGGTTTTGCTGAAGTTTTTCCAGAACACAAATATCATATAGTAGAACTACTTCAAGATAGAGGACATATAGTAGGGATGACAGGAGATGGTGTTAATGATGCTCCAGCCCTGAAAAAGGCAGATGTAGGTATAGCTGTATCTAATGCTACTGATGCAGCTAAATCTGCGGCAGACATTACTCTTACAAAACCTGGTCTTTCGGTTATAATTGATGCTACAATAGAAAGTCGCAAAATCTTTCAACGTATGCTAAATTATTCAACATATCGAATTGCTGAAACAATACGAATTTTAATCTTTATAACTTTAGCTATTATCATTTTTCAATTTTATCCCATAACTGCGTTAATGATAGTATTATTAGCAATTTTAAATGATGCGGCAATTATGACTATAGCATATGACAATGTAGAGTATAATAAAAGTCCTGAAGCTTGGGATATGAGGAGAGTATTAACTATGGCATCTATTTTGGGGATAATAGGAGTATTTTCATCATTTGGCGTATTATATATCGGATTACAGGTTTTTCATGTAGATCAAATAACTATTCAATCCCTCATATATCTTAAATTATCCGTAGCAGGGCATTTAACTGTTTTTGTTGTAAGAACAAAAGGGCATTTTTGGACTAAAAGACCAGCAAAAATTTTGTTTATAGCAGTGGTTGCTACCCAAATTATTGCTACATTGATCACTGTATATGGAATTTTACTTCCCGCAATGGGTTGGATGTTAGCATTGTTTGTTTGGATTTACGCTATTATTGCTTTTTTGATTACAGATTTCATTAAAGTCTTTGTCAATAAAATTTTGGATAAAAGAAGTAAAATATAAAATATGGTTTTTGAGAATTATTTTTTCGAATTTTTATCTATTTGATTTATATATTTATTATAAATTCTTTTTTTTATTTTTTCTTTAAAATTCTTAATTTGATTATATGTCAAATCTAAATTTTTAGAATTATTATTATTTTTCTTTTCAACAGCAAGTTCATATTTTAATATAATTTCGTCTTCAAGGTTATATTCTTCGAAAGCTTTATCAATAGCATCTAAAACAGTAAATCCTTTTTTAATTTCTTTATTAATTCTATCTGATAAATCATTCTCACACCAATTTAAAACCAAATTTTCAATATCTTTCTTCATTTTATTATTTTCCATCTCGCAAAATTATTAATTATTTAAAATATATGTTTTGATAAAAAAGATTAAATCTTTTGAAAATTAAATTCATTATCAAGTAGTAATATCACTCTTCGGGCAATTCTAGTTGCCTGAGATAATATTAAAGGATCTACTTTATCAGGGGTATCCTCTGTGCTATGAGTATATTTTGCTGCAGCTCGGGTTGTAAAATCAACCGAGTCAAATTTTCTCAGATGAAATGGAATCGAATCAGTATGGGCTCCAACCGAAACATGAAACTTATCAACATTAATATTTTCCAATTCTGAAGACTCTTGAATATATTTATGGAGAATAGGTGAAATCTTTTTACGAGGAAAAATACCATATGATTTGATGAATTCTAATATATTTCGTTTGTTATCTGAAGCCGAGACCATATCAAAATTAATTTGAAAGGTTTGACCCTTTTTAAAATATGATTCATGTGTATCAACAAAATTCCTTGATCCCATCGTCCCTATTTCTTCTGCAGAAAATTGACAGAACCATAAAGTAAAGTTATTCAGAGGATTCTCAATAAAGTACCGGCTCAATTCAAAGACAATCGCCATTCCACTAGCATTATCTAAAGCCCCAGATGATTTATTTGTTAAATTCAGAAATAACAAAATAAAATTTGAAGAGATCACTAAAGCTGTTGAAACCACTATCACTACTTCAAATGTAAGAATTCCTATAATAAATGATTCAAAATCACTATGTAAATCAATTATTAGAGCTATATAAGATAAAATTAGTAAAATCTCACTAAATAACCACGTCCTAAATAAAATTACTCTCCAAATAGTTTTGAATGATTGAGATTTAGAGTCTAAATGTGCTGAAATGATAATATCACCAGGATCTACTTTAAATGAATTAATAGCAGGAACTTTTGTATACACATTAGTGGCAGAAATTATTTTTCCAAAATGCCTTTCCCAGAAACCCCTTAATTCAGGATGTTTAAAGACTTTTATTACTGAAAAAAAAATAATAAGCAATAATATTGATGTTATAAAAATAAGAAAAGGATAAATATATTTTATTAGGAATAAAAGCGAAATCATAATTATATTCATTACTATAATTATCTTAATAAGAATGACAGAATAAAAAGTAGAAAATCTAAAATTTTCTTCTATAATTTGATTTTCTTTAAATCCCAGCTCTTTAAAGGACTGAATAGTTAGATTAACAGCTTTTTGTTCTCCATTAGTTCCTGCTAATCGAGGAAAACTAAATCTTTTTATATGATTAAATAATCTGTTTTGATCAAAAAATTTAATTTCTCTACGGTTTGATTGGCTTTGGGACATCTTATATGATCTTTTTTTATTATTTGATTACGCTGATTAACATTATTAAACTAAAAGTAATTGTTTTTAAAGATATTGGTTAAAAAATATAGAAAAATTAAAAAAAATAAAGCAAATAAATTAATATACATGAATTTTATCTAAAACAGTATATATTGTACTTTTATAAATTTCATTAAATTCGTCAGAAGGTACGATATTTTTTATTTTCTCTACTAAGTCATCAATTAGCTCATCATTTATATTGGGGGTGAGGTTAAATATATCATTATCGAATTTATGAAGAAAAAACGTAAATTCTATCTCATAATTAATTGAGTTTAACCTTTTTATTATTTCTTTTAAAAAATTCAATGCGAGATCATACCTTTCATAATCCTGAATATCAATTACATAAAAAATTTCTTTTGTATCTGTAATATATTCATTAAATTTTTTTAGAAATTCATTTCTATAAACTTCTTTTCCTCCAAAATCCAATATTTCAAATTTAAAATTATCCTTTTCAAAGTTAACAATATTCACTTTTTCCGTTGCTTTTGGAGTGATAAAATTAGTTAAATTAATTTTCCCAATAAAATTAAGCACTACTGATGTTTTACCACTATTGTCAAGACCTAACACTAAAATTTTTCTAAAGGGGCGTCTAATGTTTTTCGACATAATTGATATGAAAAATAGGGGATTTAAGGTTTTTTTATTATTTTAATTTCTCAATATTATCAGAATCTATTAACTTTTGAAATTTCTTTTTATGTTGTTCAATTATATATGAATTAATTGTTGAGATAACACGATAAATATTGGTGTTTTTAATGAAATACATTTTTATACCATCTTCTCTTTTATGTAAAATTATCTCTGCTCTCTCTAATTGTTTTAATTGTTGAGATGTATATGATTGACTAATCTTTAGTATATTTTCAATGTCTTTAGCTGATTTTTCACCATTTTTTAAATATTTAATAATTTCTAATTTAATTGGATCACTTAATGCTTTTAAAAACTCTGATGTAGCTTTAGTTAATTCATTCATTCTTAAAGACTTATAGTATGTTTATATAATTAAATTAGATCAATTAACACGATAATAGTTTCTTCCTTAATGAATAATCAGAATATCTATTATTTAAATATAAATTTGAATATTTATAATTTTTCAATATTGTAATATTTTATAATCGCAATATTTAAATATTGTAATATTATAATTTATTAATAACACTCAAAAAAAATTTTAAACAAATATGAAATTAATGAAAAGCTATATTGAATTTGATAAAACAAAGAAAAGGTACTTTATCGACTATTATTTAGAAGATATCGAATTTATCATAAAAACCCCTCTTGATAATATTAAAAAAAGGGAAAAGGACACGGCAATCGAACGATTTAAGCTCTCAAATAGTATTTATATAGCTTCTCTTTCAGAAAAGTAGAATTTATTAACCATTTATAAGGAGAAAAGAATGCTAAATAAAAGTATGAAAATTGATGATATTGATCAAATGATAGTAACCATTATTCAGAGTGATCCAAATATTACTCACAATGAAATTGCAGAAAAAGTCCATAGAAGTCAACCTACTGTAGGAATAAGAATCAAAAAATTAGTAGATATTGGTATATTAGATTACCAAGCAGGATTAAACTTAAAAAAGTCAAATATTTATTTCGCAAATGTAAATATTCAAACAAAATATCCAAACAAAATAACTGAAATAATTAAAGGATGTCCTCATATGATCTATGCCTTCAGATTAAGTGGATTGAGAAATTTTCAAATATTAATTGCTGGTTCTAAAATCCAAGAGCTTGATATGATTGTAAATTATCATTTTAGGACTAATCCAATAATTCATTTTGTATCAATGGAAATAGTTTTAGATATCTTGAATGATTTAATACTTCCGGTGGATTTAAAATTTAGAGGGTGTATCTGCACTTCTAATACTAAAAAAATTTATGGTGATTTTTAAGAATAATGCTTGTTAATACTGTTAGATTGAATTATTTAGATTTTTCTGATGAATTGAATGAAAATTGCTGTGAAGCTCCAAATATTATTAGTACTGAAGGATACTATACATGCACAAATTGTGGAACAACTTTTTCAAGAATAATAGATCTTTCTGGGATAAGAGCCCATACTCAAGAAGAAAAAAAAAATCGACAAATAAATGAACGTGTATATAGCCGAATTGGACCCAGAACCCTATTAACCTCTTATAAAGATGCATTAGGAAATTATTTAAGACCTAAAAATAAACTGAAATATGAAAGATTAGCTAAAATTAATAGGGATTTAATTAATGGATATGAAAGAAATCTAAATATTGCTTTACCAATACTCTACCGTTTACAAAACCAATTGAAATTTCCTAGCTTTGTTTCAAGTGAAGCTTTAAAAATATATCTGCAGGCATTAAAATTAAAATTAACTAAAGGGAGAAGTATCTTAAGTTTATTATCTGCTTCAGTATATAGTGCAATTCGGTTGTATGAACTTCCAATCTTTTTGGAAGAAATTATCCAAGATTCAGAACTATCAAAGAAAGATCTCTATAGGAGTCTTAAAATTATATATATAAATGTTTTTCCCATTTTGGATATTAAACTTAAGCACATTGAACCTGAACTATATATTGACAGAATTCAAGAGGATCTAAACTTATCAATGAAAACTAGAAATGTTGCTTTAAAAATATTAAAAAATAGTAAAAAAAACCAATTTAAACTTTTAGGAAAGGATCCAAAAGGATTCACCGCAGCAGCACTTTATATATCTTCAAAAATAAATGGAGATACTAGTTTGCAAAAAGATTTATCTGAAGCTGCTCTAATTACTGAAGGTACTTTAAGAAAAAGGATTAATGAGTTAATGAAAATAAATAATATAACTTATCAGCAGCTAAATGGAGCCTCATTAAATAAGATAGGAAGTAGTTATAATCACAGTAAGATAATCAACTCATTCATAAAATCTTAATTTGCGAAATCGAATTGTAATATTTTCCTATTTTATAGATTATTTGCATTCGAAATTTTTTTTCTTTTCCCTATTTGTTAATGAATTTTTTTTAATACTTTTATCTTGATATCTTAATATTATGATTGTAATTGGAACAAACCATATAAGTATGCTTAAGAATAGACACCATTCAATAAAATAATAGGTAATAAATGTTACCTTTATAAATGCATATAAAATAAAAATTCCACTTGAATTAAATACCATAATATAACCTATCGCTTTTGGGATTATTACTTTTTTTAATAAAATTATTAATCCAGTAGAAAAAGCACCAATAAAATAACCTCCAAAAAAAAATATTGCTGTAATAATGTGTATATTAAATGGTGAAAAGTCTTCATTAAAAATACCAGCACCCAGCAACCCAATAGAGCCTAATATAAAGGAGATCTTACCAATTCTAGCTAAAATTTTTATAAAAATTGAAGTATTCAAAAATCTTTTACTAAGATTAGGGCCTGAAACAATAATTTGTTCTAAATAAAGAAAAATAGGAATTAATAATATTGAGGTACTTATTAATAAAACATCTAAAATAAATGGAGCAGGAGTATATCTAATTGAGCCCAGATCACTAATATAATTATTAAATATATTATATCCTTCTGGACCATATACATCTGCGATTGTAATTGCCAAAACAATTCCCGGGTAAAATATAATAAAAAAAGTATATATACAAATCCTAACGGTTTTTTTAGCAAGAATTCTTTTATATATTTTATTTAATTCATTTTCAAGAATCTGTTCCAAATTCTTTATAGACATAGTTTTAGAGAATTTTTTTATTAGCTTAGTGGGAATCCAATTATTTTTTCTAATTTTTATAAAAATTAATTTTCTAACTTTATACAGAAAATTCTATTTTTAAATATGATGATTATGATTTAAAAAAAAGATTATACCTTTATTCATTAAATAAAGGTTGTTATTTAATGATAAATGATAAATTACGTTTTACTTATTTGATTTCCTGTTTTTCAAAATTTTGGCGATTTGATTTTATTTCTTTAAAGCAGTTAAATATTCCATATCCATTTAAGAATACATAACAAAGGTTGATAAAAGCAAGGCTCAAAACTCCAATGGAAAAACTAAAAATTGTGATAAGAATTGCAATAATGACTGATAAAATAAAACCTATTATCCTAAAACTGGGTTTGCTTGCTTTTTTACCAATGAAAAAATAAAAAGCAATAAACGATAAGATGATAAACACCCATTCTATTACTTCCATATTATTTAAACCTCATAATAATTTTTTTCTCTACTTAATTGCTTGAATTTTAAAAAAGTTGTTAGAAATTTTAATATTTATAATTCTAAGAAATTTTTCAATTTTGACATTCGATGAGGATTCATTTCTTAATTGCATAAATTTCTTTAGTAAGTGTCAATTTATATAAGTACAACTGAAGTAAAAATTAAGACATCTAAAATGCCGGATATAATAATATTATCGGGATATAGAAGCGATTGGTTAGAAATTAAAAGAATTCAACAAGCCTCAGAGGATTTAGGATACTCACATCAAATATTTTCTGTGGAAGATAAGGGTTGGTCTTTGCTGAATCCTATAAAGAGCTATAAAAAAGACTCAGTCATTATTAACCGAATAGGCTTAATGTCTCAAGTTAATTATATTCAGCCAATGTTAACTCTCAATGGGTATGAATTATTTAATAATCCCTCCGTTACAAATATTTGCGATAATAAGACACTGACTACTGCATGCTTTGAAGCAGCGGGGATTCAGTCAACACCAACAATCTGGATTCCTATCACAAATCATCCAAGATTGAAAGTTAGAGAGATTAGAAAATCAATTGTAGATACAATTGAAAGCCAGTTTGAATATCCCGTTGTAATTAAACCAACTGGGGGGGGTCGAGGCTGGAGGGTTACATTTCTTAAAAACCGGGAAGAATTAGATGAATATTTATTTAAAGATGAGAGAATCCTTGCAAATCCATGGGGGTTATATGTTCAACAATATAAGTCTCATATTGCTGATATTAGAGTCGTCGTTGGTAAAAAGAAAGGTTCACCTTTAGAAATCTTTGCCGCATTATTTAGAATACCAATGAAGGAATGTATCGTGGCAAACACCTCTCAAGGTAACCCTTCAGTTAAATTCGAAATCTCCGATAGAATAAAAACTTTCTCATTTAAAATGTGCCAGTCTGTGTTAGACGGTGCTACTAAACTGGATGGGGTTAAAGATCGGGGCATACTTTTAGGCATTGATATATTAGTTAATTCCGATGATATAGATCTAAGAAATAATATAAGAGATCTTGGAAACCAACTAAAAAGTTCGGAAGAATTCAAATTGACTCACATGAAAAAACGATTTAAAGTAGATTTTGAAGCCAAAGATAAAAAATTCCATTCAGATATGGATAGGTATATGAAATTAGAGATCTATCATGAAATAAAAGAGTTGCTTATTGATGGAACTAGCAAGGCAAATCTTTTTGCGAGTGAAGCTAATGCTACCATTGATTTTGGGGATCTAACACATGTATTTAGCGAAGGTAAAGTAGCTCGTGGAATTGTGGAATGTGCTGTTAGCAATTTAGAATAATAGAAAAGGAAGTTAAGAAAGATGTCAGAAAAGATTGTTATTAAAGTGGGAGGAGATTTAGTAAAGGAAAACCTAGATTTTCTGATCTCAGATTTAGTAAAACTACATGCTGAAAACAAGAAATTAATTTTATGTCATGCTGGAGCTGATGTAATTACAGCTGTGGCTGAAAAGATGGGTAAACCCCAGATTTTTACTCACTCTACGAAAGGTTACAAAGCTCGTTATGTAGACGAGGAAACCAGAGATATTTATATTATGGTGGTTGCGGGCCTAAATAATAAACGCCTTGTAAAAGAAATGCTTGCTAAGGATCTCCCGGCTGTTGGTATATCGGGAGTAGATGGGGGTCTAATAATAGCTGAAAGATTTAAAAAAGCAATGGTTATTTTGAATGGTAAAAGAAAGCTTAAGGATAATTACACGGGGAAACCAACTAAAGTGAATACCAGATTAATCGAAATTCTCTGGGAGAAAAATTATATCCCAGTTATAGCTTCTGTTGCTATCAGCGAAGATAATGAGATTGTTGGTGGTGATAGTGATAGAATGTCTGATGCAATCGCAGTAGCGACTAAAGCAGATAAACTAATCCTTTTAACTGATGTAGATGGAGTATTAGATAAAAATAAGAACCTTATTAATCATATAAATAGGCAAAACTCTGAATTAATCCTTGAAAATGTAACTGGAGGTATGAAAACCAAGGTTGTTGTCGCCCTAAAATCTGCCAGTGAAGGAATTAAGCAAGTAATTATCGCTTCTGGTCTACGAGAGAATCCAATTATCAAAGCTCTTAATAATGATAATTGCACAACTATAACTGTTTAATTTTAATTTATACCAAAAAATAAAGCTCTTACAAACAGATATTCTTTGTATATTCCAATAAGAATTGGGATAATTAAAATAATGAGAATAACTGTGATGATGGTATATTTTCTTTTTTTTTTTCATTTTGAAATCTCCTCTATTTAAGTTTCTTATTTTTGTTAAAACAAAAGTATAAATTTTCGAGATGAAATAAGATTTAAGGAGAATAAATAATATTAAAAAAAATAAAATTATGAAAAAAAGGGAATAAATTTGAACGATTCTAAAAATGAAGAAAATGATGATGATGAGTTATTAAGGGATAGTGAAATAAAATATCGCGCTTTATTCGAACAAGCAGCAGACTCAATTGTACTCATCGATCCAGAGACAGGAGAACTAGTAGATTTCAATGATGTAACATATAAAAACTTAGGCTATACACGTGATGAATTTAAGAAACTTAAGATACCAGCCTTTGAAATTATCGAAACACCAGAAGAAGTTAAGGGACATTTTTTCAAAGTTCTAACAGAAGGAGCTGATCTCTTTGAAACGAAACAAATAACAAAAAGCGGTGAAATAATAGATGTTTATGTAAGTGCCAAGGCAATAAATATAC
This sequence comes from Promethearchaeota archaeon, assembly GCA_019058295.1. Classification (GTDB taxonomy): domain Archaea; phylum Asgardarchaeota; class Lokiarchaeia; order Sigyniarchaeales; family SOKP01; genus LW40-45. The sequence goes on along the minus strand of JAHPZI010000021.1, from coordinate 140,888 downwards.
ACAATAAGAAATATATACAAGCAATATGGCGTAATATTACAGAACGCAAGAGAGCAGAACAAAAATTAAAAGAATCAGAAGAGAAATATCGAAATATATATGAAAATTCGCCAAATGCAATTGCATTGCTTGATTTCACTGGAAATATTATTGATTGCAATTCAGGTACTGAGACCATATTTGGTTATTCAAGAGATGAACTAATTGGTCAAAATTACTTACAATTACCTTTTTATTCGGAAAGTATGATCAATGTATTAAAAGAAAGATTTCAAGCAATAACTAAAGGTGGTGGAATAAAACCACAGGAATTAGAAGTTAAAAGAAAAGATGGAGAAATTGCAAGGATTAAATCTGATATTGCTAATATAACAATACGAGGAGAAAATTTTTTCCAAGCCATAATCCAGGATATAACCGAACAGAAAAAAGCTGAAGAAAAATTAAAAGAATCTGAGAAGAATTTTAGAGATATAGCTAATAATGCTAATGACTGTATTTTCATTGGAATGGGAGAAGGCAAAATTGTTTATGCAAATGAGCGAGCTTCAGAGGTAACAGGTTATAGTATTGATGAATTGCTCAAACTCAATATTAAAAATTTATTGCATCCTGATGAAATTAATAAGGTTATGGAAAGATTTAAGAAAAGAATTGATGGTAAACCAACCCTCGCAAAATATGAAACAATTTTACTTAAAAAGGATGGACCCAACGTATGTGTTGAAATAAATGCCGCGAAAACAGAATGGAAGGGAGAGCCTGCTGATTTAGCCATTCTTAGGGATATTTCCGATCGCAAAAAAACAGAACAAAAATTGAAAGAATCAGAAGAATCATATCGGTTATTATTTGAAAAATCACCAATAGGAATTGGAGTTGTGTCTCCTGGAAAGGTACTAAAAATGAATTCGGTTCTCCAAGAGATTACTGGTTATAGCAAGGAAGAGGTAAACATGGTTGGTATCCAAAATACATATGTTTCTAATGAACAACGTTCTGAATTATTTCAAATATTAAGTGAAAAAGGTTTTGTTCGAGATTTTGAGGTTGAATTAAGGCGGAAGGATAATAGCACTTTTACGGCATTATTGAATATGGATAGTATTGGAGAGAAGGACGAAAACACTTATTTATCTATTATGAGAGATATCACTGAAAGAAAGAAAGCAGAACAAAAATTAAAAGAATCTGAAAAGAAATTTAGGGCTATTTTTGAAGCGCTACCTGATTTATTTTTCTTAGTGGCTGCTGATACCACCATTTTAGAATATAGTGGCAAAATGGAAGAATTATACATACCTCCAGAGGAATTCCTAGGAAAAAAAGCTATAGAAATATTACCTCCTGAAGTGGGTAGAGTAAGCGCAGAACATATTAAAAAAGCAATTAATTCAAAAGAACAACAGATATTTGAATATAAACTACAAATGAAAGATGGGATACATTATTATGAAGGTCGTTTTCTATATTTTTCTGAAAATAAGGTTGTCATGTTTATAAGGGACATTACAGAGCGCAAAAAAGCGGAACAAAAATTAAAAGAATCAGAAGAAAAATATCGAATGTTGGTAGAAAAATCATTACAAGGAATATGTATTCTTCAAGAAGTTCAAATTATATTCGCAAATAAGGCATTATCGAATATCTTGGGATATAGCGTTGATGATTTACTGTCTATGTCTAAAGAAGAAGTTATAAGCCTAATACATCCAGATGATAGAGAATTCGTTTTAAATCGCCATAAGGAACGTTTAAAAGGAAAACCAGTTCCACCAAATTATCAATTTCGTATTATTCGAAAAGATGGTACTCCTCGAATTGTTGAAATATATGCTTCACTCATTACTTTTAATAATAAACCAGCAGTTCAAGAAATATTTATAGATATAACTGAGCAGAAAAATGCTGAAGAAAACTTAAAAGAATCTGAAGAAAAATACCGTACAATGTCAGAACGCTATGAGATGCTTTTAGAATCTATAACAGATGGAGTTTACGCGATAAATCGAGATTGGGTATACACCTTAGTTAATAAATTAGCTGAAAAATTAGTTAATATGCCAAGAGATAATTTGTTAGGGCATAAAATAACTGACGTGTTTCCGGGTATAGAACAAACTCCCTTCTTTAAGACATACGAAGATGTAATGAATTCAAGAATCCCAAACCGTGTGAGGGATTCATTTAATCTTCCTAATGGTCATATAGGACACTATGAAGTAAGTGTGTATCCAATAACCGAAGGAATTTTATGTATCGCAAGAGATATTACAGAAGAGGTGGTGGCCGAACAGAAATTAAAAAAATCCGAAGAAGATTTTCGGGAGGCTTATGAGCGAGCGGAATTCTATAAGGATTTATTTGCTCATGATATAAGTAATATACTTCAAAATATACAATCCTCTTTAGGGCTCCTTTCAATGTGGGAAAATAAACCTGAGAAAATAAATAAGATCAACGAATTAATGATAATTATTAATGATCAATTAATAAGGGGATCAAAACTCGTTTCAAATATTAGAAAACTCTCAGAAATTACAGAAACAGTGAGTCCTCTGGAAAAAGTTGATGGAATTCAAATCTTAAAAGAAGCAAAGGGCTTTATTCACAAAAGCCTCCCCAATAAAGACATAAATATTGCTATTGAATCCCAGATCAAAGAAGTTAAGGTCAACGCAAACCAACTCTTATTAGATGTCTTTGAAAATATCCTTTTTAATGGTATTAAATATAATGAGAATAAGAGAATTGAAATCTTTGTAAAAATCTCTCGAGAGTTTAAAAATGGTACTAATTATGCAAAATTTGAATTCATCGATAATGGAATTGGTGTTCCAGATGTAATGAAAGAACATATCTTCAAAGGGATTTCTGATCGAAAGGAAAAAACTCATGGTATGGGATTGGGATTATTACTTGTAAAAAGAGTTTTATCAGAATACAATGGAGATATTTGGGTAGAAGATAAAGTTAAAGGAGATCCCTCACAAGGAAGCAATTTTATTATATTAATTCCGGAGCTGATATAAAATAGCATCTATCTTTATTGTTGAGGATGAATTAGCAATACTGCAATTATATGAGATATTGCTGAGAGCCTCTGGCTTTGATGTTATTGGCACTGCTAAAAATGGAAAGGAAGCAGTAGAAATGTATAAAAATTTCCCCATAAAGCCAGATATTATCATAATGGACCATCGAATGCCTATTAAGAGCGGAATTGAAGCCTCAAAAGAGATTCTTAGTATCAATAGTGAGGCAAAAATAATATTCGCAAGTGCCGATACTACCATTAAGGAAATTGCACTTTCTATTGGAGTTTTGTGCTTTAAAACGAAACCTTTTTCAAATAAAAAATTAATAGAGAACATTGAAAAGGCACTAAGGATAAAAAAACCTCAGATTTCTATGAATAAATAGTTTTTTTAAGGCAGCCTGATTTATTTATTATCTTATCTTTTATTAAAATTGAAACTTAAAAAAATAGTATACAATATACATCCTCCAATTGAGCTTTGTGAATGCGAGGGATTACCCAATCCAGATCGTTCAAGCTCCGAAATTGTCAAATTTTATGTACTTTTGAAAGAAGGATACGAGAATAATGAAGAGACAAAAGCAGATATTTTAAAATACGCTCAAGACAATTTAGCTAAATACAAGTTACCTAAAATAATTGAAATTTCCGATAATTTACCTTTAAATGTGATTGGAAAAATTGATGAAAAAGCTTTAAGGAAATAAATAAACTAATAGTTTTTATTTAATTTAAAATTTCATTATATCTAAATTGTCAAGAAATTAATATTCTCAATAATCTCTTTGTATCTAGACCTGAGCGTGACTTCGGTCGTATCTACGACTTCACAGATTTCCTTTTGCGTCACCCCAGAATTTTTTAGTTTTGAAGCAAGGTAAATTGCACCAGCGTAGAGTCCTTTTGGATTTTTGCCATTATTAGATACCTTTCTTAAATAACTTTGTAAAATTTTTATAACGAATTTTTCAACATCATTATTTAGACCTAGTGCCGAAGTATATCTAGGAATAAAAGAGATTATGTTTGCTTGTGGCAATTTTAAATTGAAGTAGTTGAGTACTATTTTAAAACATTTTTTAATTGTCTTACAACTAATCGGAGATTCATTTAATATCTCTTGAAATGTTCTTGGTAGATTTTCATTCCGGCACGCAGCGTATAAACACGCAGCAACCATCCCTTTAATGGTTCTACCTTTTAACAAATTGTTTTTAAAAATTTCTTTATAGAACCTTAATGCCACACTTATTACATGGCAAGGAATCCCTAAATTTGTACTAAGCCTTTTTAATTCTATTGATGCAATCAATAAATTCCTTTTTTTCCATGTTAAATATGAATCCCTCTTCACAGCCCTTTTTAAATCAGGATTATTAATGTTCTTTTTATCAATTAACGTGCATAATCCTAAATCTGATAATAAAGGAGAAATTAATATTCCAGTCCTCGACTTTCTAGATTTTTCTTCTCGAGTAAATGCCCTTTTCTCAGAATATGAAGTAATAAAAAACTTATCATTAATTATCAACCCACATTGACTACAAACGGTTTCACCTCTCTCTTGATCTAATATGATACTACCACCACATTCAGGACAGATATAATGATGACTTACTTTCCCATTTATTGTAGTAATTTCAACCACCTATTTTGCCTTAATCTCAATAACACATATTTTTTTTAATTTATCCAAAAAATTTTTCAATAAGTACATGGAGTTCTTCCCATAAATTACTAATACTATGAGTCATATCTATTTTTTTGATTAAATATCTATATTTTTTATCGAAAACTTCAATTAAATCATTCAATTTTTTTCTCAATATGTGTAAATCCTCTTTAACTAATAGAATAAAAGACACATCATTAGTGCTATTCATCTCAAACATTAATTTCCTATCCCCATGATCAATTGTTTTGATCTGTTTTTTCCCATGTATTATTGCCTTTAAAAGAGTCATCATACCAATAATGCTCCCTGAAATTAGAGTAGTATTGTCAGCTTTAGTCTTTTCAATAAAGGAATAATCGAATAGTGGGATTCCAGACCTATATATAATGTAAATATGAATTAAAGATTCCTTCCAATTTTTTAGAGGTAATTTTATTACAATATTGGTTTCCTTTTTCTTACTTTCAGAATTAATAATTAAATTGCCTCCATGTAGATCAATGATTTCTCTTGAGAATTCCAACTCAGAAAGAGATTTTAATTTTTTTATACCAATACCACTAAAAGAAGTTGATATTTCAGCATTATGGTTATTTTGAATCAATGAAACAATTATTTCTTTTTTTAAGGATTTGGCTTTAATGATACTTGTTAACAAGTATTTAATTATATATTTAATTCTAATTTTATCGATATCAGAGTACAAATCCTCTGTAAGATTTAAATTTAGAATAATATTTTGATTTTTTATTTGATCATTAATTTCTTTCACTGAATCCTTAATAATTTCAAATAAATTTTCTGTTTGAAAGTTAAGTTCAAGCTTATCAGCCTCAATTTTTGAGATCTCAAGCATTTTTCCAACCATATCAATTGATCTTTCTCCTCCTTTTTTGATCATATCCAAAAGTTCTATAATTTCATCATCCAATTGTTCTCTGTAGGAATTCAGAAGAATTTCAGTAATATCAAAAATATTATTTAGTGGAGACTTCAATTTTTCTGATAATTGAGCCATTAATTGCTTTTTTAATTGATCTAATTCTCTTAATTTCTGGTTCTCTTTCTTTATAATATCTTCTATTAATTTTCTTTCAGTAATATCTTGTAAAATGATTTGGATATATTTTTCATTCCTTAGAATTACAGATGAAAAGAAAAGTTCCGCCCAAGCTAATTGCCCATTATAATTAATAAATTTCAATTCTAAAATTTCACTTAAATCAAATTTAATGACATTTGTTAAAATCTCATTGATTTCTTTAACCTTTTTTTTCGAGATTGAAAAAAGATTTATGAAATTCATACCTATTAATTCATTTTTAGATTCATTCATATATATTTCTGATATGCTATTACATTCAATGATCTTATAATTTGAATCTAATAGGAATATTGAAAAAGGTAACTTTTCAAATAAATTTCGAAATTTATCTTCGGAAGCTTTTAATATATTTTTTGCTTTGATCTTATCTGTAATATCTCTTCCAATTTTTACAATTTGCTCAATAGAACCACCATTAACCTTAATTGGAAAAGCTAATAGTTCTATATATTTTATATCTCCATCTATATGATGGGAATGAATTGATTCACAGAATTCTCCTGTTTTTAAAACATTTTCTACAGGGCAGATACATTCAGGTGGTTTACAAACCATATTAATTCCATGTGTTAAGTTATAACATTTTGATCCTATAGCATCCTCTTTTGAAACATTATATTTATCGCAGAATGTCTTATTCACATCTAATATTTGGTAGTTTCTATCAAGAATCATTATTTCATCGAAAATTGAGTCAAAAATAGATTTTAAATATTGATTTTCTTGATTTAATTTGCTTTCCATTTTATTATCATTTCATTTTTATCCATTTAATAGCTCTATTTGATTTAATATATCTTCTTTCCCTCGTTTATTAATTCATACATGGATTAATTTTTAATATTTTTTTTATTAATTCCCTTAAGTGTAAATCTCCCATACCTAATTGAATTTTTTTTGAAAAAATTAAAGTTATAATAAGAGAATAACCCCTAATCTCAAGAAATTGCGAGAATATTTTCTGTTTATTAGTTAAAACCAGAAAAAGTTTTTCTACTTGAATTAATTCCTTCTGATTTCTAATTTCAAATTCTCTAATTATATTATTTAATGTCATCAATGGTAAGGATGAATATAATACCTTTCCTTCTAATGTAAAGAGAGCACTTCCTAAAATATCCTCATCATCTACATAAGTTCTTAAAAGTTTTAAAATTTCAATAAATATTGGCTTTGAACTGAGCTGAATCAATTGTTCTTCTACTTTTTGTTCATTTTCTAAGTCAGAAATAGTAGAGTTGATGCCTCCCTCATAAAATTCCATTTTTGAAAAATGAAAATCAACTTTTTGATATCCTCTCACTTTAAAATTTTTATCTATGAAAGCTTGAAAATTATGTTTGCACACTAATCCTATTGGTACAGACACAGTAGTAAGTTGCTTACTCTGATTTATAATTTTTAATGGAATTTTTAACACTTTCATTGTCTTGCATATTGGGCATTCTATGTTAACGTTATTTACCAAATTTTCAAAATTAATCCTTTCTTCCTTCAGTATATTAAACCACCAAAAGTGACCCTTTTTTTCAAACTAAATCTATCAGAAAAACTCTTTTAAATCAAAAAATTTCTTCTCACTAATTATTTCCTTTTCTTTAATATAGAATGGACATTTTTTTTTTTCTAACCCTGTAACATAAATCATTTTTTTTTTACACCAATATAGACCAGTTGGATTGGGATTATACGCATATTTACAATCTGATGAGATAATCTCCTTTTTTTCTTCTCTCCAACAAAAATATTCAAACAATCTTTTACAATTTCTTTCTGAATCTTCTGTAAATGGATAACTCATGATACAATGTGCACCTACCCCTGTTTTTCTTAATTTTATAGGTATAAATCCTAATGTACTAAAAAATTTTAATTTATATTGCTTACATTTTGCAACTAACAAAAAGATATTAAATCTCTCGAATTTCTTTTTAATTTCATTAATGACTTGATTAACTAATTCTGTTCCTATCTTTTGACGGCGAAATTCTTCTTTTATTTCAATTGTATCCATATAAAAAAGAATAACTTTCTCATAATTTATTAAATAAATTAAATTTAAACAACCAATGATTTTTTTCTGAGAATTTAAGATGTAATGAGATTTGTTTAAACAACCATAAAACCAATCATCCTCATTATTGATGTTTGTATAAAAATGTGGAGGTAAGTCTTCTCTATTGTAAATTTTTAAATCATAATTGTTTAATAAATTTCTCCATTGAGGAGATAACTTATTTATTATGCATTTATTGTGTTCCTTTAAAAACCATATAGGTTTCAAGTAATTTTTTATTAAAATTGGTAATACTTTTGTATCACCTATGTTTTCCAAAGCAAATAGAATATAATCCTCTAAACCTGAATTTTTTTCATTTAAAAGTTCAATGAGCTTTTTTACCGCTCTTTTATCTCCAATCCATCCTAATGCTTTAATAATTATTTTCTTAGTGATGAAATTTAAATTTTTTATGGATAACATTTCAATTAGTTTATTTAAACAATTTAAATCACCTAATTTTCCAAGTGACCAAATAATATAGGGTTTAATCCAATCAACTTCTATATCTAATAAATATAATAACTTTCCAGCAGAATTTTTATCCCTAATGTCTCCCAGTGCTAATATACAACTTTTCCTAATATAAACATCATCACTCTTTAAAAGTAAGTATAAATTATTTAGTATCTTTTTATCTCCAATTTTTCCTAATCCTTCAATAGCATATTGCCGCATTCTCGTTCCATTATAATTATTCATTGCAATTTTAAGTAAGAGTTTTATATTTTTCTTCCCTATTTTTCCGATTATACGAGGAATTATATATGAAGATCCAGGAAAATATGTACTTAATAATGGAGTAATTGCGATTAAGATACCTTGATTTTCTATTTCTAAGGCAGCATTTCTTCGTACTAAAGGATTATTATGGTTTAATCTCTCTATCAGAAATTTATTTATATTCTTTTCATTAATATTATTAACGATACATTGACGTATTACCACGAGAAAACCTCTCTACTGAGTTTCATAAAATCTTTTTCATAATTTTCAATTATAAATTGAACTTGAGACATTTGCTTTTGGTTTGTAATCCTTAATTTTACAAATAACTTTTTTTTAAAGTGATAAATCTTTTAATTTATTGCATTAATGTACTGACACCATCGAGATTTTTGATTTGTTCAGGAATTGAAAAATACTCCGATAATCTTTGAATTGTTTGATTTAATTCAAAAAGAATTACACCGAAATTCAAGTACGTTGGAAACATTATCGATAGTTTAATATTTTTTGTGACCGATTGAAGAATAATTGTAAATCCCTCCTTATCTAATTGTTCTCCCGCTTGAATTGATATTTTTTTAACATTATTTTCCTCTTTTATCGTTTCAATACCATTTTCTGCTAATGCAACAATACCAGAGCAAATTGCACTGAAAGATAAATGATACTCATCATCTTCGTTCATTTGAGCTTGATCTAATGCAATAATCAAACCATCTTCATTGAGTAAAATAGAACATAGAATGTTTGTCCTTCCTCTAAAATCTTTCAGAATCTGTACAATTTGTTTTTCTTTTAAGTTAGCCATTTTAAGCTACCACACTCTCTTTTGAAATTTTATTTTGGTCTAAACCATATAAAATTGTCTTAAGTACTTCAATAATTGCATCTTTTATACCTACATTATATTTACCAGAACCCACATATACTGTTTCACCAATCATACTTGTAATAACCTCACATCCATGAAAGTCATCCCTATCAGATTTATTAGCAATTATTCGCATTGGTATATTTGAACCTAGAACTGCTTTGATTTCTTCCAAAACGACTAACGCATTGCCAATATTCGCTAAATCACATCCATCAATTAAAAAGATCACACCGTCGCTTCCCTTTGCTAGAATTTTACGGACAGTAGAAAATTGCATTTGGCCAGGACTGCCTTTTAACTCGACATATTTTATATGCCATCCCAAATATTCATCTTTATCTCTTAAATACTCTGTCTTACTCATAATTACCCCTTCAGTTTCGTTATTTAAGTTTGGACGAGCCCAAACTAGTCTTCCCAAATCAAAACCAGTAGTAGTTGTTGTTTTTTCTTCATTAAATGTTTTGCTTAATTCCTTTTCTACATGGATAGCTTTGTCGTCAATCGTATGTACTAAAGTACTTTTTCCCGAATTAAAAAATCCAGTCACGAAAATTTTTATACTTTTTTCACTAATTTTTAAACTCTCCTCATTTTTTCTTCATAATTTTCTAAAAAATGGATACCTTTTTATAAAATATAAAAAAATATCATTTTCTATATAATTTTTTCTGACATAAATATAATTTTCTTCTTATATTTAAATCTTTTTATATGGAACCACAAAGTGACAAAAACTTTCTTTATAAAAAGATTTAAATATAACTTATAACATTTACTTTTCATAAAAAAATCTACTAAAAAAATAGTTTTCTTTAAAAAAAATAATAATAAAAAAAAAAAAGAGATGAAAAAGTATGACAGAATTTAAAGATTTATTGACATTTACAAACATTAGTTTTGGTGTAGCAGTGAATTCCTTATTAAAAATGGGATTAAATATTCCACTGATTCAAAATGAAATGGCAGAGATGTTTCATTCAGATGGTGTTAAAGGTTTAATGAAGGATGTCGGATTAGAGGTCGGAGGATCAGATGTTAAATCTATTACAGAAGATTTTACTAAAAAGATTAAAGAAGTTGGCTTTTGTCAAAGAGCAAACATTATTGAGGTTAGTGATAGTAAAGTCGTTCTTGATCTTGGAGAATGTGTTTTAGCACCAATTACAAAAGTTCTTAGAGGCAATGATATCAATTATATTCCTCCCTGTCCAATGGTAGCTATTTTATATGGTGCTATTGAAAAAAATACCGGAAAAACAGGATCAGTTGAAAAAGCTGAGTGGAAACCAGAAGAAAATACAACAATTTTCACGATAAATTTAGAGGGGTGAGTTAAAGTGGCAAAAAGTGATTGTAAATTTGCAGGAGATGAAAATTCCGATGGATTAGTCTGGTGTGAGAAAAAGAAAATTTTTGTTACAGCGAAGGAAAAGGACACTTGTGAATTTTATGATAAAAAATAAAAAAAGAGGTAAATATAAATGAGTGCTCGATCAGAAAAAATTAAAGACATATTATATGATTTAGAAAAGAATTCCGAAGTATCAAACAGTGCAGTTATATCTTTGAAAGGTCAGATGATGGCAAGCGCTTTACATAAAGATATGGATGAGCGTGGAATAGCTGCCATGACTGCAGCTTTAACATCAGTTGGGTCAAGGGTTGCGGATACTTTAAAATCAGGTAAAGTGAGTTCACATGTAATTAGTGGTAAGGATAATCTTATTGTTGTCCATCAATTAGCGCAAGCAGCTCTAATTGCATTAGCTCCCTCAGATGCCAAAATAGGACTAATAGATTTCGAGATAAATGCTGCTCTGGATAAAATCAAAATGGTTTTAGGTTAAAGAATTTAATTATTATTTTTTTTTTTTTATTTACAATTAAAGCTAAAAAAGTAAAATATTGACAAAGAAAAACAGGATGTTATATGTCAGATATTAGAATTAAATTAATAAATCTTTTAGATGATTTTATTTTAAATACTGGCGTTAAAAGTTCAACTTTAATTACTGAAGATGGTTTAGTAATAGCTTCAAATAGTGAACAAAACGACCAATATGAGGAAATGAATATTAATTTTGCTGCGATCTCAGCAAGTATTTTATCAATGGCAGAAAGAGGTATAGAAATAATCAATAAAAATAAAATGCTCGAACAAATAAAGATTGATGCCGGTATGGACAAAAGCCTTGATGCAGATTTTTCAATATTAATAACAAGAGTATTTTCAAACGTACTTATTCAAGTAATATTTTCTAAAAAGATTAATTTTGGATTAATTCAATTTGAAACAAATAAAATTATTGATGAGATTAAAAACTATTTCAAAGAAGAAACTTCTAAAGAGGAGCTCTTTGAAAGTTTAGGCTCACTATTATGAGGTCAAAGTAATATACTGGATAATTAATAACATATCAAATTTTTGATTAAAAATGCCAATTAAAGATAATGAAAAACAAATTAATGCCCATGAGAAAAGTCTCACGGATGATGTATCACATATATCTAAAACAAAAGAAGAATTTCTTAAAGATGAAAATATTAATGCTGATGTAAAAAAAGTTATTGATGAGGTTTATACAGATATTATAAAGGAAAATATAGAAGATGAAACCCTAAAAGTAAGTAGTAATCTAATCTCATCAGAAACTAATAAAGTAAAAACAGAACACTCTAAAGCAAATAAAAAAAAATTGGAAACAAAAGACTCTAAAACAAATAAAAAAAAATTAGAAACAAAAAACTCTAAAACAAATAAAAAAAAATTAGAAACAAAAGAAATTAGCTTAACCAAAGAGGAAGAAAATCTAAAAACCTTTTACGAAAACAAATTAAAAGAATTAAATGAGAAAATCGACGATTATAATAATAGATATAATAAATTAGAAGAATCAATACAGAGATATGAAGATAGAAACCAAGAATTAATAGAAAAAAGAATTGAATTTGAAACATCAATAAAAGAATTTGAGCAAAAAAATAAAGAATTAGAAGATGTTAAGATTGATTTTAAAGGCCGAAGTGACAAAATAAAGGAGGCTAGAGAACATTTTATAGAAATAAATAAGCAATTAGAACAAAAAAAAATTGATCTCGAAGAAAGAGAGAAGCAAATTAGAAAAATTCAATTGATGTTAGAAAAAAATAAATATGATTTTGAGAAGAATAAAATTGAATTCGATAAGGAAAAGTTAGAATTTGAAATTGGAAAAGCTGAATTAGAAAAAACTGCCTATCAAAAGAATATAAACGTTTATTCTGAGTTAATAGAGGATCAAGACAAAATTAAAGAAAAAGAGGAGCAGAAAAAAGGAAAAGCAGGAATTCTTCAGGAAATCTTACAAGAATTATCTGATAATGGGGCGTTTCATTCATGTTTTTTAATCGATAATAAAGGGATGATGATATCAGAATATACAGAGATTGAGCTCGATTCCATGGCAATAGGGGCAATGTTCTCACTGATTTGCACAATTGCGCTAAGAACCATTGAAAGCTTACACTTACAAGCACTAGACTTCCTTAAATTGACCTCTGCTAATGGTGAATTTTTAGTTAAAAATATTAATATAAATAATTATGAAAGAAATTTTATACTTTTAACTTATTTTGATGGAACAACGCCTTTTGTGCCAAAAGACAAACAAAAAATGGATAAAAAGACGATTAATAAAATTATGAAAAGTGTAAAAGAAGATTTTTACGAATTTGGTCAAGGAAAAAGAATTTCTTGGATATTTGATAATTTAACAGAAAAGATCAATTTCTTAAGACAAAAATATATCACACCTGATACAGATATCGAACTTAAAAGATTAAATTTCTTTAATAAAACAGCAATAAAAATAAAAGAGTTATTTGAATCATAAAAAAAACTTACTTTTTTTTTAAAAAAAAAAATTTTTTTTCAATAAAAATTTATTAAATTGGATAATTAATTATTTAACAAGAAAGATTAATTTTCATTAAATAGATTAATCAGATTTTATGATTATGGGTGTTATTCATTACTAAAGAAGAGAAATTAACTGAAGAGATGCTCCGTTACGAAACAGAAACTGGAAAGAAAGCTATTTGGCGAAATGCTATAACTGAAGGATTTAAGAAATGGCAAAGAGGAGAAGAAATTTATGGAATAGATAAAAAGGGTATAGGAATCTTAGTTTCTGATGAAACAAAAGAAAAATGGCAGAATTTTGCAGATGAAAAAAGTTTTTCTACGATTTCGAAATTTATTAGAAAAGCAGTAAATTCTTATATTGAAAATTCACCAAAATCAGATTTTTTAAAGGATATTTCTAGAATCTCTCATGATTTAAAAGAACCGTTAACGACTATACAAGGTTTTTCACAATTAATTATTGATTATGAATCGAACAATTTAAATCCAAATATTCTTACAAAAATAAAAGAAATTCTCAATCAAAGCAAATTTCTTGAGAATACAATTAATCAACTTGTCTACGAGATTGAACCCGAGAAATTTGAATATGACATTTTAATAATTGAAGATAATCCACCTGCTATAACAATCCTAGATGATTTTTTTGAGTCAAAAAATCTTACATGCAAAGGAGTTCTTACGGGAAATCAAGGATTAGATGAGTTAAAGAATTATAAACCAAAGATTATCTTATTAGATATAATTTTACCAGATATAAGCGGTTATGAGATTTGTAAAAAAATTAAATTTAATGATGATCTTAAAGATATCCCTGTTTTTTATGTCACTGCTGTTCCAGAATCGGAAGTCAAGAAAAAATTAATAGAAACAGGTGCTGATGGTTATTTTTTAAAACCATTTAAATTTAATCAATTAGAAAGCTTACTATCTCTTATATAAACCTATTTTTATTTTAATAGCTCTTTGAAATTAATTAATTGGTAATTTGATAATAAAGGAAGACCCTCTATTTCTGCCTTCTGACTCAACCCAAATCACACCATTATGAGCATCAACAATTTTTTTAGATAGATATAATCCAAGTCCAGATCCCTCAGAATCTATGTCCATCCCTTTTCCATATCTTTCAATTTTACCAAATTTTGTAAAAATCTTCTTTATTTCATCACCAGTGAATCCAACACCATTATCTTTTATCTCAATTTTGATAAATCCGTTTTGAATTTTTAAATTTACTGATAATGTTCCTTTTGGAGGTGTATATTTTATTGCGTTTGATATTAAATTAAATATAACCTGTTCAAATCTAATTTTATCTACCTTAGTAAAAATTTCTTTTTGAATATCCATTTTTAAGTTTAAATCACGTTCTATAATTAAATAATAGGTATCATTAATGCAGCCTTCTAATATTTTTGAAATGTTTTCATTATGTTTATCCAATTCCAATTTCCCTGTTTCAATTTGAGATAAATCTAGTAAAGCTTTAATCAATTTTTCTAATCGCTCACCCCCTTTATTTATAACTTCTACCAATTGCTTTTCTTTTGAAGTTAATTTATCTTTATATGACTCTAAAAGCCGAGATGAAGCACTACATACAAGATTTAAAGGGGTCTTTAATTCATGAGATGCTCTGAACATAAATTCATCCTTTAATAAATCTAGTTCTTTAAGTTTTCTGATCTCCTCTTTAACCATATACTCAACTTTCTTTGCTTCCGTAATATCTCGAACCAATCCACAAAATCCAATTTTATTTTTATTTGTATCATATCTTAGATAACCGGAAGTTTCTAGGACTTTTTTTTCCATAATTCCCTTTCTAATTTCAAATTGAAAACTAGTTTGAGGAATTTCTGTTTGGAAGATATTATAGAAAAATTGTCTTAATTCTCTATTCGTTTGATTATCTACTATTCTATTTAGATTCACACCCCCCAATTCTTTTTCAGAATATCCAAGAATTTGATGTAGCGCATCATTATAAAAAGTAAAATTCCCCTGCAAATCAATTTCAAAATAGCCTTCTTTTATGTTTTCTAATATTCCTCGAGATTTTTCTTCAGACTGCTTTAATTTTTCTTCAGTTTTATATTGATTTGTAATATCACGAATATATTCAATTATTCCTGAAATTTTACCCGTTTCTTGATTATAGAATGCGAAAGTGTAGATCTCTAATGTCCCCAAAATATTTCCTTTAGGTCCTAATCGGGGAATATATTTAATACAAGACTCTCCTGTTTCAATTACATGATAACAACCACAATCCTCACATGGTTCATTTTTATCATGAAATAATTGATAGCATTTTAAATTGGTAAGTGGTTTTTTATGAGAATACCACTTTTCCATTGTAGGATTTGTCTGAATGATATTATAATCTTTATCTAAAATGCACATTCCATCTTGAATACTAGTAAAAATATTTGAAAGAAATTTTTCCCCTTCTTTTATTGTCTCTTCAGCTTTAATTTTAGAAATTACAGTTCCAATTTCTCGTCCAATAGAAATAAGTATATCTTTTTCTTGAAATGTAAATTTATGACGAGTTTTTGAAGCAATATTCAAAGCTCCAATAATTTCATCCTTTGAAAATAAAGGAATACTAACAATAGATAAAAGACCCCACTTTTTAACAATTAAGGGTTCAATTATTTGATAATTTTCACTAAAAATTGGTTCACCTTTAATAAAAATAGTTTTATTTGGTTCTTGATCAATCTTTCTTAATCTTACAAATTCAATGAAATCTATAGGAAGATTCTTATAGCATACCAATTCAGCAATTTTTTTTGTTTTATTAACAAGATATATACCTCCACCACTAAAATTTAATAATTTGAGGGTTTGAGTTAAAATATCTTCTAATAATGATGTTAAATCTTCTGTTTTGTTTCCGGCTATTATAATTTGATTTAATATTTCTAATTTTTTGGCATGTTCTAATATTCCTTTTTCCGATTCCTTCTTATCTGTGATGTCTCTAATGAATATTAAGATTTTGTTTTTAGAAAAGAATAGAAATCTGGCTTCAAAAAATCGTGTTTTATCATTAATAGGTATGGAATATTCTAAGATTTGTGGTTTTTTTAATTCAAGGACGTCATTTATTTTTACAAGAGTTTTTTCTCTAATTTCTTGAGAAAAAAAATCTATCAATTTAACATTCATAAATTTCTCTGGTGGTACATAAAAATCAATTTCACTACTAGCGTTATAATCTAATATTGTACTATCATTTGAGACTAAAAAGAATAGATCAGGAATAGATTCAAAAATCTTGCGATATTTTTTTTCAGATTCTCTTAATTTTTCTTCAGCATTTTTCTGTTCAGTTATATCTTGAACTAATACTTGTAAATAATTTTGATTTCCTATTTTTATGTAAGATATCTTAGTTTTAACCCATGCGAAATTCCCATCTTTTCTTTTAATTTGTAATTCTTGTGATTTTAAATCTAACTCTTTTGATATTGCTTGAAATCTCTCTTTTAACACTTTAATCATACTTTTTGGATAAAACGGTAATTTTAAGTAGTTTTGACCAATTATATCATCCTTAGTATAGCCACATATTTTCTCAGTGGCTGAATTGCAATCAATAATTTTTCCATTAAAATCAAGTAAAATAATCGCATTTATAGAGTTTTCATATAAACTTCTATATTTTTCTTCAGATTCTTTTAATTTGATTTCTGCATTTTTCCTTTCACTTATATCTTGAAAATTCTCGAGGATATGTATTTTTCCTTCAAATAGAATTCTTTTTGCATTTTTCAAAATTGGATTTTTTCTTCCATCTTTACATTTGATTGCTGTGTCCATACCTTTAAATCCTTCTTTTTCACCTTCCCAAATAGGACAAGATTTGGACGCTGAACCTTTCGGACATACTATATCACATAGCTTTCCAATTAGCTCTTCCTTTTTATATCCAGTAATTTCACAAGTTCTCTCATTCACATCTCTAATAATATAGTCATCACTAATAATTAACGTACCTCCTGCTATATTTTCATATAAAGTCCGAAATTTTTCCTCAGATTCTCTTAACATTTGATCAAATTTCTTACGCTCAGTGATGTCTTGAACTACTGCTTGAATTATAGATTTGTTTTTAAGTTTTAAAACTATACTATGCCAATATATCCATAATTCTTTTCCATCTTGTCTTACTAATTTCAGTTCAATAGGTTTCAGTTCCTTTCCATTGGCTCTTTCCATTGCTCTATTCTTAAATATCTTTGATAATTCATCAGAATTCTTAAATAAGGATATTATCTCTAAGAAACTCTTTCCAATACTTTGATCAGGAGGATATCCTGAGAATGAGTTATATACCTTTGTATTTCCCTCAAGTAAATTTCCAGAGTCATCAAATAAGAATATACCAATCGGAAAATTGTCAAAAAGATTTTTATATTTTATTTCAGATTCTTTTAATCTTTGTTCTGCTTTTTTGCGCTTGGTAATTTCGGCTGTCACTTCAATAGCTCCAATTATATTTTCATTATCATCTTTAACGGGAAAGCCTCTTATTTGCCATATTCTTCCATCGGGTGTTGTCATTTCTTTTAACTCACCCTTCCCTGATATCAAGGTAGCATGTACAGGACAATTTTCACATGGTTCTCTCCTTATATTCCAAATCTCATAGCATTTTCTCCCTAATAACTCTTCAGCGGATTTATTAACAGAATCTCCAGCAGCTTTATTTGCATATAAAATATTATGTTCTCTATCTTGAAACGCAATTAGCGCCGGAATATTATTTAAAATAAATAATTTTTCATCTTGAGATTTTTTTAAAGATTGTTCCATTGTTTTTTTTTCAGAAATATCTCTTGAAACTGCAAGGAATTTTTCGTTTCCATCAATATCGATAAATTTCTTTCCTTGTATCTCCAGCCATATATAATCCCCATTTTTCTTTTTATATCTAAGTTCTGCTCTACCTTCACCAACCTCCAACTCTTTTTTGTACAAATGCAAAATATTTTTGAGATCATCTGGATGTATTAGATCTAAGGATTTTTTGCCTAATAAATCATCCTTTGAATAACCTAAATATTTTTTATGTATTGATTCGTTAATATGTTCTATTACGAAATCCCCGGTAATAATGGCTACCATATCAGTTATATTTTCTGTAATTAATCGATATCTTTCTTCAGATTCTTTGAGTTTTTTTTCTGAGTTCATTCTCTCAGTAATATCTATAATAGTACCACGAACACCTTCCATATTGGTTTTATCATCGTAAAATTTTTGAATTGTTTCTGTTACCCATCGTAAATCTCCATTTTTTCGGATAATCCGGTATTCTCGACTATTTGACGTCTTAGACGATGAATGAAATTGTTTTATATTATTTTTGTATTGTGTTAAATCATCAGGATGGATAATTTGATCCCATTTAATTTTTCCTAACAAGAATGCATTTTTAGCATATCCGGTTATTTCCTCGATAGCTCCATGAAAAAATCCTATTGAAAAGTCTTGATATCCTTGAAACGCAATCCCATGAAAATTTTCTATAAAATTAATATAACGGAATTTTGATTCTTTTAATTTCTGTTCTGTTTTTTTTTTTTCAGTAATATCTTGGGTTATAACTTGAATTAATTTTTCTTTTCCTAGTTTTATGAAGGAGCATTGTATTTTAACCCAGATTAAATCTCCCTTTTTATTATAAATTTGAACTTCTTTTGGTTCTGGAGTATTTCCCTTAACTAATTCTTTAAAAACATCTATAAAAACTTTTTCATAATTCTTTGGTATTACTCCAGTCTCAATGAATTTTTTACCAATTAAATCTTTCTTTTCAAATCCTCCATTACTTTCATGGTAATAATTGATATCAACAATTCTTCCCTCCATATCTACAATTCCAATGGCAAATGGAGCATTGTCGAAAAGAGCTCTATATTTTTCTTCAGAATATTCTAATAGTTCTTCAATATTATTAGGATCAATCATAATTATACCCCTAACTTACCCCTTTTTTCATTAAATTAGACAATAAAAGAAATAAAAAATTTTTTTTTTCTAATTTATCCGAATTTGCAATAGGAATAATAAAAAAAGTAGTTTTTAATCTTTTGTTTTTTGAAAGATAATTAGCCTCATTTTACAATAAACTCCTCAAAAAAGGGATAATTTGTCTTGTATTAAAAATTAATGAGATTTTTCTTTCTAAAAACAAAGTTATAAATTCTTACTATAAGAATCCAATTTCATAAGAACTTAATTATGAGAATTGTACCATTATAACTGATTAATTTTAATTTACGCCAAAAAATAAAAATAGTATCTAAAATTTAACTTATTATTATAATTAATAACGGTGATATATATGGCTGAAAAAATTTATGAGTCTACAGAAAAAGAAGGTGGTAAGTTTAAATTGGAATGTTCCGAATGCTACTTTGAAAATCTGATAGAAGATCCAGAAGTAGACGATGTTATTGAATGTCAGGATTGTGGGTCTCCCTTCACTATTGTAGATGTCTCTGACGATAAAATCAAGTTTAAAGCCGTCGTTTTTGACGAAGAAGAATGGAGAGAGTAGTTTGAAGTCTATTTATTAGTCAATTACCCCTTTTTCTCTTAAACCTTTAAGGAACTCGATCTCCTTTATTAAGTGAATTTCCTTTAATTCTTCTTTTATTTTATCCCATTCTGGACCATGTAGAGGCCAAAATAACAGAAATATTCCTGAAATTGCTAAACAAATTCCTGGAATTAAAGCAAAGGCAATCATTAAACCAAGAATAGCATCAGCGGATTGATTAGATCCAGCATCTGGATCAAAATTATAGAAAGAAATAATAAATAGAAAGATCGCATTAGCTATTGAGATGGCTGGCTTACCAAAAAGAGCCCCTACACCCCCATAAGTTACCTCTCGGCGTTTTCCGGTCAGTTTTTCATCATAATCAATATTTTCACCGTTAAAAGTAGTACCTAGAATGCTAAGAGTTCCAAATCCTATAGTCACACAAATTAGCGGTATTAAGGCGTAATAAATGTTCCAACCAGGAAATGTATTCCATCCAATAAAAAATAGCAAAATAAAACCTATTGTACCAATAACAACACATAGCAAATATGCATATTTTATTCCAAACGTATCTAACAATTTATTTAAAAATATGACGAATATGATAAATGATACGAATACCGTAACTAAACAAATTATAACTAAATAGAATGGGGGTGAAAGAACAATTAAGATATAGTAAAGAATTCCTGTTAGAAAAATTGTGCCAGTGATTGCACCAAAGAAACCTACCCCTTGAGAAATCAACCAGGGTTTATTTTTAAAGCAAGTTTTTATGCCTTCAATAAAACCTAAAGGGACTTCATATTTTAAATAGGGTTTTTCCTTAAGAGTATAGCTCCCTAAGATAATAAGGAAAATACATACTAGGCCTAATAAGCTAAATGCAGGATATAGTAAGGGATTAACACCATCGTCTTTATTATAAAGAAAAATCAATGGACTAGCTATAATTATTCCAGTAGCTATTGCAGTAATAAAGTTATTATAGATTGCCAGATTAGTCCTCTCTTTCTGTGTAAATGTGATCTCATAATGTAGAGCAAAATTTGCTGCCGATATCAAGGTATACATCGTATCGAGAGCAAGAAGGTTTATTAGAAAATACAAGAAGAGAACCATCTCCTGATTTACATCCACTATTAAAAAAGGCATCCATAATAGAATAAAAAATAACCCTAAAAAGGGAGCGCCAAATCTTAAATAAGGAATTCTACGGCCATATTTCTTTGAGATATAACGCTCTTGGAAAATAGCAAAAAGTGGATCGTTTAGAGCATTCCAAATTGCAAAAAGTAACCAGGCATAGGCTATTAATACAGAATTTAATCCAAGTATTACATTATAATAATAAGTTATAGGAGTCATAGAGAGGGCCATTAAAAGGTGAATTGAAGCACTCATCCCTCCTGCAATGATCTTTACTTTTGGAGTAAGGGGCTCTTCCTTGAACTCTTCTAATTCTTCCTCTAGCTTTTTTTTATCCATATTAATCACTAAGTCTTTAAAAGATATAATTTATAATACAAATAATTAATTTTGATGCTACATTGGAATATTCACATATTAGCAATAAAATTTCTAATTAAACAGATGTGTAAATAATTTTATAACAATTAAAAAAATCTGATGAATTTTAATGGTAAATGCAATATTAATTATCCTTGATACATTGAGACAAGATCATTTAGGATGTTATGGAAATAATTGGATAAAAACACCTCATCTTGATAATTTTGCTCAGGAATCTGTGAAATTTACAAAAATGTATCCTGATTCCCTCCCAACGCTTCCCGTGCGAAAAGCCATCTATACTGGGAAGCGGGTCTTTCCTTTTACAGAGGATAAGCTAGGAGAGACTAAATCTGGGAAGGGAGACTTTATCGGTGATGCTCTCGGTGCACCTGGTTGGGGCAACATTTCAGAATCGTATGATACTCTGGCAGAACGGTTTCAACGAAAAAAATATATTTCTGCATTGTTTTCTGATGTATATCATCAATTTAAACCTGGATATAATTTTCAACGTGGATTTACTCAATGGGAATGGATCCGTGGACAAGAAGAAGATGCCTTTCTTTCTGGTCCAGAAATTTCTAACGAAGATCTCCAAAAATATCTTACTTCCAAACAGCAAGGAACTACCTCAGGAACCGTTTTTGCAAAATTCATGATGGAACAATTTTTAAAAAATACGCGCTGGTGGCGCTCTGAAACTGATACGTTTCCTGCCCAAGTATTTCGCAAAGCTGGAGAATGGTTAGATATAAACTATGATGCTCTAATAAACGGTAAAGGATTTATGACTGTGGAATCGTTCGATCCACATGAACCTTGGAATCCTCCTCTTCATTACATTCGAATGTATGAAGAAGATCCAGATTGGGAAAAGGGATGTCAAAGAATTACTCATTCGTTATATGGCCCAGCAAGTATTCTCTCCGAACAAGAGCTCAAAAACTTAAAAACGCGTTATGCCGCAGAAGTTTCGCTTATGGATACTTGGTTTGGATATTTTATTGACTATATTAAGCGAATTGGTATTTGGGATAATTCTATCATTGTGGTGGTTTCGGATCATGGCCATATGTTAGGAGAGCATGGTCTAATTGCAAAAGCCGCTAATCCTTTAGGGCGAGAAGTGGCCGACCTTGTCGCTATGATTCGATTCCCAGGAGGTGAATTTGCTGGTAAGACCTGCGATAAATTCTGCTACCATTTCGATATAGCAGCAACAATATGTAATGCATGTAAAATTCCTTCAAAAAATATGGATGGGAAGGATTTATTGTCTTTAGTTAAAGATGATACGGTGAGTTACTATGATCATGTTACCATAGCTTGGGGAGGCTCCGTAGCAGTATATAATAATGATTTCTGGTATAATGGGTATATATGGGATATAGAAGAAGGCAGTTTATTTGATGTAAATAAGGATCCTAAATTGAATAAAAATATCATTTCAGAAGCTCCAGAAAAGGCAAAAGAGCTATTAAAGCTCTGCTGGGAGGATGCTCGTGAGCCAATTGATATGGATTTTATGCGCCAATTTAAAGATCGACTTGGGTGCACTCCAGTAACTAAAGAATTGACCAGAAATGACTAAAAAAAAATCTCCTTTTTTAATTACTTAAACTTTTCTATTGTTTCTTTAGCAAAATTACGAGCACTCTCAATTTCATCCGCATTTGGATGACCAACAGTCACATCACGCATTTTCCCAAATAATTCCAATTGAGGATTTCCACTTTTTAACAACATTTGAGCTACTTTTTCAGCGAGCTCCCCTTGACAGTCAAAAAATCCCTTTAGGTCTGCTTTTCTTGCAGATTTTTCGCATCTATTTAATAAACCCGGAAGCATATCATAATCCGCTGGCATTGCATGGGTGACGAACAGAGCTATTTTCTTATCGATAGCATTTTTTTTAATAAAATC
Organism: Promethearchaeota archaeon; assembly: GCA_019058295.1. Lineage (GTDB taxonomy): Archaea > Asgardarchaeota > Lokiarchaeia > Sigyniarchaeales > SOKP01 > LW40-45. The sequence goes on along the minus strand of JAHPZI010000021.1, from coordinate 117,490 downwards.
TGCTGCCCTTTTGGTTGGTCCACCTGAATGTATAGGAAATCCAATAAAAGAAAAGTCGTATCCCTCAAGATCATCGACTTCCTTAAGCGGTTTAATTTCTTTTTCTGTTTGAATTTCCTCAAATATCGCTTCAGCAATCTTTTTAGTATTTCCCGTTTGAGAAAAATAAGTAACTAAGACTTTAATTATAATTTCACCTAATTTTTATTTAATTCTATAAATAATCGATGTTTGAATAAAAATTTATTTAATTTTTCAATATCGTTATTCTGATTTGTTTTTTAAAAAAATATTTAAATAAGATAACTCTATAATGAAAATAATTTAAGAAAGTATAAGAATATAGGAAGTAATATAAATGCTGCAAGTGACACTTTCCCCATTACAAACCTTACAAGGTGCTTTTACTCTAATATTTGTTATTATATCTTTCATTTTAGGAATAATTATTATTCTTAGATATTTTAAATATAAGCAAATTGAATTAATACTAGTTGGTTTAACGTGGATTTTTTTAGTCAGTCCTTATTGGCCAGATGCGATCACCTTTATTTTAATTATGACAACAGGTAAAGAATTAGATCCCTTATTGTACATTACTATGGGGATTGTTTTCGTTCCCCCAGCTCATTTCACATGGATGTATGCTATTATGAATTTTCTGTATAGAAAAAAGAAAAAAATTGTAGTAACACTTTTTACAATCGAAGCGATAATTTATGAAATTATTTTATTTACTTTATTAATGAAAAATCCTGACTTAATTGCTATTCGCGTATCAGCATTTTCCTCGAATTGGTCATTATTCGTAGATCTTTATTTATTTTTCTCGATTGGAATGTTTATAATTACAGGATTCTTATTTGTAAGAGCAAGTCTTCGGTCAAATAATAAAGAGATTCAATTAAAAGGTAAGATTCTCTTACTTGCTTTTATTATTTTTACAATAGGTGTCACTTTAGAAGTAGCAATAGATTATGCAAACGAAATTACAGATGTTATTATTGTTTCATTCATCCTAGCCGCAGCATTTTTGTTTTATGTTGGTTTTACATTACCCAATTATATTAAAAATATTTTTATTAAAAATAATAATGCCCAATAAATTATTAGGCTTGTAATTTTAAACTTTCTAATATGTTAATTCATATATGACCATTAAATCTACAGTTTTAACTCTTTGTTTTAGTTTTGAAATAATCAATAATGTTTGCTACTACTACTACAGATGTTGAGACAATAAGTATTAGTAATTGAAAAATTCGTATCTCAAATAAAGTCATGAGTGTTGCTCCTAATAATATAATAAGAACTGCTGACCTTTTTGTGATATATTCATCTCGATATGCAATCCACATAAATAGACCAAAAAAAGGAACATATATCAAAAGACCTGTAACTACGCCTGGACAATATTTACTAAAAACAATTGTCCACAATAAATGGTAAAATGCGTTAAAAAACTGTGCTGCTGCGATTAAGGTTAAAACAAAAAATGCATTTAAACGATTAGGACGAAGAGTGAATAAGACAAGTAAGATAAGATATACAGACATAATGATTGAATTCGCTATTATGAATTGTATGAGAGTAAAATTTCCGCCAAAGAAAGTGTAAAAACCGAATACTGCTTCTTCAAGAAAATGAAAGAAATAAATTATAGGTGCAAGCCAAACTGCTTTTTTAAATGGTAATTTCTCAAGTATTGATTTAATTTTTGAATCATTCATATTTTTCATATTAAATATTTTATATTAGTAATTAGGATAAAGGAGCATTGCTCCTTTAAAAAGTTTATGAAAAAATAATTTAAGATGAATTCGGGGTGGAATTGAAGTCCTTCTACTCGGAATTAATTATGCCGAACAGCCATAATTGTTCGATCATCAGCAGTATATCTAATTTTCAGTTATATCTTCTTGGAGTGAATCTTTTTCCGAAACGCTGAATAACAATATAATAAATATAATTACAAAAAATGATGCTGAAATAACGGGTAAGGTTTGAGAACTTAAATAATATAAGATTACTCCACCTAGTATTGGTGTAATTATCATTGCGATACTCGTAAGTGCATTGTTCACACCAAGAAGACTTCCTGTCTCTTCTCGTTCAACACTATTTGCTAATTTGCTTGTAAGTACAGGACGGCAAATTCCAGTCCCAAAAGCTATAAAAACTAAAGGTATAAAAGCAAAAAGAAAGGTTGTTGTAAAAAAAAGAAGAGTAAAGGCAGTAATCATTGAAATTATTCCAATTTTTAAGATTTTATTCTCACCAAATGTCTTCTGAAGAGGCCTTATCAAAACAGTTTGAAAGAATACTCTTAATATTCCGATCCAAGCCATAAAAAATCCCACTTCAAGAGCCGTGACATTTATTTGCATTTCAGCGAAGAGAGCATAAGTAGAAATAAAGAGCATAAATCCAAAACTATAGAGAAAGAAAATAATGAGTATTTTTCTAATTTTCGAGTCTTTAAAAAACCTTTTAGCATCATCAATAGGAAAAATATCATTAAATGTAATTTTAACCTTTTCTTCTTTTACAGTTAAAGATTCTGGGAGAAAAATAACAATTAATAAAATTGAGACTAAGCTTACCACAGCAGCAAAAAACATCGGAGTAGAATAACTTATAGTTGAAAGTATTCCTCCTATTAATGGTCCGAAGATTAATCCTGCACCAAAAACAGCACTGGAATATCCATATACTTTAGTTCTATTTTTTGGCTCAGTTACATCACTAATATAAGCTTGACTAACCGTCATATTGCTGCCTAAAAGCCCATCAACCAAACGAGCCGAAATTAAAATCCAAACGCTATTTGCTAAACCTAATAATATAAAACCAATCAATGTGCTAATCTGACTAATTATTAAAAGTGGTTTTCTTCCATAACGATCGCTTAATTTGCCTGTCACGGGGCTGGCAAAAAACTGACATAAACTAAAAATACTCAAAATCAACCCAATCTGCAATACATTCAATCCAAGAGATAACGCTAAAAATGGGATTACTGGAGCCACCATGCTAAAGCCTAAAACTTCTGTAAAAATTATTAAAAAAATTATAAGAATCCGTTTATCTAATTTCTCTTTTGAAATTTCGGAACTTTCAGTCATTGTAATTGCTTATTTTAAAATATTCTTATAATTGTTGTAAATTAGTAATAAATTAATGTTTTTTGATAAAAATTTAAATATTGAACAGATGATAAGAAATTAATATTATCATTCCATAGGGCTTCATTTTGAGGGATTCGGGATGGATTTGATTATAAAATTACTAATAAAAAAAATATTTTATATTAATAAGTCTATTTGCAATAGTAAGAATTCAAAATAAATTATTGATATCATTATCGTTTTTTTCATATTATGAATGACCACCAACAGAAAGAAATAGATAGAACTTTTCTAATTATGTGCCAATTTACTTCAGCACATTATTGGGGGGGAGCAATCCTTGCAGTAAGTATCATTTATATCATCGAAAACATTTCAGGAACCACACCTTTTTTGCTAAGTATTTTAGTAGCGATAACTACTGCTATGCTTTTAATTAGCACAATTTTTTTCGGTTTTTTAAGCGAAAAATTGACCAAGAAAAATGCTAAGAAAAATGTTTTGATTGTTTCAGAAGCTATTTTATTTACCTCTCTCGGATTAGCTGCTTTCGCGCAACACTTTATTTTTTATTCTATTTGCTTAGCTATATCTTCATTTGCTGGAGGAGCATTTACTCCATTAGCAGTTACAATGGTAGCAGAATTATATCCTCCAGAAGAGAGAGGAAATAAATATGGAGTAATGAGTTTTTGGAATATTCTCGGAGCTGGAGGGGGAATTCTTTTTGGCGCCATATTCAACTCTTTTTTAGGACCTCTTGGATGGAGAATTACATACGTTTTGATTGCTTTCTTAGGATTTTTGAATATAATTAATTATTATCATTTCGGAATTGAACCCGAGAGGGGGCGAGTTGAACCAGAATTCCACGATTTTGAGGGCAATATTGAATATGACTATAAGATAACATTTGAAAAATTTAAGAGATTATTTAAAAAACGAACCGTTGCTGGTATTTTAATATTCGGTTTAATTTCATCTATTTGTATAATTCCCCTTGGATTATGGACATTATATTATTTTTCTATAAAATTTGGAGGTAATAGGGAAGTGGCTATGTTTTATTCTACGCTATTAATTATCTTAACTGGGTTTGGGAACTTATTTGGAAATTTAATTGGAGGAAAAATCGGGGATAAATTATATAAATCTGGAAAACCCCGAAGACGAGTTGCATTAGTGATAATTTCTGTTATGGGTGGGTCTTTTACCTTATTCATTTTTTACATGATCCCGTTTAATAAATCAACCTTAATTCTCTTTATAATATCTTGGACCTTACTATTAATTATAGGATTTTTCTCTTACTTAATTGGGGCGTTTGCCGTGGGAAATTACGGTGCTATATACTCTGAAGTATGTACTCCTGAGGAAAGAAGCACTATAAATTCAATAGGGTTAATAATGAATAATATCGGAGGGATCATAGGACATCTTATGGTGGCTGTTATGCTTCAAGACTCATTATCAAATTTATCAATGGCGATTATATTACTTTTAATAATTTACATTTGTAGCAGTTTTATTTTGATAATCCCATATTTAAATTACTCCAAAGAAGCAATCGAATGTAGAGAATTAATGAAAACTAGACGGAAAGAAATAGATGCTAAAAAATAATACTAGTGGTTGGCGCATGCAAAATGAACACTGATAATTCAGATTTAGAAAAATTAACATGGTCGAAAGAAAAAGCCAATGAATGGTATGCGCAACACCCTTGGCTTGTAGGATGTAATTTTATTCCCAGTAATGCTATCAATCAGCTTGAAATGTTTCAAGCCGATACTTTTGATAGTGATCAGATTGATAAAGAGCTTGGTTGGGCACGATCAATTGGTTTTAATATATTAAGAATCTATTTGCATTACTTATTATGGGAGCAAGATGCCTCAGGATTAAAAAAACGGATTAAAGAACTTCTTGAAATATGTGAAAAACATCAAATGAAAGTTCTTTTTGTTTTTTTTGATGATTGTTGGGTACAAGATCCAAAAATAGGTAAACAACCAGAACCAATTCCAGGAATACATAATTCTGGTTGGGCTGCAAGTCCTGGAAATAAGCGAGTTGTTGATAAATCCGTCTGGCCAATGTTAAAACAATACGTGCAAGAAATTCTTACAGAATTTTCTCAAGATAATCGTATTTTAGGATGGGATCTCTATAATGAACCAGGTAATGAACGAATGCTTGAAAAATCATTACCATTATTGATCGAGACGTATCGGTGGGCCCGTGAAATAAACCCATCACAGCCTTTAACCGTTGGGATCTGGAATCAAAGAAAAGTATCTGTAAAAATATTTGAGGAGTTTAATAGGATTCAGTCAACACTTTCTGATTTTATTTCATTCCATAATTATTCCAACTTCAGATCCTTGAAAAGGCAAATATCCAAATTGAAAAAACACGGTCGACCAATAATTTGCACTGAATACATGGCTAGACCAACAAGTCTTTTTGAGACTCATCTCCCGGTTTTTAAAGAGGCAAATGTGGGATGTATTAATTGGGGGCTTGTTGCAGGAAAAACTCAAACAATTTATCCATGGTTGTCAAAGGAAGGAGATCCTGAACCAGAAGTATGGTTTCATGATATATTTCATCCCGATGGAACACCATATATTCAAAAAGAAGTTGACTTCATTAGAGATATTACAAAATGAATTAATCTTAGTCAAAAAATTTTTGGAATAATAAATAAGATGAGTAAGATAGACTAGCTAATTTCTATTTCTCTTTCAGACTGAATATATAAACCAATCATTAACATAGCACATGCATTAAGAAAATGCCAAACTGCATGCCACTGCCACCAAGAGTGAGGATCACATGTTGGTGCGTTTCTTTTACCAAAATGCCAGAGCCAATATGATACACCGAATGTAATTCCCGCGATAGCTAATATGAGAATATTTCTTTTAATTTGTCTTGCCCCTTTATACTTAAAAACCCTTGAGTATATTCCAAGTCCAATCAAGACCTCGTTTATGAAAGCAATTACTAAAAGCAATTCGAATAATCCTCCTCCTCCCAGACTAATAAGAGGAAGACCTATTTTCATTAGAATTACTACTAAAATAAAATCTATAAGGAGTATTATATATAGATTCCGTTTTTTGATATCAAAAAGAATCGCCAAGGACATTATTAACAATCCACTCATGTACATATTCATGGAAAGTACGTCTAAGAAGCCCGCGGAGAACCATGGAGTCCACGCATAACTGGCGTGCATGTAAAAGCTAGCTATTCCAACCCATATTGTTAACAAGCCATAAGTAACAATATAATGCATATTTTCATCTCTATGTATATAAACTTCTCTTCTATTTAGTTTTTCCATGCGGAGGAGGTCGTAATAAATAAGAATGATCATTCCTGCTCCAATAAAATAAAAGTTGGACCATGCATTCATAGGTTCTCCTATTAGCAGATTCGGATCATAATATTCGCAGAAACCAGTAGGGCCTGCGCTTCGGGGTCTAGTCCAAATCTGAAAAATTTCTATGATAAGGAAAAAAAGCATCCCCGCAGTGATAAAAACAATTCCTATGATCGTTCCTTTATATTTATTAAAAAATTCACTCATGACTGAGAAAAAAAATTAAATAATAAAAAACTTATTGAACGCAATAATTACTATTAGGGTTCAAACTTACCAACAATTCTCGAAACAGTCTTCAATCTTCTCCCATCTCCGTGGCATAATTCGTCGCTTATTCCTAATATTAAGTTGGGCGAGAAAAGTTCGAGAATTTTCTTGGTTTTCTCAATTAATTTTAATTCTTTGAAATTTCGCAAGAAAAGCGTTGCTGGAATTACATCAAGTACAATTTTTCCGGAATCTCCTATTGATTTAGCTATGGATTCTATGGGGACATCTCCCTGAGGAGGTGGTGTCAGTGCCTCGTAGCCATCGAAAGACATTGAAGGAAGGTATGGTAAAAGATGCTTAAAAGACCCATCAATATGAATAAATGCGAATTTATTTACATTGTGGAGCAGTTTAACCCTCGTTTCGTAATATTCTAAAAGATATTTTTCAAAATATGGCGGGGAGGAAAGATGGTGGTCTATATTCTCGCCAAAGTTTAATAGCTTTAAGGGACATTTTGTTATGACTCTCTTATATTTGCCAAGATCAATATCCTCGAGATAATGTAAGAAATCTTCCATTTCTGACTTGTACCTCCGTAAATAAATGATTGTTCGTTCGAGTCCTAAATACGAAAGAACGCATTTCATATACGGGGACCGGAAATAATAGCTAGTTGGAATACCAAAATCCTGCATTTCCTTTTTAGCTTTTTCGTACATGAATTCATTGAACACAAGATCAGTTTGTTCCTCTATATACTTGATAACTTTAAGATCCTCAATTCTTTTGACAGGAAACTCAAGAATCCGCTCTTCTTTAATTATCTGACTCACTTCACCAACGGGTGTTATGGTTTTCATAACATGTTTCTTATCTTTTGATCTAATCCTTTTTATTCTGATTTGATGATTAGCTTTCTTAACCTCGTTAAATATTACAAATCCGAAAGTTTCCTCCGGATATCGAATAGACGCATTTATATCTTTGTATACTTCCTTAATGCTTTTTCCTATATATTCTTTAGGTACAAATTGTTCAACGCTCTGGTATTTTTCCGGTGTAAGCCTATGAACTTGATTACTAAAATACCAATACATTATTCGAGGTTGCCATACAATTCGATCGATGGGTTTGTGTTCAAATGTACGAAGGATCCTTTCAGAAAAATTACTCATAGTTAATAATATAAATCTTGAAAAACATAAAATCTTTCCAATATCTATGACTATTAGAAAGATATGTATTATAAAAAATTAATTTAGGCAGTTGTTTTACGATGCCAATCAAATATTATTTTAAATAACCTTCTTTCTTTAATATGATTATTGTAAACAATAATAATATTAAGAATCTCAAATTTTAAACTCGTGTGCAAGCGTTTTTAATGAAAAAATAAAAATATAAAAATATCTATTAGAGATGAAAATAAAATGAATAGTAGAGAGCGTATTCTTGCGGCTATTAACCATAAAGAACCGGATAGAGTCCCTATAGATATTGGAGCTACTTTGCAGACAGGCATACATGCTATTGCCTATACCAAGCTAAAAGAACATTTAGGTATAAAAGGAGGTCATACGCGCATTCATGATGTTGGTCAACAGCTTGCAGAAATCGAGGATGAGATGTTAGACTACTTTAAAGCGGATTGCTTGGATGTCGGAAGGGTATTCACAGATTCGGATGAGGAATGGTATGATGTAGAAGTTAATGGAATTCAAGCGCAGTTTCCCAGAACATTTAAACCGCGGTTTAATTCTGATGGGTCTGTGGATGTATGTCGTCATGATGGTAAAGTTGTAGCAAGTATGTCAGCAGCTGCGTTGGTAATTGACCAAGTTTATTATCCAATTGAAGATGATTATCCTAATAATTCTCAATTATTATTATCCCTTCTAATGAAAAATGCAATATCTATGATCCCTCCACCCTTCAACCATTTGGGAGAAAGAGGATTCTGGCGTAATTTAAAGAGAAGATCTATTGAATTAAAGAATAATAGTGAAAGAGCATTAATGTTGAATGGTGGTATAAGTTTTTTTCAATTTATGACGGTATTAAAGAAGATGGATAAAGTTCTAGTAGATATAATAAGGTATACCAATAAAGTTGACAAATTTTTAGATATTTTAATGGAATTTCAGCTTGCTTCGCTCTCTCTGAGTTGCAAGTATCTTGGAGATACAGTAGATATAATTGTGTTTGGGGACGATTACGGGGAAAACCATGGGCCTCTTTTTAGTCCAAGAATTTTTAAGAAATTATTTAAACCTCGGCTTGAAGCTGCTTGCGATTATGTAAAAAAACATTCGAATTGGAAGATATTCTTCCATTCTTGCGGAGCAATTGCTCCAATAATTCCTGATTTGATCGAAATTGGGATTGATATTTTAAATCCCGTCCAAATAAACGTTAAAGGTATGGATCCAAAATTCTTAAAGCAGGAATTTGGGGATGACATTACTTTCTGGGGAGGCGGAGTAGATACACGTCATGTCTTAAATGTTAAATCACCCCCAGAAGTTAAAGAACATGTAACAAATCTACTTGAGATATTTGCTCCTGGAGGAGGTTATGTATGGAATACTATTCATAATATTTTACCAGATGTCCCACCTGAAAATATTGTAGCAGCTCTCGAAGCAGTTCATGAATATAATGAAAAAAATTAGCTTTATTTACTCAAATCATATCATTCTAATAAAGGGAATTAAATACTTCATACTTAACCAAATAGTCCCTTTACAAATTGCCCAATTTTCTCTATAGCTTCTTTTGCTTCAGGAAGATCATAAAGACCATAGTTTTGCCAGACATGAGGCATATCATCCCATTCTTGTAACGTGGCATCAACACCTGCTGCTTTAGAGAATTCCACTAATCTAGTTGAATGATCATAAACCATCTCACTTGTGCTTACTTGTACTAAAATTGGAGGAAATCCGGTAAAATCAGCAAATATTGGACATACAAGTGGATCATTAGGATTAGCTCCATCAAGATATGCGGGAATCCACCAAAAAACGCCTACATCTGCCATTACACAATCTGTAGGGGCATTCTCTAGTATGGTTTTACTGTTTGTAGTATAATCAATACCAGGAGATAGAACTATTGCACCTCTAGGCATTGTTATACCCTCCTCTTTAATTTTAAGAAGTGTTACGAGAGTCATATTTCCACCTGCTGAAGCTCCACCAACAATTATATTTTCTGGTTTAAAACCTTGGGAAAGAAGCCATTTATAAGATGTTAAGCAATCATTTGGCCCCTCAGGGAATGGATGTTCTGGAGCAAGAGCATAATCCACACTTAATACTTTTATATTTGCAGCTTTTCCAATCTCAACGGAATAAGGACGACTAGAAGCTGGAGATCCTAGTACATGTCCTCCCCCATGGAAAAATAATAGAACTTTATCCTCATCAACACCCTCAGAGATTTCCCATTCTGCGGGTACTCCCCCAGCATCAACCCTTTCAATTTTTACATCTGGAGATAATGGATGCTGTTCCTGAAGAATCTTCCCCTTATATTCCATAGCACCTCGAAAAACTTTTGCTAACTGTTTCATTTGGTCTCTGTTTATAAGATCATAAAGATCTTCTATTTTACCTTCTCCAGATTCGAGTATTTGGTAGAATCGTTTATTTCCCTCTGAAATAATAAGGAGCATATTAATAATGTCAATCCCTTCCTTTTCCGCTATTTCGAGTGCTCCTTTTGTTATTATTTTTTGACTCCTTTGCTGGAGTTTCTTTACATCTGGTCTTAATAATCGTTTATTTAATACCGGCATATTTATATTTAAAAACGCTTCTCTATATAACTTTATTTTTTGTTAATAAACTCAAATTTTTTTTATACTCTTTAGTATCTACATTCCTTGGGGATTCATTTTTATTTATATCTCTGAAAGGTAAAAGATTTTTATGTTATAAAATCAATGTTATTTTGTTTGAAAATGAATATTCTAATAAAAAATGGACTTATAGTTGATGGAACAGGAACACCAAAATATAAAGCAGATGTTCTTGTTAAAGGGGATAAAATCGTTAAAATTGGCTCTGATCTCACTGCAGATAACGCGAAACTTATTGATGCCTCGAATACAATTGTGTCCCCGGGATTTATAGACATCCATAACCACGCTGATTTAAATATTGTCGATGCGAACAAAGCAGAATCTTTTGTTATGCAAGGAATGACAACTTTATTAGTTAGCGTGTGTGGTCTAGGAATTGCCCCTGCCAATGATTTCCTCATTAAATTTTATAAAGAGTTTATTTCGATAGCAATGGGAGTGTCTCCTACGATCTACAGGGACTTTCAGGAAATGAGGAGAGCTTTAGAGGAGATGGGGGTTTCTCTCAATTTGGCCTTTATGGTCCCCCATATAAATATAAGAACTTGCGTAATGGGAGCAGACATGCGCCAAGCAACCCAAGAAGAACTGTCACAAATGAAGCAGATAGTCAGAGAAGGGATGGAATTTGGGGCATTTGGATTGTCTACTGGCTTAGATTATCCCCCAGGATCCACTACAGATACTGAAGAATTTATCGAACTTTCCAAGGTAGTAAGTAAATATGATGGAATTTATAATTCTCATTTGAGAAATAATGGTGCGAAGTTCATTGAAATTGGAATGAAGGAAATCATTCGTATAGCCCAAGAAGCTAATGTTAGGGCTCATATTTCACATTGGATGACTTTAAGCCAATATAATACCGAAGAATTAGTTAAAGAAGCCATTCAATTATTAGAAGATACACGAGACGGAGGAATAGAGATTACTGCTGATGTAGTACCCTATGATGATGGCGTTACCAGTCTTCCGTTTGTATTATTAAATACATGGGTATTCGAAAACTTCATAGAAAATTTGTCCAATCCCAAAACCAGAAACCAAATTAAAAAGGAAGTATGGGAGAGATTATCGTCTGCCTTTTTAGCTGATGCCCCTTTTATTGTCCGATTAATCCCTAAATTTTTGTTGAAACGACTCGCCTATCCTAAAATCGCAAAAAGCGTAAAACTTCTTCACGTTAATAATAATCGCCAGTTTCTCGGAAAAACCATGCATGAAACGCTCACAAAACTTTACCCTGGGAAAAAATTGGAAGATTCTATGTTGGATTTTATGCGAGACGAAGAAGGAGGAGTATTAATAATCCATATGATGAAAGACGAGGAAAAGAGCGTAATTCCTTTTTATAAACAACCATTTTCTTGCGCGAGCTCAGATGCTAATCTAAATATAGGTGGAAATAGTCATCCTCGTGCTTATGGTGCCTTTCCCAGAGTTATTTCGAGATGGGTGCGAGAAATGAAAATTATATCATTGGAAGAAGCCATAAGAAAGATGACTTCTCTCCCAGCGTCGATTCTCCAAATCAAAGATAGAGGCGTAATTAAGGAAGGATATAAAGCAGATCTTGTCATATTTAACTATAAACTCATTAAAGAAATGGGTACAATTGAAAATGGAAATCAATTTCCCGAAGGAATTGAGTATGTGATTGTTAATGGGGAAATCACATGCGATCACGGCAAGCACACGGGAGCTTTAAATGGCAAGGTGCTGAGACATTCTATTCCAAAAGCTGAATAGCTGAAATACTTAGTATTTTGATGAATTTGGAATGGAATTAAAATTTAAATCAAAAAAAATATTCTATGTAATGAATTTAAAAATTAATATTAAAAACAGTGAGAATTGGTTTTATACTAATAAATATTAGGGATGAATAATGGGAAAAATTCTTAGAATAAATTTAGATAATAAAGATATTTCTTTTGAAGAAATCCAAGCTGAGGATGAAGAAAAATTTTTGGGTGGTATGGGAGTTGCAACCTCTATAGTTACGCGAGAATTAGATCCAAATATAAATCCTTTTGACGGAGAAAACCTTCTTATTTTTTCTGTTGGTCCTTATTGCGGAACCGCTGTGCCATTTTGCGGAAGACATTTTGTAATGGCCAAATCCCCTCTCACAAAAATAATAGGGGAAGCTTCCTCAGGAGGTTTTTTTGGAAAAGAATTAAAATGTGCGGGATTTGATTTAGTTATAATTAAAGGTAAAAGCGAGAATCCCGTTTATTTATGCATTAAAGATGGAGAAGCTGAGATTTTAAGTGCAAAAGATTTATGGGGATGTGGAACTCAAGAAACTACAGAAAAATTAAAGGAGCTTCAGGGAGATGATAAAATTAAGGTTGCCACTATAGGGATTGCGGGGGAAAATCTTGTGAATATCGCTTGTATTATTAACGACAACCATCATGCTGCTGGACGATGTGGATTAGGTGCTATCATGGGAAGCAAAAAGTTAAAAGCTATTGTTGTTAAAGGTACCGGAAAAGTCCAAGTTAATAATAAAGAAAAATTAAATGAAGCTGCAAAAGACATAAGAGAACTTATAAAAAACGACGCTTTAGCCATGGTGATGGCGGATTCTGGAACTCCAGTACATATTGACTCCATGTATAGCGTTGGAGATGTAATAATTAAGAATTATTCAACGGGCCGATGGATTGGAATAAAAAATCTTGGAGCGAAAGCGATTAATGCTCGTGGGGAAGTTAAAAAACACGGGTGCTTTAATTGTCCAACAGCTTGTAGAGGATTTATTGAATATAATGGTGAATGGGTTTCTCGACCAGAATATGAAACACTTGGAATGATAGGATCTAATCTCCTCGTTGATGATTTAGAAACAGTTATAAAATGGAATTTGATAATAAATGACTTAGGATTAGATTCTATTTCTTTAGGGGCAGTTATAGCATGTTTTCTTGAATCAATTGATCGAAAATTAATTAAATACGATCTTCAGCAGTTAGGATTTTCTGAAGATCAAATTTGGGGGGCTATTGAACCAATTGAAAAATTAATCAATATGATTGCTAATCGCGAAGGAATTGGAGATGAACTTTCACAAGGTGTTCGAGCTTTCTGCGAAAAAAAGGGTTTACCCGAGGAACTCTCAATGCATGGTAAAGGTCTTGAAATCCCTGCTCATGAACCTCGAGCAAATAATTTAACCGCTTTAGATTACGCAACGACTCCAAGAGGTGCTTATCATTGTTATGAGCCGATGCATGTATCATCTTATATGAATCTTAAGGAAGAAATCAATTTAACCGGAGGTATTAATCGTTTTAGTAGCGATAAGGATGTAGCAGAAATTTTAATTAAAGTTCAAAATGGTAGCGAAGCATATTCAGCGTGTGGGGGATGTATTTTTGGATATTGGTTTACAAATAAACTTACACCCTGGGTTAATGCTCTAAATGCTATAACAGGAAGGTCTTATTCAATTGAATCGTGGATTGAAGCAGGAGAAAGAATATTCAATATGAAGAGAAGTTACAACCTCAAATGTGGAACAACTAAAGACGACGACACCTATGGAACTCGTTTTTCAACTCCACTAGATAAAGGAGGCACTAGGAAGAATGTTCCACCGCTACAAGATTTGCTTAAAGATTATTATGAGCTCCGTGGATGGGATAATGAGGGAAAACCTATTTAATGAGCGTCTGTAATTTCTTTTAGCTATTTCCACGTTTAAATTCATATTTGTATATTGGGATTAATGATAAGTTCATTAATAACCCATCCCAAAAGTATTATATAAAAAATGCAAAGAGAGATTGAATTTGTACGATGCGATAATAATTGGAGCGGGAATAGGTGGGTTGACTTGTGCTGCGAAACTCGCTAATAGAGGAAAGGAGGTATTATTATTAGAGAAAATCCATCATATCGGAGGCACCAGCCACACATTTAAAAGAAAAGGATATACTTTTCCAATGGGACCATTATCCTTCAGTTTCCCTGATGTTGTAAAGCAGATTTTGGAGGAAATAGGATTTGAAGGAGAGTTAAAATTTCAGAGAAACCATTTTCAGCTTCTCTCTCCCGAAATAGATGTAATTTATTCAAAAGAATGGGAAAAATTTAAAGAAACTCTTCAAGGTCTATTTAAAGAAGAGAAAGATGGAATTGAAATGGTATTCAACGAGTTGTCTATTGTGATCGATTCCATTTCAAAAGTCCAGGAGCGGCATCCCGATTATTTACTTGGAAAAAATAAGCAGAGAGCAGAAGAACAGATTAATAGCTATCAAGAGCAGCTTGAAATAATTGAGAAATACGATCATTTAAGTTCCCGAGAGTTTTTAGATCGCTATTTGTCAAATGAAAGTTTGAAAAGATTGATTGGATCCCAAGGAACTTACTCACCGGTAATGTCAGTCGTGCATTTGGCATTTATGTGGAATGTAATGTCTATTAAGGGAATATGGTTTCCTTCGAAAGGCATTTCAGAAATTAATGAGATATTGCATGGAATATTTGAAAAGCATGGAGGAGTGACTATGCTAAGAACGCCAGTGAGAAAAATTTTAATTAACAATAATCAAGCTACCGGCGTGGAAACTATTGATGGGAAGAATTTTAATGCTGAGTGGATTATCGCTAATGCAGATTATAAAAAAGTGATTTTAGAAATGATCGATCCTAAGGAGTTAGAGAAGAATTTTATAAAATCTGTCCAAAAAACACCTTACACTGGTTCTGAACTCTGCGTGTATCTCGGTATCGCACCTGAAAAGGTTGATCTAAAAAAAATTCGAACAAATCATCTTTTCTACCGCAGTGTATTAAACGAAGAATCTGCCAACGATTTTATTGATTTTGCAAATAAGGAAATTGAAATATGTCTATGGTCTAATAACTCCCTAAATTTTGTCCCACCAGGTAAAAAAAGTTTAGTATTGAGAGTTAACATGCCTTATTCCCATTGGGATCCTTGGCGTACAGGAGAAAAAAAGAGAAAACAAGGATATAAAGAATATAAGCGGGATCTAGCTGAAAAATTAATAAAGACCGTTGAAAAAATTTTGCCAGGGTTATCAGAAGCAATTGAGGTTATGGAGATCGCAACCCCTCTAACCTATAGAGACTGGGGTCAGCGAACTAAAGGATCCATAGCGGGATGGGGGCGGGACCTAACTAAAGTTAGATTAAATAATAAATTATTAATAACAACTCCGATTGATCACTTATTAATGGTGGGGATCTATTCAGTACTTGAACCTTTTTTAGGGGGATTTCCAGTTTCTATGTATACGGGTAGCTTGGCAGCAGAAATTGTTCTTACCGATGAGTTAAATATTTGAAAATGTAGATATATTCTTAAGATCCTTAACACAAACAATGAAAGAGCTTAATTATTAAGGTTTGAATTAAAACTTGTCCGAGGACTTTAAATATGGTCACTTTAGATGAAAAGAGATTAAAGCAACGATTTCTACATATGAATAAAGATCAAAAGCAAAAACTAAAATTTGAATCAAAATGGCATAGTATTGTAGCTTTTTTACATAAAAATCTGGGTTACAAAATCGCAAAAGTCGCAAAAATTGCTTCAAAAGCAAATGTAGAAGGTAGACGAGATAGTGATTTAGATATCATCTTTTATACAGCACGGGATCAAAATCAAGATGAACTATTAGCCGCAATGAGGAAGCTTATAAAAAAAAATTATAAAAAAGAAGCTCAGATAAAAAAACTCAATATTGGTGTCCAACTATCCTTTAAAAGCACAGATTGTGTCATCAATGTAATTTATTTAGCTAAAGAGCAATTTGATTCAGAGTACAAGGAAGCCCTATATAGGGGATTAGTTCCAAAAGAAAAACAAATTGCGATAATCCTCATTAAATATGCATTCTTTAAAGCCGCAATTGATTTCATAACCGGACCTGAGTTAGAAATCGCATGTATTACTTCTGAATGTAATACAATTAAAGGATGTGTTAATAGCACTATTCATCATTTTAGTGGTAAGCTTAATCAACAAGGAACTTCAGTTAATAATATCTTAAAATTTCTAAGATGAATTTTAAAAAAATAAATATTACTTCAGCTCTTCTGTCTTAATCTGGTGTAAAATTACTATTCCTATGGCTAAAATCCATCCAAAAAGGGAGAAAAACAACATCCATTCCCAAAACGGTGCTGATGGCGGGAATTCTAACAAGTATAAGGTAGTTAATATTGGTGTGAGAAAAATCATTACTAATCCCAATAAAATCGGATATATCTTTGACTTATTTTCGTAAGCACCTAATTCAAGAATTCCTGAAGGATAACGCACTAGAATAATTCCAATAAGAAATCCAGCACTAGCAAGCCCAACAAACTGGACAGTGGAAAGGATATCATGTAAATCATATGCACTTGAAGTTACTGGATATAAGCTAATTGCCACATCTTCGGATATAAAACCTGAACTAAAAATACCGAACAGTCCAATAAGCATCATTATTAATACAATGGTTGAATAACCTTTTGGCACGTTTAAAGATTCTAATTGTTTTGATTTTGAATCGAATACATGCTTAATGTAAAAACATGGTGGAACTAACAAAACAGCTGTTATCATGACACCATCATCAAGGAATTTGGGAATCGGTGTATATCGATGAGAACCCATGTCGCTTATATAATTATCTATTATATTAAAGTTACCAGGTCCCAAAAACACTGCAACAAGCACCCCAATTATGAGCATTGTTGGTAAGAATATTGCTACAAATAGTATATTACGTCTTGTCACTTTTGGATCAATTAAGTAATTGTATAAAAGTTTCTTCTTCTCTAAAGGCTTATCTTTTAAACTCATTTTAAACTCATTTTAAACTCATTTTAAACTTATTTTATGTCAATCAATTATTATTTATAATATAAATATATTAAACAATTTTATCTAATTGCATTTATCTGTATGTGGAAGATTTATGACCTAAAACCATCGAAAGTGCAAAATATTAAAAACGAATTGAAAAGATTGAATTAATAATGAGAAATTTAAATTGTAATAAAAACACAAACATAATTTAAAAAGTGGTTAAAAAAATGAATATTTGTGAATTAGTCGAACGACAAGCTGAGAAATATAAAGGGAAAACATTCCTATTTTGGAAAGATGAAGAAGTTTCCTTTTCTCAATTAAATAAGTTAACAAATAAAGTAGCTAATATGCTTTTCAATTTAGGAATTCGAAAAGGTGATATTGTTAGTATCTATCTTCCAAACATGTTGGAGTATGTATTCTTTTATCTAGGTATTCCAAAAATTGGAGCAATAGTAGGTCCAGTGAATGCATTATTTAAACCACGTGAAATACAATATGTAGTGAATCATTCTGAGGCAAAAATTATAGTTACAGTTCCAGCTTTATTGGAAAATGTAAATGAAATTAGAGAAGATTTACCATGTTTAGAACATATAATTTTAATTGGAGAGCAACAAAATAATACATTAAGTTATTCTGAATTAATGGAAAATGCATCTTCAATAAAACCTCCACAGGTTGAAATTGATGAAAAACTAGATCCCGCAGCAATATTATATACTTCTGGTACTACTGGTTTTCCAAAAGGGGTATTACAAACTCATTTCAACATTATTAGAAATAGTGAAATGATTGTGGAACATACTAAATCAGAAGAAGATTATAGATTTATGCTAATATTGCCACTATTTCATGTTAATGCACAAATTGTTACAGTTATGACTCCCCTATATTGCGGAGCGAGCTGCATATTAACTCCTGGATTTTCTGCGAAAAAGCATTGGGATACAGTTGCAAAATATAAAGCGTCTACATTCAGCGCGGTCCCGACAATACTTTCAATTCTATTAAAAATCCCGCATGAACATTTAGATCTTTCCTCATTAAAGTTTGTGATTTGTGGTGCGGCTCCTTTACCAATTGAGGTTATGAAGGCTTTTGAAGAGAAATTCAAATGTAAAGTAGTGGAGGGATACGGACTTACAGAATCGACATGTGCTGCTTCAGTTAATCCAATGCCAACATTAACAGAGGATAAAAGAAAGATTGGAAGCATTGGATTACCTTTACCTGGAACTGAAATGAAGATAGTGGATAATAATGGTAATGAATTACCTCCTAATACTAAAGGAGAGATCCTATGCAAAGGTGATCACGTGATGAAAGGATATTTTAAGAATCCAGAAGCAAATCAGGAAACACTAAAAGACGGGTGGTTATATACAGGTGATATTGGTCACCAAGATGAAGATGGTATTTTTTTTATTTCAGATAGAAAAAAGGATATGATTATTCGGGGTGGAGAAAATATCTATCCCCGTGAAATAGAAGAAGTATTATACTCACATCCTTCAGTTTCTTTAGCCACTGTTATTGGTGTTGATGATGAAATCTATGGTGAACTTCCAAAAGCATTCATTGTTTTAAAGGAAAATACCATTTTAAATGAAGAAGAAATAAAAGCATTCTGTAAAAAGAATCTGGCTGATTTTAAAGTTCCACAATATTTTGAATTTAGAAGCGATCTACCTAAAAATCCAACCGGAAAAATAATGAAAAACATACTTCGTGAAGAAGAGAAGAATAAAAAAAAATAATGGGAATAAACGATGAAAAATAAAGTATATGATTATTTAACTAAACCAAAAATTGTTAAAATATCGACGATTATCGCATTTACCGTTGTATCATTAGCTCTAATTATAGGCTACATAATTGCGGCGGTTTTTGGAACTAAAGGCTATAATATGATAGATAATTATATTAGCGATATGGGAAATAGTGAATATACCCCCTTTCCTTATATGAGAACTATTGGTAATGTTATTTCGGGACCCTTTTTTATACCCCTTACCTTTTTCATAAGGAAACAATTAATGTCCCAGATTCAAGAAAACCAAGAAAATAAACCTCAAATAATCAATTTGGCATTCTTTGGCATGCTCATGATTTTTCTCAATATGATAGTAACAGGTATTATTACATTAGATGTCAACCGAGAAATACATGTTTTATTTGCTACCTTTGCCATCATTGGAGGTATCATCTCCACGATTTCTTATGGTTTAGTTATTATCATATATCGGACCAATATACCTCATAGTATCGGAGTCTATATGATTTTAGTTATGCCTATAATTATTATATTGTTGGTGATTGGGTTTCCTTCTTATGTTTTTTATGAATGGGTGTATTTATTCTCTATATATGCCTGGATAATCCTTGTATGCTTCTATTTATTTGATAAGAATAGATAAAAAGTATTTTATAGATTTTGAAAATTTTTTCAAGATTTGCAATCCATAGGGCTTCATTTTAAGGGATTCCGGATGGAATTAATCTTGATTATATTTAGTTTAAAATTCTAAAATTCTTGAACCATGGAAAACTCTAACGATCTGAATCTTATCTCCCATGATACGATAAATAAGACGATAATTTCTAAAAATCAGTTCTCGAATATTAGGATCATCGAGCTCTGGGACTTTCCTTCCCATATTTGGAAATTCAGTTAGATTTTCAAGTTTCTCTTTTACTTGATCATAAAACGAAAGAGCAAATTCAAGCGAATCTTGTGCAATATAATCTATAATATCATTCAGATCAATCTGAGCTGTAGTTGACCATTCTATTTCAACCATCGTTCCAATCTCGCTTTGGCATTCTCCATGACTTTTTCATGAGGAACGATTTTCCCTTGATCAATATCTTTAAGACCTGCTAATATCTTTTTTTTAACATAAAGATGATACATAATATCATCAATAGTGGCATCTTCTGGTAATTTTCTTATGAGGTCTATAATCTCTTCCTTAAGGTTTGAAGTCATATTTTCTCATTATCTAAATAATCATACTAATTTTTATAATTTCTTATCTTCCTTAAATTTTAAGTGTAAAAAATTTTTCAGGATTTGTATTCTATGGGGTTTCATTTTTATCGACTCGGGATGGAATTGGACCCCTTCTATAGGATATTGTTTATGCCTAACCCCCATGATTGTGCCATCATCCGCAGTCGCACTGATTTTAAGGTCTTGGGGTAAAATATCGGATTATATAGGTTTTTTTTGATCACGTGTTAAATATTTTTTCCCTTCCCATTGAAAGAAAATGCCGGGAGCTTTTAGTTCATTAGTATTGAATAAGTTAGTCCATGGCTCGTCAGAATCAATTGTAACGGAGACCATTCCAGTTTCTTCCTTATAGAGCTTTTCTTTATGTACGGATGGCTTCATAAGGTTTATTTTTCCTGATAATTTCGAGTTTAATAAAAAAGGTGTATCAGTGGTTAAAATCCCTCTCCAAGGAATGTCCACATCCTCTGGTGAGAATTCTAACGTGAAGTGAGCCCTATCATCATGTAAAACTTTTCCGATCCAATTTCCATTTTGAGACTTTAAAGTTAATGATTGTGGTTTGTACTTAGGATATCCTACTTTAAGACCGGTCCATAATGCTAAAGTTCCAGTTACTGGCATGGTTATTGGATACCAGCCCTCAATACCACTTGAATGTTTTCCTAAAAGGCAAACTGAAGCCTCAAGATAACCTCTTAGAGGCCAGGGAAAAATCTTAAGGAAATGGAAAATATAAAATTTTACCCTCGGATTTAAGGGCATTTCTAAAGAATCTAATAAAAGATTCCGATATAATTCATGTTGGTTATTACCAATTTCGAAAATGGTGTGAATACCACGAGATTTTTTAACACCTACACCAACTAATTGTTTGTTGTAAATCTTCTTAGGTTTCTTATCCTTCATTTTTAACAATACAACTTATCCGTAATGTACTTCTAAATTTTTTTTTATTGATCCAAGCGTGTCAAATTGAGGGGTCCATCCTAGTTCTTTCTTAGCTTTAGAACAATCAACAATAGTTGGATATCGAGCAGCCCACACCCAACCGGTGTTTATTTTCTTTTGTAAGTGTAATTTATAGGTGAAACCCACTAAAAATTTTGCTACGTGCCAATTTATTGTCACAAGTTTCATTCCTAATCTTTCAGCAATCTCTCTAGATGTAAGTGGATTATCTCCCGCCATATTAAAGATCCCAGGGGCATTCTTTTTAGTGGCTAAATAGAATGCTTGCGCTAGATCATCTCCCCAGATATATTGAAATGGAACCTCAGGCGCTATGCTTAGTACCTTCTTATCATTCATGAGTAAAGCTTTTCCAAATAATATAATGCAAGGGCGGAATCGAGTAAAAATAATCTCAGGATTCTCACTCTCCAACTTATCTAAGTATTTTTCGACGAGGTATTTAGTTTCATTGTAGTAAAACTTGGGTTCCGCAAGTCTAATAGGATGGTCTTCAGTAATTGGAATAGGATTGTCGGGAAAGCTTCCATAAGCTGCAATAGAGCTAGCATAAATGATTTTCTTAACTCCCGCTTGAATAGCCGAATTAAAAACATTTTTACTCCCATCTACATTAATAGAAAAGAAATCTTTAGGGAGTGGTGTCCTAACAATAAAAGCCAAATGCATTAATATATCATATCCTTTGAACTCTTCCGCAAGAGATTCATCCCTTACATCTCGTTGGAGAAATTTAACTTTTGAATAAGATGTCTCGGGTTCTTTAAGATCAATCCCTAAGACCTCAGTAATTTCTGGATCAGATTCAAGTAATGGAAGTATTACATGTCCCAATTTTGAGGATATTCCGGTTATTGCAACCTTCATAATATAATTAAAGGGGACTTTGATAATTAAAATTTATAATTTTAAGAAATTTTTCAGGATTTGCATTCCATGAGGCTTCATTCTAATGGATTCGGGGGGATTGAACATCTTCAATAGGAAATTTCTCATTTTCCTATGAATTTTAGTTATTTATCATCAATCACTTCTAAAACTAAAAGTGATCTCCCTATTTCTTTGACTTCGAAAATTTTTTCAAATGCTGTGAATTTGTCCTCTTGCCCTCCACCAAATTTTACGATGGTTCCATGTTGATTAATAGAAAATTTAACATAATTTAATTCTTCAATTTCTAAGACTTTAATTTCTAAATCTACAATCTTTTGCGATTGACCTTGTTCTATTTTTAGTATAGTCATTTAAATCACTCCTATACATTCATATTATATTCTGATGATTTTAATTTTACGATATAATTTTTAATTTAAGGTTTTATAGAACAATATTTAGTTCTAAATTTTGATAATCTTAATAACACTTATAAATAAACCAAGAATAAACTACTCATAATATCTAAAATTTATTTAATATCCAATAAGTAAGAGTAGATACTATGAACAGAAAACGGATTTTGACTGGTTCTATTCTTATTTCATGCTTTATTTTGGGCACTGTCTTTATGTTTGCAACACCTGCGAGTGTTAAGGTGACATATGGATTGACAACTAAAACTGATGATGGTATTACCATTTATTTTAATGTATTCGAACCAATTAATGGTGATAAGAAGATGAAAGCGATGATTTTGGGGCATGGTGGTTCCGCAACTAAAGAGTTTTTAAAAGGTTACGCGATTGAAATGGCCGCTGCTGGTTTTATAGTAGTAACACTAGATTTTAGAGGACATGGTCAAAGTACGGGAGCTATCAGTTTTGATAAATTAGACAGGGATGTTAAAGCAGTAAAAAAGTACTTAGATGAAAGAAGCGATGTTGACATACATAATTTAGGATACCTTGGATATAGCATGGGAGGATGGCCGGGAAATAGGGTAGTCAAGGAAGATGATGATTTTAAGTGTCTAATTTTAGTCGGATCAGGCTTGGAAATCGAAAAGGATGATATTTCTAATAGAAGTTTGAATATTCTCATGATCCAAGCTCGTTATGATGAAGCACATCCCTTGGAAAGAACTAAAACAGAAATGGGGGATTGGTTAGGTAAAAAAACGAAAAATGTCTATGTGAATAAATTATATGGAGATTTTGAACGTAATGCTTCAATGATTTATCTTGATGATAATAGCGATCATTTAACCCTTGCTTGGGATTCAGACTTTATAAGGGAAGCAAGATACTGGGTTGTAAACACATTCCCTAATGTGAAAGCTCCAGATGAAAATTTCTACGCCCATTTTAGATTTTGGATTCTGGTAATGCAGGTAACAGCAGGACTTGGGTTATTTTTCTTACTGATAAAACCACTTTCAAGGGTAATCTTGCATCAGAAGGAAGAGGAAATTATTGAGATTGAGGAGCCGAACGAAAGTGTAAGGAGTTTATCGAAAAAGCTAATATTATATTCCTTGGGATTTGGAATTCCAGGAATGGTCATTATGTCATGGATCCTCTTTACACTTCCTCTCAGCATTGCTGGATTATTTACTATGCTTTTATTTGGACAAGCCTTCGGTATCCTATTGCTCCTCCGAAATATTGCTAAAAAGTCGGATTCTTCATTAAAAGAATATATACTAAAATCATTAAAACAACCGAAAGAATTAATTTTTAGAAATATTGTATTAGGGATCATCTTAGGAGGAATTCTCTATAGTATACTAATTCTCACATTTGGATTCAATTATATCGGATGGATTCCTTCAATATTTAAATTGCCTTGGGTTCCAATCTATTTTACTATTATTTTCTTAATTATGATAACACTCGGAATACTTATGCAGTTACTGTTCCAAACAAAACTTAGAGACAAACCAAAGGGATTAATAAAAACTGGAGTATTAGGATTTCTATTTCAGATATTATATTTATATTTCTATATAATCTTATTCTGTGTAGTATCCAATAATTATTTTACTATGATCTTTCTGATAATAGCAACCCCTGTTACTCTTCTATGTTCATTTGTATTAGCGGTTCTCTATAAAGAATCTGGTAATATCATTGCGGGAGCTATTGTAACTACAATAATTATAACTTGTCTACTAAGCACATTAGCACCCTTCGCATTTACTTTATCGAATGCAGCTCCATTTCTTTAATTCTTTTATTTTTTTCAACTATTTCTTTCATCAAGAAACTTTAGATAAATTCTTATATTTTTAATTCTAAGAAATTTTTTAATAATTGTATTCCATAAGGTTTCATTTTTATCGACTCGGGATGGAATTGGACCCCTTCTATAGGATATTGTTTATGCCTAACCCCCATGATTGTGCCATCATCCGCAGTCGCACTAATTTTAAGGTTTTGGGGTAAAATATCGGATTTTGCGGAAAGTGAGTGATATCTAATTACTTGGAGTGGATTAGGGATGTCCTTAAGAATTGTTTCTTGGTCGTGAAAGACTTTAGATTCCTTGCCGTGCATGGGCCCTACTTTAGCTCTGCCCACATATTCCATATTCTCATCTTCGCCGAAAGCTTCGACAATAGCTTGATGCCCTAGGCAAATTCCTAATATTGGTATTTTGGAATAAAATTCTTTAATGATGGGAATTACTGTGCCCGTGTCATACTTAGGATGTCCAGGTCCTGGTGAAATAATTATTTTATCAACATTCATTTCTTTAATCTTGTCCACCGCAATATGGTTATCCTCGATAATAATTTGGCCGTTGGGTTCTAATTGACAGATATAATTGACCAAATTATAAACAAAACTATCATAATTGTTAATAAATAGGATTTTCATTATTTTCTTGCCTCCGCAATTTTTATCGATTTTATAACACTATATAACTTATTGTAGGTCTCTGTGTACTCTTCATGTGGTTGGCTATCTGCGACAATCCCGCCTCCTGCTTGAGCAAAATATGTACCATTCATCCCAAAAAGTGTCCTAATCGCAATGGCAAACGCCATATCTCCATTAAATGAGAAATAGCCGACACCACCCCCATAAGGTCCTCTCGATTCTGTTTCTAATTCTTGTATTATTTCCATAGCACGCTTTTTAGGTGCTCCTGAAAGAGTACCTGCTGGGAATACGCTTTTTAGAACTTGATACCCATCAAGAGGTGTCTTACTTCTCACTTTACTAACAATATGTTGAACTTTTTGATATTTTTGAACTGTCATGAGTTCAAATGTATCAACAGAACCTGGATATGAAACTTTTGCGAGGTCGTTGCGTGCTAAATCCACAAGCATGATATGTTCAGCCTTTTCCTTTGGGTCCTCTAACAATTCCTTTTCTAATTTTGTATCTTCTTCTGGAGTTTTGCCTCTTCTTATGGTTCCGGCAATTGGCACAGTATTAAGAATATCTTTATTTTTTGAGATAAGTGCTTCTGGACTACTCCCAATGATGCGAATATTACCAAAATTTATATTGTACATATATTGCGATGGATTAAGAACTCTTAGAACCTCATAAATTGCCATAGGATCTATTTTTGTCTCTGTATAGAGCCTTCGGGAGATAACTGCTTGTATAATATCTCCATCATAAATGTATTCTTTTGTCTTTTCTACCATTCTTTCATGAGCACTCTTGCTTGTGTTGGATCTGAAATGAGATTCATCCACCTCTTCAATATCCAAGGATATTTCTCCAACTTCATCTGAATTATGATTTCTATTAAATAAGCTGAGTTGATATCGGATATCTTTATCTTTTGAATAATCATTAATGCTATTATCAATCATGAATAATGCATTTGATTTATGTGAATAGACCAATGCTTTTGTATAGAGCCCCATTAAAATATCTGGAAATTCGCTTGTAGATTTATAACCCACATAAGGAGCAACTACGTCATACCCTATATACCCAAGCATCCCGCCGTAAAAGATGTTCCTTGGGAATAATTCTGTGAAAGGAAGATTAGAATAAGGTGTGAGATGGCTCAAAGTATCGAGCGCAACCATATTATATTCGACATTATCTTTAAATGGCAAGGGATTATGCGGTCTTTCCACGGCAGGATCTCTAGATTCTACGTATTCTTTAATTCTTTCCCCTCGGGCAGTAGAGATATCATATATTTTAAACTTATCCTCATTAATTTCAAGCATGAAATCCGGTTGCATTGCAATAAAACTATATAAGGTTTCTTTTGTATTTTCTGAAGCGGACTCTAATAAAGCATGTTTTTTCAAATCATAACGTTTCACTAAATATTTATAAAACCCAAATATATCATCCAATTCTCCAATTTTTTCAATATGAATATCAAATTCCATTACAATTCCACTATTTTTCTATTTCTTTTATCATTTATTTTATTGAATAAAAAACTTAATAATTAAAATTTGAATTAGAATCCCTTATTCTTTATATGCGTTATAAGAAAAGAAATCCTAAAATAAGTTAAGCCATTGCGCACGTTCTATGCGTGCCAACGCCAGTCCCAAAACCAAGTTGGTTCTTGAAAATCAACACTATTTTTCATATTATTCATACTTAGTAAACAACTTGTTTTGAGGTTTTTTAATAGAATAAGGTTTAGGTTGTATTTATATTTTTTTTATCCAATTATTAATCTTTTATTCTAATATTTAAAACGAAGCTTGTTAAATAGAATGATGATATTTAAAAATTAGGATAACTAAAAACAATTAATAATAAAAAAATTCGAGATTTCTAAGACTAGGGGAATATTAAAATGAATGAAGCTGAAATTAATGAATCATTAGAGAAATTTAAAGAAACTCTTGGACTTTTAGATATAGTTTTTACACGCAGAAGATTGCGAAAGGAAATTTATAACGAGAAGACAGGATTCATTTTTAATGCCAAATATCAATTTACAACTCGTGATGGTGGATTTAATTTAAAATTAATCTTTGATAATGGAAAAATAACTGCCGAAGAAGGGATAGTTGATGATCCAAACATAAAAATAATCTATAAAGATAAGGCGACTCTAGCAGAAACTTGGGATAAATCTGCAGATGAAACACTCGAATATCTTTTAGATAATTCAATGTCTTTTGAAGGTAATATGGCATATCTTACTAAATTCTCATATCTTACTACACTCGCCACGGGTGCTAAAATTAAGGGTTATAAAGGTCCCGAAAACCGTTTAATACATTCGATTGAAGAAATTGAAAAAGGTGAAGAAAATAGAAAGCTTAAAAGTGACGCACTAAATCGGAAAATTGATAACGTGCATTATTTAAAGGATCCTTATTTAGCAAATTATTCTATTAATGACTTTCCACGTTTAAAGTATCTTAAAAGTCGAAGAAGGGCATTAAAACCTGCAATTTGCGTTGAACGAGCAAAATTGTTGACAGAGTATCATTTAGAAAATGGTTATGAAACTGATAAATCTGGGAATCCATTTGATCCAGAACTACGAAACGCGGGGGCAGTAAATTACATAATGTCAAATAAAAAACCTATAATTCATGGTCAATTCCTTATCGCAGGTTCCACTACATCAAAAGAAGTAGGGATTCCAATTTATCCTGAATTGATTGGTACTGCTGCTTGGCCGGAATTACAATCATTAGGTGTTCGCGAGCTTAATCCTAACGATATTGCCCCTAAAGATGCAGATATATTAAGCCAAGAAGTGTTTCCTTACTGGATGGAAAGAAATGTTCGAGAGCATTGTCGCGTTAACAAGCATAACCCTAAATCGTTATGGATCGAGGAAAGATGGGTCTTCTACTTTATGATGAAGAATAATGCCATTTCACATACAGTTCCTGGTTTTCCGAAGATACTAAATGAAGGGTTAGAAAGCATAAGAAACAAAGCAGTAAAAATGGAATCGGAGGCCACTTCAGATGAAAAGAAAAATTTCTACAAAGCAATTCAAACTGCTATTAATGGGGCTTTAGCTTATGCTAACCATTTGAGCGAGGAAGCCTTGCGAATTGCTGAAAGCTTAGATTCAAATGATCCTGAGCAAGCCCTACGAATAGATGAATTGAAAGAAATTTCAAGAATATGTGCTAAAGTACCTGCTAAACCAGCAGAAACCTTACAAGAAGCAGTTCAGTCAATTTGGACGTGCTTTACTTGCATTCATTGCGAGAATCCTAATTCTGCAATGAGTATAGGAAGATTAGATCAAATGCTGCAGCCATATTTCTTATCTGAAATGGAAAAAACATCGAACGATGAGGAAAAAGAGAAAATAATCAATAAATCCATTGAGCTTGTAGGAAACTTAATCTTAAGAATCAATGACCATGATCCATTGATTCCTTCTATAGGAAATAAATTATTTGGTGGTAGTTCCTCAGATGATACGGTTACAATTGGTGGTGTAGATCGTAATGGTAATAATGCGGTTAATGATATGACATTCATTATTTTAAAAACAAATGAAATGTTGTGTTTTCAGGATCCCAATATGAATGCAAGATATTATTCTGGTATAAATTCTAAAGAATATCTAAGACGCCTAACAGAGGTTAATATAAATATGGTTTCCAGCCCTTCAATACATAATGATAAAGCAATGATTGAAGCTCTTGTTAATGAAGGATTTGCTTTAGAAGATGCGAGAGATTGGGCTGCTACTGGTTGTGTAGAACCAACTGTTGTAGGAAAGCATTTCGGTCATACTAATGCAATGCTTCTAAATATGGTTGCTCCGCTTGAAATGGCATTAAATAATGGCATTCACCCTTTAATTGGAGTACAAGTGGGACCCGAAACAGGTTTCCCTGATCTAGACAATTTTCCAAAATTTGAGGATTTCTATAGTGCCTATAAAACACAATTGAAATATTTAATTGATCAATCAATTGAAATTAATAACTATTTAGGTGAAAGTCATCAATATATCAAACCTACTCCATTTTTATCTGCGTTTTATGACGGTCCTTTAGAAAAGGGGAAAGATCTCGTACAAGGTGGTGCTGTTTATAATACGTCTGGAGTAGCATTAGTGTCTCTTACGGATGCTGTTGATAGTCTATTAGTAATAAAAGATCTGATATATAATAAAAAGGAAATAAATTATTCAACCTTATTATATGCTTTAAAAGATAATTTTGAGAATGGTTCTGCAGAATTACTTAATAAAATCCAAAAAGTTCCTAAATTTGGATCCGATGAACCTGGAACTAAAGATATTGCTGATGATTTATTAGATTATTGTTATGATTTATACAAATCCGAAAAGAATTACAGAGGGGGTACTTATCTTGTTGGATACTGGTCTATATCATATCATGTGGGTTATGGAATGCTTACAGGCGCTCTGCCCTCTGGCAGAAAGAAAGGAAAGGCATTAACACCCGGTTTAACTCCTGCTCCAGGAAGCTCTGATCTTTTGCTTCAGAATATACGTACAATCGCAAGTTTAGACCATTTAAAGATGCCAAATAATGCTTCATATAACGTTAAATTGGTGCCCCATCCAGGAGACTCTCATGGAGAAACATTAGATCTTTTTACAGGATACGTGCAGAGTTTTATCGATTTAGGAGGAATGCAATGGCAATTTAACATAGTAACCTCTGATATGTTAAGAGACGCAATGGTCCATCCAGAAAATTACCATTGGTTATTAGTAAGGATATCTGGATATAATGCCTACTTCACAAAAATAAATAAAAATATGCAAATAGAACTTATAGAAAGAACTGAATTCAACGCAAGATAATTTTCTTTAAAAGCGATGATTTCTCAATTAATTTTTATTTAAAATGAAAACCTTAATCGTAGATATTAGAAGAAATGCATTAGATGATGGCCCTGGGATTAGAACCTTAATTTTTTTTAAGGGTTGTCCTCTTTCATGCGTATGGTGCCAAAATCCTGAAACTAAGAAAGCTGATCAAGAGCTATCATTCACTAAAGAAGATTGTAGTGAATGCACGATTTGCATGAGTCATTGTAAAAAAGGAGCAATCAACTTCTCTAATCAATATAGAATTGATAGAGATATTTGCGATTTATGTGGTAAATGTATAGAAGTTTGTCCTAATCAAGCTTATAAATATGTAGGTAAGGAATATGATATTAAAGAATTAGCCGAATTAATATTGAGGGATAAAGTATTTTATGATAATACAGGGGGAGGAGTTACATTATCTGGGGGAGAGCCTACGTTTCATATGGAATATTTAAATGCTTTGTTGAAAGAACTGAAAACGTATGGAATTCATATATGCATTGAAACAAGTGGTTATTATAATAATGAGAAATTTATAGAATTAGTGTTACCCTTTTTAGATCTCATTTACTTCGATTTAAAAATATATGATTCAAATATACATGAAAAATATTGTAAAGTCCCTAATCAATTAATTTTAAGCAATTTTGAATACTTAATAAAAAATGAAAGTATAGAACTCTTACCGAGAATACCTCTGATTCCAGAAATTACCTTAAAGGAAGAAAATCTAAGGAGTTGGATACAATATTTCAAATCTTTAAACATAGATAAGGTCTGGTTATTACCTTACAATCCGCTTTGGCTTTCAAAATCAGAAAAAATTGGATTGGAAACTGAATACAACTATTCTGAATGGCTTACAATTGATACAAAAAGAAAAATTAAATCCTTATTTAGGGAAAACAACATTAAAATTAATGATTTCTAATTCTATTCCTCTTCTTTTCTTATATTTCGCAAATATAAACTTAATATTTTAAAATTTCATATATTATACTAAATTCTATCTTTTCTTTTTCAAATAGATCAAAGAAAGTAGATCTATTGACTTTCTTCTCTTTTAAAGCATTTAGGATTTCGGGAATCCTATCCTTTGTACTAACTAAGTAAGAAAATCCATCCAATTCTAAGTAATATATCTTTTTCACATTTGATTCTCCTAAAATATATAGAAAAAAATCTTTCATTCCATCCCATCCAAGAACGTTATGTGAGAAAAGAATAAAACCATCGTTCTGTCCTTTCTTTTTTAAAAAAATCTCAGATAAAGGATCACATAATTCACAGGGATTATCATTTGCTTCTGGATGATTAGGATCAAATAAAGGAATCTGCTCATTCTCGCCCCAGAGATCAATGTCATCTATTTTCATTGAAGTAATAAACTTAGCTTTAATTTTCTTTAAAAATCTCATTCTATAGTTTTCTTTCCAAGTACCTTGAGCAAAGATCAATAAGCAAGTATGACCATAATCAATCATATTTTTAATAAATCACTCCACTGTATTTTTCCAATTGATTGGAGAATAACTTTTTAATGGTAAATGGATAGTTTGATTTGTTCGAGACGATTCATAAGTCGCTAGGACTCCTTCTAAAGCAGCCCTACCATCATAGATTGTTGGGATCCATTCTTCTGGAAATCCAACATCCTCATTTGATTTTCCCAGACATTGGTTTATAAAACTCCGAATTTCTCTAGCATAACTAAGGTTCCATTTATCTTTTGGATACTTGATTTTTATCTTTTTCTTTCGATTCACGATATAATTCTTTAAAGAGAACATGAATTTTTTAATTTCCATTGGTTCTAAGTTATATTCATGTGGCACATCAAAGTAATATGAACCCTTCGTGCCGTGAATTCGTCCTAATTCTTCACCTTTTACTCGTCCAGTTATATTCTGAGATCTTTCAAAAACAGCAATTGTTTCACAATTTTTAAATGAAAAAAGCATTGCGCCATGATCCTCATGAGCTCTGCTTTTATAGACTCTTCTCACTTGAGCGCTTACTGTAGCGACATCACCAAACCAAAATCTAAATAAATCATAATAGTGAGGAACATGATCCATTAAGTCGCCCCCTCCTGCTCTTTCATCTGTTAATCTCCATGCACCCATATTTTTTTCTATATCAATACCCAATTTCTTTAAAAAATCCAGAGATTTTCTTATCCATGGAATATCTAAGTCAGGTATGAAATGATACCAATAAATAGACGCATGGAATACATCACCGAGTTTTCCTTCTAATAGATCTTCTTTTATCATTTGGAACCCTGGACTAAATCTTTTTTGTGTAGCAGTTTGGAAAATTACCTGATTTTTCTCAACAGCCTTAATCATCTCATCAATCTGATTTAAGTCGGTCCCAATAGGCTTCTCACAAATAATATGTTTTCCGTTATCAGCAGCTCTTACTGTTTGTTGAGCATGAGCCCAATGAGGTGAACAAATACTAACAGCATCAATTTCAGGATCATCAATAAGATCATTTGGATCAGTATATAATTTCTCTACATTATATAATTTTCCTGCTTTTTTAAGCTTCTTCTCATCGGGATCTGCTAAAGCGACTATATTTGCCTCTTTTGAATGATTATACCATGGTAAGTGTCCTATTTTTGCAATAATTCCACACCCAATCACACCGACTTTTAGTATATTATTTGACATTTTAATTTAATCACTTAATCGCATTATTTATACTTGATACAAATTCCACAAGTTCTTTTTCCATTTTGGTGAAATCGCTTAGATTTCTCTTAATAACATCTATCATTGCCGAGCCAATGATAATTCCATCGGCTCCTAATTCAACTAGAGTGGATGCATGTTCCGGTGTAGATATACCGAATCCCAAGAAAATTGGAATTTTGGTTTTGATTTTACTTTTTACTCTTTTAATCGTTTCTTTCGTGATTTGAGCGATTTTTTCCCGAGCACCGGTAACACCCAATATAGATATTAAATAGACAAATCCTCTTGCTTCTTTCAAGATTTTTTCTAATCTATCATCTGTAGT
Source organism: Promethearchaeota archaeon (assembly GCA_019058295.1). Taxonomy (GTDB): domain Archaea; phylum Asgardarchaeota; class Lokiarchaeia; order Sigyniarchaeales; family SOKP01; genus LW40-45. The sequence goes on along the minus strand of JAHPZI010000021.1, from coordinate 84,379 downwards.
TGTAGGAGCAATTAAAAATATAAGGGATATATTATGTTTTTTACAATATTTTAACGCTAAACCTGCTTCTTCAATTGGAAGATCGGCGATAACAATTCCGTCTATCCCACTTTCCTTGAATCTTCTCAATGTATTATCCAATGAACTTTCTATTGTCTCTGATCCTTGAATTAAAATGTTGTAATAAGTTAAAATAACAATCGGTTTTTGGAAAAATGTCCTGATTTTCTTAATTGTATCGAGCGCGACTTTTGTATTGATGCCTGCCTCGAATGCTCTCATATTTGCCTCTTGAACGGTAGGACCATCAGCAATTGGGTCGCTAAAAGGAATGCCTAACTCAAGGATATCTATATAAGGATCGATTTTTTCAATCATTGAGATAAACTGTTCAATCGAAGGATCTCCACAAACTAGAAAGGGCATAAAATATTTTTCCTCTAATGCATTCTTATCATTAAAAAGGTCCAAGATTCTATTTGTATGATTCATTTTACTTTAAACTCCATACGCTGTTTGATTATATTTAGATCTTTAGAACCTGAACCAGATAAATTAATTATTACAATGTCATCTTTATTAAACTCACCCTTAATTTTTTCCAGGCACGCAAGTGCATGTGATGACTCCAATGCAGGAATAATTCCTTCTATAACGGATAATTTTTGAAAAGACGCTAAAGTCTCATTATCTGTTGCAGTTTCTACTCTAAGCCTTGTTAATTCTTTTAAAAAACAATGTTCGGGGCCAACACCAGGATAATCTAGTCCTGCACTTATAGAATGTGTCTTTAGTATATTACCATATTCATTTTGTAATAGATACATTAAGGATCCATGTAATACTCCTCTTCGACCTAACCCTAATGCTATTGAATGTTTTCCTGTTTCTAATCCTTCTCCAGCAGCCTCAACTCCAATTAACTGGACATTCTCATCTTCAATGAAATCATACATTATTCCTATAGCATTACTTCCACCACCAATACAAGCGATGATTGCATTAGGTAATCTACCCTCTAACTCCATTATTTGCTTTTTAGTTTCAATTCCAATAACTCTTTGGAATTCTCTCACTAATAGCGGATATGGATGTGGACCGACAACGCTTCCCATTAAGTAGTGAGTATCTCTCACATTGGTGATCCAATATCTAAGTCCATCATTAATCGCATCCTTTAATGTTTTCGAACCAATTTTTACAGGTATTACTTCAGCTCCAAGTAATTGCATGCGATATACATTGTATGCTTGTCTGGCGATATCAACTTCTCCCATGAATACCTTTGTTTCCATGCCGAAATAAGCTCCAGCAATAGCAGTAGCAAATCCATGTTGCCCTGCACCTGTTTCTGCTACAAGCTTTGTTTTTCCCATTTTCTTGGCTAATAATGCCTGTCCTATTACATTGTTTAATTTGTGAGCTCCACCATGAAGTAAATCTTCTCTTTTCAAATATACTTTGCATCCTACATCTTCACTTAATCTTTTAGCATAAAATAAAGGTGTTGGACGACCCCCATATGATTCGAGTATCTGATAAAACTCTTTTTTGAAACTTTCATCATTTCTATATTTTTCAAAAGCTTCAGTAAGCTCATTAAGTGCTGGCATGAGAACCTCTGGAGCAAAAATACCTCCAAAATCCCCAAATTTACCGCACTTATTAGGATATCTCCCACTATATTTCATTTTTATCCCTCATAATGTTTTCTTAATTTCATTTACTTTTTTTAAAAAATTTTCAATTCTTAATGGATCTTTAACCCCCTTTTCGGATTCTAATGAACTACTTATATCAATTCCATAAGGGTTTAAATCTCTAATTATCTTTTCAATATTGTTACTATCAATACCTCCAGCAACTATTATACTCGCTCCTTTGGTATTATTTATAATATCTGCAACGATATTGAAATTAAATTCTGTACCATGACCTTCACTATTATCAATTAAAAAACCAAAAAATTGGTCATAATATTTATTAATTTTATAAATTACATCATCTTTATTGGAAGAATTTACTTGTAATGCTAAAATAATCTTTTTTTTCAATTCAGGTTGAATTTCTTCCATTTCTAGATTTTCAAAATTACTATGAATCTGATATAAATCAACATCTATTTCATTTATTACTCTTTCTAATTCTAAGATATTTTGGGGTTTAAATACAATTACAGTTAATAATTTCTTAGGAATGTCTTTTAAAAGATTCATTAATTTGGATTTTTCCAAATTTCTTGGAGAACTAGGAACATTGTATATGAAACCTACGGCATTAGCATCATTATCCCTACATAATTCAATGTGTTCGATTTCTTTTAAGCCACATATTTTTATGTACTCCATTTATATTTCACCTTTAAATTTCTTCTATTAAGATTAATTTTACTGTTTTAGTTATGCATTTTGCCATGTGTTTATGTTCTGGTCCTTTAGGAATGAATATACCATCATCCGCTCCATATTTAACTAACTTTCCATCAAAATTAATTTCTAATTCTCCTTCTAATACAAAACCTATATGTCCTTTCGTACACCAATCAGGTTCTATAAATTCATCAGTAAATTCAACCAAGCGTACTTGTTTATTATTGGATATGAAAGACTTAAATCTTACACCAATCGCAGGTTCTTTCCATTTAATTTTCTCAAAATCTATTCTATAATCCATTTTCTCAACCTATTTTATTAATTAAACCTCTTAATGACAATATTTTTTCTCTTATATTACTCGATTTCATTATTGAAGAACCAATTAAAAATGCATTAGCTTTATACTGAAGTAAAAACTTAATATCATCTTCTGTATTTATTCCACTTTCACTAATAATTTGAATTTTATCTCCAAATTCTTCCTTCAACTTCGGAATGATTACTTTTGATGTGTTTAAATCAATTTTTAATGTTTTCAAATTGCGATTATTCACTCCGATTAATGCAGGCTTTAAACCTATATCATATAAATGACGAATATCATTGAGTTCTTCACTATCATGGATTTCTATCAGAGGTTCTAAGCTATATTCTAAAGCTTTGCGGTATGAATCCTCCAAATTGCTAATTGAATTTATAATCAAAATATTAGTTGCTCCTATTTGAGCAGCAATTTTATATTGGATCTCATCAACAACAAAATCTTTCATTAAACACGGCAATTTCGTGCTTTCTACTGCTAACTTGAGATTCTCATAGGAACCATTAAAATAATTTGGTTCAGTTAAAACGCTTAAACCAATTACTCCTGCACTTTCCATTTCTGTAGCAATAGCCTTAACATTAATATTCTTTTTAATATCGCCTAAAGTAGGAGAGGCTGGTTTAATCTCTGAGATAATCGAAATCCCTTGATTATATTTAATAATCTCACTTAAAGGTCCCCGATTCTTTTTGATAATCTCACTTCCTAAATCTCTCATGAAATCTACATCTCTTTGAATAGATTTTTTCCGTTGCTCCACTATTTCTTTTATTTTATTCGAACTCATTAATCTCAAGCTATTTCTTTTATAATAAACTCATTAACTTGTCTTGATTTCCGCCAGATACTTCGATAAATTGTTTAAGTTTTTCAAAAACACTTCCAGATTCAATAGCATTTTTAGCGATTTCAATTCCTTCTTTGATATCGCTTGCTTTATTTACACTTTTAAGAGCTAATGCTGCGTTCATTAATACAGTGTTGTATTTTGAATCGATAACTTTATTTTTTAAGATATTGACTGCGATTTTAAGATTTTCTTCTAAATTTCCCGCTAATATATCATTTATCGAACAATCAGGAATACCAAAATCTTCATTGGTAATTGCATAACTCTCAATTGTTCCATTATTCACTTCTGTGATATAATTTATTCCTACTGGTGCTACTTCATCAATACCATATGAGTTATGAACTGTAAAAACATGTTTTGCACCTAAGCCATTTAGTACCTTGGCCATAACAGGAGTTAAATCTTTTTGAAATACACCTAATACATGACACTTGGCATTTGCAGGATTTGTTAATGGTCCAAGTATATTAAACACAGTTCTTAATTTTAAAGCCCTTCTAGTAGGCATAGCATATTTCATCGCCGGATGAAATAAAGGCGCAAACATAAATCCAATACCTACTTTTTCAATACAAGTTTTAACTTCTTCAGGAGGTAAATCAATTTTCACCCCTAACCCCTCCAATAAGTCTGCACTACCACATGTACCAGTTACAGCTCGATTTCCGTGTTTTGCAACAGGTATTCCAGCTCCTGCAACAACTAAGGCCGAAATTGTACTAATGTTGAATGTTTTAATTTTATCTCCTCCAGTTCCACAAGTATCTAATAAATCTCCTTCTACATTAGGTTCAATTTGATTTGCAAATTCTCTCATTATTAGAGCAAATCCTGTGATTTCATCAACAGATTCTCCTTTCATAGCTAAACCTGTTAAAAATGCTCCTAATTGAGCGTCTTGTACCTTACCAGACATTATCTCTCTCATTATATTTTCTGCTTCTTCACTTGTTAAGCTTACTTTTTGAGTTATTTTTTTCAAACCATCAACTATTTTTTCTTCTGTCATCCTATTCAATTTTTTTATTTTTTTTATTAAAATTTTAAGATTTAGAATTTCTAATATTGTAGAAAACCCCTTTATTCTTTACAATTCAAACATAAAATTTTAAGAATTATAAAGAGAAAAAAGCAAGAAATTCTAAAAATAATTAAAGCCATTGCGCACGCTCTATGCGTGCCAACGCCAACAACAAAACCAAGCTGATGAAGGATCTTTTAAGTTTTCTCTAAACATTTTTCTTTTCCGTTTACTTGATTTTGAATATTATATATTATTATTTATTTATTATTTATAAAGAATAGGTTTTTCACTGAAAGAATTTTTATTAGGATAGTAATAAATTCTTAAAAGAAAAAGAAATTAATATAATTCAGAAAAAAAATTCGATTAGATTGAAATGTCATTAATTATAGATAATTTAAAAGAAGCAATAAACGGAGAAACCAATGCTAAGATAAAATACGAGCTCTTTGCTGAACAAGCAGAAAAAGAGAATTATTCCGAAATTGCTCATTTATTTAGAGCGATCTCATCTGCAGAAAGTATACATATAAAAAATCACATACAAGCGATTGCAAAAATTACCAATTCTGAAGTTAATGCAAATGAAATCGTTAAAACCAATGAAGAAGAGCTAAAAAAACAAGTTCAAGATACAAGAAATAACCTTATTCAAGCAATAGCAGGAGAGACTTTTGAATTCAAAAAAATGTATAAAAGTTTTATAAAAGATGCTAAGAAAGGAGATCTTTATCTAGCAGAATTCTCATTTGATTTAGCAAGAAAAGCTGAAATAGTTCATAGTAAATTATACATTGCTTATCTAAAAAAACTTGACAAAAAGGAAAATATTGAACCAATTGATATATATGTATGCACTATTTGTGGAAATGTTGAATTAAGAAAAGCTCCAAAAACTTGTCCTAATTGTGATCATGAACAAAAATTTTTCAAAAAAGTTGATTGAATTTATTCACAAGCCAGCTATGAACTGCTCAAGCAATAACCCAATTGAGTAAGAACATATAAAAGCAATAGTTCCAATAATTATCATTTCTAAAGCACCTTTCCACCTCGTCTCACCTGTGATTTTTGTTTTCAGCGAACCCACAATCGCAAGCATAGAGAAAGAAATTATTGAACTTATAATCAATGATATCATTCCTAAGTTTAGGAAATATGGTGAGAGCGGAATTAATGCACCGCCAATAAAAGAAAAAAAAGTTAGTATTGCTCCTAATGCGGGATTTTCGGGTTCTTCCAATCCTAATTCACTTTTTAAGAGGAAATTAAGCCAAGTTTCTTTATTTGAAGTTATCGTGTCTACACATGAATTTAAAGTATCTCCTTTTAATCCCATATTCTCAAACATTTCTCTTACTTCCAGTTTTTCTTCATCTGGAAATAATTCGATTTCAGCGGCTTCTTTCTTCATCTCATTTTTAATATAATTATACTCTGATTTTGAAGAAACATATTCTCCTAACCCCATCGATATTGCCCCTGAGACCATAGCTGCAATACCTGCCAATAATACAATCGCATTTCCTTTTGTAATAGTGGCGGCTGCTATACCAACTAGAAGAGTAAATGTTGAAATTAAACCATCATTTAATCCTAGGATAATGCTACGAATACGACCTCCTCCCTCTATGTGTTCTTCTTCTCTACTTCTCATCATCTTTAATATCCTCTTAAATATAATCTTTATTTTCCATATATCTTGAGTGATTAATTAATTATTCTCTTTCAAAGAATAATTCAAAAAATAGTTCATTTTCTCCTGGTTCAGGTGGTGTGACCTTTGTATAACCAAGTCTTTGAAATAGATGTATTGTAGATTTATTTTGAATATGAATCGTTCCGTAGAAACCTTTAATATCACGCTCTTTAGCAATTATGATTAAGTGATTTAAAAGGTAGGAACCAATACCATGCCCACGCCATTCACTATTTACGGTGAAACTAAATTCTGCCATGTTATTTCTTGGATTAAAATAATATGTTGCATTTCCAATCATTTTTTGATTGGAAAGATCTCCTATAAATGCTCCAATCGAAAAAACCTTATTGTAATCAATATTTACTTCGCCTTGAGTTTTTGAATGAGTAAATTCTTTTTTAATTTCAAAAAATCGTAAATATCGATCTTTTTCATCTAATGAATAGTATAACTCTCTTAAAAGAGGTTCATCAGTAGTTTTTACAGGACGAATGATAATTTTATCATTTTGTTTAGTCCTAAAATAGGTCTCGTATTGTTTTGGGTAAATACAAATCTCTCCATCCTCATCACAGCATAACATTTGGTCAGAATAAATGTAATTTAATCTTTTAGCTTCCTCTAATAATTGTGGCCTAAACTTAGGATGCGCTATACAGATTAGTTCAAGGGTTCGATCGCGTATAGTCTTCCCGTGCAAATGTGCAACACCCCATTCGGTTATAATATAATGGACATCTCCACGCGATAACATTACTCCAGCACCTTCATCTAAATGGGGCACAATTCGGGATTTTTTACCATCTCTTGTAGTTGAGGGTAATATTATAATGGGTTTGCCTCCTTTAGAAAACGCAGCACCTCTCATAAAATCAATAGTTTCTCCCAATCCTGAATAAAAGGTATATCCTTCTGTTGAAGCATTAACTTGTCCAGTTAAATCAATCTGTCTAGCAGAATTAATTGAAACTAAGTTATCATTTTTTCCAATAAATCGGGGATCACAAACCTGATCTGATGGATAGAATTCAATGAAAGGATTTGTGTTTATAAAATCATACAATTTTTTAGTTCCTAATGCGAAACTAGTAATAATCTTTCCTGGAAAGATATTCTTTTTTCTACAAGTTAATACGCCTTCATCAATAAGAGGTATGATTTCATCTGTAATGTAATGAGAATGGAAGCCTAAATCTTTTTTATCTTTAAGATATTTTAGAGCTGCGTTTGGCAAGTCTCCAAAACCTACATGGACGGTTGATTCATTTTGAACTAAATTAGCTACATTTTGTCCTATTCTTTCAGCTATCTCATCAGGTTCATCAAAATGATATTCTATTAAGGGTGTGTCATTATAAACAAAATAATCAATTTTTTTTATATTAACAAAACTATCTCCAAGGGTTCTCGGCATTTGAGGATTTATTTCAGCAATAGTTAAATAAGCTGATTGAGATATAGGTTTTGTTATATCCACATTTATTCCAAAAGAGCAAAATCCATAAGGATCTGGAGGTGTTACTTGAATAAGAGCTATATCAATATGCCTTCGTCCAGAAAGAAATAAAGAAGGAATTTCGCTTGCATAAATAGGTGTATAATCTGCCTTTCCTTTGTTAATTTCCTCTCGTAGATTAGCTCCTATAAAAAGTGTATTATGTCTAAAAAAATCTTCGGCTTTTTTATCAAAATATTTTTCAGGACCAATATCTAAGAAGTGAAGGATTTCTGTGTCCATTAGCCAATCAGATTGTTTTATTAATTCAGTAATTAATGCCTGTGGTTTTGAACACCCAGTACCAATAAATACTCTATTTCCCGGAATGATCATTTTAATTGCTTCTTCAGCAGTAATTTCCTTGTCTTTCCATTTTTCCCTCCAGTTAGGTTCTATATTTTCCATTTTCTTCAGATCAAACAAGCAAAAAGGTATCTATTTATTTGTTATAAATATAACACTTTTATTCATTAAATATTTATGATTTTTAAAATAAATCTTTAAATTGTTTTATAATATTACTTGCATTGGAAATCTTAATTCATATTGGATAGAAAAATAGTGAGATTAAATGTCGAAAGAAGAAAAAATCGCAACAGTTTTGACTGAAACAAGAGTATTTGACCCAGCAAAGTTAAATCCAGAATTTGCCAAAACTGGATTGTCTTTTGATGAATATAAGAAACTATGGAAACAAAGTGTAGAAGATTTTGAGGGATTTTGGGCTGAACAAGCACAATCTTTAGATTGGTTTGAACCTTATGAAAAAGTCTGGCAAAAAACTGACTTATTTCCTGGTCAATGGTTTGTTGGAGGAAAACTAAATGTGAGTTATAATTGCATTGACCGTCATATAAAAGCAGGAAAAGGAGATAAATTAGCAATAATATGGGAAGCAGATGAACCTTGGCAGGGAAGAACATTTACATTTAACCAGCTTAAAAGTGAAGTTTGTAAAGTTGCTAATGGAATGAAAAAGTTAGGGCTGAAGAAAGGAGATAGGGTTACCATTTGGCTTCCTATGATTCCCGAATTAGCCATTATAATGCTAGCATGTGCACGACTAGGTATCATCCATTCTATTGTATTTGGAGGGTTTTCCAAAGAAGCCGTAAAAGATAGAATAGGTGATTCAAACTCTAGGCTTTTATTTACTAGTGATGAAACAGCCAGAGCTGGAAGGACATATCCAAAAATGGCAGATGTTGCTCAAATTATTGATGAAGTTCCAACAATAGAACATGTGATTGTAGTTAAAAGAACTGGAAATGAAGTCCCGCATACTAATAAAGATATTTGGTATCATGACCTCATTGAAGGAATAAGTGATGAATGTGAACCAGAAGTTATGGACTCTGAAGACACCTTATTTATTCTCTATACAAGTGGAACAACTGGAAAACCGAAAGGTGTAAAGCATACAACAGCAGGATATCTTCTCTATACATCCTTTTCACATCGAGTTGTATTTAACATTAAAGAAGGGGATATATGGTTTTGCACAGCTGATGTTGGCTGGATTACAGGTCATAGCTATATTGTTTATGGACCATTAGCAAATGGTGCAACAACGGTAATGTTTGAAGGGGTTCCTACATATCCTGATGTTACTAGATTCTGGGATATGGTTGAAACCTATAAGATTACTCATTTTTACACGGCACCTACAGCAATTAGAGCTATTATGAGATATGGTGATGAGCCTGTGCTTGGTCATGATCTTAGTTCATTAAAAGTCTTAGGAACTGTTGGTGAGCCTATAAATCCTGAAGCTTGGACATGGTATCATAGAATAATTGGAAAAGAACGATGCCCAATAATAGATACTTATTGGCAGACAGAAACTGGAGGATTTCTTTTAACTCCTATTGCCACTGCTACACCTACAAAACCAGGCTCGTGTTGTTTACCTTTCTTTGGGATTAATCCAGTCATTTTTGATATAGAAGGGGATGAAGTGACTGATCCAGAGGAGGGGGGATATCTCTCAATAGGGCCAAATCCATGGCCAGGAATGCTCAGAGATGTATGGGGTGATACTGAGCGATTCAAAAGAACATACTTGGAGAAATATCCTGGTTATTATTATACTGATGATGGTGCACGAAGGGATGAAGATGGATATTATTGGATTTTAGGACGGCTTGATGACGTAATTAAAGTATCAGGGCACAGAATTGGAACTATGGAAGTGGAATCTGCGATAGTAAGTCATCCTAAAGTCGCTGAAGCTGCAGTTGCTCCATTTCCTCATGAAATTAAAGGACAGGCAATCTGGGCATACGTGACTCTAATGGAGGGTGTTTCAAAGTCTGATGAGTTAGCTAATGAGTTAAAAATGCATGTCCGAAAAGAAATCGGACCTGTATTCCAACCAGATATAATTCAATTTGCTGATGTCTTACCTAAAACAAGAAGTGGGAAAATCATGCGCCGAATTCTTAAAGCTATTGCTTCTGGTACTGATATCGGAAACGTCACTACATTAGCCGATCCATCCGTAGTTGACGATTTATTAGAAGAACGAAAAAAGCTAAAGATCTAAATTCAAATTATTTATTCTTTTTTAATTTTTATTTTACCACTTAAAAATAAAGAAAACAAATATGGAAAATTTTCTTTAGAATGATTCTGTCTGTTAAGAAAAATTTTATAACGACATTAACTAAATTGGATTAAGACTTAGAATTTCAGTGCTCAACGAGCCATTATTTAAGAGAATAGAAATAAAAAAGAAAACTAAAAGATATATTCATTAAACAATGCAAATATTATACCATTTTTATAATAAAAATTAAAAATAATAATTACTTTATATATTATAGATGTAATTATGGGATAATATCCTTTTATCTTATCTATTCCATTAATTTAAAAAAAATTTTTTATAATTAATGGAACAAACTCAATAGAAGAAAAACTAAATTCTTTGCATTCTAAATGAATTGCTAAAAATTAGAAAAGCATAAGTTGAAAGTTTAGATATATATAGATAATTTATCATGGATAATATTAATCAAAAATCTAAAATTAATAAAAAAGATAAATTAACAATAAGATTTAGTAAAGAAAATGGAAAAATATTATTGCATGGAATGTAAAAGATATCATTATCGTGGAAAAATTTATCAAGAACATTTAAAATATAAAAAAAAAGAAGATATAAATTCACTCAAGAAAAATGAGATAGATTCAATTGATTTGGAAAGATTCCGTCCCATTGCTAAACGACAAATCAGTAGATTGTTAATGAAAATGGAATCTACTGGAAATCATGAATTATATAGCAATGAAATAATTAAAATTATAAATAAAGAACTTAGTAAATGAAATTTCTCCAAATAATTAGATTTCTAATATATATTAAGTAGATGGGAGGTGATAAGATGGGAAATAATGAGATTTTTATTAAAAAAGTGTACGAAAATGCAGGTGAGATGAAAATTCCTTTAGTTGATGAACGAGTTTATGATAAAGTTAATTTTAGTACTAAAAATACAGTAGCTACAGTAACTTTTAAATTTGAGGGAGCTGAGGAAGTTATTAAAGGATTTTTAGGATTGGCGGAATTTTTCCATACCGTAGCTGTGAAACAGAAAGATAAGTTCTATATTCCGACTTATTCAGTATTATTTAAATTAGAATGTTCATGATTTTTTTCTTCATTTAGTTCTTTAACTATATTAATATTTATTACAGGAAATAAAAATTAAAAAAAAATTTGGTTAAATTAGATGTCTACTAATCGATTATTAAAGAAATTAAGGTTAAAGAAAAAAAAGTTTATTACATCTGAAGAGCTCGAAGAGTATGGTAAAGCCTTATATTATAAGTATAATAATATAATTAAATATCTCATTTCGAGAGGTTATTTACTCAAGATTGTTAAGGGAATATATTATATTAAAAGTAGGGAAGAGTTCATCTCAAATAGAATAAATCTTGCACCTTTTGACCTTATCTCAGAAGGTCTTAAATTAAAAAATATACAAAAATGGTATTTTGGTTTATATACAGCTTTAACGTTAAATGGAATCCAAAATGACCATGATATGGAATTGTTTATAATAAATAATCAAATTTTTAAACGTAAACCGTCAAAGATTGACCGTTTTAAGCTTAAGTTTTTAATATTGCAATCATCACTTTTAAATTTTGGAATAATAAAAAAGAAGGTTTATTATTCTGATCTTGAAAAAACAATTTTAGATTTTATTTATTTATGGAAACTCAGTAAAAGGAGTAATGTCGAAATTATTAAAGATATATCCGAATATTTAAAGTATATTTCTAAAGATAAGCTTATTAATTATTCAAGACATTATCCCGAAAGTAATAGAAAAATCTTTGAAAATATAATCCCTCATTTCAAATCAACGAGTTTTAAAAAAGTTGCATATTAATTGAGAAGAAAATTAAATATTTTCTGATATTTTTCTCTTTTTTTTAAAATTCTAATATTTAAACTTGCTTTAGATTATTTTTCTAAAATATATGAAAGATGCAACACCGATTCCTATAAGATAAAATATATTGATTGTCCAAAATAAATCACTAATCTGTGCATAAAATACTAGTTCTAAATAAGGAGCTAAGATAGCCACAACCCCTAGAATGATTATTGAGATTAGTAAGGCAATTTTTTCATGTAGTTTTATATCTATATTTTCAAAAAATAATATTTTCAACCATAGTACAATTAAGATGAATGCTAAGGGCATTAGTAATAAAGAGCCTATTGCTATGGGAATCATTAAATACACAGCAAATTTATTCCTCCATGAAACAAGCACTTCTTTTCCTGTAATTTGATCTTGGAGCTGAACTTTTGCATGTTTCTTTCTTATACTAAAATATTTCTTCTTAATTCCTCTTCCAATGGATTTTGCGCCAACTTTAAATCGGGATAATCTAGTCTGATTTACGGCGTCATCAAATTCATCTCGAATAATTGGAATAATATAAAGAGTAATAAGCAGAGAACTGATACCATAGATATATATAATATCATCTATCCAAACATAAAAATCTGCCCAGACACCAACCATTCTGATCCCTGAACCACCATAAAAACTTGAAAAAATACGGTAAATCGCGTATATTACAAATAATATAGGTATTACAAATTGGAGAACGATAAGAATATTTGTTCCTCTTTTACTAAGATCATTCTTAAATTTATCAAATAATAACAAAAATCCATTAGCAATGCTTAAAATTAGTCCAAAGCCAGATAAATATTTCACAACCCAGAAAAATACTAAAAATGAATAATTTAACACATATAATTCAAATAAAAAGATCCAAATCATAAAAAAAAATGAACCAGCTAATCCAATTAAATAAGTTATGTTAAAAGCCTTTTGTTTTTTCATATTATTAATAGTATAATGATTTATTTAACCATTTTATTAAAATAAACATGATAAAAAATATATAAATTCATTGTTTTTTCACTAAGACTTGTTTTGAAGCATTTATTATTTTTAGGTTTGGTAATTCTTGAATTTTTACAATAATATCAATTTGATTTTTTATTGTTGTCCAGTTCGACCCAGCAAGACGGGAAATTTCACTAATAGTGTGATATCTTCCATCTCCCAGAGCACTATAAATGCTTTCTATTATTTGTGAAGTATTTTTCCTTTGAACAGATTTGTTTTCAGGAATAAATATCACTAATTAAAATATTTTTATATGAAAAATAATAAATTTTCTTATTTATATAATAGATATAAAAAAATATAAATGTAATGTTTATATTTATGATGAGATCTTGCATTAGTAAAAGGATTATTTATTTAAATAAATATTAGTTTCATACTTATTTAAATGACCGTTATATTTAAATATAGAATCCATATATTAGATATATAGAGTTGATTATTATTCTAACAAAGATCCACATTAATTTAGCTATTTTTAATATAAAAGAGTCGGATTGTGAAGAATTTTCAATCCGATTTTGTGAATAAATTGCGAAACTCGCCTAAATTTTACTCCTAAATAATAATAGGAGATGATATTATGAAAAAATTAAATGATATTAATAGAGAAAGGAAAAATAAGAAGAAAAGAATTTTGACTGCCTGTCTCGGTCAATGTGTTCATGTTGCTGGCACATATAATTTCATTAATATTGCTCATCAATTAGGTTATGATTGTATATTTTTAGGTCCTGCAACACCAATCCCTCATATAATTAATAATATAATTAGGGAAAAGCCTGATATTGTAGGATTAAGTTATCGATTAACTCCTACAACCGTCATTCCCCTTCTTAAAGAATTTTTCAAAAAATATAATGAATTATCATATAAGCCGAAACATTTATTTTTCGCAGGTACCCCTGATGTCGTAAAATTTGCGAGAAAATTTGATTCAATTGACGAATTTTTTATAGGTGGTGAATCAAAATACAAAATAATTTCACTGTTGAGAAGAGATAAGATTTCAAAACATAAGAAAGCTCAAATTCCAATGGATATAATTTCTAGGATAAATTGGAAAAAACCTTATCCAATTATCAGAGCTCACTTCGGTTTGCCAAATTTAGAAGAAACAATTAAAGGAATAAGGCAGTTAGCTGAGTCCGAAATTTTAGATATAATTTCAATTGCACCTGATCAAAATACTCAATCGAACTATTTTCATCCAAAAGAGCTAATTAAGAACCTATCTGGAGCGGGAGGTGTTCCTTTAAGATCTAAAGAAGATTTTATTAAATTGCATAAAGCACGATTAAGAGGAAATTTTCCTTTGTTGAGGATTTATGCTGGTACGAGGGATTTTATAAAATTAGGAAAACTGTATCAGAAGACAATAAAAAATGCATGGGCAGCAATTCCAATCTTTTGGTTTAATCAGATGGACAGTAGAGGCCCATTAACGTTAAAAATCTCAATAAAACAACATTTAGCGGCAATAAAATGGCACGCAGAAAATAATATACCTGTAGAAATCAATGATCCTCACCACTGGAGTTTAAGAGATGCTCCTGATGCCGTAGCTGTCGCGGATATGTATCTATGTGGAATAATAGCAAAGAAATTAGGTGTGAAACACTTTATTGCCCAATTCATGTTTAATACTCCCCCAGCAAGTTCCTTTAAAATGGACTTAGCAAAAATATATGCTAAAAATGAACTACTTCAAACTTTAGTTGATGATTCTTTCAAAGTAATAACACAAGTAAGAACAGGATTAGCAAGTTTTCCTTTAAACTTAGAAAAAGCTAAGGGACAATTAGCAGCTTCCACTTTAATACAATTATCAATAAAGCCAGACATTGTACATGTTGTGTCTTATTCTGAAGCAAGTCATGCTGCTCGCCCTGAAGATATAATTGAAAGTTGTAATATTGTAGATCAAGTAATTAATCAAGTATACTCTAGTAATTTGAAAATTGACGATAAGAGAATTGAAGAGAGAAAAGAAGAATTAATAAGACAAGCGAAATGGATAGTTAATTTAATTCCTAGATTAGCAAAAACCTCAGCAGAATTAATGAGGCCATGGACGAATTATAAAATTTTAACTCGTCTTGTTAAATATGGAATTTTTGATGCGCCACATTTAAAGAATAATAAGTTTGCATTAGGACAGATTAAAACAAAAATTGTGGATGGCGCTTGCTATTCTTGGGATGAATCAACTCAGAAAGTTATGGATGAGATTGAAAGAATTAAAATTATTATTGCTTGTAATTCTGATAAATTTTTATCAAAAAAAGAACTTCAAGGAGAATTCTCCCCGAATGGGGTGATGATTCAGTGAGGGTCTGTGTTATAGGTGCTGGATCAGGTGGTCGAGCATTTGCCGCTTATACAGCTTCAAAAGGATATTCCGTTTCTCTTTATAATCGTTCTTTTACAAGAATTTGTGATATCATTGAAAATGGTGGTATAGAAGCGTCTGGAGAACTTAATGGATTCTTTCCATTAGACTGTATAACTCAAGACATCAAATTGGCCGTTAATGACGCTAATTTAATAATGGTAGTTACACCAGCCTCAGCTCATAAACAGATTGCGAAAATGATTGCTCCTTATTTATCTCAAGGACAAATGATTATTTTAAATCCAGGAAGAACCTTTGGTTCCATTGAATTTATTAAAATTATTGAAAAATATAGAGGAAACATACCGATCTTTGTCGGTGAAACTCAAACTTTACTCTTTACTTCAAGACAATTATCTGAAAATAAAGTAAATATTATTAAAATAAAGGATTCTGTTGGCTTTTCTTGCTTTCCAGATAAATATAATGATCTAGTTTATGAAATAATAAAAGATGTTTTTCCTCAATTAGAACCCGTTGACGATTATTTTGAAATAACCCTTAATAATATTGGGATGTTATTGCATCCCACTATCTCACTTTTTAACGCAGGGTTAATGGATTTTGGCAAAAAATTTAAATTTTATAAAGAAGGAACAACTCCACGAGTATGTTTAGTTCTTGAAATGATTGAGATGGAAATTAATGAAATTTTTGGAAAATTAGGTTTAAAACAGCTGAGATATCACAAATGGGCTGAAAAGTCATATGGTATAAAGGCGGAAACAATCTATGAGGCAATCCAAAAGGTGGAAGCATACCAAGATATTTATGCTCCAACTCAATTAATAACCAGATACTTTACTGAAGATGTACCCACCGGGCTTGTCCCAATTTCCTCACTAGGGAAATTCCTTGGGGTGCCAACTCCAACAATAAATTCAGTGATTCATTTGGCAAGTATATTATGCGGAATTGATTTCATGAAAGAGGGTAGAAAAATTGAGGAATTACAAATTCAAAATCTATTGAGAGAAAGATTACATGTTGAAGATATCGCTATAGGAAAATTATTTTTAGAACAAAAAGATGAATCTTCAAAAACTAAAGGAATATAATAACTTTTTTCAGTATAATTAATTCAAAAAGAGAAAAATTATCATTTTCTTTCTTTTTTATATATTATAATTGAATTCCATTCAATTCCTTTATTTTAGTAATTCAAAATTTAATAATATTTAATTTTTAAAGTGCTAAGATTGAAATAATTCATTTTTTCTATATTTAATAGAAATTCATATAATTGAATTAGAATATAAATAAAAAAATGGAGGTAGATAATATGTCAGATACAATAGAAAGCAAAAGTGAATTAAAAATAGATGATGCCAAGCCAATAGAAGCAGAGGAAAACGAAGAAAAACCTCAAGATGAAGAAAAGAAAAAGAAAACAAAATTCTGGGATCATTTTTCGAGATACTCTCCTTACATATTCCTAGGATTTCCAATGTAATTTTTTAATATCTATAATTTAAAAACTATTTCTCAAAACTATTGGTTAATATTTCTTGAAAATACTGTTTTCTAAATATTTCATAGAAATAATCTTTTAAAATTTTAAATTTAAATGCTATTTAGAATGGAATCAATTAATTTTTAATTCTTTTTTTATAAATTAAATTAAATTAAGTAATGGAGGTATGAAAATGGATGTAAAAAAAGCTATTAATGAAAGAAGAGCTTATAGATCTCTTGAACCAGTTGAAATTACTGAAGAGTTAATTAAAGATTTCGCAGAAATTGCGCAAATCGCACCCTCTTGTATGAACAAACAACCTTGGAACTTCGTTTTTATACATGATAGAGAACAATTAGAAAAAATTTTTAAGACTCTTTCTTCAGGAAATAAATGGGTTGAAAAAGCATCATTAGTAATAGCGGTATTTAGTAAACCAGAAAATGATTGCATCATTGGTGAAAGACTATATTATTTATTTGATACAGGGATGGCAACAGCTTTTATAATTTTGAGGGCTACTGAATTGGATCTTGTTGCGCATCCAATAGCAGGCTTTAAAGAAGAAGAGGCTAAAAAAATTTTAGATATCCCGGAAGAAATGAGATTAATTACCTTAATAAATATAGGAAAGCATTCAAAAGAAGTAAATCCTGTTCTTTCTGAACCAATGAAGTTAGGGGAAAAAAGCAGACCACCAAGAAAAAAGTTAGAAGAATTCATTTTTATGAATAAGTATATTCCAAAATAATAGTAAAAACTGGGAAGAGGGGATATAAAACAATTTCTAATAATTTAATTAATGAAAAAAGCCCATATTTACTCCAACATGCCAACAACCCCGTTGAATGGTATCCATGGGGAGAAAAAGCTTTTGAAAAAGCGAAAAAAGAAAATAAACCAATTTTTCTTTCGATTGGATATTCAACCTGTCATTGGTGTCATGTAATGGCTCATGAATCTTTTGAAGATACCGAAATTGCAAAATTAATGAATGAGGTATTTATTTCTATAAAGGTTGATCGTGAGGAGCGCCCCGATATTGATAAGATTTATATGACTGTTTGCCAAATGATGACAGGACAGGGCGGATGGCCTCTCACTATTATTATGACGCCCGATAAAAAACCTTTCTTTGCGGGTACATATTTTCCAAAAACAAGCCGATTTGGGCGTATAGGTATAATGGATTTAATATCTCGAATAAAGCAGTTATGGAACTCTGAAAAAGAAAAGGTTTTAGAGTCCGCTAATCAGATAACATTTACTTTAAATAATATGACTAATGAAGCTCCGGGAGAAAAATTAAATAAAAAAACGCTCCGTAAAGCATATGAACAACTTAGAGCCCGATTTGATCAAAATTTTGGAGGATTCAGTACTCCAAAATTTCCCACTCCGCATAATCTTATCTTCTTACTAAGATATTGGAAACGAACTAAAGATGATTATGCTTTAAAGATGGTTGAGAAAACCCTTCAATATATGCGAAAAGGAGGTATCTACGACCATATAGGATTTGGAATTCATCGCTATTCTACTGATCAAAAATGGTTAGTACCTCATTTCGAGAAGATGCTTTATGACCAAGCTCTCGTTTCAATCGCATATCTAGAGGCCTATCAAGCAACCAAAAAAGAGATTTACGCGAACACCGTGAGAGAAATTTTTTCTTATGTTCTACGAGATATGACTTCACCAGAAGGTGGTTTTTATTCAGCAGAAGATGCCGATAGTGAAGGTGAAGAAGGTAAATTTTATGTCTGGAGTGAAGAAGAAATTCAAAAAATTCTTGAAGAAGATGATGCAGAATACATCTTCCAAAAATATAATACGAGGAAAGAGGGAAATTTTTTAGAAGAATCCACACAAAGAAGAACTGGTAATAATATTTTACATCTTCAAACTCTTGATGTTATTAACAGTCCCAGATTAGAAAAAATAAGAGAAAAACTTTTCAATGGAAGAGAAAAGAGAATCCATCCCTCTAAAGATGACAAAATCCTAACGGATTGGAATGGCCTCATGATTGCTGCCTTAGCTAAGGGAGGGCAAATCTTAAACGAAAAGATATATATAGAAGCAGCTCAAAAGGCTGCGAATTTCATAATAAAAGCTATGAAAAATGCAGATGATCGATTACTACATCGATATAGAGATTCTGAAGCTGAAATTTTAGCATATTTAGATGATTATGCGTTCTTTATATGGGGATTAATAGAATTATATGAAGCTACGTTTGATACTGAATATCTTAAAATCGCTCTTGATTTAAATAACGAATTAATTGAGCATTTTTGGGATAATGATATTGCTGGGTTTTATTTCTATCCAGATGATGGAGAACAATTAATTTCTAGACAAAAAGAGATTTACGATGGTGCTATCCCCTCAGGGAACTCTGTAGCTATGTCAAATCTCCTTAGATTAAGTTATATTACAGGTGATACAGATCTTGAAAAAAAGGCTGATTTGTTGGGAAGGGTATTCGCAGAAAAGATCGAGAGTACTCCAATTGCCTATACTCAGTTTTTAATTGCGGTAGATTTTGGTGTTGGTCCAACATTTTCCTTAGTTATTGCTGGAGATACAAATTCAGATGATACCAACTCAATGTTAGAAACCGTAAATAATGATTATATTCCGAATAAAGTCTTAATATTTCGCCCAACAGAGAATTATCCTCCAAAGATTGATAAATTTTCAAACTTTATTGAATGGTTTGATAAAGTCCAAGAAAAAGCTACCGCATATGTTTGTATTAACAAAACCTGTAAACCTCCAACCACAGATTCAATGAAAATGATTGAGTACTTAGAATCAATTTCATAACATCAAATTTTATTATCTATAAAACCAAGTCTTAAATATCAATATTAACCAATAATAGATTAAAAACAAAAAAAACATCATGGCAGACATTTGGGATAATAAAGCAGATGCGATAAAACCTGGTGATAACCTTAGAGATGTGTCTCCATTATTAGATAAAACTTACACAGATAAAAATGGTTTTACTCACTATATTTTTAGCAAACAAATGTTTAACAATCCCTATTATGTAATACCTAATGCTGATCTTGAATTATTTAAGAAATACTTAGATGGGGGGTCAAGATCATATCCTTCTGACGGTAGTATTCCTTGTGATATTGTTGCTGGGGAGGCTCGAAGAGTCTTAAATCTGATTGTTGCATGCTCAAACGACCCTGAAAATAGAAGGTGTGACGAAGCAAAAAAAGCATTAAAACATGGTAAATTCGCGCTAGTTAGAGGAACCTTAAAACTATATTTGGGTAAATATACTACGAGAGACTGGCGGAGAAAAAGATTTACTGATGATATTGATTTTTGGACATTTCAAGTTTCGCTACTAGAACATGGGCTCAAAGAGTGCAATTTCGTAAGAAATTCAACAACGAAAGAATGGGAAAAAGATATTCATTGGGAAAATCCATTATCAGATAAAAACGAAAAAAATACATTAATTGCCGCTAACGACACTAATCAATTACTGGATTTCGGTGCGGGAGCATATCTTGAAGGAACAAGTCTTAGACAAATCTTTAATAAGAAACTTAAAAGAGGACATAATGTAGATATTAGTGATGTTATTAATGTGGCTATGGTTAATAACGGAATTGATGGGCCACATAAAGAAGAATGGTTAGACGCTTGGAATGCTTTTAAAGAAGCGGCTAATACTAGGAATACCCGGATCATATCTAACTTAATTACTCTATGTCGAACAGCTCTGGCAATAGCGGATCACTTAGAACGAGTAAGTAAAGCGATAGAGAAATATAACGATATTTTGTACGATAAGGAAGAATATTCTGATGAGGATATTAAAAATGTATGTAGAACTTCAATTCATTGGCAAGAATATATGAAAACTAATGGGCCAGAGGCAACGAGGGACATGATTCATGAATTTTTACACGAACAAATCGATGAAAAAATCCAACATGCTAAAAACTTGAGAAATTTATCAAAAATAGTCATAGCATTGATTAATTCTAAGATTCAACATTTGAATATAATCGTTGAGGTAGAAGATTAATATGAGAATAAACTTAGAAGGCGCAAAAGAAATAGAACTTTCTGACAAACCTTTGTTTGATAAATATTTTGAAAAGTTTTCCCCTGAAATTTCAGAACTTACATTTACGAACTTGTTTATTTGGAGGAAATATTACGATTTCCTCTTTACAGAGATAGAAAAACATTTATTAATCTTCTCAAAAACCTACTTAACTAAATGGAAAACGCCCAATTCGGTTAAAAAAAACCCAATTTATTTTATTCCACCGATTGGTCCATATCCGGGAGAAATGATTCTACAACTCTTCAGAGAATTCGAAAATATTGAATTTCATAAAGTACCTGAATCAATCGTGGAGTATATAAAAGAGGAATTTCCTTTTGGAAATGAGAGATTTACCATCTTAGAAGATAGAAATAATTGGGATTATGTGTATAATAAACAAGATCTGATTTCTCTAGCGGGAAATAAATATCGCCAAAAACGAAGGTGGTTAAATAAATTTATTGAGCAATATAATTACGAATTTAGCATTATAACTGAAGAACATATAGATAAAGTTCGAGAATTACAAATTGAATGGTGTGATATGAACGAGTGTCAAAGAAATGAGGATTTATTAGAAGAGCAGAAAGCTATTGATGAAGCATTGGATAATTATTTTAAATTAAATCTTAAAGGGTGTATTATTTGCGTGGATGAAAAGTGTGTAGCATACACATTGGGAGAAATGCTAAATAATGAAACAGCGGTTATTCATATAGAAAAAGCTCATATTGATTATGAAGGTTCATATCAAGCAATAAATAATCTATTCTTAAAAAATTGCTTTGAAACTGCTATTTTCATTAATCGAGAGCAAGACTTGGGAATCTTAGGCTTAAGAAGAGCTAAAGAGTCTTATAAACCGCATCATATGGTAAAGAAAAGTACTATTTTTTAAAATATATAAATTTATAATTGAAATCGCTATATGAGCAAGATAAATACAAAATACTTTATTAAGTGAATTATTCTATGTGAACTATATGTTATTTCATTTTTTAGTAAGAAATTAATATGGATTAAACAAAGAAGTTGAGTATAAGATGGAAGAACAATATGATATTACCATTATTGGTGCAGGACCGGGGGGATACCAAGCAGCTATAAGGGCAGCTCAATACGGTGCAAAAGTAGCCTTGATTGAAAAAGATAAATTAGGCGGAACATGTCTTAATCGTGGGTGCATCCCAACAAAAGCTTTGTACGAGTCGGCTTATTTAATTGAACAAATTAAAGAAAAAGCTGAAGAATTCGGAATAGAAATTAAGGATTTTAACGTAAATTTTGCTAAAGCTATAGAAAGAAAGAATAAAGTTGTTAAAGAATTGGTTGAGGGGATAATAGCTTTACAGAAAGCTTGGAAAAACAGAGTTTATGAAGGACATGGTAAAATTATTGGAGGTAATATTGATACAGGATTTAAAATTTCAATTCAAGGGAAAGATAATGAAGTTATAACTACTAAAACAGTTATTATTGCAACTGGTTCTTCACCTACGCTAATCCCTAACTTTAACATTGATCATGAAAGAATTTTGACCAGCAATGATATTTTAGATCCAAGTTTTAATAAGATACCAAAACGATTGTTAATAATTGGGGCAGGGGTCATTGGATGTGAATTTGCTTATATATTTAATCACTTTGGAAGTAAAGTAATTATGTTAGAATACTTGAATAAGCCGATAGCAACTGAAGAACCTATAATAATTAGGGAGTTAGAAAATAAATTCAAGAAATTAGGAATAGAAATACATACTTCGCTAAATGTATTATCTATAGAAAATACAGGTTCGGGAGTTAAAGCGATAACATGTGACGCATCCGTTCCCAAAGAAGAAATAAATAATGCTGAAAAATCTACCCATATGGCAGACTTATGTTTAGTATCAATTGGTCGGGAAAAAGAATCAAAAAATATAGGATTAGAAAAACTTGATATAAAAACTAACCGAGGATCAATAAAGATTGATCCTTTTAGTTTAGAAACTTCCGTTAGAGGGATTTACGCAATAGGAGATGTTACTGGAGGACTTCTTCTAGCTCATGTAGCTAGTTATGAAGGTGATATTGCTGTTTCAAACGCTTTATCTCGTATCGGGGGATTCCCAGTAAAGGAAATGAGAGCAGATTATAGTTTAATTCCAGCAACAATCTTTATTTCCCCTAATATAGGCTCTATTGGAATAAGAAGAAAATCTGCTAAAAATCAGGGTATAGATGTGATTATGGGGCTATTTTCTTATCAATCACATGGTAAAGCTAAATGTATGGGGGAAGATTCAGGATTTTTACAGATCTTATGTAATAAAGTAACTAATAAAATCATTGGAGCATCATGCATGGGAGTTGGAGCCTCTGGATTAATTGCAGAAATTGCATTGGCAATGCAAAATGATTTAACAATTCAAAATATTAATTCTACGATACACAGTCATCCAACTCTATCAGAGATTGTACGCGAAGCATCTCAAGATGTATTAGGTAAAGCAATCCATAAGAAAGGACGCCCAATTAACAATTAGATTTTAAATAGAATTTAAATATTTTCTAAGATCTATGAAAATAGAAAATTCTTTACCTTCTTGTTCAAGTAAAACTTTTAACTGATCACCACTAATCGAGGCATTTTTAAGTTTTATCTTGCTCTCTATGCTGGAAGCACTTGTGCTTGGGGTAATTTGCGCTTTAGTACATTTTTTTTCAGAATCATAATAAACACATAAAGTACAGCAAAAGTCTATGGGCATAAGTCCTACAATTGAACATTTTTGAATATTCTCACAATAGCATTTATTGCAGATTGCACGTCCACCTTAGATTGGTAATTAATTTTCAATAACATTAATGGAATTGAATATATTAAAATATAATGATTATAATCAATCACGATAGTTCTTTTTAGCAATTTTAGGGATCGAGCTATGTCTTAAGATTCAATATGGTTTTATAAATAATTTAATTAAAATTTAAAAATTATGATATCAATATTTATCAAGAACTTATTATCTAAAAAAAGTGATTAAAATTATGTCTAAAAAATGGCAAGTAAATGAAGATAAAGCATGGTTTAAGAAATGGTGGCCAAAAAATGTACCCAAAAACTATGATTTTCCAGAAATAACGCTTGGAGAATTTTTTGAGACACAGAGAAAAAAATATCCTAATGAAAACGTAATGTGGTTCTTAGAAACCTGGATGACCTATGAAGAATTAGGAAAAAATATTGATTCTTTTGCTACAGCTTTACATAATTTAGGAATCAAAAAAAATGATTGTATAGCATTTCTACTGCCAAATTGTTTTCAATATGTGATTGCATATTTTGCGTGCGCAAAATTAGGTGCTATCGCTACAGGTATAAATCCGACTTATAAACCATTAGAAGTACTTCATCACTTAGAAATAACTAATGCTAAAGCATTAATTACACTTGATGCGCTATGGAAGGAATTAGTTGAACCAATTCTCAGCAAACACAAATTAGATTTTGTGATATATACAAATGTGGCAGATATGGCAATTGGGATTCCTAAAGCTCTAAGAATTTTAGGTAAATTAATAGGAAAAATTCCTAAAGGTAAAGTAACATTTGATCCTTCTTATAAATTTACTGATCTTTTAGAAACTACCCCAAATTTACCTGATGTAAAAATAAATCCAACAGAGGATACCGTTACCTATATAATGACTGGTGGTACAACTGGAGTTCCGAAAGCCACAGATTTAACTCATTTCAATGTAGTTTCCAATGCCATCCAATGTATGTTATGGTTTGGAGGTGAAGAGCCTGGTCTTGGTGATGTAGGTGTATTACCAATGTTTCACTCTTTTGCTATGACTGCTGTAATGACATTTTCTATTGCTGCTGGAGGATGGATGATGCTCTTTCCTAGACCTCCTCCTACAAAAGAATTGTTGAAAGAAATTCAAGAAATTCCTGCCCCCAAAGGTTTAGCTTATGCTGGTGCAGAAATCTTATTTAAGCGACTAGCAGATTTTCCTGAAATTCAAGATTATGATATAATGGGGAAATTAAGATTATGTGTGTCGGGTGCCGGACCACTGCATAAACCTGTCCAAGAAGCTTTCGAAAAAAATACAGGAGGTAGGATAGTTGAAGGATATGGCCTTTCAGAGGCGAGTCCAGTCGTAAGTGGGGGTAATCTATTTGGAGAAAGTCCATTAGGTACAATCGGGATGCCTTTTCCAGGAACAGATTGGGCAATTTTTCCAACAGAAGATTTTAATAAAGGGCTTATAGCAGATGGATTACCAGGATCAAAGTATGGAGAAGAAAACACGGGTGAGATTTGTGTATGTGGACCCCAAGTTATGAAGGGTTATCTTAATCAGCCAGAAGAAACTGCTGACACGATTAAAGAATGGGATGGTAGAAAATGGCTTTTAACAGGAGATATTGGTTTCATGAGAGAAGATGGAACGATCACCATAATGGATAGAAAAAAGCAATTGATCAAAGTAGCAGGTCATTCAGTCTTTCCAAAAGAAGTGGAATCCATGCTCATGAAGAATGAAGCTGTTTCTGAGGCAGCAGTTGCTGGACTTCCTGATCCCGCTGGCAAAGTAGGAGAAATCATAAAAGCCTGGGTACAAATAAAACCAGAATATGAAAATACAATCACAGTAGAAGAATTAAAAGCTTGGACTGAGGAAAACTTAACAAAATGGAAATGTCCTACTATTATAGAATTTATTGAGGAAGTCCCTAAAAATGTCTTAGGGAAAGTACAAAGAAGACAATTGCAGGAAGCAGATCCGCTGTGGAATAAATAATTCTTATAGATTCTTTTTTTTATTTTTTAAAATTTATACATAGAATAGTTTTTTTATTTAATTATTTAACAAAAAAAAAGTTTACAAAGTTCAACTAAAATGTTCTCGTATTATTAATCATTTCGATTCAAAATCCAAAGAAGCTGAATTAATACAATACCTACATCCTGTTGGTTTTGGACCATCCTTAAACATATGCCCTAAATGACCGCCACAATTTTTACACACGACTTCGGTCCGGATCATTCCAAGACTAGTATCTGTCTTTAGTTCAACTTTCTCAGGATCGAGTGCATCATAAAAACTTGGCCAACCGGTTCCGGAATCAAATTTTGTATCAGAAGAAAACAACTCAGAACCGCATCCTGCACATTTATAAGTGCCATCCTCATGATTATCCCAAAATTTTCCAGTAAACGGTCGTTCAGTGCCCTTTTGATATAGAACATATTTTTGCTCTTCTGTTAACTCTTTCTTTTTAGGTACTTTAGACTTCATATAGTAAATATAAAAAAATAGGTATTATAATAGTTGTATTATATAATAAAAAGGATGAATCTCTGTAAATTATAAGAATAACCTATTTGGGGCTAATTTCTTATAATAAATAAAAAATAATTATAATTTCTTTTATTTTTTGAATATTAATATGGAATATCAAATCGCAATTTTTGCAGCAGGTTGTTTTTGGGGTATAGAAGCACAGTTTAGAAAATTAAAAGGTGTAATTTCTACTCGAGTTGGTTATACAGGGGGTAATTTTCCGAATCCCACCTATAAAGATGTATGTTCTCATAAAACGGGCCATGCTGAAGCAGTGGAAGTGACTTTTGATCCAACCATTATTTCTTATACAGATTTGCTTGATGTATTTTGGGATATTCATGATCCCACCACATTGAATCGTCAAGGATTTGACATTGGCTCTCAATATAGATCAGCTATCTTTTATCTAAATGAGGAACAGAAAAAAGAAGCACATAATTCAAGGAAAAGGGTAGAAGAGTCTAAGAAGTATAGAAATCCTATTGTTACGGAAATAGTACCTGCATCAAAATTTTGGCAAGCTGAAGAGTATCATCAACAATATTTAGAAAAAAAGAGAGGACGATTTACCCCTTCATGTAATTTTATTTAAAAAAAAAGAAATTTATCTCTCATTATTTACTTAATCATTTTTCTGACGCTTTTTCTATCTTGTTTTTTTTTTTTTTTAAATTCTTTATAGCTTTCTGAAAATCTTTAATCTTTCTTTCTTTGTTATCTAATACTGGTTTTAATTTTGTCTTTAATGTATTTGATTTTTGTGTCATTAAGGTGTTTAATGTTTTTTCTAAGGTTTTAACATATACTTTTTTATCGGTGAATCTTTTCTTCCATTCATTATATTTTTCTTCCGCTTCTTTTAGCCAAACCATTTCTTTCTCTAAATTGACCTTAGCAGCTTCTATTTTTTCATTAAATTCTAAATCAATATTATTTTTTATGGATGTCTCTTCTATTGAAGCTGCTTCTTCTGTTTTGGAAATTTTTTCTTCTAGATCCCTAAGTATACGATTTATTGATTCTATTTCTTCTGACATAAAACTTCTCCCTCATTATTATTATTTTCTAAAATATATAAACTTATACTTGGAATCGATGCATTGAGATTATTGAGCATTAGATATTAGTGATGATGGTTATGTTTAAGATTTACCATTGAAATAATTTTTGAAATTGAACTTCAATCAACTTGAAGTGGTATATCAGGACCTATTTGAGATATCGGGTCATCTTCTTTTTTCTTCTTTTTTAACACCATCACGACGCCTACCACCATTGCGATTCCAATTCCTGAGAGTGTAACCAATCCTAAGGGGCTCGTAAAAAACTCTATAATGTCAAACTCTCCGTTTCCACTACTGTCCTCGTGGTTAATAGTCAGTTCTACCTCGTTTGTATAACATTTGATCTCAAAAATCGTATCAAGGTTATGATTCACTTCAAAATCTGAGCTAAATTCATCCGAATCTATTTTCTTTACTTTCAATAAAGAAGGATCTATTGAACTAATTATTTTAATTCCTGGTAAATCCCACTCTTTTTTCTTGAAGTCAGAAGTATCTATATCTTTTCCATTTACATAAAACGTCAAGGTATCTACATTATCATCTCTCCATATTCTCATTTTTGTTTCAGATACTTTAACATTTTGAGCATTAAGGCTTGGGACCATTAGCCAAGATAACGATTCATTCACTGTGGAATTCCAATAAATAGTACCAACCTTAATTTGCTTTGTGTATAATAAATACCTGTGGTATCCCTCTACTCCTCCCATCATCATATCTTCATCAATCCATATTGTTGCTTTATATTTTTTTGAAAAATAGTCTAATGAGCTAGGAATCTGTTTTTCAACGAACCTATATTTTTTAAAACTCTTTAGACTATTAATAACAGAATCTATTTCGCAATGCCCTACCTGAACTGCAGGGAAAATATTACTAAGCTCGTAATAATCCGGCCCATTTTTTAGTGCTAATGGGCTTTTTCCAAGATCATCGAGGGCAAGAGTGATCCAAATGCCAATAAGTGCGTTATATTTAGTCATATCCATTCCATAACTACGAAAAAAAGGACCTACAATATTTTTAAATCCAGCATGATAAACAGCAGCAATATGTTGCCATAATTTTATTTCCATTTCTGCTCCCATTGCTTTCATTTCTTCACATGGGCCTATATCCCGCCAGCATGCAAGTCCCAGCATTACCACCCCATTATACGTTGGTGAATTGAATTCAGTAAAAGACTCATGCCGATTGAAAAGGATATAAATGTGCCAAGCTTTAAGAAGACCACTCTCTTCAATCTCGGGTTTATTCATATTTTTCCCTACGTAGGCCATCAAAAAAGCGCTCATAATGGCAATATTTGTTTTAGTGGGTTCAACACCGCGATCCTTTGCTCCTTTGGCTGCAAGAATTAATGATTCTTTGATACGGGAAACCAATTTAGAAGGTAATTTATCTTCATGACGTTCAAGGATGATAATTAGTTCCAAACCTATAAATTCCCTCCAATTATCATCGTCCTTGTCATTCTCAACCGAAGTTTTCCATGTGCCATATGATTCTTTAGAAGTATCAGTTTTTTGCAGAGCTAGCAACCATTTAATAATTTCTGTAGCACATTCAATATCACCCTCATGGTTTCTAAATAGGAGCCCACTGGCAACTCTGACTGCCGTGCGCGTACTCAAGGTATCATTTAGATATGTGGATAAACTTGATCCTACTGGTAATTGATCTTCAAGAACTTCATCAAATAGCGTCTTTTGAGTCAATGTGAGATCTTCATAAGAATTCTGGACATATTTAGCATCATATGATTCTGGCAGATCTGATGGCATAAGGGTGAACATGGGTTGGTAAAAACACATCCATGATATGGGTAATGTAATTATCAAGATGAAAAATAACCTTGATCTTTTTTTTGTTAATTTATTGTGATTAGCCTTAGGCTTTCTTTTTGACACGGTGCTTAATTTACTCCATAAGACTTTACATCTCTCTGATAGTAAAAGTTTACCAAAAAAAGCAAGGAAAAAACTAATAGTCATAAAAAAGAGTGGATTGTAAATAATCAAAATTAAGGATTGTTGTAATCCTAAAACGATTAGAGAAATAACTTGTATGAATAAAGAACCTAATAATAAAAGTAATAATAAAACATATCTTCTTTTTTCCAAACTGGATCTAATGGAATCAGAATTTAGTGACTTTGTTTTAGTAAGTACTATAACGGATAACAGAGATACCATGAACATTAAAATATGAAGATATACAAAAGGAGAAGTCCAATCAAACTGATAGAAATAATATTCCCAAAATATTAACCGAGGATGTTGAAACGTAAAAAAGCACAATAAAGGTGCAAAGATGATAAACCAAACAGAGATCAATTTAAGAATAAACTTTGGACGTAACTTTTTTTCCAAAAATCGCAACTTCTTATTATCTCTATTAGAATACTTAGATGTATCATGTTGGTTTGGTGTTTTTAAAATGCTTTTATTGTTCTCATGGTTCAAGATAGAATAAAATTTCCATAGAAGAGGGAACTTATAAATGATTAGAATTGTTATGAAGAGCAAAATGCTAAATAGAATCAAATACACGATTAAATCAATTGGAGAGCCCATTAAATTGTATATTTGATACACATCAATCATTTCATTTTGAAAAATAATCATGAAGAGAAAAAATTCGATTAACATAGTAAAGAAAACAACTAATCCACTAATGAGAGGGATCTGGGCAATTTCTGGAGATTTAAAACTAAGATATATGTAAAATAAACAATAACCTCCTATAATAATCCCTAAAATAATTAAGAAAAAAACAAAATCAAAGGTAATAAAAAAAATTCTTTCAGCTTCGATATTAATCTGGTCCCAAAATTGAGAGTTATCAAGAACAACATATTCAATCAAGCAGGCTAATATAATATTTAATAAAGCAGGTATAATTTGTATCCGCTTAATAAATTTGTTTGAATATTCAAGTTCCCCAGTTTTCAAATAGACCCATCCACCCAGACTTTAGTTCTGATATTTTCAGGTTTTTTCATTATTTTCTCTACCCATTCTGCACTTGATTTTATGATACTGGGAACAATACTCCCCGGGCGGTCCCCGTCTGGAATTATATGACGTCCTTCAATCCGCCGTCTCTTAATAATCTTATTCCATATAATACACTTTATTGACATATATAGAGCTATGTGATGAGGTGCAGTACCAGAGTAGGCTTTACACTTACCTTTTTTCATTGCAGCCACAAGATCATCGGGATCTGCACTATTTAGATCCACTTGTGTGAAGGCAGTACCGAAAACCGAAGTAGTATGGGCATCTGATCCTGCAATGCGTCTCCCCTTAGGTATATTTTGATAGACTTTATGTGTCTTCCAATTTTTCATATAGGCCGTTGAATTTGTCCATTCAATTCCATCAATATCTAATCTTTTTACAATCTCTGGGGTCCATAGACCATCATGTGGATCAGAAAACGGGTGAGCGAGGAAAATAGCACAATCTTGCTCTCGCAGATATTCAATTACCACATCAGGATCCCAACAAGCCCTCCGATAAGGCCATTCCTGTACCCCAAATGCTAAGATATGATTATAATTTGTAGAAACTTCCATAGCAGGGATTGAGGGGAGATGAAAACTTTTGGCTAATTTTTCTATTATTTTTACTCCTCGAATAGTATCATGGGCCATTGCACAGACATAATTAAATCCTTTTTTTAATGTCATCTTTATCAATTGCTGAGGTGTAATCATTCCATCATGGTAATCGAAATAAGTATGCACGTGAGCATCAAATAGAGCTCCATATTCAGCTATAGGATATTTTAAATTCATATTCCTCTCAACCATAATTTTAGATTATTTTATAATTAATTATTAGAACTTTAAATCTTCAGGTAATGTTTCCTTAACCCTTAAGAAAAGCGGAATTGACGCTAAGAGAAAAATTGGTGCAAAAGCAAAAATCCAAGCAAGACCCATGGAATCAGCAATTACTCCTCCAATAATTGCCCCAGGTATTTGAGATATTGTAAAAATAACATTAAGTATACCTAAAAATTGCCCTCGCTTACCTTCTGGGAGGAGGTCTTGTTGCCACGCTGCGAGTGGTACTTGAATTGAAGCTATTGAGAGAAAAACTAATGTTATTGCGATTATTAATAAAATCATATTTAATATACTAGTGGGTCTTAAGAAAGGAATCATGAAATATCCAATTGAAGAAATGATTAATACTGGAGCAACTAAAACTTTTCTACCTATAGTATCTGCTAGTTTCCCCATAGCTAATGTAATAAAAACTATAACGGGGATTAAAATTCCTAAAGCAAGTATTAATGTCGTTGTATTAAGTCCTAGACTAAAAATATAATTAAAAAGAAAAGGAAAAATAATTCTATATCCTAAGTTGAAAACGGTCATAGCTATAATAAGTCTAAAGAAATTTCGATGTTTTCTTAACTCATCATATTGAAATGTTTCTTTTAAATCATCAAAGAATTTCTTTTTAGGTTCAAGTTCTGATGGTGGAATATGCCTCAAAAAGAAAAATCCTACTACCCCTGCTATAATCAATGCTAATCCCCCTAAAAATAATGCAAAAATATAGCCCTCTTGAGTTATATATGTAGAACCGCCTCTCTTAACACTATAAAATTGATTTACAAATAACATAAGAAAAATAGGGATAACTATTCCTATAATTGAGAAAATTGTTATTAAACCATTAGCTCTTCCTCGATGCTCTATTTCAATCAAGTCAGGAACGAGCGTTCTCTGAGCCGCATAGTACATATTTGAGAAGACACCAATAATAATTGCATCAAGTATAAAACACCAGATAAACTCAGGAGAAAAAGGATATATGATCATACAGATTCCAGAAACAAGACTTCCAAATAAAAGATATGGTCTCCTCCGACCAAACTTCTCTGATCGAGTATTATCACTAATTACACCAAATACCAATAAGAAAATTAATCCAAAAACAGCTGATACACTTACCATAATAGCAATGTAAATATAATCTAATCGAAGTACGTGCTCTAAGTAGGTATTAAAAAAACTTGCTTCGAAGAAACCAAACATAATTGCCCCGAGAGTAATGATACCAATTAAAATAATATCTCTCTTAAAAGTGTCTTTTCCTATTTCTGTAGCTTCGGGCGAATTCCTCATAAAAATATTTATATAATAGAATTATTTTAAATGTTTCGGATTCTTCAAGAATATTGACCCCCCAGACATTCCACTTCTTATTTTTTGGCGTCCAATTTTAAAATATTGAATAATATAAAATATATTAATTTATAATTGGAATCGAAGCATTGAGATTATTGAACATTAATATTAGTCATGATGCTCTTGTTTAATATTTATTTATCTCTCAAAAAAGAGAGGACGATTTACCCCTTCATGTAATTTTATTTGAACAATAGGTTAATTTGGCATTAAATAAAACCTAATCTCAGTTATAAAAATGTTGACAGGTTCTAAACATTTGAGTAAAACAAAAAAAGAAGTTAAGCAAGAAAAAATCAGATTAAAAACCTATCAGAAATATGTCAAATATTCTTTTTTTCAAATGAATTTTTTTTAAAGTAATATCTTTTATTCATTTTGTAATTTATAACACGAAATTTTAGCCTTAAAATAATATATAAGAAAATTAACTAAATCTATTTTTAAATCCATTTAAGATGGTTCTGTGTTTAATGCATTTTTTAAAAAATTAATTCACTCTAATTTAATGAATAGTTATAATTTAAATGAAGTATAATAAACATAAAGGGGGAGCTGAGGGATTTAAGAAATTTTCAGAATTTTATTTTTAATATTAGTAAAGAATGTAATTTTAGATTAAAAGAAATACATTCAAGTTTAATTAAAGTAAGTAAAAAAAATTCAGAAATTTAAGGCTTTTAAATATATATAATATTATTATATTAGACAAAAGTTTTAATTTTATAAGATATGAAAGAATTCAAGTATAATGATGGTTTTAAGATAATTAAATCTGAAGAGGATTTAATAAAGTGAAGGATTTAATTTTAAGATATATCAAAAAATTTCCAAGTGATATCTTTTCAATATTAAAACAATTTACCTTTAGTGATTTCTTTCTTGATGGAATTACATTTATTGAGAATTATATTAAACTTCAATTAAAAGAACTAATAAAAGCCAATAATATCAAGAAGTTTAAATACTTTGGATACAAATTATTCCACCCCTATGAGATGGAAGGAGAACACGCACTTTACTATTTTCTCATGAAAGAAAGAATTAATAGAAAAATCATTAGTACACTAATAGAAAATGAACCATTAGAAGTAGATAAAATTTCAAGTATGATTAATGAATCAAATTTCGATGTATTTAACCATATTAATAAGATGAGACAGGGTAAATATAATTTATTACACTTAGATGGAAATATCAATCTTCCCCAAACAAAAGTATCTATCGTTCCCGAAAGAAAAAAGCTTATAACTGAAATTGTAAGCGATGTGGAGACCAAGCTAGGTGAAATGAGGGGAATTAAGGATGTAGCCTTAAGAGATGCTCAAATTCCGCAATATGAAATAGATGCACTTCAAGAAATAGAAACATTAACAAATTTAAAGTTTAATCAAGTACTTAGAATGAAGCGGGATACTAAGATGGGTTTTATAACCGAGAATAATAAAGTTATGGGAATAGGACTTAGTGAATGCGAGCTATCGGCACTCCCAGAGTCTATTGGCAATCTTACCTCTCTCTTAATATTATCTTTAGATGAAAACAGATTAGAGTCTCTTCCAGAGTCTATTGGCAACCTTACATCGCTTTTAATATTATCTTTAAATGGAAACGGATTAGAGTCTCTTCCAGAGTCTATTGGCAACCTTACCTCTCTCTTAATATTATCTTTAAATGAAAACTTTTTAGAGACTCTTCCAGAGCCCGTTGGCAACCTTACATCACTCTTAATATTATCTTTAAATGGAAATAAATTAAAGATTCTCCCAGAGTCGATAGGAAATCTAAAAATGCTTCAAAAATTAGATTTGAGGAATAATAGGTTAGAGAGACTCCCTGAATCGTTACCCAACATAAAATCTCTCAGAACAATTGATTTAAGAGAGAATAATATTACAGATTTACCTATGTCTCTAAAAGAAAATCTAATTGATAGATGCATATCCAATCCATATTCTTCTGAGGCATTCTTAGAATACCACATCAAATTAGACCCAATCTCAAAAGAGAATACTATATTTAAATTATCTTGTGATATTAATACTCTGAAATCTTTCATTCATGATTTTAATTTTAAAAATATTGAAAGTTTAGTAAGTATCTCATATAAACTAATAGAAAAATTATCTATTGACGAGTATTTTAACTATTTAGACTCATTAGATAAAAAAATGTTAGAGAAATTAGTAACACAAGATAATGAAAATATTCTAAAATCTAGATTGCCCCAAAAATTAAATGAGATGATCCTTAAGCGTTTTATCGACAGAAAACTAGGTAAAAACAACAGGGAACTATTGATACAAATTCTATTAGCAAAAGTTGATGATAAATTGGGTAATGTCCCAAAAGATATAATATATTTTTTAGAGAAAATTGGGATTTATTACATCGATTATTTATTGGAACATATTTTTACAAAGGAAGATGTTATAGATACTTCAGCACTTAAACTTTTAAACGTTATAAAAGATCAAACAAAGGAACCTGAATTTAAAGATAAAATAGTAGATATTTTTAGATCCAAGATTAATCTATGGTTTAAACCAGATATATTTATAACCAAATTATGTTTTTTATTAGATTTTATGGATTTTAGTGAATTTTTAAAGCTTCTAAATTATAATAATGAAAAAATGGAATTTATTTTAGAACAAATCGCATTATATGTTGATAAAATAGTCGGGATCGATTCCGAGAAGAAAATAGAGAGTGAACATAGCAAAGATGGTAAATATAGCCCATTATTTAAAATAGTGAATAGTTTAGATGATTTTTTTATTGATTATATGGTAAAGAATATAATGGAAAAAAATAAAAAAAAGCAATCTGAGGTTATTTCTGGTACGTTTAGGATATTTAATTTTGTCAAAAAAGGGATAAAGATTGATAAGGATTATTATGTCTCATTGATAAAGAGAGGAGAATTGAATGCAGATTGTAATAATAAATATGCAACTAATATTGAAAAGTACATTCCTATTATCTATATATATAAAAACAATGTTTATTCTTCAAAAATAAAATTAAAAGATTACTATGATTATGAAGACATGAGAGATGATTTCATCGAAGAGGGTGTGGACAAATTGACAGATTTTATCTCGCTCTTAAATAACTGGTTAAAAAATAACCGTGATTTAAATCCCTTTAATGAAAAATTTTTTAGAAATGTAAAAAAACATGCTTTAGATTATTTTGAATCTATTTTTAGTTAATTTCTATTTTTCTGTAGTTCTAAGCTTTTTTTATCCTCACCAAAAGATGATAATCTAGTCATATTTATAGTATTTCTTCTTGAAATCTTTATATCGTTTCAGAATTGCTCTTTCTAAGACAAAACAGTAGTATTCAGCAATCCTAAAACATTTCTCAGTCATAAGACCATCCTTTCCAACAACCAAAATAAGATTTATACCATTTTATAGCACTCTATACAATCTTTGCAATTTAAAAAGTTTTTATTTCATAAGACAAATTAATAATTTAGTTATAAGAAATAAATTAGGAATTCTAAGAGCTGAATTTATAATCTTAAAGTAGTACTTCTAAAAAATTAAAGATTTGCAATTACTATAGAGAACCAATTGAGGTCGAAGCACAATATCAATAGTTTCTATAAATCCACTTCTTCTCTGTCATATAGGGATGAGGGCGGTTCAGCTTCCTCTAATTGTTTGGATTTTATTCGATAAATAAAAGCATGAAGTTCCATTTTAGCGTTTTCTATTGAGGATGCAATTTCTTCTCCTCAGGGGGAAAATCTGAAATGCTCGGAATTCTCCTTACAGGAAGATCAGAGAAAAATGTTGGCAGGTTCTAAACATTTAAGCTAAACAAAAAAAACAAGATAAGCGTGAAAAAATCAGCTTAAAAACCTAACAGAAATATGTCAAATTTTCTTTTTTTCAAATGAATTATTTTTAAAGTAATATCTTTTATTCATTTTCTAATTTATAACACGAAATTTTAACCTTAAAATAGTATTTAAAGAAATTAACTAAATCTATTCTTAAATCTCTTTAAGACTATTCTTTAATTAATGCATGACAGATCTCAAGATTTAGATATTGGATTTATTTTAAACACTTATAATCGTAAAATAAAAAAAAAGAAAAATTCAATAGAAAAACATGGTTGTATCTATGTCCAAAAATCTTGAGGGAGATCAAATTTAAATTTCTGAATGCTTATTATATCATAGAATAATTAGAAAAGTTATTTTTTAAAAGATGGAAGAATTTAAAGTAAATGAATATATAACGCTGAAATTAGAAGATGGAGAAACCAATATCTACGTAAAGGGAGCTGACTATCCATATTTACAATGTAAATATCTTTTAATGAGAAAGACTATCAATGAAATAGAAAATCTTACTGAAAATATAAAATCCATCGATGAATTTGCTGAACATTTAGATCATTCATTAGATCCTTCATTAGAAACATTCGAACCTGATCTGATCGATATACCTCCTGAAACAAGATTTTGGGCACATTGTTCTAATATGCAGGTCTGGGCAGAAAATAATTATAATACACGATTACTTTATTCTAATCTGGCATTCCCTCTCTTGAAAAAATTAACGAAGGTGGGTGATCCCTTGGCAAAAAGGGTCTTTAAAGAAGAGGTCGTGAAGCGGTTTCTGGAAGGCCCAACAAGGATACGGGAGTTATTATGTTATGATGAAGGATATATAGATGCCCTAACAAAAGAGGAGCGAAGAGCGCTATTTAATTCGGATATCGAAATTATCGAGGAATTGGAGATGATCGCTCACGAATATTTACAAATTAACGGGTTGGACAAATTTAACATTGTTATCTCTCGCTTAGAATCTAATGGAAATATATTATGGAGAAATGGTAAAGTAGCGGGGCTTAATCTCACTTGTGCCTCTCTTAGTGAAATCCCAGAACAAATAAAAAAATTAAAAAATCTCGAGATTTTGATTCTTTATGCTGTACCTAATGAAGAATTACCTGAATGGCTGTTGGAATTAAAGTACTTGAAGTATCTTGATTTACAAGTCGGAAAATTAAAAAAATTGCCAGAATGGATAGGAGAGCTTAAATTGCTCGAGCATCTGAATGCATACAAGAATGAAATAGAATATATCCCCGAATCCATAGGAGATATTAATTCACTTAAGTATCTGGATTTAGGCGATAATAATTTAAGTACGATTCCTGATTCCATTGGAAACCTCAGTTCGCTTGAATATCTAAATCTTGGTGGTAATAAATTGGAATTAATTCCCGAATCTATAGGAAATTTAAAAGCAATAAAAAAATTATATCTTGAAGCAAATTCTCTTGAGTCAATTCCCGAATCTATTGGTAATCTTAAATCATTGAAATTACTCGAACTTGGGGTAAATAAACTGAAATATCTACCGAAATCAATATTTAAAATTGAAACTATAGAAGATATTAGGCTATCCCGCAATCCATTAGGAGATATTCCAAAAGAAATAATCAACCTTCCTTCATTAAAGAATTTATGGTTAATTGGAACTAACATCAGGGAAGATTGGTATTTAAAAAATATATTGGAAGAAAAAGGAATAAAAGTATACTTAAAATTTTAAATCATCTATGATGTTAAATATTTGTCTCTTGTTAGATCCTCTAAATTAACATAATAATATGGCCTATCAACACCCATAGCCTCCAATCTCCTAAGGAATAAATTACTGAAATATAATTGCCATATGCATGCAAGCATCTCCTTCTGAGTCTCATCATTGTGTGTGGTCTTTCCCGCATCATGAAATCCCAAAAAGAATCTAATGTCGGTATCAGAAAATACGTTCCCGAGTTCATACTGTAATTTGAACATTTTAACATCATCATGACGTTCTGCAGGAAAGTAAGATAATAATTCCTCTTCAGTGATATCAGGATTCTCATCCAAATAACCGAATACATCGTCGCGTATATATTCGGCCCAATACGGTGTAAGGCTGAATGTATCATCAACACCGGAAGATGACATTACATCTTCCGTAGAAAAGGTACTGAAAATATTTGAAACTAAAAATGTATCATCGTTAGTTGATGTACCTGTTTTAATAACACAGAATACATCAGGTAAGGAAAATGTATAAAAAAGAATACTTTGAATGGCTTTATGCAATTCCATATCATTTCCGGGTTTAAATGGAAAAGAATGGAGAACAAAACCTAATTGTCCATAATTATCATGGAGGGTCCTCTTAGTGCTAAAACCTCCGCCCGTTCCTGCATAAAAATAAGCTTTATATTCTTCATTAGGACCATATTCTTTTAATTTGAACATATTCCAGAGGGTATCGTATGCCTTCATAACCTTGCCCTGCAACTCATCTGTCCAATGCAAGTCGAACGCAAGATCGTAACCAGCAGGAGACATACTACCGTGTTGCTTATAAGTGTTAGCTCCACTATATCCAAATACTAAAGTAAAGTAAATATCATTAATAATCTTCATTAATTCATCATAGCGAATAATTATCTCGACCCCTCTCTTAATTAACTTATTTGAAGTGTATGGCCAAAATGTGGCTGTTGATTGAATATTGATACGAGCATCTCGCTTATTCATTATGGCATTCCTTATTTCTACTGCAAATTTCGAATCCATTACTGAGGAAGGCTGATCAATGTACTGGCGTACAATACTTTTTAACATAATTCCAGTCCAAAGATGCCAAAACTCTGGATTATTTTTAAATTGTTCAAATTGCTCATATCCATTGGTCTTTACAAACATATCATAGAGTTTTTCATCGATCTTCTCAAATATTAACGCTTGGAGCATTCCCCTTCCGACTGTGTTTTCTCTTTCAAGGTTAATATCTTTTGTATATTTCACATATTCACTATTTATAAATAAATTCGTTGCTCTTGCGTACGATAGTCCTCCCGAGGGTTGATAATTTAGAAAATAATCATTCAAAGCGCCCTCATTAGAGCTTGAAGCGACCCTTAATGCAGTTTCATACGATTCCTGACCGGAAGCTGTTATTTTAACAACGTCCTTAACAATATGTGAATATCCTGTGAAAAAGAATGATGAAAGAACGCTAAGGCCTTGAGCCGTTAAATGACTTTTTCTATAAACACCAAGCTCTCCTAATCTTGTATTAAGCGCTTTAATACCAAACCTGTTGAAAAGAGCACCTAATTGCTCCAAACTAAATAAGAGTGAATCTACCCTAATTCTATTAGGAGATGATGCATCTTCGGTAAATGACAT
Source organism: Promethearchaeota archaeon (assembly GCA_019058295.1). Taxonomy (GTDB): domain Archaea; phylum Asgardarchaeota; class Lokiarchaeia; order Sigyniarchaeales; family SOKP01; genus LW40-45. Next base: position 44,355 of record JAHPZI010000021.1, on the reverse strand, counting down.
CATGCCGGAGAATATTAACGCGTATCCAGTATGTCCGAATATCCCTGTCATTGTCTTATCAATTGCCTCGACTAGAGCAATATCATTGGTATAGGAAGTTGTTCTTTCATCAACAGTGAAGTATCTACCGAGAGAAAATCTTTTTGGTTGAGTCAGATCGGGATAACCGGTCTCTGGATTTATTTTAAATAAGAGACGGGCATAATCAATAAACCTTGAGCCACCACGTCTTATGTCATTCTGAATTAATGTCAGCCATGCATTATAAAATTCCTTATCGGTTGCTTTATTAAGCTCTAATTTCAGATCACCAGTATTGGGATCCCTTGACACCGAATGTCTATTAATTAATTTGAGCCAATCAGTAGCGAGATTAGGATCATAAAGTACATTACCCGGAGTATTAATGAAATCTCCATCTCTTGGTGCTAATCCCTTTCTTATGATTTCGCTGAACCCAAGAATAGTATATAGTTCTCCATCATTGAAAAGATTAAGAAAATCATTCGTGTAAAATAATTGCTTAACTTCTGCTCTTTTTCGCCTTAGGCTAATTGTTCCGGTCATCTGATAAAGCACGGTAGCAAGACTCTTTAGCTTCTCTAAAGTCTTTGGATCTGGATTAGGATTAAGTATTACCTCAAGTCTACTTCTCTTTGTCGCGGGGGAAATTTTTTCTGCGGGTAAATGTGTATTATAGGCATCTACAGGGACAACCCTATACTCGGCTTCTTGAATAAAAGGAAGGAACGATTTACCGGTTGACCATATCATTGAGCGAACGTACTCTAAGACTTTCATTTTCACTATCCTTCCTTCATATATTATCTCTCTTTCCTCCTCATCCCAGTTTGTCTCGTACCAATTCTCTCCTAAATCCTGAAACTCCCCTGCCACCAGAACAAACTTATTAAATAAGACATTTCCTTGGCGATCGTTTAAAAGTACAATATATCTCTTGCCGTCCTCTTTGTTATAGTACCCGACAAAAGCGTTCTCTGGAAGGCTAAATGAATCATATATCTTACCAAATTCAACCCCAGGTGGGATTGCAAAAAGAAAGTTCTCAGCTTGATTAGGACCGTTTCTGATATGACACACCATAAAAACGAAACCTCTCTCTATAAGTTCGCCAAATTTAGAATTGGTAAGAATAGATTTAGATTTAGTAAGAATAGCTGAGTCTGACACAAAATTTGAGTCAGTTGGATCATAATATCTAATGTTATTTGGCAAAGAATTAAAAGGTAAAGTTATATCGGTCTTAAGATGGAATCCCAGATCAGTGACCCACACCACCTCCACGCCTCCAGAATATGTACAAATTAATGTATCGAGAACCTTTGAATTGGTAAATTTGTTTCTGGCATCTGAATAAAAAGTAGTTCCCATCTGCTTTGCTTTATCCTTTCCAAATGTCTTTTTAGCTATATCTTTGAATTTTTTATATATATCTGGATCGTTAATTAATTTAAATATTAAGTCCTTAACTTCTTGCTTTGTCGTCTTTCCCTCCTTCTTTATTTCCTTATTTATAAGTTCAACAATCTCTTGATAGAAAGCTTGTTCGGCAGGACCCTTAAGAGTCCCATCAGAACCTATTACCTTAGAAAGTTTATCCATTGCGACCCTTTGTTCTAAAAGTTTATTTATTGTATTTATATCTACAGGACCAACTAACTCCGAGATATGCTTTCGATCAGGTCTGGAATTTTCTTCGAATAAATAAAGAAATACATCTGGAAATATTGTTGAAAGAGAGTCCGCAGCTAAACCTTTTAATTGAGTATTGGATAATGACTTTGAGAGCTTACCATTCCTTATCAGTTTTCCAGTGTTCTTACAATGGAACGATAAAATACTCTCTCTAAATATGGCAACTAGACAATCAAATATTCGGGCGTCTTGAGGAGCATACTTAGAGGCTTTAATGTCGGCATTAAGCATACGCTCATATAGATCAGCAATTATTTTGTTGTCTTTTTCGTTGGAAGCCTTTAATCCATCTGAAACAAAATCACCTCGCAATTTCATATAACTTGTATACTCCATCCATTGATATGCGCCATCTATTTCCTTAAATCCAATCTTTTTAAATGCCTCTGCCATGGCCACCACAGCGACAGAAAATTTATACTGTGCTTCTAAAATGGCACCAATATAAGCTCCAGGATTATTGTTAACTATTAATGATTCCTCTTTCACTCCATTTTCAACACACTCAGCAATCGCTTGATAAAGTGCTGTTTGACCTTTACCTACAGAAAAATGAGCAATCATCTTTCTAATCTGGAAATCTAAGTCATCTCTATTCATTAGCTCTTGCATATTATTAATCATATCATCTTGTGTTGAGTATGAAACCCCCTCGGTACTCGGTTGCACCTTTCCGGTTTTAAGAAATTCCCTCGAAATATAATCCGCAATAACAGCACCAATACGATTATTAATAAGCCATTCCATCGTGTCAGCATCAGTATTTTTAAACATTTTTGAATAGTGATCCTTGTAATATTTCTCCCAGAATTTAACCCATTTATTCCATTCTTTTGTCTTTAATAAACCGTTCTCATCCATGAACCTCTTCTTAGCTTCGGATGAATAGACATTACCATCAAAAAACATTTTCTTGAAAACCTCCTCTACCGAAAATTTCTCAAAAAGCTCTTTGAAATGCTTTTCAGCTGGTTTTTTTATTTTTTCATAAAAATTCTCAGCAAACTTATTCAATAATTCCGCTCTTTTTCGAGTATTAAAAATGCTGTCAAAAGTACTTATACCTCCGAATAGATGACTGTTCTCAGCTCTAAATCTAAGCGCTGCAGGTAAATCCTTATAGACCCAAGAAGCTCTTACATCTCTTCCCGTAAATTCGGGCATGCCCGAGATTACCCATTGACCATTCTGATCTCGCTCAGCGACTCGAACAATAATATGATTTTCTTTATTCTTCATACTCTCTGGATCAGTCTTAAAGTTTAGAAAATCTTTAACCTTCTGCCAATCCGTATCTCCTGTAACTGTCATTTGTTCCCATTTACCATCCTCATTTTTCGTCTCAATGGTCTGACGGTAAATCTCACCCCCGACCTCAAGCTGTACCCCTATTATCTCACCTAAAATCTCTATTGCTATTGGGATGTCATTACCATTGGCGTCCTTAAAGACATTATGCTCCTTTCTAATCTTGGCAAAAAGGTCTTTCACTCTGATCTTCCCTGCCTTCTTCATCTCTTCCGTTAGCTCAAATATCCAACCTATTGATTTTTCTTCGGTTTTCCCCCTGATTACCCTAGATCTTGGGTCTATATACTCGGCAAGTTTCTGTATTCCTCTAAGTGCCTCGCCAAGACGTACACCAATTCCTTTAGGTTGTTCGGCTCTTGCTTTCTCCATGCCCTCTGCCACTTTTGAAGCCCTATCGATAGTATCTAAACTTGATTGCCCTTGCTTCATGTTTTCAATTTTGTCGAATAGATGCATTTGCTCTTTTTTCTTTCGGAATTCGGGCGCTAGTGTCTCCTCAAGAGTACTCTTAATACGTTCGTTCATCTTAGCTGCTACTTTCAAATCAGGAGATACTTGATGCTTTAACATACGATTATTGAGGATAACAACAGCTTGCACAACTCTAGGAAGTTTTAGTTTCTGAACAATGGTGCTGATAAAATCAATCGCTTCAGCACTCATAGCTGGTATAGGGATCTCTCCGAAATCATCTTGTCCTATCTTTAAGAACTTGTTTACTAGATCAGCATTATTGGCTTTCAGCCAAGTATTGAAATACATTATAGCTTGTTGATAAGTATAACCTTTAAGAGTTCCTTTCCTTATTTGTTTCAAAATTAAATCTAGGATCAAATCAGCAATACCTTTCTGCTTGAACTTGGCATCCATATGTTTCACAAGTTGTTTTATAAATTCTTTCTGTAATTTCTTACGAGCTTCTTCACTCTTCTCTTCTTTATATTTTATTTTATATTGTGCTACTTTCTCTGTTATAGACTCGTCATTTGCCATATAATCAGTAACTACTTGAAGAATATCCAAATCAGGTTTATTTATTCCAATAAGACGTCCCCAGGGTATTTGCTCTCTTATAGATTGTGCAAGAGAAGATAACCATTGTCCAATATAATCTGTCCCGCCGAAAGTGTTTACTAATTCAGGTATTGCTGTTTCGAATAATGAGTCAATGGTAATTTCTTCAAGCGTCTCCATTACTACTGCCTTCGCAAATTTTAGAAGAGTCTTTTTGGAAAATGCCATTTTTATAAATTGTTTTAAAAGCCATTTATATCCAGCTTCATATATTTCTTTTTGCCCAGTATCTGCAACTCCAGCTTCTATCAATCCTTTCGTCTTCCCTCTCTCTTCAGCCGCCTTCGAAGCCGACTCAGTAAGAACCATAAAAGGATATGTAATAGCAGTAGAGAGTGTCGTTATTTGAATTGTAAAAGCTAGTTCGGCAATCATACTTGCTCCGGTTGCAGCATATTCATATTGGTTAAAATAATCACTAATTGCATAAGAAGTGGCTTGAGTTAACGCAAGGCGATTTTGTTCTTCAGAATCATCCATGGCAACAAATCGATAAAATTCAATATGAATTAAATAATAATAATCATCATATATTTGCCAAGATCGCCATCCGTCAATATCCTCTTCTATAATCTGATCAAGAGTCTCAGTAAAATAAAGATGTCCTCCATCTAATACGTAATATGAAGATTTTACTTTTATTTCGTCTTCAAGACGATCGTTTCGAACTCGTCTAACTTCAATTGTTACAGAATCAATAGGATAATTAAATGTATATTTTAGTGGGATTTTTGCTTTATAAAATTCTTTTTCATAAATTGTTAAATCATATGGATTTATTCCACGAGTCTCTTCTGCCGCTCTCGCCCGAGCTACAACGTACATATGTCCTTTCAATTTCTCATTATTCAATTCGTTATATCTTTTCTTGCTTAAGACAATTGGTTGATATAACGGACTTGCTGGTAAACTCGTAAAGGTTTCTGGATCTCCTGAATTTACAAATTCATAATACGGTTTGCCGTTAACACAGACAGCTCGTATGGTATCCAAATCGCCCGATGTCCTTTCTTCAATTTGATGTTCAAGATACCCAAGAGTATTGTATCTATAACTCTGTTTCATAAAATTATCTCCACCCCCACCACGACCGGAATACTCAAAATAGCCATATGTTCGAGTACCTTTTTCTTCGCTTGTAATAAAAGGTAATGCAAATAATTCATTAGTAAGAAGAGAATAGTCTAAATTAACATCATCGAATTCTAATGAGCCCATCATATCAGGATCCATCTTAAAAATAATATCTTGCATCTGTGCCTCCGTATAAACTTCTCCACCTACGATACTTGCTATCCAGTTTGCAAGTGTCCCGATCACTATTGGAAATAGAGAAACCATAGATGCGCCTATATTAGCGCCAAGGAATGCGATAATGCCAGCAGCATCATACATTCTATAAGGATTTGGTGGCGATACAAGAACATCCGCAGTATATTCTCGTCCATTTTCATTATTTACGCCAAAAGCAGTACTGTAATATGCATTTGGATGACCGATGATCGCCGCAATCATTGAGTCGCCGATAAGCTTATCACCCCATGCTCTTTCATTAATAGATTTAGGATTCCGTCTATCATGCTCAATAGAATGAAATGTAAAAGCTCGTTGCAGAGCTTGCGCTTCGTGCATCTTTTTATCCATAAAATATTTCGACATTAAAGTGTAAACAAATATAAATGTAGCTCTACCAAACCATTTACCTGCTGTCTGATAAGTTGCTAGATCAAAGGCAACCTTAACTACAGTCTGAAGACCTGTAGCAACTATTAACATTAATACTTGCTCACCGAGACTATCATAGAAATCTCCTTTATATTGTTCCCATAAATCATCATATACCTTATGCCGGACTTCATAAAAAAGCTCTGTCTTGGGTGTGCCTTTCTCATAATTAACTAATTTTGAAATGGAAAAAATCGTATCCCTCGCTTGATATCCATCATAATTTTCTTTTGGAAATAACAATTCGCAATTTTTTAAGCGTCCCATATGATATCTCCAGAATCTAATAAAATGGAAAGTCATATCTGAGATTCTATCAAAAGAATCCTCTATGGTTGTACCTGTATCTACTCTAGAATAAGGAGAGAATTTATGATCATTATCATAATTATAACCTATTGCCATCACTTTGTATTTGCCTCCAGATTCGGGCTCTAAAATATAGACGGTTTCGTAAAAACCGTTAAGATCAGAGTCATAATAAAGATAATGCCCTTCAGTTTTTGCTTCACCTTTCTTGTATGTTTCCTTATCGCTGGTATAATACACTTTACCACTATTCGGAGTTATAAAAATTCCGGTTACATCAAATTCTGCATTGCCTTCATCTGTTCTTTCCTCAGGTATCGTTTTTAGGTAATCATCAGCAAGGCAATAACGGTTTGGTATTACAATCTTGACTTCTTTCTCATAGTAATTTATTGTGGTGGATTCTCCTGTGTCAGATTCTCCTTCACCAGTAATCGTTAATGAATCGTATTTGACTGGTATTGAGTCGTATCCCCTTTCTTCCCATGTTGGAACATCCCACTCAAGCGATTCTGGTTCTGAAACTGGAAATCCCACATCTGAGGAAATTGATTGTAGTTGATTTGTTGCAAGATTCTTTATTAATATATCGTCTCCTTCATAAAGATCACGATAATTATTATAAAATTTATCTTCATATACTCTCGTTTCTTCAATCTCTCCTTGATTCCAATCTTGAACGGTAATTGTTTCAGAAACCTGTTCTGTGGAATAGAGCATCAAAGTGGTTTTATGGTACTCAACAAAAGAACTACTAAGTGAGGCATGCGAAACATGACCTCTTTCTAAATCTTCTTTTGTAAGTTTATCATTAAATATAGGATCTTCCTTGAAATGTAATGCTGCTCCATCAGTCCTTGGATCAAACTGAGAACTTGTACTACAGAGACTAGCAACCCATTGAACAATATCACAACATTCAGCAATAACTTTCGCTATATATTCTGAAAGGCGATCCATAAATTTATACTGCCGAGCTGCTAAGATGGTCTCTTCAACGCTAGTAACCTCTAAATCTGTTTTTATATCTTTCATTTCATAGATATATTGAGAATCGGTATATCCATCTAAATCTCTATCAGTTGTTATACTATAATACTTTGATGTTATCGTAGTTTCCTGATCATAGTATTGTTGCAAAGATTTTTGTGCCCAATAGTCCATATCAGGCGCCCCAAATGCTGATGCTAAAGTATTTAATAAATTTATCAGCCCTTCTATGAAAATATCAGCAAAAAATTTCAATTGAGCAATGGGATCCTTTTGTAGAACTTCAATAAGTTCCATTGGGTCTATTTCAATATCCCCTATTATACCCTCAGCGAATTCTTTCCATGAAAACTTGTATGTGGCAAATAATTTATCATCAATATCAAACCATTCTGTACGAGACTCGGGTTCTACTCTTTTCTCTTTCATCACCGAAGTTGTCTCATAGTCTTGAATAATGAGATACCATAGTACATCCAAAGGATTTTCTGGATCCTCAATACCATACTTGGTTATATCAATTCTTCCGTCTTTATCCGAATCGATCTCTTGCTTATATTCGGGAGTCCCATCCATATCAATATCTGCTTGATAAATTGTATTGAATTCGTTTTCAAAAATATCAAATCTAAGATATGAAGCATAATAATAATGGGTAATCGTGTTAATATTATTTACATTAGTTAATAGAGTATTTTTCGAATAATCGATAGGTTCAAACGCATATCCTTGAATAATTGCCTCTGAATCTGCAACAAATAAATATTCCCCTATTGTAGTCTTAAATTGAAATTCAATAGAAAAAAGATCATAGAATGTGTCATATAGAGTTTGATATCCAGTATCAGTTTGCTCACTTAAATAAGTCTGATAAAACTCATCTGAAAAGATTATTTCAGATGAATGAGAAACAGGTCCAGCTGAAAAGTTTAAAGTTACTATGATAATATCAAATTGATTTAGATATCCGTTTGATGGATCTGGATTAGTAATAGTAATATCTTTTGTTGTAGAGTCGTAAGACCAATCAAGTATTGTATCATCTAAAGTAGCATTAAGACCAGTAACCTTACAAATGGACAAATTGATAAAATCATTAGTGGATAAATCCTCTATCCCAAGCTTTTCTTCTATATTAAGTGTATAATCATTGATTTCGGTATATATCGTAAATTTTATTGGATAATATTGGACAACTTCATAATCATAGTCTGAATTTTCGTGAAATTCACCATACCATTCTTCGTAATGAGGTGTTAGTAAAGAGTCATAATCATAAATTATATCAACAGTATCATAAACTATATTTGGATAGCTAAGAATTATTGGCTCCTTCCAAGAATCTTCTACACAATACTCTATGCTCAGTTCTGTATTGTTCTCTATTATTTCTGGTGCTTCAATTAACATGCCAAAATATTCAGAATACTTATCAAATCCATCATTCCATTCAAAATACCCGCCTGAAGGATTCCAAATTAATTGATAATCGTCTGTATTTTTCTCAGGATCATCATTTTCTACAATAATTGCTTGATAATGGTTATAATTCTCATCTGAAATGAGTAAGTAATCTAACCAATCTTCACCTCCGAAAATATCTGATGGGATATTAAAATAATATTCATCAGTCGAAGGATCCTCTCCTGAGATGAATGTCTTTAAAGATGTATATTCCCAAACCCTCTCATCAGTTGCAATATAGTCGGGGGATATATCTTCTGTATTTCGCTGAATAATCATTGAATCTAATGTTAATTCATCAGAAAGATAAGGCATTGAAATAACAATATGAGAGAAATCATCAACTTCATCAACTTGAATTAATTCTCCCCAATTAAAGCCTTGATCATCTTTATAATCGGTCAAATAAAGATAATCTGATGAATCCCCTTGATTTTGGAGCATAAAACCATCAACTCCGTCAACTTGAGGCATAGTAGTTAGAGCACCCTCAACCTCTGGAACAATCATGTTATCTACATAAATATCCCAAGTGTTAGTAGTGTCATGGTATTCTATTTTAATGTGATAAAAGACATTATTCTGAATCGGATCATCTTGAATCTTTTGAAGATCAAAATTCTCATCTTGGTAATATAAATATGAGCCTTGAATCCAGATAAGCCCGACAAAAGCAACTCCCTCCTCACCTACCCCAAATACATAATTCGAAGAAACGTCATTAGACCCAATCAAAAACTCGATGGTTCCTGAAGTGTCTTGAATCCTTCTATGACCAATGTAAGGCATCTCTCCAGTAGCAGACCCATCTCCTTGAAGTCTAATAACTTTCTCTTTTCCTTGCCATTCATCAATAATAATACATTCTGCATCATAAAGTTCAGCCTCATCGACAAATCTTATATTAGTTCCATGAGTACCGACAACTTCAGCATCTCCAAAAGAACCTTTAAGATTGTCTATTAAATTAAAGTCATATCTTATTGCTTTATATGAGCCCATAAACTCCGTATTAAATGGAGTCATATCTATTGGAATTGATAAATAATAATTATCTGTAAAATTCAAATAATCAGAGGAATTGTCTGCGTTTACTAGCATAAATTCTGCGACTGGATTCTCGGAATCATAGCCATATGGCTTACTATCAAAATATAATTTTCCGATTGTAAGACTTAAGCCTTTCTCGACTGGAGAATAATAACGAATAATTATATTTTCTCCATCCTTAAAACTTAAAATCTCTTTTACTCCTTCTGGGCTCTCTGGGTTAATATAAGTACTAGGAATTTCTAAGATATATTCTTCAGACCCAAAAACGTCATTTTGAGAATATGATGTGACCTTTACTCCTTCTGGGAGTTTGAGATGATCAAGTCTTGTATTAAACAAATAAGCAACATCTGGAATAGCCATCAATTTTTCTTCCAAGATTATAGACATAAATTTATTTCCGTCTTCATCATAATATGCGCTCTCTTCACTCCACTGAATATCTTGAAAATGAGGAATACCTACTGATTCTGCACCAACTGAATATTCTTCATCTGTTCTGAAAATGGGGACAAATTCAATCGATCCTATATTTTGTAAATCAGGAGAACCTAAAGGAAAATCAATCTTTATGGCAAAATCATTCATCATCAGCTCTTCTCGTGTCATTACCTGTGTTGAAAAGATAACCGATGGCGTTCCTAATGTCCTTAAATTTATCTCCAATCGTTCTAAACTTTCATAATTTATCATATTAGCTTGAATATAAAGAGAAAGGAATTCGCCCGAACGAATATCTTGAAGCAGATCACTATAATCCATTTCCATAAACTCGGTATGCATATCAAATATCAAGCTCTGGCCATCGTTTATATATGAGGAAATCTGAGAGGCGTGACAAACCATCTCTGTATATGAACTTTCATCTTCATTCATAAAGTAGTATCCTCCTAGATTAGGGATCACGCCCAATCTATCTCCGTTCTTTAATTCCCAATTACTTACATCTAATGAAAACTCAATTGGATCATTTGGATTGTATGAAAATCTATGAGTGTAATACTCCTTATCTCCTGAACCAGTATTAAATGATACATAAAATTCATGAGGCATATTTGGATTAGGATTCGTTATAGGATTTCTATCATATCCTCCTTGCCCAGTCTTATCAGTAAATATTTTTATAGTATTAAGTTCAAAATTAATTTCCCACAAACTTTCATCTAAAAAGAATTTCTGTCCAAATTTATTATAATAATAAACCACTATTTCGTCATTCTCAACAATATCAAGATACGCTTCAAAACCATATCTAAAGAGGTCAAAAACGTAATATTTATTATAATCATTAGGGATTTCAACATATTTAGCATAATCCATTGGTATCTTTAGGTCCATGTTCTCTCGAGAATTGAGACGATAACTCAAGTAAAGAGAATATGTATCTTCTGCTGAAAGACTATATTCAAAAGGAGTAATTATAGAACCTCCACTCGTTTTCCGGTATCTTTCGCGATATGTTATTCCAGAATCGCTTGAAGTATCTTGAAGTACATCACCTAATATGGTGTCAAATGCCCGCGTCCAAGGATAGGTAATCATAGTAAAATGTTTCTTTTCGAGGAGACCGCAACTAAGTTTATAAGTATACTCGACATATATCTCTTGACCATCAGGTATATTAACATCATTAAAATAAATCCAATTATCTTTAATTTTATTAACATAATCATGAAAATTTGGGTGATCATCATCAGGATCTTCATATGAATAGAATATATCCCTATCATCAGGAGAATTATCATCATCAGGAATAGTAAGCTTAATTGCGTAGTCTCTGGGATTAGGAATTTCATCAGAAACCTCATAGTTAAGATATTGATAGTTAATTGGTGTTGTAGATAATGGATATCTCATCTGATCAGGAATGAATTGAACGCCAACGCTAACATATGTATAAGGGATGATTGTATAGCCTGCCTTAACATCTGAAAGGAGATCTTTTAAAACATCAAAATCAAGCGTGTAGAAATAATACTTTGGATTTTCGGGGTCCTCTGGAATCTTTGGCTCGATCAACCCACTAATAATAGTATTAAGTTTATATTCTTGAATTGAATCAGGGTATTGACCATCCCAGATTGTCATTGTTATATGAGTGAAAATAGAGGAATCTAAATATTGATCTTCGGGAACGATGTTTTGAATACTAAAGGTCTCTTCTGTGGCATCCTCATCATAAGGAACAGAAATCTGAGAAGTTTTCGTAGGGTTAAAAATAATTAAGTCTGTCTTAGTATCTATGTATCTTGCATCTTGAAATGCCCATTGGAGTGCGGAATAATACACACTAAAACTTGAATTTGAACTAAGGTCAGGATGTAAGGTAAAAGATGTAGATGAAGATGATCTATATTTCCATTTGATATAAGCTGTCGCATTATTTGGATACTCTAGTATATCATAATCTAAACCGTGTGAAAATTTCTCATTTGCCCAATAATCTACCATAATATAATAGTCATCACCCGCATAATTATCTGCATAATTTGACATAATATTAGTTTCTGTCTCATTAAACAAAATATATTTACTTCCGTTAGGTAGATATGCAAGTCTATAGTCTCTTATTGGTAATGGTGATTCTGAGCTGAGCATGAGGCCTGAATCTTCATTAGATTTTACTTCACAATAATCAGTTGTATCAACATAATCCCCAATCGGAAATCCGTGAGCAGATAAAACATAATCATAAGGTTTCCCTATTGAAATTAAATGAGAAACACTAATGTCATTAGGAATTTTAATTCCAAATGTGATAAAAGGATCAGTCTGATCTGGAAATAGCTCTATAATATCTTCATGTGCGATAAAATATGGATCTTCACCCGCAGGATTAATATTGAAAAGTTGATGATATAGCACGTCTCCAAAAACATCAATATCATGAGTTGTTAGTAAATGATTCGCAAATAAATATCGATCCTCCCAAGAAGTAGCAATATCATTTTCAATATTAGTCCTGTAATCCTCAATCCCTTCCGTTGCAGTTATATAAATTGTATCAGAATAATCCTTCTCTCCAGAAACCTCAGTATCAGACCCAGCATAAAGACTAACAAAGCCATCTTGTACCACAGGTTGACCGACGAAATATGTATCAGTGAATAAACCTAAGTTCGGAATCATAAAGTGATTTTGTTCGCTTACTTCGATTGTCTCTTTATTACCTAAATATTGAAAACTATAATCATCCCCATCACCTGGATCAACAGATACAAGTTTTGAATCAGGTAATCCTTCTAAAGCAACCGTGACCGTTGATCCTTCCATTAAATTAAATGGACTATCAGGTAATTCTATACCACAATCGTCACAATCAAAAAATGGTAAAGAGAATAATTGATAGTAATGTCGGGTATTAATCACAGAACGAACATCAAGTTGTCCATAACCTAACTGAGGCATGATATCATACATCTCAACCAGATGCTCATCACATATATAATCGTAATCCTCTAGAATTATATATGGGATATAATTGTCGCTCGTGCCTTTCTGGCTTATTGAAATGTATACATCTAGAAGACCTTCGGGAAATGAATCATAAATAGGTTGTAAATCTTTATTATAATTTATTACGGGATCTATTTCACCAGCTATAAGGGGGAATTCAAGCAAATCAGAATAATAAACATCATATTCATAACCTGCAAGATAGAAAATCTCAATCTTAAGTGTATTATGATCTGTTATGTCTGTAATTTGGTCCATAACAACCTCATCTAAAATAAATGTTAAATTAATTTCAGGGGCATAGAACAACGGAATGCTATAAAGCTCTAATAAAACTTCTCTACTAGAATTATCTAATCCAATGAAAAGAGAAGTGTTAGTAGGAGTATGAGCTTTTAATGATTCGCCCGAACCATCCAAGATTAATCTGTCGTCCGCCACGTCTTCATCCCTATATAATAATCGAACAGAATCAGAGTAAGGTCTATTGACTTTCTGGAATCCATAACCGAGCAAATAAGGAGAACGAATTCCATATTCAACAGTAAAACTATCCTCTAGAGTGGGTAATTTTTGTGTGGTGTCAGTTGTATCTAAATTGAATTTAATATTTGGAAATTCAGTAGTACCATCAATTATAATTTCATTAGGACAAAAAGCTTTTTCTAATTTTTGGGAATTATATATAATAACATCTTGAGGAGTAATTCCTTCAAGTGAATGAGAAAGAGAATATTGATCAATCGGAGCTCCAGAATCTTCAATTCCAGATAATGTGTCTATATAACGGACAAATGCGGAAGATCTGGTCTCTTCGCTTGGTTTAAGATATTTTATAGGTATATCGAAATTAATGGTTGTCTGTAAGATTTCAACTTCAGGACTTAACACTCCAAGTTCAATTAACCCATAATCATTTAATCCATAATCAAATTCTAATTGATAAATAACGGTAAATAATTCTCCATCTTCTGGATTTCTTTCAGGATGTTCGTAATCTGTAAGGATATCAATAGTAGATAACTCTTGTAAGGTACATGATTCTTTATCATCAAAAGGTCGATTAAAGAGAAATTCAACCTCTCCCTCTTCTCTTCTTGCAACTACCGCAAGACCTATAATGTTCGATAACTGGAACAAATCGAATATGCCGCTATTTTCATCTAATGCATATCTCGTTGTTGGGACGGGGGTATCTCCGGTATTATCAACTTCATAGACAAAATCTATTTCAAGTCCATTTGTCTTATCACCTGTCTGATCAGATAATTTTATTGTGCCACCTGTCTCTTTAGAACCAATTTTTACAACATCTTCATCTCTAGTAATAACCACATCATTATCCTCGTTGGTATCGCCATCAACAAAAGTGAACTGATCATCATAGATTGACCAAATAGTTGTAGGATTAGAAGAGGATGGATTTGTCTCCAAACGTAAATCTAAAAGATATATTTGAACAGTTCTTTCATCTGCTAAAATTTCATCTTTATTATCACCGATATCAAAGGTCAAACTTAAAGTACAAGGGAGCCCCATTAAGAAAGCATCTTCAGGACCTAAGCCTAATGCAAACTCAACAATTCCCTCTCTATTAACTGGTCTTACCATTATGTTTTCTCGTAAGGGGAAAGTGACTGGATTACCAAATTCATCATCAATTGTACAATCAACACTTATATTTACATAATCATCATCAGATAATTCTTCTTTGTCTGTAGGTCCACTAAAATCGGGTTCAACCCAAAATGTTCCCAACAAATAAGGATAATTCGATTCATATGGCATACCTGAAGCTCCATAGTAACTATTTCCATACGCGTTTATGAACGGATCAATTAAGTCAATCTTTGAGTTCTTTTCACCAAACCGAACATAATTAGGTGGGACTACCTCGAAAGGCACCGTAATTGTAGGAGATGGTTTATAATAATCTGATTCTCCTACATACATTTTAATTGTGGATAACCCAGGACCTAAACTTTCGATTAAAGTTGCCATCTCATCACTTGTCCAAATAATAGTGGCTCCGTCGGAATCAAGATTTGGAAAAATGGTTCGCTCAAATGCTCCTTCCTCTACTGTATAGCCTGCTGGATTAATAAACTCTCCGTATATCATATAAGTGTTTCCATCGTCTAAAATGCTCTTGGGTTGTGGTTCTAAATCTCTGATACTATAGATAGTAGTTAAAGACTTAAGTGTGGTAGTGCCCTCGGTTGGGAGTGGTTCTGCTTCTGTAACATAGAGGCTCACCGATAACTCTTCAAATTCATAATCCGGATCAGATGGATTTGGTAATTTATAAGATAAATAATCTGTGACACCTAAAGCTATATCTTTCTTATGAAGTCGGCAGATTCCCTCTAAATAGGTACTATCATATAATATTACTTTTGAGAAATCGAAATTATTAATTATATCTTCTTCTTTAAAAATTTGATTGCTACTTTGGGAGCAGATATAATGCTCGGGTTCATCTTCCATAATCATATTCTGCCAGTCAAAATCACTGCTAAACGCTCGAATGTATAACACCATATCATCTACAGATGTGATTCCCTCAATTGCACCAAAACATTTTATAAAATCCTTTTTATAATCTTTATCAAAATTAATATTAAACTCTGCAATACCATACTCATTAGTTACTCCATATGTCCATATATAAGGTCCGTAATCTTTATCAATACCATTACACTGATATTCTAAGGGTCTTGAAAACATTCTATTAGGACCAATTCCCGGACCTCCGGAAGTACTAGCTGAACCATAAGGTAAAATATAAGGTGAGGCATAAGGATGTGTACCTAAAGCTTCATAATATGGAAAATTCTCATATTCCTCAATTAATGCTTTTTCATTCAAAAACTTCGATTTGGATTTTGGCATAAAACCAATGTGTAGCCAAACTATTGACCCTTCTATAGGAGCTCCTTCGATTGAAGCATCTTCAATATCATCGTATTCAGTTAATTTGAAAGAAAAAGTATAGTTCTCTTGAACGAGAGCATCTAATTGTATTGAAGTATATTCCTCTCCGCTTTCTAAAGCCTCGAATGGATTTCGATTGAAAACATATTCTCTACTTTCACTAAATTTCTGAGAGACTACTATATTTTGAGTCCCATAATCAGTTAATAAAAGCTTAACCTTCTTAGGAATAACAATCACTTGAAAAGTCTTCTCCCAATTATTACTATTACGATGCGAATATTGTTGCTGATATGATAATCCTATGTTAGTTCTTGAAGTTATATCAAATATATTATCAGGAAGATAAACGAGGCGCATGTTCAAAATTCTTTTTCCGTCAAGAGGCAATGAGAGAGGACCATCAATACTAAATATTTGTTCATATTCAAAAAATCCTAAACGATCAATAGGAACCGTATCAATAGGAACAAAAACATTTGGTCCATCTTGTAATAAGAGAAGTAGATTACATGAAAGATCAATCTTTTTAGTTAAAGAAGCATGATAAGAAATCTCAATTGAGTCGTAAATTGTAAATTGCTTATTCTTTAAAATAGAATTAAATATATCTATTAAATAAAGTGTATATCCATCTCCAGAAAAAGCATACTGTTCGGGATCAAACTCATAAATTAAGGATGAGTCAGTCTTATTCGTTATTCTTATATATTCTAAATTATTCCCTACGTCAAGAAGTGGATGCTTTAGTCTAACAGGAGTATATGTATAATAAGTAATCATTAAGACATCTCCTAATTCATCAAATTTTTCCAGATCTCCGACTTCAAGATCGCCATCTGAATTAATTGACCATGTGAAATTATCTGGTGCAAACAATTCGACATATCTATCACTTAAAGAATCATTGAGATATACACCATGAAGACCGATAATATCATGTTCAATTGTATTACCTTCAAATCTAGGTCCAGAAATTTTAATTATTCCAGAGAATCCTTCAATAGTTAGTTCTTCAAAAGTGAATTCTTCTGAAATTTGTACTCTATCAATTAAAAAGGCTTCTTTAAAATCGCCTTCTGTTAACCATTCTTTTTCTATCATGTCATATTTAGCAAAAGGAATAGGAATTAAATTTTCTTGATTGTCTCTACCAAACTCATCCTCAGTACTATAAGAAATAGGTGAAATTGGTCTTCCTTTTAAAACTTTATAGGTTAATAA
Source organism: Promethearchaeota archaeon (assembly GCA_019058295.1). Classification (GTDB taxonomy): domain Archaea; phylum Asgardarchaeota; class Lokiarchaeia; order Sigyniarchaeales; family SOKP01; genus LW40-45. The sequence continues at coordinate 27,099 of JAHPZI010000021.1, read as the reverse complement.
TAGATTAGTATCATATGGAATAGGCTCATTCCAATCAAGAGTTAATATATATGTATTTTCAACATAATTAATTCTTGCCTCATTTAATATGGGATTTTGAGGAGGATTTGTATCTCCAATATTAACATATAAGGGAACCTTTTCTAATTCTTCATTAAGGTAATATACGGCAAATTCACTTCTTGAAATAAAGTCAGGAGTTTCATAAGGAGAAATAATATTAAGCGAATAAACGGAAGTTTTATCTAAAGCTTCTTGATATTGGTAATCGTATACTTCATCTTCTACTAAATATTGATCATCGTCAAGAACCGCGCCCTCAAGAATTAACGGAGTAGAATATTCTAATTCATATAATTCTTTCTCTAAATGTATTGGTTCTGTATATGGTGGGTTGTTAGGTTGTAGGTCTTCTGGTAATACCTTAAGATTAATCTCAAGTGGATCTTTTAAATAAATATTATGTATAGGAGTACCTGGTGAATCAATGGTTAAAATGTATGGTTCTTCTCTTACTTGCTGAGGAACCTCAAATTTCATATAATAATAATCATGACCAGTACCATATTCCCTTGTCACATCATATTTAGAAATCCAATGTAATGTACCAAGTGAATATATCTCAGAATCCAGACTGTCAATTAAGGAGATTGAAGTCATAGTAATGTCATTTAATGCAAACGATTTATCGAACCAGTCATACTGTGGAGATAATTGCATTCTAAACCAATTTATATAGACTATAAAATTAGGTACATCGCTTGTGACTAAAATCTTTATACTAGTATCTCCCACGGTATAAACTGAACCATCAATGAAAAAATTCGGAGATGGTGCACCACTACTTATTACTACTCCGCTGCCACTTAATATCTGATAATTGGCATTAATGGCCCCCCCTGTATCGTCTGTTGCTGTTATGTCTATGTTGAATGAATATTTTTCACCGTCAATTATATTTCCGTCCATATATATGTTATCAAGTATAACACCATAAATAGGCGGAGTGGAGCCGGACCCTTGACTTTCTTGTATAACTAGGCTAGTAGCATCGTTCTCATTTGTGTCCACTTCACTGCCAGAGACATATGTACCAGAGAGGATATCATATGAATCTATTCTCAAAAGAGGCTCAATTGGTTCATATTGACAAAATACCTCAATATAGTCTGAATATTGCACTTCTTTTTGCTGACCTGAGACAATCTGATCTCCTTCATACTGAACCTCTACATTCGCTAGTGGAATATCTATACGGTCAATCTTAATTATGGATCTTGAATAATAATTATGAAATTCTGGAGCAACTACTCTCATCATAGAAGAAACATAACCCGACTCATCTACATTAGTGGTATCGGAAATAAAATTATATAATCTAATATCTTTTATACCGATTTTTTGATAAGGGAGATTTAATACATTATATTCTCCGTACTCAAATGTTGAAGGCCAAATCTTTGAATCTGTTACTCTGATAATAACAGATTCAAGTACTCGTGGGTTAAATAGATTTTCTGAGTTTGACATTATTAATTCTTTAAAATCAATGTATAGTGGAATTTCCATCATCTGTCCCATATAAAACTCAACAATGTCATCAGCTTCGTATTGCCTTCTAACATCCTCCATAAAATACTCTCTAAGATCTATGTCCCAAAATGTTCTCGAGAATGTATTGCCGCCAAAATCGGAAAAGATTACTTCAATCTTCTCTATTGTAGTGTGTGTGGAATATATATCGGGCATTAAGAAATCGATTACGAATCCTTCAGCATTTTCTAGGATTAATTGATCTGCAAAATCAGAAGCTTCATAACCAAAATAAATCATTCCATCAAGTACCTCATCAGAACGATTCTCAAATACCTCATGGACAGTCGAGCCCTCTGGAAAGGACACCACACCTAATTGATTAACATAGATATCATCTGAGTCAAAGAATACAAGCTTGGGTTCATCCGTAGTAGCATTGAAATAATATCCACGAATAAATCTAACAAAATCAGGTAGCATGAAACCATAAGAATAAATATCTTCAAGTGGAAATGTCACATTGGCTTTATAAGTTATTGGATTAACTATCTCAATTGGATAATCTAAAAGTACGTGTTTTGTTACTCCATAAAACTCCTCTTTTCTTGTCTCCCATGAAATATGAGATATTGGATTGATATTTGAATAAGTATCGTTACTTAATAATGAAGACGAGTAAGCTGTTAGAGTGTCTATTGAATTGTTTGTCCCGAAATCAATATAGAAGTACTCGCCTACATCATCCGTATCTTTTATCGCTTTACCATAATAAAACGCACCAATATAGACATCAAAGAAATTGACACTACTAAATTTGCCCGAACTGTCCCTAAATTTAATTCTTCTATCCTCAACACTAATACTATTAAGATCGATATCTAAATCGAACCAATCAACTTCAGTTTCAAAAGAGTAAGTAATATTATTGAAGCCATTGTTATAAGTGGTAGTATTCCCTTCATTTCCGGCAGCATCAACAATCTTATATTCTAAAGTAAAGAGAATAGGTAAATCTCCTAAATCTGCTAAATAATTGATAGTTAATGGATCAAATTGAGTCCAAGGGGTATAAAATCCAGCATAAAGATCAAAAGTTCTGTAATAGTGAGTGCAAGTCGAAGGCTCAACAATATCATTATAAAATTCAACTTCTGTAAGGGGTTCAGCTTTCTCTGACTGAATACTTTCAAAACTCTGGGCGGGATCATCCCCAATCTCTATTATAGGAATTGGTTCTATAAAATCTCCAATAAATTGATAATCATATACACTAGAATGACCATATTGATCTTCTAACTTAATTCTTACATAAATATCTCCACCACTTGTATCACCTTCGACATCTTCCCATGTGTATTCAAACAAATCAGGAAAGTCTTCGCTTCGTGTGAATTCTTCCTTTGAAATATAATATATTCCTCCATCAAGAGAATATTCAAGAGAAACTTGAGTGACATCATAATCGGCACTAAAAGCGAAATATTGTTTATTCTTAATATATGTTTCATTTAATGGGTGATCCAATTGTCCAATAGGACTTAAAAATCGTAAAACAGTATCAGCATATTCAGAATCTAATAGAATCTGATAATTGTTACCTTCTTCATCAGTTAAAGAATTATAGAGTTGTTGTCGAATCATTAATCGTTGTCGAGTATTAATATTTCTTAAAAGCCCTCCAGCAACACCGATATCAATAAACTCGTCTTTCCCTAAATCTTGGTATACTCCTCCAATCTCAATATAATTTGTAGCATTAATAGCAACAAGATCAAATGGACACACGTTTTCAAAAGCCGAAATCCTTCTTGTCTTTATAGTATTATATTTTGCGGTAAACGAATAACTCAATAAATTAAGTTGAGCTGAAATATCAAGCATGGAAAGACCGGCTAAATTCACTTCTAAAATACACGACCAATCATATTCAAGCTTGGCTTTTAAAAGATATTTGTCTTGAACTGGATCATAATATAATAATTCTTTTAATTCTTCTTTTGAAAGGGTAAAAGTATCATCCTCAAGAGCAATTTCTTGAAATTCCCTATATCGATTTCTTATGGAAAAAATAGTATATTCCTCAATTAAGGCATACTCTTCAAATACGCTTGCATCCTCAAATTGAATATTTTCTAAATATTCTAAAGCAATCTCCACTTCTTCAACAATAATATTCTCGTCTTGATAATATTCCGAAAGATCAATGTCAAAGAAAACTTCAGGATTAATATGATGTTCAACAGTAGGAAGATTGAAGTAAATTTTTGGCGTAATTGAACTGATATTAAAACTAATCTCGGATCTGAAACATGAGGGAAAAGACTGTTCTACCGTAAAAATCAGATTCATCTCAAAAGCCCCTGTTGCCATATCCGTAATATGGAAGTAGTCCTCAAAGTTCATAAACTCGCCAAAAAGCATATAAGGGAAAAATATATTATCCTCAATAATAATACCATCATAAGGCACATAATCTAATTTTACCCAGCGATTCTCCATATAATTAAACGCATATATATTTAGAAAAGTAGCGTCTTGATCAGAGTATAGACTATCACTAATTAACTCACCAGTCTTCATGTCCATATGACTCAATCGATACCCGGGAAGACCGTCAAGTGTATAACCAACATCAATTGCCATAGACCTAATATCTATTTCCCTAAAATCTGCATTAAAACTAAGTGTTATCGGATCTAAAGTTGAAATATAATCTACAGACCACTTGAACGCCTTATATTTTATATCGGCATATAAAACCCCCATCTCATCTATGTTTAAAGTAATCTTTTTTGATGTTGGATTAAAATTATAATCGCTATCGTCAAGGGGGTTACCATCCACGCGTAAATCAAGAATCTCAAAATCAAAATTATCATAATCCAATAAATCTGGGGTAAATTGATAATACAAATCATCTATAATTTGTAATCTAATTCCCTCTTGATATAATTCAAAATAAGGAACATCCACGGGATCATTATTATAAGTCAGTCCTGTATAAGGTATCTCAACCGCAAATGAGGCGCCTAAGATCTGCTGAGTGAAATATGCAATTGTAAAAGGACCATTCACATAAATAGCAGACATTTTAGATTCTACTGTGATATTCAAATAATGGTCTTGTGTTAAAGCCAATTTTAAATATGAAAGTTGTGTGGGTGTTAATCCAAAATCATTAATATCTATTTGAAAATTATACTCTTTGGAAGAAATATCAGAGTGATCAAGATCCAAATCAATTGTATCAATTAGAGTATTTGATCCATCAGAGCGTAATAAATTAAGACCAATAGTTACAGTATATAATTGAGCATACATATTGTCGATAGGCGGCCCATATTCTAAATCTAATCCGGCTGAAAAATTTAAATAAAGAGTCCCCCCAACTAACTCATCGGTAGGACCTAAAACATTATACTTATATTTTAACTGATCTCTAATTGAAAATGTATTTATAGGTATATCATTCTTTCTTTCGTAAAAAATTGCGCCACGTAAATTGTTTCCTTCCACAGGATTATCAAATTTAATATATGTCCCATACTGATCATAACCTATACTATAACCTGATGGTTCTAATTGAAGTGGATGAACATAAGTACCATATACCTTACTATCAGTCATTACATTTGTGATAAAAACGGGCTCAGAATACTCAGTTCCGTCAATCTCCGCTTCATATGGCAGATACCAAACATTCTCATAGCCTTCTAACCCCAATGGGTTATTGTCATCATCATAGTTAAAATAATAAAAAGGAGCATAGGCTATTACAATCTGATCAAACAAATAACTATTAAATGCACCAACTATAAGTTTATCACTATCGATTTTACAATCAGTGGTACTAACAAAATATTCGTCAGTGATAGGCAGATATGTGATATCAACAAATAATGATCCAGTATAACTTATATATTCATTATTTAAGGTAATTGTTTTAGTTATTGGATCAAATGTATAATCATCATTTTCAAGAGATACGTCCCCTACGCGCATATCAAGAATCTCAAAGTAGAAATCATCATACTGCAATAAATCTGGAATAAATTGATAATAAGGTACTGGTACAGGTACTCCTTCTTCTTCCTCTATTATTTCTAATTCAATCCCTTCTTGAGATAACTCATTCTCACCAGTTCTGTGATCCAGTCCTGTTATTGATACAATATCTCCTAAATTGTCTATTAAATTAGGTATTGCAGAAAGATCAGCAACTTTATTTCCATAAATATCTGTTGTAAGATCACCCAATGTGGCCGAAGCTAGCGAACTCTCATACAAAGATACAAATCTATCTGCAATTAAGATTGGTTTGGTTATTGTAGCATCTTGAGAAATCTCAATAGGAATAGTAGGATCGGCTCTTTCATAGCTTAGAAATTTATAAAACTCCTCAGGACTCAATGAAGAAATATCAGTACAGTTTATAGGAACGGTATACGACATCACTGCGAATTTCATCCTAAGATGATCATCTAGAGGATCAATCATGCCCTCATTAATATCTGTAATTGTAAATCTTGGGTTTTCGAATGTTAAATCAGGATTTTCGTTTTTAATTGGTATAAAGGTATCCAATGATGGATTTTTAATATAAGCTATTGGATTATCATAATTGATTCCTGGATATGGTATCTGAATTACTTCCTCTCCCGAAGTATATAGGATATCAGCATATAAGAGCCCAGTATACGCTATATTTAGGGTAATTTTTCTTGATGTTGGATTAAAATTATAATCGCTATCATCAAGAATATTACCAACATTGTCACGTAATTCATAAATCTCAAATGGAAGATCATCATAATTCAATAGCTCTGGGGTAAATTGGTAATAAGGTTCTGGTATTGGTGTTCCATCTTCTTCCTCAGTTATTATTTCTAATTCAATTTCTTCTTGATATCCCGCATTATATATGATATCCGCATATAAGCGTCCCGTATACTCATCATAATTTGCACTTATTAGGGTAATGTTCTTATCCAATAAATCGTATGTATAATCCACATCCTCAACAAGAGGGGTAGAGGAGCCCTCGGCGCGCAATTCAAGAATCTCAAATGGGAGATCATCATAATTCAATAAATCATTAGTGAACTTATAATCATATGATTGCCCTTCTATAAATTGTAATTCAATATTTTCTTGATATGGTTCGATCTGATAATAATCAATATATTCGCTAGATCTATCTGGATCCCAGACAAATCTTTCGTAGCCAAAATTATCCATAAGAATAGGTAAATTAAAATCAGTCCATCCTATATAATAGTCGTAATACATGAGACGGAGCCTTGTTAGCCAATACTCATCTGGTGCCCAATCTTTCCCTGTAATTGAAATATCAAAATCCAGATCAAATTGAAGATCAACACCAGTCAATGCTTCTAAATGAACTTCTCCAAAATCAAGTTCAATAGGAGTCATTAAGGGAATCTGTAATTCATCAATGGCGGAATTACTAAATCTACTTTGAGCATAATAATCTGAATCCTTTAGGTCTTCAAGGTCATAATCATCCTCATCAGTGACTTGTTTTCCTTCAATATCCATATGGTGGAAGGAAGGATATGGAGTAGTAAAATCTAAAGGATATACAGAGAAATCGAATTCAATATCTTGAAGTTGCATATCTGCGATGATAGACTCACCGACTCCTCTATCATATAGAGGAGATATAAGAGTATTCTTTAAGGTATATCGTATGTTATTTTTTCCGAAAATAGGATCATCAAACATCTCAGAGCCTTCGGGATCGGGATCATAATAATTTTTTCCGTATGACCTATCCATTGAAATAAATTTGTTATCGAATGGAACTCCGTCATATTCCCAAGAATATTTAATATCATCGAATTTTGGAGCATATGCTCCAGCGTAGGGATCATCCCAAGGAGCTCCACTGCTTGTACGAAACTCTATCTGAGAAATAGATTGTAAGTCTCCATCAATGAATGGAGCCCCGGCTCGATACCCCATTAAATTTCCATTACTGTCATATATATGTAAATTGAATTTATTAATATCACAGTCAAATTCGATTCTGACAGTATACCACGCTTTTCCATTCGATGGTAGCATGGGTGCATTCCCAGACGCATGACTACCAAGACCCCAAGTGCATGGATATACCCCAAGCCCTCCGTCCCAATACCAATAAGGTGCATAATAATCATATAGACGTGAGGTCCATTTCCAAGTGCGCCATTCGTAAAAATCTGGCCCAGGGCATCTTACGCCTGGAACAGGCCAACAATTACCGTAATAAGTAGCTCTATGAGCAACACCATCATCATATCCAATGTTCCACCACTGTGGTTGATACTCAGCATCATCAAAATCCCATGATACTTGCCATGGAGAAAGAACGGTTGCTTTCCCTGACCCATCCCCAAACGTTACAAAACTTCGTTTTGATTTATCAACCCACCATTTAAATTCTATTGCTCCTCTTGTAACAGGTCTAAAATGATTGGTCGCAGATGCATAACCTGAAGTCCCCTCATCAGAAAGCTCTAACCATTGAGAATCAAGAGGATAATTAGGCTGATAAAGCCCTGGCTCCGTTACATAAGCCTCAGAGGAACCGGTAGAGAAGGTCTCCCAATCATTATAAAGGTCATTTGCTGAAATGTACGTATCTAAAGAAGCTTTTAGTAAGTTATTATAAGAACCACCAAATACTAAACCAGAAGGATCGCCCCCGCCAGAAAGATAAATACACGTAAACTTAAGGTATAACTCTCGAATATATACATCACCCCCATACAAAGGAGCTGCATAAAATTTAAATATTGCATCTTTTAATTCTAAAAATGTAATTCCGTCCAATCCGGGTTGCCAAAGGAAAATCTGAGTTTCCGACGGATCTGCTAAAACATATCCATATTTTAGTATATTACGTGAACTAGACTCCATAGTAGTACCTATAAGATTAAGTGATGTGCTGGAATTGGCTAATGCCAAGACTTGTATCTCTGTTACGATGGCAGTTTCTGGTAGTTCTAAATCATTAAAATTAAAAGTAAAAGCCTCTATATCGCCGCTATCTGTGGATGTTGAAATACAAGTATTTGAAACTCCATCGGTCAATACAGTATGATGAGGAGAACTTGTATCAGTAGAAATCCAATCATTAGGACCAGCATCATTATTGGGTTCAGCAATTTTATTATTATATGTTACAATCGGATTATCATATTCAAAATCATGGGTAAAATAAGGAGTTTCTCTCTCACCAAGCTTAAATCCCTCATCAAAATATAACTGCCCTGAAAAGCTATCGGAGTTATCAGACTGTACTGTAGGGTTAAGATCAGTATAGAAAATATTATCTGGAGTCATAGCATCGTTAAACGAATAAATGATATCAATATCAGAGGATAACTGTGTGAATGAGTTTTGCGAATTCATAAGGAAATCTTCGTAAGTAAAGTCTATCTTATTAGTCTTCCCATCTTTACAATATGACGGAATGAGAACGTCCTTATAATAGGCAAAATCATCTTCGTCTTCAACATTGGTATAGAAATGAGATTCTATTTCGGTGATAAGAAATCCTTCATCTTCATCGTTCGTTAAGCACTCAAATCTAGGATAGATGGGTAGACCTGGATCTGTTATTGTATATTCATTATTCTCTGGATTGCCGATTTTCAATGGTACGGGGTCTGGATCAAAAAAATATGCTTCCCAAGTATTTGTGGATCCGTTATAATAGAAAGAGACTTCATTTTCCCAATAAAAGACATTATAGAGATCCCAATCATCAATTGCAACATAGACCTCGCTATTTAATGAGAGTAAGACATCTGGTTCATTATCAGCATCAATAGGAACCCTATCTTTAAGACCATAATATGCATTTTTATCCTTCAAAGCACGATGAAATTTAAAGGTAGTCTTCTGAATGTCATGCTGTTTGAATGGATTTTTAAATATACCAAAATCCTCTATTAAAAACTTCCCTTTATCATTTAAATTCACAGAAAGACAAATTTTATTAAAAGCTATATCTTCATCTAAAATAAACTCAAATCTATTATCTTCAAAATTATGAATTCCGTTAGGTAAAATAACGAATTCCTTTACAGGTTGGATAACCGTATTTTCATAATAAAGAATCAGTCTTACTTCTCCCGAGAGATCGGCTGAACACTTAACTCTGATTATATCATCCTTAATTAAAGAAGTAGTTTTGGCATATTTATCACTAAAAACAATAATTTCTTCAGCTTGATCTGATTGTATATAAAAGTCTCCATTTCTCATATAATATTTTTTAAGAAAATACGTAACTTCTGGATCACTAAATTTAATATTGCTGTCAAGAGATAAGGTTCTTAAAAGATAATTCTGCCAACCTACATCTCCTAAATCTATGTCAAATGAAGATTCAGTTATTGTATTATTAGAGACTGAGTTGAATAACTTAGGTTTTGAGTTCCATGTAACTGTAGATGCGTCAAAATCATAGGCTTCAACCACTTCAATTTCACTTGGATAGTGAGCATCAGGAAAGGGTACTATATTAAGTTTAGAAGTACCGCCCTCTGTATAATAATCTGTCGAGGTCTTTACAAGGGTTTCTTCTTGATATACTACAGGTACAAGGGCAATATAATCAATACAAAGCTCGTCACTTGAAACTGGAACATTAATATTAATCCAAAGTATTGAAATTATGATCTTGGTTGTAGGAGTTGTACATGAAAAACTCCCCCCTGAAAAAAGACCACTCGAACTTTTTATTACATCTCCGGTCTCTTCATCATATACCGCGAAAGAAGCAGTTAACAATATATCAAGAGCGTTCCATCTCATCATAAATTTATAATACCTATATTCAGATTCAAAATCCCATTTTGGAGTGAATACAAGATTATATAAATCCCAACCCGATTGATCATCAATTAATTGTCCGTGGCATATATTATATTCTTCATCGAATTCATATGTCTTGTCCCAATCTGTACCTTGACCTGATGGCATAGTTGGATCATATGTTACACTATCAATACAAGCCTTGGCTCGAGTTAATTTCAAAAGGTCAAAATTAGCTGTAAAAGAATTAATACTCTCAATATAGAATTGAAGATCATGTAGTTCACTACTTGTTTGAAAAAGTCTATAGTTGAGAGAATAACTATTAATGTTTTGTTTTGAATCAATAAGACTATTTGCATAATCGATAACAAATACTTTATGAACATCAGAAGAAAAAGATATATGAACATTAAGATCTCGTTCTATACGAGCCAATTCTGGCTCTTGAAAATCAAATTTAATATTAATAATTTTAATAGGTTCTCCTGGCGGTAGACCAGGGGGAGGGAGTGGGGCTGGTACTTCTATACTTTGTATGCTAAGTGCTATTCCATCATTATTATGAGTATCAGTAATATCCCCTTGAACATTGCCTCCAGAAAGATTATCAAAATCAGTCGCATAATACATCAACTCTTCTCCACATCCATATACAGATAAATCAGAGCCATAATAATTATCATTAACATTGATTGAATCTATTCTGGTCGCATCTACTGAGCCTTGCGTATCAAAGGAATTGTCATAAATATTAGAATCGTTCCAATTTCCGGAATCAAAGGATTCTCGGAAGATCTCATAAGGTCGATTCTCGTAAATCTTGATGTTTGATAAAGTAAAGAGATTTCCAGGAGTGAAAAGGCTTGAGATCTCTATTCTGTCAAACTCAAACGGTTCCTCAATGGTGAATTCTATTAATTTATTTTCGAATCCTTGTGTGCCCTCAAGTAAATCATACGAATATACATCATCTAACCCATTGAAAAATTTAATAACTACATTATTCGTGGTTGTAGCAGAGCATGTTAAAGACACAGTATCTCCGGCAATAAGTTGAGTCTTATCATAAGTAGGACTCTTTAAGGTTAATGTCTCCTCTTCATTTGTCTGCATATAGATAAGACCATCTTTTAGATTAAACTTTGGAATATAATGATGAATAACGGGTTTATTCGTTCCTTCGGAAGAATCAAATTGAGCAAAATAATATGTATTAGACTTTCCATACTCTGCGCCCACTAATAAACGATAACAATCACAAGGAAGCCCTAAGGGTATATCAGTTAAGGAAATACCATTTGATATCTCGGTTGTTGCAATAGGAGTATTAATATCAATATATTCAGGGCGAGGCATGCTATTATAAGTAATTGTATCTACATCAAAATCTAAACATCTAAAAACTCTTATATTGTTTTTTAAACTTGTAGTATATCCGCTTGTCTCTAGATATGAGCTTGCATCCTCAACATAAAAAGAAGGGATGTCGTATTTAATAAATATTTCGTGTTCAGTAAGACCATCACCATCAGGATTTTCCCAACCAACTCGTAGAAACTCTTTACCTTTATAATTTTCATCAGCCCACCAATCATCATTCTCCGCATCCCAATTGGAACAAATATAAGTATCAGCTTCTGGTTCAGAGAATAAATGCATTTCAGTGATACTAGGATCTGGACTATCAAAAGTCCATAAATTAGATGCAGTATCACTAAAATCTTCTAAAAATATTAATTCTCTTGGTTGTCTTTCAACATTAAATCCCCCATATCCGTATAAGGCAAGTCCTGCGGGAACTCTATGGATAGGGTTTTCCGGATTTATAACTTCTGCGGGAATTTCGGGTTCAAATAGGATCATATCGTTCATATTATTGGTTTCAATGTCTAAGCCGGTAATATAGGTCATGTCATTATCGAAATTATCGTAATTGAGATAACTCGTGCTTGTTAGAACATATGTATTCATATCCCCTATACAGAGAAATGCTTTTTCAGGATTTATTGCTTCCTTCTCTGTTATAATTCTGAATCTGAATTCATTGTTAAGGATAAAGTCTTCATAAAAATTATTCCATTGATTTTCAAACACGACACCCCCTCCACCTATTGCAGCGGGAAAGTCTGTAGATGAGGTATAAAAATAATCATTATTTAGAATAATATTTTTAAATGAAAACTTGTTTGCATAATATTCATCCTTATCTGAACCATAGACATCCTCATAAAAAAGTAACTCGCCACGCTCTGCAAAATAATTATCTAAGTTGTATATAGGGTATAGATTTTTATTATTGTCTAAGAAAGTGGCGCCAAGTTCAATTGAAGGATCAACCATAAGACCATTTTCATTTATCACGGTTGGATAACAATTGCCAAAATTAATCGTCTGTACATGATCATTATCAATTGTCATCCATTCAGGTCTAAATTTATCTGTGCCAGGGATTTCTAATTCTTCAGGATCGTAATCAGGATCATAATGAAAATGAGGATCATAATAAGTAGGATGTCCGTTAAACATCCAAAAATCTAAATCCATTTGATAAGCATCATAAAAATTAGCAAAACTATCACGTGTGTTGCTCATATTTAGTGGAAAAATTGGTATCGATTCCCATCTATTCTTTTTATAATTATACATTTGAAGTGAAAGAGGATATGACTCGGAATAAGAAGGGGTTACAACTGAGGCTGAGAAGGCAATTTGAAGTGAAGCTATATCCTTTCTATCAACAACGGGCAATTTGTAAGTAGCTTCAAGGCCATAAATATCTTCTGAATTCATTTCAGTAGTGATATATGTACTCCAATTTGAAAGCACATATTCAATCTCCTCCACAGACGCTTCTTTGAATGGAGTCTCATAATCATAACCGATAAATTCTTGTCCAGAGTTAGCTATACCACTCTTTTCTTCGTCTTGAACTAAATCGTAATCAGTTGCTCTATTTTTAACTAATACCCATTGGCGATTTTTTATTGAATCATCATTCCACGGTTCAAGGTCGTATCTATCATATAAATGTTCCGATGGGTCAAGATAAATAATATTATCTTCTGAAGCTGTAGTAAGAAATATTCTCATACTATCCAATTGATCTTGAGGTTTCTGGAATTGAAGACCATCCCCAACCAAATACCCATTCAAGTACCAATCAAAAGTGTCAGTATCACAATCCCAAACTATTACGTGATGGTCGAGCTTTCCGTTTTTGGGAGTCGCTGAGGGCCCTAAGTCCCAGTCCAAATCGTGCATTTCAACACCATCATACCATTGATATCTACCTGCTCCTACTCTTAGATGAATTCCATGAGACAAATAAGGTGTAGTAGATGAATCGGAAAACCATATACGAGCAAGCTTAGTATTATCATTAACACCAAACCAAAATTCATATGATCCGGAAGCTCCTCCATTATCAATATTATGTATGATATATGGATGTTCGGCATAAGCATTCGTCGTTTCACCATTGTGTGCTAATTCTATAACATTTGTATGGCCATCAATTTCTTTTATAATCTCACATGAACATGCTGTGTCTCCAGTGTCTTCAGGAATATCTCCATCATAATAGTCATCAACCCATGATATATCTCCCCATTGCGTACCAACTGCATCATAATACGTACCTAATTCCTTATGTATCAAAGGTTCATAATATTCTTCAAAATTATAGCTATCACTCACGGCGGGGTCCGACATCCAGACATTGTCTATATAATTCCCCGTAAACTCTCCATCGAAATCATTGTCCCCAAGATAATCTCGTTCTTGTCCTGTGAGATATTCAGATAAAAGAGCACTATCATACCCATCATCTCCATAATATGCTAAAATATTATCAAATTCTGGCATTGTAGTATATTCTTGACCCCCTACTTCATCCCAACCGTGTTTCATGTTTGGTTGAACTCCTGCTGTTCCTGCTGCTGAAATTGTTGGAATAAATCTATAATTTATATCATTGTAATCACGAGAAAGCGAATCAAGATATCTGTAATCCACAAATGGATAATTATTTGTTGAAGTAGGATTGCCCCAGAGTAATGGAAGCTCAGAATTGGCAAAGAACTTACTTAATGCCGAAATATCTAGAATATTGGAGTTCCCTTGTTCCGAATTTATCGATGGATCGACTTCACTTTGTTCATCATCATAAACCGAGCGAAAAGAGTAATATACCTCTATTTTTGTCCATGTACTTAGTTCTCCAGCATTAACTAAAATCTCAATAGTATCTTCTGAATTGTGATCATAATATTCAGATGGTAGTTCCATTGGAGTCTCGAATTCATCATAGTAAATAATCTTGGATATGGAATCTATATGTTTTTTATCCGGAAAGATTTGAGATTCAATAGGGCTTTCTTGTCTATATACTGTGTGACAAATAGGGCTATCAATATATGTAAAGTCTTCTTGATAATCTATTACCGTCTCAAAAAGACCGCTTTTACTTGCGATTATTAATTTCTGTAAGTTATCTTCATTTATTGCTAATAAATCCAATATCTCAAATCGAGTTTCATCAAAATCAGAGATCTCATATTTCTCCCAAATCTCTCCGCTCTTTCTATATGTACTCAATATATCCATTTTACCAACGGCCAATCTATCGAGAGCAACAATTAAAGTTTGAACGCCATTGATATACTGAAACTCAATCACAGAAGCCTTACCTAATATAAGCTCTTCAATAATCTCTTCTAATTCTAGGTTATAATTATATTGAATTACCTGTGAATACCATTTTCCTTCAATTCTTCCTCCTAAAATAATGGATAATTCGTTATATTCTGGAAAGTCATCTAATATCCGTATGACAGTAGGAATAAAATTGGAAGGACATTGAACAAACATTTGAGAGTCAATTCCATATAGTTCATTAAACTCATATTTCCAGATCGAGAAGACGCCTAAAACATTTTCTTGAATGATGGCAATGACATTATCTTGACTAGTATGATCGTGATATAAATCAAAGGAAAAACAATTATAGCCAACTATAGGATTTGAATATTCTGTCCATTGTGGTTCAAGAAGAGTATCATCCAAATCAAGAATATCTATTCTAAAATTACTTCCATCAGTATTTATAATCCTGATTATCTCAGAGAGATCATCATTATCAACATCGAAAAGCTTAAAGACTTGACCGTCTTCCTCGGGATCTATCTCATAAACATAACTAATCTCCTCATCTACTTGCCAACCACTAGAAGTTAGTTGATAGATATTTATGACTAGATTTCCATTTCCATCCTCTTGGATAATAATTGGTTGGTAAGATTCATCTTGCCTAAACTTCCCCCATGAGCCCCATAAATCTATCTCTCTATCTAAAGTTGTAATGCTAAGAGGTAAATAATCATAATCTAACTCATACATCGAGGTTAAAAATGAAATATCGGCATCTATATCCCAAGTGATTTCATACCCCACGTTATTTGGTTCCCCTAAATCGATGACAGAAGATTGAGTTTCTAATTCGATCCATTCGGTTATATTTGGATTGTAATATTCTGTAATTATTGAATATACTTGTTCTGAATTATAATTCTCTATAATTATGTTGATATCTTCTTCATTTGGTGGATTTTGTGAATCATACCCAATTATCCTTCCAAAAACTAAGTCAGTAATTAGGTTAATGTCTTCAAAATGATATAATTTAACTTGAGCCTTAGGGGGTTCTATTAATAAGTTACCTGCTTTGTCAAATATTAGTGCTTTTACCCAATAGTCTGGCTCTTGGATCTCTTCTGCATCCCAATAAAAGCTCCAAATATTTTCACTAGTATAATACGCCCTCCCTATATAACTATAGCTACCAACCTCATCAGTAGAACCATAAAATAGAATTCGATCTACATCCATTTCTCCTAAATCATCTAATTCAATTGACTCAATATTTAATTGTAAAGTACAATCATCATAG
The DNA here is from genome assembly GCA_019058295.1 of Promethearchaeota archaeon. Taxonomy (GTDB): domain Archaea; phylum Asgardarchaeota; class Lokiarchaeia; order Sigyniarchaeales; family SOKP01; genus LW40-45. The sequence continues at coordinate 10,784 of JAHPZI010000021.1, read as the reverse complement.
TTCTCTGAACCAATAATTATATTGCCTTTACCGTCCGTAGTCCCAAGATTCCATTCAAATAAATTATCATGTATAGATATAGCATTATCTCCGAATCCATAATCAGAATCCCAAGTGAATCCTATCGCATCTATATAAGTTGTATGATCTTCCCCAACATCCCCATTTAAGTAGAAGCCATTAACAGTAGTAGGAGAGCCAACCATATCTACCCCGAAAATACTTGAGATTAGTGAACCGCCCTCATCAACTATAATAACATCATAAGAGACGGTATTAAAAGAAATGCTTATTCTATACCATTTACCATCTTCCGGAACTACACCTTCCATATCTTTCCAGTCTCCATCATAATATCTCCAAGTATCATCATATATTTGAACACCAGCAGATGTCCCGTCTACTTCATTCAATAGTTCTATACTACCTAATTTCTCACAATCCGATACAGCCATCCAAAATTCTATAGAACCATCAGTTTGCCCAGAGATAAAATCAAATTCTTCTATATAAATATCGGGGGTAGAAACTTGCTCTCCCATTTCTAAGACAAATGCATGCCCATTATATGAGTCTATTATGAACGAATTCCCTCCACTCCACCAACTTCCTTGAGAAATATCAGAAGGAACGGCTCCAATTGTTTCATCTTTAAAATTAAGACTATCTTGATATATTCTTGGTTCTACTTTAATAAGATTATCATAAATGCCGACATATCTTTGAGAAATAAGTTCATTAATAAGAGGATCTGAAAGAGAAAACCAAAATAAAAATTCAGTACCTGGAACAAGGGTAGGGATATAATTTGAGATATTAAAATAATTATCGCCATCTGGATTTAAGATCCATTCAGTCTCTATGTCATCAAATTCAAAAGAAATTGGGTCAGTAGCACATTCATAAAACTCTAATTCTATCTCAGTTGTTAATTCAGGAGCTAAAGCATATTTATATTCATCATCAATCTGAATAATTAATGAACCGCCGCTACGGATAACATCGAAATCCTCGATAATATATTCTTCATCAAGTCCAATTCTAATTCTACTGATCTCTTTGATATTATCAATATCAGTATTAATAGGATCTCCATATCCAATAATATTATAAGTGAATTTTTCTCTATTTAAAGTACCTTCAATCATCACAGGATAAAATTGCAATGGATTAGTATAATACATATTTACATAGTAAATCCCTCTTTTATCCCCAATATCGTAACCATAATCCTCTTTAAGATCGTCCCAATCAAATCCATCAAATACCTCATCATAAACACTAATTGAGATGTGCTTCTCATTATTGAAATATACAACATCATCTATTGGTCTAGTATAAATAGCATCTTTAATTGAATCTCCATCAATGTCATAATATACAGTTTCATTAACAAATTCAATTACAGGGGCTGAATTATCGAAATATCTCTCTTCTATTAAATTACCATTTTCTTCTGAAACTGGGGGAGAATTACCTGCCGCATCTTCTGCAATTAAAACTATATCATATTTACCATTGGGTAATTGATTAGTATCGAGATAGATTCTCCATTCAGACTCTCCAGTTGCTTCAATTTCTCCCTCTTTGATAAGAGTGTATTCAATGTCTTCATATAACATACCAGAAAGAGAATCTCTAACTTCCAAGTAAAACTTTATTGCGGTGTCATCTTGAATTCTTGCGTAAACAGTATATGATCCACTAAATGCATCCAAATCGTTTATAACTTCCTCAAACCAAGGATTAATTGAATCAAAGACCAAAGAAAAGTCAATAATACTCTGATATCCCTTACAATCTTCAGCAAATAAGGTTAACTGCATTGGTCCTTCAGAGATTGATGGGTCGTTAAATGTAAAAGTGTATAGATTACCCTCGTTATTCCAAGTGCCCTCTATTGATTCTGGGAATAGCAATGGTCCTATTTCTATTCCTGAGATATCTTTTATAATAAATGAAATCGATCCTCCGTCCGGATTAACAGCATAATCTGGTTCAAATTGTTTAAATATACTAGGACCTACATAATCTATTAAATAAGATTCAGGTGAATCAAATGTAGAAGTAGTTCCCGTAATATCATAATATTTTCCTTTAATAGTATAAATGTCTTGAGGTAAACTCTGAAAATCAAAAGTACCGATGTATTGATCTTCTGTTCTAATTGTTTCTGTTACTAAGTAGTCAATACTAATAGGATTTATATCACTATAAGTTCCATCCCAGATATATGAAGATTGTAGTTTTATGAAAACATTCTCTGAATCAATGTAATATACAAAATCAACAAGACTTCCATCGATATAAACTTCTTCCAAAGAACAAATTGCTTGTTCTGTATCAAGAGAAAATGAGCTTATTGGAATTTCGAATTGGTTATTTTGAATCTCAATGATTTCTGTATTAAAAATATCAAATATTTCATCATCAAAATCGGGTTCCAATAGGATGGTCTCTACAAGCTGTCCCTTAGAATTATATATCATTACTTTTGGCTTATTTCCTTTAACCACATATACTATACCATGAGGATTGCAATAAGTCTCAGCAGTAACATCAAAACTCATTTTAATATTGTCTTCTTGATCTTCATCATCAGGGTCAATTGTGATGTCCGATATTATAGCTGGATTAGTAAATAACCTATCGGTAACTGTTATTATGATTTCCTTGGAAGATATTAAGTCTGCTTGTTGATATATCTCTATCGTAATTGGAATACTTGTAAATTCTCCTCCTGATACATAATAAAAAACAGAATCTAATTCAATATCCTTTTGAAAATAAATATGATCATCTTCCTTGACTCGTTCAGGTTCATTCGGTCCTAAAGTAAAGGTTTCATAATCAGTCTTAATAATAACATCAGTTATATCGTTATCAGGGGGAAGGATTTTTACGGAGATATCAATCATATCGTCTTCATCAAGACCATACAAAAGCTGACTATCAATACCAGACACATTAAAATCTGGATGATTATTAAAATCTTTTATAAAGTTGTACGATGAATTCTCATAAGATTTATAATTTCCTAAATCATCGTACGATATTATTTTAAAATAAATTTTATCATCTCTCATATTCAAAATATTAATTGAAAAATTGAGAGGCGAACTATCAGCGTCAAAAGTATCGTAATATATCCATTCTCCCCCAGTATCATAACGATACTCTATCATAGCAGAATATATATCGGACTCGGGATAAGATAAACCACCCGTCAGAATATTCTCACTAATATCAGTATATTTATCGCCCAATACTAAAGAGTAAGGGGTTCCTGTTAATAATATGCCTTCAGGGGCTTTAGTATCTAAAATAATATTATCTAACGAATAACTATGAGAATAAAGTGCAAATTCAGGACCATAATCAAAAGAAACATCAATAATAAAATTTAATTCGTAATTTCCTTCAAGCACCCCTTTATCTTGAGCCCAAGAATCTAAAATATCGAGGTTAATTACATTGTAATGTGCTTCTAATTCAGATGCTGTAATAGTTTTTAGAAAATCAATAGAACCATCATAATTAATATATAAATCTAAGGATGAAATATATGGATATAACTTCTCTGAAGGGCTAACCGCAATATAAGAATTGTGGTTTATTCTCCCTAGATTATCTAAATAAACAAAATCTATTGAATCTTCAAAATGTTCCGTTGTGAAATAAGCAATCTGATCGACAATATCAAATGCGTCAAGAACTATATTTCCATCTTCATCAGTCGCTTTCACAATAAAGTACCATTCAAGCTCATCCGGAAGGTCATGGTTATCAATAACCCAAGAATAGTAATTCCTATCGTCAGAAAAGGTAGTCAGAAGAATCCATTCCTCATAAGTAGGATTAGCTAAATCAGGAATAGAGGTTGATAAGTAAAAATCCATTGTATCAATTGATTTGAGTGATATCGGAGATTTTTTACATTCGAAATTGATCCAACCATCAAGAATGGCCCCAGAAGTGGATATCGGAGTCCAGCCACCCGAACCATCCTCAATAGATACTACTGCGTCAATTATTAGCACATCTTCTTTCTTATAATTCTCCACTTCTTGGTGTGAAAGTGCTTCTCGAAAAACTGAAACCTCGTCTACTGCTCCTGTATAAAATATATCTGAATCTTTAGTAGCGCCTATCGTGAAGTGAGAGCCCTCAGCAGAATCAATACCTATAGCACCTTGCCATGGCTCTGGATCACCAATAGATTCAGTATACCACTCATCACCAATTAATACATCCACATAACTGTTATCATAAACCACAGCAACGAATGTCCATTCATTTAGAGGAATAGAATTAGCAATACCATAATCTGCATAAGTATCAGCTATATCAGTCGCTAAGTACAATCGAAGTCTTCCATCCTCCGTAATTCCTAATTCAAGATTATCAATTCCAGAAGAACTCGATTTAGAGATAAAACAATTTGAAGTACCAAGATTGCTTAATCGTGAAGAATAAACTGTGGGTTTAACCCATGAAATTATAACGAATTCATTATGAGAGGAGCTGAATACATCATTTAGAGTATCTCCAAAATCTATGTGCCCCGGTTGATCGACAACATCCCACTCTACAACTTGCCAATGTCCTGACGCAAAATTATCCCGTTTCCAATTGCGCCCACGAACCGTTTCACCATCTACAAAAGTAAGCTTCTGATAAGCCCTCATAACATCAAGACTGCAAGTTTGGTCAGCTCTTATATTACCGCCATTAATGGTAGGATGAATCATTGCATTATCAAGATTAACAGGAGTAATACTACTAGTTATATCATCGATGTTCTCTCCATAATCAAAAACGCCGTGCTGAACTTCTTCATTACCATTTAGTTCTATGACAAATGCATTTACTGTTATAAGGTTATCTGTTGCATATCTCTGAGCTTTAATATGAGTACTATCTTCAAGCCAGACATCACACGATCCATCTTGTGAATCATCATTGGGTGTTGTTGATAAATAAGAAGATAAAATAAATGATTTCGAAAAATCAACGGGAGATTGTAATATTGCTTCCCCCTCAGTTGAGAATTCATCTATGTTGAAAGTTACAGGTTGAACGGAGAACTCGTCATTTTTCGCCTCAAAAACGTAATAATGACCTTCAATATCTCCTGTAGGGGCTCCTCTTTCCCATTGCAAGGTCTGGCTATCTGAAAATGATCCGGTGACTCTGTAATCATCCCAATCATCGCATCCCCACCAATTTAACCAATCAAACCAATCAATCCATCGGCAAAATTTGTGTTTATAGTAAAAAGTCATTGCAGTCTTTTCCAAATCAACTTCGGATGTGATATTTGTAGAGCTTAAATCAGAAAATTTGATCTCGCCTTGTTGCACATCGACGTAGCGATCATCAAACTCTACAACAAAAACGGAAAGAGAAACTGATCCTTGCCATCCATTCCTTTCTGCAACCAATTTAGGACCGGATGCATCTGATTGGAAGAAAATATCCGTCTCAATATCATCCCAATCGTCGCTTGTTAGTCCCGTTATCTCTTTTGAAACAAAAGGTACACAATTAGTAATATCTTGTCCTTTTGTTAGAGATACAGTCGTCTTTTTTGAAAACCAGCCGATGCTAAGATCTAAATGTTCTATTGATCTCACAAATTTTTGTGTATCAGCAGTATTAAATTCGATAGCAGAATTTATCTTGCCCTCTGTCCATAATGTATCGTCTATTAACTGACCTTCAGTATTAGAAATAACATCGTATGTAGTTAAGCCAGTTGCTTCATCGAGTGGAGCGTAGAACGCCATAGAAGGAATAGATGCTTGTGATGTCTTTAACGCTTTAAGTAAATCGTAAAGATTGAAAGGCCAATCTATAATCGAGTCTCCATCAAAATCCATAAAGAATCGTAAATTATCTTCAAGAGAATATTCAAGTCCTGCGTATTCTTCCAGTTCATAAGAATTATAGAATTCATTACCACCAAAACTTATTTTTGCCAATGAATTCATTTCGAATGACTGATATATTCTGTGTGAATAACTAAATGAGCCGTCTGGTTCTGATTCTATAATTGCAATTCTCTGCCAATTGTTGCCGTTTTCCAAATAAAGTTCTAGATTATCTACCTCAATTGGATCATCAAGGGAATTCACAATTTTTCCAGAATAAGTAACCTCCCAGTAGTGGTCCATTTTATTTTCTGTTGTATAAACCACTCCAGGAACAATGTCAGGATTAGATTTAAAATCATTATTAGGAACGATTTTCACATCGTCCTTAGATAAAGTTAATTTATGTTTTATTGGTGCAGAACCATATATTGTAAATGCATTCTGCACAAACTGAGAAAATTCTAAATTGTATTTACCGGGGATTAAACCCAGCTCTTGAAAATCTAATTTTATATATCGAGTGCCATTAACCACGGGACCATTAACGATTTTAGTATACCATTCAATATCGTCTACTTCGGGCATATCACGTGGCTTAAGCTTTACATTCATTCGCGCGGATTGGGTAGATTCCGGAGATAATGTACATCGTATCAACATTTTCGAATTAAATCGGACTTCACCCCAATCATTAGGATTTGTCTTATATTCCAGCTCACTATAATCCAGCTCTGAATCGTCTTCTGGAAGGAGCGCAAACTCCACCCGAGGTTCATTTACATTGGTGATTGTACCAATAGAAAAGACTAAAGGTAGACAAATTAAAAAGACAATCATAAACATAACAGGTCTACAATGTCTGTCATTGTAATTTTCTTGTTCTGGACTAAAGTCATCTGATTTTTTAACTCTTTTTTTATTTAAATTATACCTCCTAGCTCTATGCTGATTAAATTGCCTTGAGGCTTGTTTGCTTTTTATCGTAAAGAAATAGATGGATGGAAATAGTAAAACTATTGGAAATACAACGAGTGAAGGAATTATCATAAAGAATAATCCCGCAAAAAATAAGCAAATAACAATGATAATAAATAAAATTTTAATTTTGAGGAGATGAAAATTTCTAAGAAAAGTTGCTATCACATTTTCTCGAGGTTGGATTTTACTTCTAATAAAAAACCAAGCTGGGAGAAACATAAGAGGAGCAACACAAAAAGTAAGAAAAGAGAATTCAGTAAATATGAAAGTAGTACCAATAACAAATATTATAATGGGAACGAGAATAAAAAACAAAGAAATATATTTGAATCCTCTCAATTTATATCGTATTGACATTATAGTTAGAAATACGATATATAAGAATATCTGAAAGAGAAGGAAATTTAGGGCAAATAGTTCATTATATTCCATAAATAAGAAAACAAAAGGAGTGAAAATCGCAGCAATTATCATACAAATAGTAAGGAAAATATTGAGACGCGCTTTATCAAGCCGGCTAGTTCTTTCAAAATTTAATGAATCATCTTTTTTTAAGTTAATAATGTAAGAGATAAAGCATAAACCTATCATTATAAGTAAAAAATAACCAAAAAAACTGAATGTGTGATTAAAATCATTCATAAAGATTTTCATATCTAAAATTCTATAATTTATTTTTTTGTTAAGACCTACGAAAAAATTAGAAATAGCTTGAGGGGTGCCTGTAATTAAATTATTTAGGATTACAGCGCTATTCTTCGTAGGAAAGGCAAAGAAAAGATAAGTATGAAGAATAATAACAATTATTAACAATACCTCGCCAATATAAAAAAGAGCATGTTTAAGCCTTAATTTGTTTGAAATTATATTGCTAAAAAAAAAGACAAAATAAAAGGTTAATAATAAGAGAGTAATTATGATTAAAGAAGGGTAGATTTCAAATGAAAAATTATTGGAGGGGCTCCCTACTTGAATATCCTTAATATTGAAACCAATCGATAATAAGGTTATTCCAAATACAATAGACAATAAACCTAATAAAGATAAATGTATATATCGCAAGTTTTGAAGAACAAAGTTCGAGATCGGTTTCAAAATCCTGTTTTTAAATTTGGATTTGTATCTCTCTGGAATTTTATTCATAAAAAAGCCAAGAGATATCGTTACAAAGATTAAACAAATAAAGAGCAATAAATAATTAAAAACGATGACACGAGAATTTATTGATTGAGAAGAAAAGACTATAGCATTTAACATAATACACATTAAAGAAACAAAGAAAAGAGTACTAGCTATTAAAATAAGATTTAAAGAGCTTGGAAGATGATCAGAATCTTTTCTACTTTTTCTCATCTATACCATACTCTTCTTATTTCTTTCTTAATTAATAGTGTTTTTATTTTTAATGAAAACATAAAAACACCAATAAAATTACTTTTAAAAATTTCTTTCATTTTTTTGAATCTTAATAATTTAGTTTCTTTACATTGGATATGCGCTATTTTTTTAATTTTTATTTTGTATGAAATTCTTGTTTTGAAAATTTTTTTTGTACATGGATATACTTAAAGTGAGAATTAATAATTTGATATATAATATAAATTCACAAGGATGGATTTTTGACTCAAAAATATTTGTTAAAAAAACATTATTTCTCATATTTGCTATCATTGACAAATCACAACATCACGCTGATAGAGTAAATTTTTCACTTTTGGTAAGGAAAACTCCCTCTTATAGTGTTAAAATTTCTCCCTATAAAAACAATTTTTTTTGAATTTTTTTAAAATTACACGGTGTTTTAGGATTATTTTTATTATATTTAAATGTTAAAGAAAAATTTACTTTCACAAGTGAAACTAACATGCAACTGGGTATTATAAATTATCTTTAATTTTCGATATTTTCTAAGTTATTTAATAACTTTTTCCCGATATTATTTAATCTTATATAAAAAAGGCGGAATACAACATGGAATCCATTTATTCGCTCATTAATGTAATTTATTCCTTTTTGTGTTAATCTTATTAGGAAATGAGGGTATTAAGATGGTCACAATTTTTAATTAATTTTCAAAGTGCTGAATTTATCGAAAAATGAGATAGATACAGAATAAAATCTATTAAGATTTCTTTTTTTTCAAAGGATATTTTTTTATTTTTTTACTCCATTATTTAGAATTTTAACTCTTGTTATAATGATTAAAGAGAGAACACTAATAAGAAATATTGCGAAATAAAGATTTCCAAAGGGAATGCTATCCTCACCATCCTCACCATCATCATCATTTCCATCACTTGGGCCAAAGGGCAGAACATTTGATGGATAATAATTCTCAATTCTAAATATTGAACAATAAATACCATTTTGATTACCGTCTTGTTCATTACTTTCCCACGCTATCGCAAATGTATTGTTGGTCAGGGCGCAGATAGTAGGGTTTCTTTGAGCATATTGAGTATGAGTATTTACTTGAAATTCTGAAATAATTTGTTGTCCTGTGGTTGTATCAAATACTCTAGCATATACTCCATCATTACTGCCATCTTGCGACCGACTTTCCCATGTCGCTACAAACATATTACTAGAGAGAGCACAGATAGCAGGATTATCTTGATCCTCTTCTGTATAATCATTTACTTGAAATTCAGATGTAATATTCTTTCCCGTAGTTGCATTAAATACTCTAGCATACACACCCCAAGAAGGTGAAGGTCCCTCTTGCCAATAACTCTCCCATGCTATAGCAAATATATCCTTAGAAAGAGCACAAACAGAAGGATTAACTTTGAACCCACTAGGAAATTCGTGAGCTTTAAATTCAGAGGTGATATTCTTTCCCGTAGTTGCATTAAATACTCTTGCACAGATTCCATCTTGTCCTATACTTTGCCATGTTATAGCAATTGTATCGTTGGAAAGGGCACAGATAGAAGGACTTAATTCATTACTATTCCAGTAATGATTTACCCGAAACTCAGATGTAATATTATTTCCAGTGGTTGCGTTGAATACACAAGCATATATACCAGAACCAGAACCGTCTTGTCCATCACTTTCCCATGCTATAGCTAATCTATCGCTTGAAAGGGCACAAATAGAAGGTTCATCTTGATCATCCGACACATAATCATTTACTTGAAATTCGGAAGTTAGTTGTTGTCCTGTGGTCGCATCAAATACTCTAGCATACACTCCATAATCTGGATTCGCATAATCTTGATCATAACTTTGCCATGTAATAGCAAACGTTTCATTGGAAAGAGCACAGATAGATGGATTTAGTTGAGATTTGTCAGTATGTTGATTTACACGAAACTCAACGGTTATATTCTTTCCCGTGGTTGCGTTAAATACTCTAGCATATACACCAGAACCAGAACCATCTTGCCCGATGCTGGTCCACGCTACGGCAAATGTTTCGTTGGAAAGTGCACAAATAGCAGGATATAGTTGATCATCTGTAATGTTATAATTCACTTGCGTTTCATCAAGAATCCTTACAATAACTTTATTCGAGCTTAACTTTAAAGATGGTGTGGTTATCATCGGATTTGAATTTTCGGATTGAGTATTTGTGGTTAATAAAAAGCTAAAGAAGATCCAAGATTGCAGAAATACCACAATAATTAGGAATTTTTTTTTATCTTTCATTAGGCATTTCAGAGAGAATAATTTTTTATTTACACTCACTATAAAGGTTGTTATTTTAATAAATGTTATTTATTAAAAATTGGAATTAAGAAGAAGCGTTATGTTTTTATACAGATAAATCAATAATAGAAAATAATGGAAAGAAATCTTTATCATTTATTTGATTATTTATTTTAATACTTTAAAATTGAACCATAGCTATGAATAAAAAAATCATCTTATTATGGGGGCTTTTGATATTTTTAATAGGAGTCAGTATAATAACTAATGAGTATT
>JAHPZI010000020.1:42631-92155 GCA_019058295.1 Promethearchaeota archaeon | reverse complement strand
GGACCTGTGTTCTCTCTCGCAGAGCTTAAGAAAATGCCAAATGAATTTTAAATTTAAAAAATTTTTTTTCTATATATTTATCCATTTCAATAGCTTCTTTTCAGAACTCTATTAATAAAAAGAGCTTTATAAAAAGCATATCTAAATTAAGGCTTTTTAATTTTTTCAAGTTACTAAAAATATAATGATATATATTACCTTCGCGGTAATATTTTAAACTTAAATCTTCTCCCACTTCTTGTTTAATGATATCTGTAACATCCACAACAAATTTAATTAATGTATCTCTAACCATTATCGGATCGCAGGCAGTATGATCGATATCCATAATAGCAAAACCTGATTCTCTTGAAAATGAAAATTTCATTAACTCAATATCATCTTTTATATCTTCACGATTTTTAAAATTTTCAAAAAGAGCTTCAATGCGGTTATATAAATTTTCTCTTTTTTCCTCCTGTATCTTAATTTTTATGGTTGTATTTATTAAATTAAATAATTGTTGAAAAATTCCTAAAAGCTCAAAGAAATCCGCTAGTTGTAATACGATTTCAGCATCTTCCCATTCATAATAATAATTTTCAATTACCTCCATAAATGGTAAAAAAACATTGATATCACCGGTCCAAGTCTTTCCTCTTTTTAACCAAACATGTTTATAATCATTGATAAAAGAATTTTTAATAACATTTAATTTACTTTTGATTTTTTCAGTACTTACATTTTTCGCATCAGCTACAACAAATAACAAATTACAGTCGGGCTCTAATAAGTAGATCCATCTAAATCCGCCCATTTCGAGTGATTCGATGGGTTGGTGAAATTCAGTCATAGTAAATTGATTAAAAGCCGATAATAAACCAGATACTAGATATTCATCAATATTTGTTCTTAGGAATGACTTATACAGCAATTTAATGCCCGATTCACTGTCTAGAATCCAGATATTCATAATCCAAAACGTAATAAATACAATATTTTATTTAGATATCCTCTTACAAGGAAATTCTATTGTTTATCATATAAAATTTTTCTTAAAAAGAAGAGAAAGAATTGTTAAATATTACTCAAAATTGAAAAATGGAAAAAATGATATATCTTTGGAAATTAGAATCGAATTTCACATCTATCTGAATCGCAAAACTTCTCTCCTATAACCCTATCCGTTGTCTCATCCAGCGTGAAAGGTTTAAGTTTAGAAATCAGTTCTTCATATTTTTCTTTTGAAATTTCCTCGTATGGGGCTTGTTTATAACCATGTTCTTTTATAGGTAAGAAACTTACGCTTTTTAGTTTATCTTCATAACATTCAAGTACGTGTTTAATCTGGCTAGCCTCCAATTCAGGGTTGAAAGTAATCGTAATCGAGACTTGATTATCAGACCAATACTTTTGATAAGCAGCAGCGTTTTCTGCTTGTTCCCAGATGGAAACATCATTCTTAGAGCGATCAAAATATTCTTCATGTATAGGAAATTCAATCACATAAGAATTATCTGAATATAAATCATCTTCAATGTAATATCCTGCGGTTTTTATTGGTTCAACCAAATCTGAGTTCTTTGAGATTCTTACTCTCCGAATGTAATATTCAGAATGAGGATAATGGATACCAGGCGGAACACCAGGGAGTAAGCTTACAGTTCCACTTGGTTTTACAGTTGTTAACTTAATGGACTTAGGAATACAGAGCCAACCAGAATATGTTTCGTCTAATCGTCTCAGGTAATCGTAACCTTTATCACACCACTCAAGCATTTTTCTGCGTCCATGTTTCACAAAGGCTTCAATGATACCAGTTTGAGAAATGCCCATTCGTCGATTTTTTAACATAACAGCATTAGTCTCTTTCCAATGTGTATTCACTAAAGTAACCGATTTGGCATATAGATATGCATACTTCAATGTTTCTTGAAATTCCTGGTAGGAATCATGTCTTGAAGGAAATGTTTCCACTAAACAGCACAATTCAAATGATTCTAATGTCTGTTCTCCACAAGGATTAACACCTGCTGCTTTTTTATCCTTATTATCAGGTGGATCTCCCATTCGTGAATATGCCTTTGCATTCTCCAACCAAAAAACACCAGGCTCACCATTTACAGCAAGCTGGTCTGCTATAAATGAATAATCAAGACCTTTTACGGCAAATACACTATTATTGCTTGCCCATCTATGAGAATAAAGTTTTTCTTTGTCTTGTTTGCATGTAATAAAATCTAAATCTGTCGGATTTCCTAAAGCAATCTCAGCGCTCCTTCTCACATTTCCAGCTACAACGCATTTTCCAATAAGATTCATTATATCTAAAATATCTATTGATGTGATAGTCTGACCTATTCGGGCTTCCAAAATTTTCGAAACATTTTCCAACATTGATTTTAACGGTTCTGGCCCTGACGCAATCCCACCAAAACCTCTTATTGGTTCACCTGCAGGGCGAATCTTCGAAAAATCATGTTTCGGAAGTTGTTTGCCTAAGAAATAAGCTTCCAATGTTAATTTGAGCGCTTCAACCCAACCTTCCCGGCTATCGGGAAGCTGAAAATCAAAATGACCCTCTTGAGGTTTCTTAATCTTAATTTTTCCAGCTCCTTTTGTATCAAAACCTACCCCTACACCAAGCATTAATGCGTCCATGACAAACTCAAATGCTTTAGTATATTTAAGATCGATATCTTCTGTTGAAGCAAAGCCACAATTATTAAGAGCCATTGAACCATGTCGAGCTATAAATTCAGTACCCATCATCCACAACCCTCTTCCTGGAGGCAACATTTTAAAGTTCCAAATCTTATCATACATCTTTTGCGCAGATTTTTGAGCTTTTTTATCACTCCAGGGCAAAGAAAGCTTAATACAATGCTCTTTTTGGACAGAATAGCATCCTTCTACTACTCTTCTAACGGTTTCCCAAAATTCTTCTTTACGATTTTTAGCTTCAATTATTCGAGCATAGGTTCTTTTATAAGTAAAATATCCAATAGGGCCCCAATTTGGCGTTTTAGTTTTATAATCATCAATAAATTCTTCAGAAAGCTTAAAATTGATATTTTCGAGATTTATTGCTCTTGCGAATAGATTTCTGTATTTATTCATACCACGCTGCGTCAATTCGACACATACAAGCTCTCGGATATAATTGGTTGTAATTTCATCCATTCCAAGGCCAATAATTTTACGGATAACATCCTCAGCAACCTTCTCAGCGATACTCATATCTAAACCAGTTTCTTTATTGAGGATTTTAGCGATGTTATTTTCATCAAATGGTTTCTTCTCACCTTTAGAGTTAATCACGTATTTTGGATATAAATCTATCAATGAGAATGAGTTATTTGTCATGATATCTCCAATATTCACAATGTAATTTTTATTTTAGATTTTGTCGGCATATTTTGAAGAAAAATATTCATTTTACGCCTTATATTTATAATAAATGTAATAATTATTTTATGTTTTTTAAAAATTGATGTTTTTGGTTTAATAATGGCTCTATTTTTGGTTTTTACCTAATTTATAGGTCCAATAAATTGAAAAATTTTTAAGTATTAATTTTTATTGATAATAAAATTTAATCTTGTTTTTTGTCGTCTATTTTAATTAAAATAATAATAACAACTATATTTAAACAAAAAAAGTTAACTGAATTAATAATTTTTAGTTGAAAATTCGGCATATTTTTTAATTTGGAAAATTTAAAAGAACTTAACATTAAGGCTAAAATTTTTTTCTGTAATCAAAGCAAATTTTTTAATATAAATCATTTATAAAGATTAAAATCAGTTTAATTTTATTGTTAAATAAAAATGGGAATTGATGAAAAAAGAATAGTTGAAAAGGAACTCAATGAAGATTTAAAAAGACAAGAGGTCAATCTTCAATTTCATTGGTATTTGTTTGCTTTTTTCATAATTTTTTTAGCTTCTTTTTCCATACCAAGCATTATATTAATACTTTATTTAAGATATTTTTTTGTACCTTATTTTTTAGACACAAAAAGTTTTTACACTTTATTTATAGATATAAATTCGTTATTAGCGTTGATTTTAACGCCTTTATTAATTATATTTTGTTATTTAATTCATCTCTTCATTATGGGTTTAATTACTCGATGGTTTTGGAGAATTACAGAAAAGATATCCCCTAGTAAAGAAGGAATCTTACCTAGAAATATAAATAGTAAAACATTAAATTACTATAATATTCGTTCATTTATGATTAAATATCCCAAGAGTGCTATTATAAAAGGGCCATTTCCATGGTTAATAAACTGGCTCTATAATTTCGTAGGCACTAATAAGATTGGTAAAGGAACAACAATAGAAGAACAATTTGGTGCGGATAGATTTATTGAAGTTGGGGATAATTCTTATATTGGTGTGAATTGCGGTTTTAGTTCTCATTCAGTTGAAGGAATTTTTGGTAATATATCTTATTTTAAAATTAAATTAGGAGACAATGTCACTACTGCGGGACTCAATTGCGTTGCTCCTGGCGTCTCTATAGGAGATAATTCATATTTATTCCCCTTAGCTGGAGCAACAAAACATAGTATTCTAAAAGGAAATAATTATTATTTTGGTGTCCCTTTAAGAAGAATTTTTAAGAAAAGAATTATGGAATATTTGAAAATTGATGAAGAAAATATGGAAAAAGATAAAAATCTAAGAGAAAAATATAATAAAATAAAGGAAGAATTAAACAAAATTTAAAAAATTAAGAAAAGATGACAGAAAAAACAGAAATTGTGGATCATAATGATTTTTTAATTGATTTTACTACTTCAAGCGCAATTTCGCGAGTTAGTATTAAAATTCTAATTATTTATCTCCCCATTTTTTGGCTCAGTGGATTGTTTTTAGGGATGTGCTGGTATGGTTTTGCCTTTCATATTAATAATTGGATCATCGTAATGCTAATGTTGCCAATAATGATCTTTTGTTCCTATTTTATCTTCATATTTACCAGTGCAATATTAAGTAAATTGTTTTTAATTTTACTTAATTTGATTCATAAGCCAAAAGAGGGCGTCTTCTTAGCAGAGAAAGGAAATAAGGATTTTGAGTTTTGGTGCCTCAGAACAGAATTAAAAAAACTGAATGCTTGGTTAATGAACAATTGTCCTCTCCCTTGGATAGATACTTTAGCATTTAGATGGTTTGGTACGAAAATTGACTTTACTAGTCATTTATATGATGCGTGGGTTGATTTTGATTTTGTTAGTTTTGGACGGAAAGTGACTGTTGGACAAGGTGCGGTTGTTATGAGCTCAATGGTTGTAGGGAAATATTTAATAATTAGGAGAGTATTTTTCGATGATTATAGCGTGATAGGAGGCGTCTCTAGTATATCCCCCGGTACAATAATCGGAAAAGATACGATTATTGGAGCTCTTTCAAGTACTAACCTTAATCAAATTTTGGAACCAGGATGGATTTATTTTGGAATCCCAGGTATAAAATTAAAGCAAAATAAATATGCAGAATTACGCAGAGGATTGATATTTAAAAGAGATGTTGATCAAGAAAAAAAATTCGAAGCCAAAACAGAAGTTATTATTGATGAAGATAAAAAGGATTTAGTATAAAATTATAATAATTTTTATATTTTAACTTAGGTATTATTCAATTCCTCTTATTATCATTTATAGTTTATTATGAGTTAGAATAAATAATAAATCATAATAATTATTCATAGGGATTCTTATGTTATGGAATATTTTATTTTCAGCAGCCGCATTGTTTCTATATATTTTAATAGCATGTATAGTAGGAACTATTAAAAAAAATAATGCAATTATGGACATTTTTTATGGTCCAGGGTACTTTGTAGTGGCTTTTACTAGTTTTATATTAGATTTTCTCTGGAATGGAACTTTATCATTGCGGAAACTAATTGTAACGATTTTAGTACTATTATGGTCCATAAGATTATCTACATATGTATACATAAGGAACCATGGAAAACCAGAAGATTATCGGTATGCTGCAATGAGAAAGAGATGGAAAGAAGCTGGAAAAAGTGTATTTATTAAGAGTTTTACTAAGATCTATCTATTTCAAGGATTAGTAATCTTTATTGTGGTCTTTCCAGTTTTATGGATAAATGCAAGTGAAATCCCTCCTCTAACTATATCTTTTTTTGATTTAGCATTCATAACTCTAGTATTAGGAATATTAATATGGATACTTGGATTTTATTTTGAAACAGTTGGAGATTATCAGCTTTATAAATTCTTACACACACCTAATAGAACAAAAAAGGTCTTGGATCAGGGTTTATGGAAATATACTCAACATCCTAATTATTTTGGTGAAGTAACGATGTGGTGGGGTTTATTCATTATTGCCTTAGCTGTTCCTTGGGGATTTATAACAATTTTTGCCCCAATTTATATCACTATTCAGATTATCAAGGTTTCGGGAGTTAAATTACTAAACAAGAGATTTGAAGGTGATGATGAATATGCTGATTATAAACGTAGAACTAGTGCATTTATCCCTTGGTTCCCGAAGAAGAAAAAATAATAAGTCTTTTTTCTTTTAATTTTATTTCAAAAAGGTGAAAAATAATAGAAAATGATATACTAAAATGGGAATTATTTAGTGTTTTGTTTGTCTTAATTGTAGGATCTTTTCTACATTTTTTATTTGAATTATCAGGATATTTCTATCCTGTTGGAGCCATAGCCGGAGTAAATGAAAGTGTATGGGAGCATTTAAAATTGGGTTTCTGGCCAATTTTATTCTTTTCTCCGATTGAATACAAATTTATAAAAGAAAGTATTAATAATTTTATATTTGCTAAAATGATCGCAGCCTATACTTTTTCTGCGTCTATTATTATCCTTTTTTATTCATATACTGCGATTTTAGGGACTCATTTATTAATTATGGATATATTGATTTTTATTTTAGCAATCGTAATTGGACATATCTTAAGTTATAAGATAATGATTTCTAATGAACAACCAAATATAATATCAAATATCTCCCTTATATTAATCATTTTTCTAGCCTTTTTATTTATTTTATTCACGTATCTTCCGCCCAGGCTGCCAATATTCCAAGATTCTTTAACTGGACAATATGGAATAACATATTATTACCAATTATAAAAAATATCTAAAAATGAAGATTGGTTATCCATGTATTAATTTATCATTGGATTGTAGAAGTAGCAGAACATTCAGATTAAAAAATTATTCAGAAAAAAGACTTAAAGAAATAATAAAATCCAATCTGGATTGCCTATTAAATATTTTAAAGTATAATAAAGAGAATCGAATCCATTTTTTTAGAATTACCTCAGATCTTATTCCTTTTGCGTCCCATTCGATAATGAACTTTTATTGGCAGAAGTATTTCAAGTCAGATTTTTGGCAAATTGGCCAATTTATTAAAAAAAATAAAATGAGAATAACCATGCATCCAGGGCAATATACGGTTCTAAATTCAATTAATCAGAAGGTATATAAAAATAGTCTTCTCGACCTTGCTTATCATGTAGAAGTATTAGATTTAATGGAATTAGATTCAAAAGCAAAAATTCAAATTCATGTGGGTGGTGTTTATCAAAATAAACAAGAAAGTATTAACCGATTTATTAAGAGATATAACTCTTTAGACGATAATATCAAACGTAGATTAATTATAGAAAATGATGAAAAAAGCTATAATTTAAATGACTGCCTTCAAATTCATAAAAAAACAGAAATTCCAATTGTTCTAGATGTTTATCACCATGAGTGTTTCAACTCTGGTGAATCCCTCTCAGAAGCATTTAAATTATTTTTTAAAACTTGGTATGATGAAGATGGCATCCCAATTGTGCACTACAGTAGTCAAAAAGTAGGTGGAAAAAAAGGAAATCATGCAAATGAAATTGATCTTAACCATTTTGAGCAATTTATTAAAAACACTTTAGATTTTAATTTTGATTTAATGTTAGAAATTAAAGATAAGGAAAAAAGTGTTTTAAAAGCTATGAAATTAATTAAAAATGACCCAAGATTTAATTCTGATTAATTTATTTCTCTCTTTAAATAATTTTATCAATTCTTAAAAAGATCTTATTATTATTTTCTTTTATAATAAATATTGTTTTTAAAAGATTTTTTAGAAATAAAATGAAATTTTTCGATTTTGATGAAAAAACTCAGAAAATTTTTAATAATTTTATTTCAAATTATAAGATGGTTGATTGGCAAAATTGGCTTAAGTTACCTTCACGTGAGAATTACGAAGAACTTACATTAAAGTTAACAGGATTGGATTCAATAGATAATATTTATGAGAGAATCAAAAAAGAAAAAATAAATTCGAGAAGCTTTTCAATAGATCTCTTATCATTTTTGAATTCATATAACTTCAAAAAGCCTCTAATTTTATGTCATACTTCAGGAACGACAAATAGCGATATTTCACAATTAAAATGGTTTCATATGACGAAAAAACTCATTGAAAGATTATGGGCTCCTGGAATGCAAGCAATTTTCGAATCGAGTGGTTTAGATTCTAAATCAGCAGCAATAATTTTCGTTCCGTCGCGTATGAATTTTGATGGAATCAATCAGATGAATGGAGAAGAATATATCTCTTTATACTCTTCGGAACTCTCACAAAGAGTTATGCTATCAGTTTTAAAACCTAAAATTTACTTATTTTATGAATATAAAAAAGCAACTGATTTAGAAATAATTTCAAAAATTTTAAATTTGAATGATATCGCAGTCATATCAGCACCGGCTATTACAATCTTAAAATGGGCAAATAAGAAAAGGCTATCTGAAGAGATCAAGAAATTCCTAAGAAATACAAATACGCGAAATTCATTGGAATCTCATAACTTAATAGATTTAATTAAAAGAGAAGGTATTAATTCTGCTTCAAACAAGATATATAGCTTATTATCGGATAAATTATCTAACGCAACAATAATATTTAGCATTAGCTCTTTAAGCCAAACTGATTGGGATCTCATAAGAAAATTCATGAAATGGGAAAAGGGTAAAGAAAAATTCACTAATCTATATGTAGCATCTGAAATGGGACCATTTGCTGCAAGTATTAAAAAAGAAGATTATGAACTTTCTCGTTCAAACCAGATGTTTGTTTTTCCTTTAACTTTACCTGTCATTGAAACAAAAGGAGAAAAAAGCTTAATTTCAAGATCTTCTCATAAAATAGGAAAATTATATGTGTCGCGTTTTAACAATGGACATTCTCTTATCAATATTGATATTGGAGATGTTATATATATTAAAAATCAAGATGCACTTCCTATAATTGATGGAAAAATATTAAGAGCTGGATTCAGCCTTAAGTATCCAATAAATATTTCTAAAAAAGTTAAAAGACCTTCAAATTATAATATATACGCAGGAGATTATTTTTCTTTTGAAAAATTTGAGATAATAGAACCTCGAACTCTATTAAATTATTTGAATACAAAATGTCAAATTAATATGGATTCAATGTTACTTATAGAATCAGCTGATAAAATCAATGAAATTAAGCCATGGAAATTATTTTTACAAGTAAATGAAAATTCCAATTGTGTAACTCTAAATGATTTTTTGGAAAAAATTTCAAAGATGCCAAAATTACAGGGAATATATGATGCAATAAAGGAAAAATATCTTCAACTTGAATTAATAGATGAACCACCAGTTGATTTTTTAAAAATAAGGTCAGAAATGCTAGCCAAGGTGAGAAATGGCCAAATTCCAAAAGGGATTCTCAAAAAATGGCCACTTTATATTTTGAGTCCTTTAAGTTAATATAATAAAAAAAATAAATTTTATTTAAGAAGATCCAAGTGAATTCTTCCATCTCGGATTTCTATAATTCTATCTGTTTTTTCAGCGATTCGTCTTTCATGGGTTATGACGATAATTGTAGTTTTAAAGTCTTCATTAATATCTCTTAATAAATCATATACTCTGTCGGTTGAATCTGTATCTAAATTACCTGTTGGTTCATCAGCTAAAAGAATCTTAGGATTATTCATTAAAGCTCGTGCAATTGCCGTTCTTTGTTGTTGCCCTCCAGACATATTATTGGCTAAATTATTCTTCACATCCTCTATACCCATAAATGTTAATAAATCTAATGCTCTCGTTTTAGTTTCTTTTGTTATTTTTTCTTTACTTATTCTATGGGGTAATAATACATTTTCTAATGCTGTATATTCTGGTAGGAGATAATGGAATTGAAATACAAAGCCAATTGCTTTGTTTCTTAATTCTGCTAATTCTTTTTTCGTCATTTTATCTGTCCTTTTACCATCAATGTATATTTCACCTTTAGTAGGTTTATCCAGCGTACCAATTAGATTCATCAACGTGGATTTTCCGCTTCCAGAGGGACCTACAATAGAATTAAATGATCCTTGTCTAAATTGTAGATTAATATCAAATAAAACCTGAGTTGCAACACCAGTATAATAGAATTTATCAATATTTTTTAGCTCTATGACAAATGCTTTTTTTTCAGTTTTTACAAAGTCTTCTTGAGTATCTAATTTCTTAATTTGGCTTTCAACCACCTCTTATCACCTCAATTGGATTTAATTTAGATGATTTAATAGCGGGACTAACAGCTGCTAAAACGGAAGATCCAATAATAATTGCAGCAGAAGCTAATATAAATATTGGATTATATTGAATTACGATAAAATCGCTTGCAGATGCTTGAGTAAATCCCCAGAGAAAGAAGATCCCCAAAACTATACCTCCTATCGCTCCAAATATCCCAAGGATTAATCCTTGAAATAAAAAAATGAGACTAGCAGAACGATTAGTTATTCCCATGGCTTTTAAAATTCCCAATTGTTGTTGTTTTTGAACAACACTAATAGCAAGAACACTTGAAATACCGATAACTACAGAAATAAGCACAAAGGCTTGAATGAATAAGCTTGAAAGCCCTTGGGATTGCAGTCCATTTAAAAGCTGTTGATTTTCATCAATCCAGTTTGAAATTTTAAGGCCATCATCTTCTAAATCTAATTCTTTATCGATATCATCAGCAATCTCATCCGCCTCATACAAAAGATCTTCTTCAACTTGCATTTCTATTGATGTCACAGTCTTATTCATATTAAACATCTCTTGTACTGACTCTATCGTAGTAATTATCCATTGGTTATTGATTCCTTCTGATTCAAAATCAAAAAAACCAACAATTTTGAATGTGCGATTAACTGCCATATTATCTTCTCCTTTTTTAACTATTCCAAAAATAGTAAGTGTATCATCAGTATCCAAATCTAATTCATCATTCAATTCTTTTCCAATAATTGCTTCAAGATCGCCACTTGCTTCCTCTCCTTCATAAATTCGTGGTGCTATATTATAAATAGGATCCGCATCATCTATATTAAAACCTCTTAATAAAACATTTCTGGTTTTCAATCCATCTTGAATGGTTGCAGGTCTATCCGCTGCTGCTGCAATCCCGGTTAATTCATCGAATTCTTCAAGATCCTCTATGATGCCTTCATAGCCTTCTATATATGGATTTTCTGTATCAGATTCAATAGTAATTTGCGAAGAATTTCCAACAAAATTATTTAATAAACTACTTTGCAAACTTTGAAGTAATAAACCTACAAATATTTGAACGGAAATACCTATTGAAATTCCAATAACAATCAATATTGTTTGTGATTTACTCCGTCTAAAAAATCTTAATGCTATACTTAATGGTAAGTTCAATTTTTATACCTCCCCTGTAAGTTTTTGAATGTCTTTATAATTTTCTACAAAAATATCTGCTCCGATTTTCTTATAAATCTCAGGATTGCTCATAAAAGCCAAACCACCCACAATAATTTTACCATCAAAGTCTGTATGTTCCTTAATTAAAGAAATAGCTTTTTCAGCTTCCATCAAATTGAAATAGTTAGTCACAGAAAGAGCAATAATCTTTGGCTTTAAAGTATTTATTGCGTCTCTAATTTCTGTTCGAGGTGTATTTGCTCCAACATAAATTGCATCAAATCCATATAAAGTGAAGAAATCAGCAATCATTTTCGCACCGACATCATGAAATTCCTCAGCAGGACATCCAACAAGAACTTTTATTTGGTTTGATTTAATTCCTCTTTCTTTTTTTTCTTTTATTAAATATGGATAACAAATTTCAATTATAGTTCCAATTATCGAAGTTCTTATATGCTCTTTCCATATGCATAATTTCTCATCTTCAGCATCACAGTAAAATAAATTAAGTGAAGGCTCAAGTATATCGCTATAGAGAGTCGGAACGTTTATTTCTTTATTGTCAAGTTTTAAAATAATAAACTCAACGCATTTCTCTTTATCTTCATTTTCTAGTAATTTTAAGAATTCCTCATATAATGGATGCATTATAAATCCCTCCTTTAATTAAAAAATTTTTTTAGGAGTTCCTTTGTAATAATATGATTTTATGTTTATTAGTAGGCTCTTTATAAATTTAAGATGTCTTAATAAAGATTATTAAAATAAGTAATTTTTTGGTGAATTTAATTAATAATTTATAAA
Source organism: Promethearchaeota archaeon (assembly GCA_019058295.1). Lineage (GTDB taxonomy): Archaea > Asgardarchaeota > Lokiarchaeia > Sigyniarchaeales > SOKP01 > LW40-45. The sequence goes on along the minus strand of JAHPZI010000020.1, from coordinate 79,623 downwards.
TTTAAAAAAAAGAAGAATGAAAAAGAGGATTCACATATTAGGGACTTCTCTAAATTTTTTCAATAGATTAATATAAGTGTATTTAAATATCTATCATAAGGTTTTATATAGCATTAAACTACTAATATTATATTAACATTAAAACTTCAAAATTCAAAAAATTTAAGTTCATAGTTAATATGGTTAAAGTAGAAATTCGATGTCCTGCTTGTACTAAGGTTGGATTTATAGAATTAGAGGATAAGATCATTAATCAAAGTAGCCGTGGAGTCACTGCCATAAATGTCTCAAATAATCAAATGTGCTCTCATTCTTTCGTTGCCTATATCGACAAGAATATGGATGTGAGAGATTGTTTCATAACTGATTTCCAAATTGAGCTTCCAACCATGGCAACAGAGCAAATTGAAGAAAAAGAGATTCCTGACCAGGATGTTTTAGATGTTGATATTATTAAAATTAATCTAAATGCTCTCCAACTATCATCAATATTAAGAGGTTGCTTTTTCAAATTACCTGTTTTAATACTCCATAATGAAGAATACTTAGATAAACATATTAAGAATCTATTCAATTTTATCTTTCAAAACTCATTTGATTACGAAATTCTTACGGAAAATATTTTCGAATATAAGAAAAACAAGAAAAAATATAAGAATCACTTAGTTCTTGAAGGACATAAAATCCTTAAAGATAAAAATAAGATATTAGAACCAAAAAAGATTAAGATCGAGAGAAAGATTATCCAGAAGTTTTATGGAGAATATAATCCTAAATCAAGCTTAATCATTTTGAAGAATGAAATCCAAAAAAGTTATGACCTTTCTAACCAAATAATGGACATAATAAAGACTTATGATGGAGAAGAAAAACTAGGAAAAAAAAAATTAATAGATAAATTAGTAGAAATACGTGGTATTAAAATTGATTTTGGATATCTCGAATTTTTACTTGATATAATTAAGCATTATTTTGAATTTGATCTTTCTGTGCTTTCAGATTATTACTTTCCTGCTTTTGGAATTTAAGAAAAAAGTAACTAATACTTATTTAGGATCGCTTTTAATTTAGCTTTACGTTCATTAAAGAGCTTCTTATTCTTTTCGATAAAATTGAAATTCATCATGGTTGGGATGGTAATCGCCCAAATATAATCAAAATAATAATTATATTTCAGAGGAGAGTATTATTTAGAAATATAGACAGATTTAAAAATTTAGACTTTATTATTAGTATGATTGAAAAATTATATTTTTCAAAAAAAATCACAATAAATTATTGGGGTTTAAAAATCATAGGAGGTGCAAAAAATAAATAGCTATCTCAAAGATTCTATTGTTAAGATAGTTGTCGATGGTATGGGAGCAGTAGGAAAGACTACTATGCTTAAAAAGTTTGAATATGGCACCTTTGACCCTAAAACTAAAATTACAATAGGAATTGATTTTTTTACTAAAGAATATAATCATTTATTCGATCGAAACGTTAGAGCCCAATTTTGGGACATAGTCGGGGCGGAGCGATTTAAATTTCTGCGACCAACAGCCTATAAAGGTGCAAATTGCATTCTACTAGTTATAGATCTCACGCGACTAAATACTTTAGATAAAATTGAATACTTTATGAATATAGCCAAGGAAGCTAACGTAGGACCAGAACAAATTATTTTAGTAGGAAATAAAACAGATCTATTTTATTTGCATACCATTAATCGTGGATATTTATCCTCAGTAGTAGAAGATCATGGTTTTTGTGGATTTATTGAGACCTCTGCGAGAAATAATCATAACTTAGAAGTTTTATTTGAATTTGCAACTGGAACAGCCTTGTATAATAAAGGCTTAATAAGTGAGGATCATTTTGAAACGTTTAAAGGAGATATAAAAAAAAGAATAAAAGAACCAAATATTGAACCTGACGTAAAGAAAATTAGAAAATGTTGGAAATGCGGCAACAATTTATATTTTTACGAATTTTGCGACTCAAATACAAATACAAGTGAAGAAAGATTATTAGAGTTATGGAAAAGCCCATATCTACAGTTTTTTTGCTGTAATTGTTATAAAAACATTATTATGAGTTAGAGAAATATTGTTATAAAAAATTCTTTTACGGCTACAAATTTATTTTTTCTTTTAATTTACAATCGAAATCTATTAAAACTTAATCAATTAATTATAATTATATTTTGTAATAAATAGTAAAATTGGTTAATGAATTCATTCAAACTGCGGATTTTAAATTTATAAAAAATAATTTAAGTATTTTGGTCCAAAGTTTATTAAAATTATTACAATCGTGTGAAATAATGGATAAAGAATTATTAGACAAATATACAAAACTCGGTAGAGGAAATTGGGGAAAAGATCTTGCTATATGGAAAACTATGTATAAAGGTTTTCTTGGTATGGCGAAGAGCGAAAGAGGTTTTCTTAACCCAGGTAAAAGCGAAGAATTAAATCCGTTTATCGAAATGCTACTCAATGCTTTTCTGGAGATACCAAAAGCTCGAAAAGAAGGAATTCCTGTAATTATGCATCCTTTTAATTATGAACCTGAATTATTTTTTGCTATGAATTTAGCACCACTGATGCAAGAAATACTTAGTGTTGGATTGGCCTTTGTTCATATGAATGAACCTTATATTGATTACATAAATAATATAGGATATGGAGATAATCCCACTATATGTAACGCTCAAAGACCTCTTATTAGCATGGCTATGCAAAAAGCAGCACCAATCCCCGACCTTCTCTTCTATCTTTCAACACCATGTAATTCCCTTGCAGCTTCATATCAAGTCTTTCAAGGATTAACAGGAATCCCATCATATAATATAGATGTCCCATATTGGGCATATGAAGAAGCCAGTGAGTACTACGATGAAAAAACAATGCAATATATGATCAATCAATCTAAAAATTTCATAACTTGGTTGGAAAATAATACAAAACACAAGTTTGAAGAACAAAAATTTCAACAAACAATGGAGATTACTAATGAAGCACGTGAGTATACATTGGAATTTAATGAACTTCTTAAAGCTGTACCTTGTCCTATGCCAAGTATAACTGGTTTTGGTGTTTTTTTAACAATGGTAGCTCGGGGTGGAAGCCCTGAAGCAGTTAAAGCTACTAAATGGTTTCGCGATACAGCCGCAGAAAATGTAAAGAAAGGAATAGGTGCAGTACCTGACGAAAAGATCAGAATTGCGTGGCCTTATACTCATGTCTTTTTTGATATTAATCTACTTAATTGGATAGAACAAACTTTTAATGCTGTAGTCGTAATGGATCTATTAGGACATTACAAAGTACTACCTCAAGATACATCTACAATCGAGAATTGTTTTAAAAGTTTGGCTTTAGGAACTTTGGATGCTTCAATGGTTGGGAAATGTAGAGGTCCATTAGAATATTACTTAAATTATCTCATAGACTACGTTAAAGATTATAAAATAGACTGCGTAATTATGCCAATGCATTTCGCATGTAAGCATGTTTACACTATGGCTAGGATAGCATCAGAAGCTATACGTGAGGAAACAGGAATACCAACCTTGATTTTTGGTGTTGACTCCTATGACTCAAGGGAAGTCACCTCTGAAGAATTAAAAAGTAAGATTTCTGATTTTCTTACACATATAGTTTTATAAATGTCCAAATTAGTAGATATAAGGTAAATATATTTAAGAGATATCGATATATCTTTTATAAATAAATAATTATCTTAATAGAATAAAGTCAATAAATAGATTGAGATGGGTATATGACTATATTGGAGAAATTTTATCAATCAATCCCGCTTGAGAATCCTTGGATTGAGAGTTGGAAAAAAGAAGGAAAAAAAGTTTTAGGAACATTTTGTTCATATATTCCTGATGAGATTATTTATGCTGCTGATATTCTGCCTATCAGAATCAGAGCAAAAGGTTGTGCAGAGACTCCAATGGGAGACGCATATTTAACTCAAACAGCTTGTAGTTTTACGCGTTGCTGCCTTGAGATGGCAAATAGAAAGCAATACAACTTTCTTGATGGTATGATTTCTTGTAATTCGTGCGATCAAATACGTAGACTTTTCGACAACATAAGATTTAAAGCTCCGCCTCCCTTTCATCATTTTTTAAGCGTTCCTGGAAATGTTAACGAAACAACCATCGATTGGTTTAAACACGAATTGACCAAGTTTAAAGAAACCTTAGAGGAGAATTTTAGTGTTGATATTTCTGATAATAAACTCAGAGATGCAATTAAAATATATAATAAATCCCGTACACTTCTAAAGGAATTATACATGCTTAGAAAAAACACAGCACCTCCCATTAGTGGAACTGATATGATGAATATACTGCTTACTAATGTTTCAATTCCAAAAGAGCAGTTTAATGAACTATTAAGTCAACAGCTCCAAGAAATTGATGGAAAAGAAGGTATTTCTGATTATAAAGCTAGAATAATGTTAGCTGGAAGCATGCTTGATGATCCTGATTATGTAAAAATAATTGAAGAACTTGGTGGGTTGGTGGTTACAGACGCTTATTGTCTTGGACCAAGATATTTCTGGGATAATGTTGATGAAACGAAAAATCCAATGGATGCGCTTGCCAATTATTACATGTCAAGAGTTTCATGTCCACGTATGGCTGGTAGGCAATCAAATAGGGTTGAACATATTGTGGATTTAATTAAAGAATTCAATGTTGATGGAGTTATTCTTCAAAGAATGAAGTTTTGCGCGCTCTGGTGGGGAGAGATTTTCATTATTCGTAAGAAATTGAAAGAACTTAATATTCCATTTCTTGATTTGGAACGAGAATATGTGATGAGTGGTGTTGGAGCCATGAAAACTCGAGTTCAAGGATTTATGGAAGTATTAGAGGCGAGGTGAAAAAATTGGAAGAAGAATTTTATCAAAAATATAAAAAATTGGGTAGAGGAAGTTGGGGAAAGGAATTTCTCTTAATTAAAGGTATGTACAATGGAATGCTTAACCTAATGAAATCACAAGACCAATTTATAGAACCCATGGAAACAATTTTAAAAATATTTCTTAGTATTGGTAAGGCGCGAAAGGAAGGAAGATCCATTATCATGCATCCATTCAATTATGGACCTGAACTATTCCATACCATGAATTTACAACCTCTCATGCAAGAGTTGTTTAGCGTGGGCTTAGCTCCTTTCCATATGAACGAGCCATACCTTGATTTCTCTAATAATGTTGGGTATGGGGATAATCCAACTCTTTGTAACGCAAGTAGACCATTAATCGGTGCTTTTCTGCAGGGGGCGGCACCTGTTCCAGATCTTCTCTTCTTTCTATCGACTCCGTGTAATTCCCTTTCAATAAATTATCAGGTTTTTGAAAGTTTGACTGGAGTTCCAACATATAATATGGACATCCCCTACTGGGCATGTGAACAAGATAGTGAATTTTATGATGAGACAATTATGGACTACATTATAACTCAATCAAAGGAATTTATTGAGTGGCTAGAAAAAGAAACGAATCAAAAATTTAATATTGAAAAATTTCAACAAACGATGCTCCGACTTAATGAGGCTCGAGGATATATAATGGAGTTTAATGAACTTCTTAAAACAATACCTTGCCCTGCCCCAAGTATGACAGGATTTTGGAATTGGTTTTTTATGACAAATATCGGTGGTACAGCTGATGCTGTCGAAGTTACTAAATATACCAGAGATAAGACTGCAGAAATGGTCAAAGAAGGGATAGGGGCTGTGGAAGACGAAAAAATTAGGATTGGGTGGCCCTACACTCACGTGTTCTTTGAAGGACCCAACCTATTTAATTGGTTAGAAGAGACTTATAATGCAGTTACTATAATGGATATATTGGGATATTACCAAGTAAGACCCCAAAATATAACAAATTTAGAAGAATGTTATGAAAGTTTAGCAAAGGGTACCTTAGAATATTCAATGATAGGAAGTTGTCGTGGACCCGTTGAATATTATATAGATTATTGTTTAGACTATGTTAGGGATTATAAGCTTGATTGTATTATATTTCCAATGCAATATGCTTGTAAGCACGCTTATGCAATGGCACGAATTACTTCAGAAATAGTGAGAGAAGAAACAGGAATTCCTGCGTTGATTTTTGGTTGCGATCCTTACGATTCAAGAGAGGTGCCCTCAGAAGCAATCAGAGGGAAAATTTCAGAATTTATTGAACAAGTAGTACTATAAAGGGTTCAATTTTATCTTATGGAATTGTACCAACTACACCTAAACTAGAAAGAACTGCTCGAAATGCTTTTTTTTTAAAATTTTTCATTTTAGGAAATATTTGGAGATATAGAAAATACAGATATATTTTTAAAGGGAATTAGCATAATTATTTATTAAAATTCCAAATATGATAGAGTCCGATGATTTCTAAAGTATGAAAATTATTTGGATTCACCTATGAAATAAATAAGAGATTTGTTTATGACTGTTATGGAAAAACTATCTCAAGCAATTCCGCTTGCAAATCCTTGGATTAATAACTGGAGAAATGAGGGAAAAAATGTTTTGGGGTATTTTTGTACATATATCCCTGAAGAAATTATCTATGCTGCGGATATTTTACCTGTTAGAGTGAGAGCTAGAACTTGTTCTGCAGGTGATACACCCATGGGAGATGCATATATGACTCCAACAGCGTGTAGTTTTACCAGATGTTGTTTAGAGCTGGCAAATCAAAACCAATATGATTTTCTTGATGGTATAGTATCATGTAATAGCTGCGATCAAATTCGACGTCTTTATGACAATATAAGATTCAAAGCACCATTTCCTTATCATTATATAATCGGAGTACCTGGCTGTGTGAGTGATACTACACATGAATGGTTCAAACACGAAATATCTAAATTTAAAGAAAGCTTAGAAAAAAATTTTAAGGTTAGTATTTCCGATGAAAAGCTCAAAAAAGCGATTCGAGTTTACAACAAATCTCGAGAATTACTTAAAGAAATATATAATCTTAGAAAGCACGATAATCCACCTATTACTGGAACCGAGATGCTAAATATTATATCCGCAGGAATGTCTATGCCTAGAGATCAATTTAATTACCTATTAAGCCAACAACTTCAGGAACTTAAGGAAAAAGAGGGTATTTCTGACTATAGAGCTAGGATAATGATAGTCGGAAGCATGCTTGATGATCCTGAATATTTAAAAGTCATAGAAGATCTAGGAGGATTAGTCGTTGTAGACTCACAATGTCTTGGAACAAGATATTTTTGGGATTTAATTGATGAGAATAAGAATCCTATGGATGCAATTGGAGAGCGTTATTTATCAAAAATCGCATGTCCACGCATGGCTGGTAAATATCCGGAAAGAGTAGATTTCATGATGAAACTCATTAAAGAATTTAATGTTGATGGAGTAATTTTTCAAAGAATAAAATTCTGTATTCTTTGGTGGGCTGAAATTTTTATGCTCCGTAATAAATTAAAGGACGAAGGTATACCATTTCTTGAATTAGAAAGAGAATATGTATTGAGCGGTGCTGGGGCCATGAAAACTCGAGTAGAAGCTTTTATGGAAATATTAGAAGCGAATAAATAATTAAAGCGAGGTGAAAAGATTGGACGACGAGACTTATAGGAAATATAAAAAACTAGGAAGAGGAAGCTGGGGAAAAGATTTATCTCTTTGGAAAACAATGTATCTTGGTTTTATTAATCTAGCTAAAGAAGAAGAATTTAATCCATTTGTAGAGATGTTCGCTAACATGTTTCTGAGAGTAGTAAATGCTCGAAAAGAAGGAAAACCCATTATTATGTATCCTTTTAACTTTGAACCTGCGCTATTTATTGCTATGAACTTAACTCCCCTTATGCAAGAAACTTTTAGTGTTGGATTGGCACCTCTCAAGCTTAATGAACCATATATCGACATTACAAATAAAATGGGTTATGGTGACACTCCAACATTATGTAATGCTCAAAGACCTATAGTTGGCGCTTATAAGCAGGGGGTTGCACCTATTCCAGACCTTATGTTTTTTACTCCAACACCTTGCAACGCTATAACGATGAGTTATCAAGTTTTTCAGCAATTAACAGATGTTCCATATTTTACCATGGATGTCCCATATTGGGCGTATGACCAATTAAATGAGTTTTATGACGAGAAAATAATAGATTATATGGTTAAACAAACAAAAGACCTAATTTTCTGGTTAGAAAAAGAAACAAATCAAAAGCTTGATTTGGAGAAATTCCAGCAGACTATGAAATTGGTAAATGAGGCACGACAAAATGTTCTGGAATTTAATGAACTTCTAAAAAATGTGCCTTGCCCCATGCCAAGTTTAGCTGGTTTTATGAATTTTACTGCTATGGCGACTCACAGTGGAACTATTGAAGCAGTTAAAGCTACTAAATATATTCGAGATGAAGCTGCAGAAAATATTAAAAGTGGGATAGCAGGAGTACCTGATGAGAAAGTCCGAATAGCTTGGCCATATACGCATATTTTTTTTGACGTAGACCTCTTACCATGGATAGAAGAGACCTTTCAAGCAGTTGTTATTTTAGACATATTAGGATATTATCCAGTTTTACCTCATGATGTATCAACAATTGAAAAATGCTATGAAAGTGTAGCCAAGGGAGTTTTAGATTTTTCTATGGTGGGGACTTGTCGGGGAAACGCTGAATTCTATATAGATTTCTGCTTAAACTATGTTAAGGATTATAAGATTGATGCTATGATAATACCAATGCAATTTGCTTGTAAACATGCTTATGCCATTACCCGTATTGCTGCTGAAGCAGTTCGAGAGCAATTAGGAATTCCTACTCTGATTTTTGGTGTTGATCCATATGATTCAAGAGAAGTCACATCGGAAACAATAAAAGCGAAAATTTCGGAGTTTCTAACTCAAGTTGTGCTATAAAGATCTGATTTTTTTATATTATTCTTTTCAAAAATTAAGAAAAAAAAAGTTTTGAATATTAGATTATTTGCTTAACTATCTCTGAAAGATCGAGAGCTTGAATCTCGTTATTTTTGATATTGGCTTTAAATTGGTTTAAGCAGAAAGGACAGCAAGAAACTATTGCTTCAGCTGTAGTTTCTTTTGCTTCTTCTATCCGTTCATTTGCGGCAAAAGCGGATAAATCTTTAAATGCTGATCTTACTCCACCTCCAGAGCCACAGCACCACGCATTATGTCTATTTCGTTTCATTTCTAAGAGTTCAAGACCGGGAATTTTTTCCAATACTTGTCTAGGTGGTTTATATATACCCATATGGCGGCCGATATGGCAGGGATCATGATATGTAATTTTCATGTTAAATTCTTTGGAAAAATTTAACTCTCCATTCTTTAATTTATCTAATAGAAACTCGGGGAGGTGTTTTACTTCAATTCCGTGATTAAGACCAAATTTATTTGGATAAGTGTCTTTCCAGGTTCTATAACATCCTGCACATGATGTTATAATCTTCTCGATCCCTGCATCTTTAAACATTTTTACATTTTCTTCGGCTATTTTTTTTGCTTTTTCTGTCTGCCCAGTCATGTACACGGGAGATCCACAACAGCTTTCATTGGGATGTATTCTGAAATCAACTTGTAAGGAATTGAGTATTTCAGCAGTGGCAACAGCGACATTTTGTTCTCTATAACTTGATGTACACCCGACATAATATGCAGTTTTAGCATCGGGTGTTTGTTTAATATGAGATGGCAACCAGTTCAATCGATCTCCATGTTTTTCCATATAGGGATTGTTTTCAACCATTGTATGTTCGGTATAAAGTTTTTGTTCAGGCATTGGACCATAACCTTGTTTAACAGCTTCTTCTCTCATTGCCATTAACCATTCTACAGCGTAAGTATGAATTTCTGGTATTTGGCATTGCTGTAGACAAGCCATACAAACAGTACAACTATAAAATATACTAGCTAAATGTTCAGTCCACTTGAGCTTACCTGATGTAAGTCCCCATGTTAATAAATTCTTGCCTCCAAGATAATATGACTCAAACTTTCTAAATTCTCCAGAAGGACAAACTGCTGCCCAGTCAGCATCTTGATACACAGTTCTACAAGTACCACATTTCCCACATTGGTAAATAATATCCTTATAATGTTCTAAATCCTGATGTCTCTCAATCTTATGAATCTCATGTCTAGTGTCAACATGTGTGAGTCCCATTCGTTTCATATATCTAAGTCGTTGAAAAATTTTAATCACCCCAACCATGTCCTGGATTCATTACTTTATTAGGATCTAAGAGGTTCTTGATTTTTTTCATTAATTCATAAGTAGCTGGATAAATCTTCTCTTCATATACTTCATGAGCCCATTTTGGAGCCTTATACATTACAACACCATCTAAAGAAGAGACTTCTTCATGAATTTCTTTTAGAATTATTCGAGCTGATTCTATTTCTTCAGGATCATTTTTGTTAAAATTTATATTAAATCGGGAAACGCAATAGTGGCCTCCAAATAAAAGTCTGCTATAAAACTGAGAAGTGTGTCCATGTTTGAGAGCAGTTTCTCTGGCTAATTTGTAATATTTTATAATCTCTCGTGTTGAACAGTAGCTCCCAATCCATTCACCTCCTCCACCTCTAGAGAAATTCCAAGCACCCCAGGCCTGATAAGGCAGTATGTCAAGCGATATCCCCTGTGGTGCTTCCGTAAGACCTCCTTCTTTAGATATCGTCTCAATAGCTTCACATTGAGCTTCGTGTTGTTTTTCGGTATAAGCCTGCGTGGTGACACCTGAGATAAAAACTGGTAAATTATCTTTTAATGGATTAAGTGGAACTTTTTTTTCGTAAGCACCAATAGCAGCTTGAATCCAATTATAACTGAAAACAAATATGTCACATATTCCTAATCCTGCTTTTGAGAGCTTTAATAATACTGGAATGCCCATATCGAATGTGTTTCCCATTAGTACAAAATCTTTTCGGAAAGGTAATTTCGGCCATAGTTTTATGGCGGCTTTAGTTACGATTCCAGTAGAACCTTCCCAACCAATAAATAATCCTGCTAAATCGGGTAATGGTTGTCTACCATACCAATAATCAGATAAACTACACGACCCCACCCTTACTAAATCGCCCGAACCTAATACTACTTCTAATCCATTAATGAATTCAGCCCCCGTGCCACCAAGCATCCCTAAGTTGAACATTCCATAACATAAACAAGACGCTACAACTCCAGTTCCTGGAGGGGAAAAAGTGACACCTGCCATGAGATTTGGATGGTTCTTTCCGAGATATGCCTGTAAGCCCGCCCAAGTTGTCCCTCCTTCTATTAATGCATACATATCGTCTTCATTTACTTCAAGCACGCGATTTAATCGCCTTAAATCCACAACAATTCCTCCTTTTAGGGGCGTTGCTGTAGAACCGAAATTTATTCCAGAAACCCAAGGGACTAATGGAATTTTGAATTTATTAGCTATCTTAACAATCTCTTGTACCTCTTCTGCTGTTTTTGGCATTATTACAATATCACATTTGCCTTCGGGCTCTGCCGTAATAAAATCATAATGGTATAAAAAGGTTTCTTCAGGTTTGTCCGATACAAACTGTTCTCCAACAATATTTTCCAATTCAGATACAATTTCATTATTATTCAATTTAAAAGCACCCTTAATTAAAAGTATAAGTCAATAGTCTATATAAAAATATTCATGAGTTTACAATTAATAAAACCAATTTAAATACTTTATCCATTAATTTTAAAGTTATTGAGAAAGTATTTTTTTGGAAAATAAGTCTAACTTTTAATTAGAATCTAAATGAAAAATTCTAAAAATTCATCAATAACTTCGACAGTCTGATCTACTCTTCCTGACTTTGGAAAGACTCTGCTAAGCAGATGCGTCTCTATTTCCATTACATCAAGACCAATTAATTCACATCTTTTTAAATCCATAAATTTTTTAATTTCTTTACCTGCATTTAAAATTACGGATTTCTCTATTCCAATTGCGTTTTTAAATCGAGCGGCAATAATTTCTTTTAATCCACCCACATCTACATCAAATGAAATATAGATATAAGGTGTATCAATTATTTCTAAAGCAGAACTCAAATTTTCAACCATATGAGTCCCATCGTTTTTGGAAATAAATTTAACTCCCTTTTTTTCAATGGAATCATAGAAATCAACGTATTCCAAGATCCTTGGATCGTTATTTGATCGAAAATCGTCGTCTGGATAATCTTGACAGCCAAAAATTATCAGATTTTCAGGTAAAAGGATCTTTTCCTCCATCAAATAATATAAAAATGAGCCACATGTATAAGAATCCTTTATATTATTAAGGTCTTCATTGGCTAATGATGCAAGTTCAGGAACTAGTGGATTAACCTGATCTGGATGTTCTATCGTATATTTTGCGAGATTAGCAGATATACTTGCCGGGATTCCGTCGAAATGTGCGTCAAAAACCACAACAAGGATGTTCTCAGATCCAAATTTATTTGATAATGCGCTTAATACTCCTCCTGTCAAAGAATGATCAACACCAATCATTAAAGGAATATCAGGAAATACTTCTTGATTAATAAATTTCTCTAACAAATCTGATTTTTCCTTTACTTTTCCATTACTAGTGAATTTCTGAAACTCTAATTGATTCATAAATGGATAATCTTCAATGTTTGGTTTAGGAGTTACCCACGATTCCACTGGAAGTTTACCAATTTTAAGATACTTTTCTTTTGATAAGAGAGAAGAATATAAGAGGAATCCATCGTATGGATCCAAAAAATTTGGTTCTGTAATTAGATTTTGAGCTAAGCGACTTAAATAAGCATGTTTGGTCTGAATGCTAAGCGGAAAATCAGTTGCGTCTAATGCCGCTCCAAAAACTTTTATATTTTTTTCCATTTTTTACGTATTTGACGGTAAAGAGCTTAGTCTCAATAATATTTAAAAGGATTTATTATTAATTATTCGAAAAAGCATTTAAAATAAGAAAAAAAAAGAATAAAAAATTCGGAATTCAATAGTTAAATCGCTTTTCTTGCAAGTTCAGCAATATCAAAAGCTTTTATTTCGTTATCTTTAATATGTGTTTTGAATTGGTTTAAACAGAAAGGACAACACGATACAATAGCCTCAGCTGAAGTTCCCTTTGCTTCCTCGATTCGCTCATCCGCAGCAAAAGTAGATAGGTCCTTAAAAGCTGATCGAACGCCACCACCTGAACCACAACACCATGCATTATGTCTATTTCGATCCATTTCCACTAGTTCAATCCCGGGTATTTTATTTAAAACTTTCCTTGGTGGTTCATATATCCCCATATGTCTTCCAATATGGCACGGGTCGTGATATGTTATTTTCATGTTGATTTCCTTGTTAAATTTCAATTCGCCACTATTTACCATATCTAATAAAAACTTAGGCATATGAATTACTTCAATTCCGTGATCTAAGCCAAATTTTTTTGGGTAAGTTTCTTTTAATGTCCTATAACACCCAGCGCAAGATGTAATAATTTTCTCGATCCCTTCATCTTTAAACATTTTTACATTTTCTTCGGCTATTTTTTTTGCTTTTTCTGCTTGCCCAGTCATATATACGGGAGACCCACAACAGCGTTCGTCTTTAAGAATTTTAAATTCTATCTGTAAGGAATTCAATATTTCCGCAGTGGCGATCGCTACATTTTGTTCCCTATAACTCGTGGTACACCCAACAAAATATGCTATTTTTGCGTCTGGTGATTGTTTAATATGGGATGGCAACCAATTCGTTCGATCTTCGTGTTTTTCCATGTAGGGATTGTGTTCTTTATTAATATGTTCAGTATATCGAGCTTGTTCAGGCATAGGACCAAACCCTAATCTGACAGCTTCTTCTCTCATTGCCATTAACCATTCACCGGCGTAATGGTGTATTTCGGGTATCTGACATTGTTGAGTACATGCCAAGCAAACAGAACAATGATAAAAAATCTTGGCCAAATCTTCTGACCATTTAAGTTTATCAGATGTTACTGCCCATGAGAGGAGATTTTTTCCCCCTAGAAAATAGGCTTCAAACTGTCCGAATTCTCCGGATGGACAAATGCGCGACCAATAAGCGTCTTTATAAACAGTTCTACAAGTGCCACATTTCCCACACTGGTATACAATATCCTTATAATGTTCTATATTTTGGTGCCTCTCAACCTCATGATTTTCATATGCCAATCTTAATTTGGATACTCCCTTTCCTCTGATATAACTAACTCTTTTCTTTTTTGCCATATTAATCGTCTCCAATACCTTGCCCAGGATTCATTATATTGTTAGGATCAAGAAGTTTCTTGATTTTTTCGATAAGTTCAGTTGTTGCAGGAAGAGTTCTGTTCTTATAAGTCTGGACTGCCCATTTTGGAGGTTTATACATCACTACTCCGCCTAATTGTTGAACTTCTTCATGAATTTCTTTTAAAAGTGCACGAGTAGTTTTAATTTCCTCAGGATTATTTTTATTAAAGTTAATATTCGTACGAGCAACGACATAATGACCACCAAATAAAATTCGGCTATAGAACTGTGGGATTTTTTCATGTTTAAGACATATTTCTCTCGCTAAATTATAAAATTTTACTATATCTCGAGTGGAACAATAAGTTCCAACCCATTGTCCACCACCTCCTCTAGAGAAATTCCAACAACCCCAAAGTTGCATTGGAGGTGGTGTTATTACCTCTGCTCCTTCTTGAGCAGAAAGCACTCTTAGATTACCTTCTTTGCAAATCTCTTTAATCGCTTCGCATTGAGCCTCATGCTGCTTTTCTGTGTAAGCTTGGGTTGTTATAAGACCAACAAAATCAGGCATATTAGCTTCTTTAGCATCTTTAGCTATATTCTTCTCATTTAATTCTTGAACTGACGAACCCCAACCGAAATTAACGATGACTAGATCACATATTCCGAGGCCAGCCTTCGAGAGTTTAAGCATTACAGGAACACCTTTATCTATTGTAAGACCGAGAGCGGCAAAATCTTCTCGGAACGGCATTTTTGGCCATAATTTTATAGCGGCTTTAGTTACAATCCCGGTAGAACCTTCCCAACCAATAAACAATCCTGCTAAATCTGGTAATGGTTGCCTTCCATACCAGTAATTAGAGAGGCTGCAAGAACCAACCTTTACTAAATCTCCAGATCCTAGTACCACTTCTAAACCGTTTATAAATTCAGCACCCGATCCTCCGAGCATCCCCAAATCAAACATCCCGTAGCATAAGCATGATGGAACTATACCTGTCCCTGGAGGCGACCATGTTATTCCCGCTCTCAAACCAGGATGATTTTTTTCGAGATAACCTTGTAAATCTGCCCAAGTTGTACCTCCCTCGATTACGGCATACATATCATCTTCGTTCACTTCAAGCACGCGATTTAATCGCCTTAAATCAACTACAATTCCACCTTTTCGCGGAGTTGCAATCGATCCGAAATTTATTCCCGAAACCCAAGGGACTACTGGAATTTTATGTTTGTTAGCAAGCTTTACAATTTCTTGTACTTCTTCTGCTGAATTTGGCATAATTGAAATGTCGCAAATTCCTTCAGGTTCTGCTGTAACAAAATCGTAATGATATAAAAATTGAATTTCGGGTTGATCAGAAACATACTTTTTTCCGACCACATTTTCTAATTCAACAATTATTTTACTATCAATCATTTATTTTCAACCTTAATAGGTTAATATTTTTACTTATTTATTTTTTTAATTATTTTATTTAATAGGTTAATATTACATTCTAAATGGTAGTTTACACCCTTTTGGAATCGTATCTATGTATTTCGCTCGGAACTCCTTGCTTATCATCGGGCATTCTTCTTTCACCCAACATTCGTTGAACATTGAATGGCCCCACATTCTTTCCAAAATCGTGTTCAGAGGTTCTTCCCTGATATTTCCGAATTTAAGTGGTATAAAACAGCAAGGCTGAACTTCTCCATAAGGAGAAATATAAAAATAGACATTATCTGACAGCCCTCTGCATTGACTTGAGCTCTGATTTTGAAAGTAGAAATCTCTACAAACGTAAGGGAATTTTGCGATTTTCCTAACTTTCTTTTCTTCTTCTTTGCTTAACACTACTTCAGGATGATATAACCATCTACCGGCTGGTGTGGGTAACAAATATCTAACACCGGTTGCTCCCAGATCTCTTGCCAACTGAATTACTCTTTCAAAGTCACCGTTTGCAAGATTTTCCTTCGTTATATATGTAGATAGTTCACATTTTAATCCTACTTCAAGTGCATTTTTTATTCCTTGAGTCGCTTTCTCAAACAATCCCTTCATTCCGCGTAATCTATCGTGTTCTTCGGGATGAGGACTATCAATACTAACATACAAAATCTCTAAGCCATTATCCTTCAATTGCCTTGCATAATCTTTAGTGATTTTTAATCCATTTGTATCACATAACACATATATCGATCTCTCTGAAGCATACTTTATTAATTCCATTAAATCTGGTCTCATAGTTGGTTCACCACCAAAGAAGTTGATTATAAAAGCTTTATTAGCTTGATCTAATACATCCTTAACCTCTTCCGTTGTAAGTTGTCTAAGAGGTTCATTCTCGTAATTGCCAACACAACAGTGCGGACATTTGAGTTGGCAGTTGTATGTAATTCCAAACATAAGATAAAATACAGCCCCTCTTTCTTCAGTGAACCATTTAACGAGTTTTTCTTGTTCAAAATGTAATGGGACTTTTTTTTCTTGCCATGTATTAATAACACCCGATGCTCTTTCCCCATCATCTGACATTTCCTAACATCACATTTCTTTAATTTTATAGATAATTTTTAGATAGGAATTTTATGTTCATCTATTAAACATGTTTAAAGAGTTTAATTATTATATTTTTATTCTAAAATTGGATATCATATTGAAACAATGTCCAGAAACTAAATAAATAAGAAGGGCAATAAAATTTGAAACAAAACGAGCAATTCTGCTGAAATTTACAAAAATGTATGAAAAATAGATACTAATGATTCAAAATTGGGAAGATTTTATATAATTTTAGTTTATATTTCTATATATGACTGAAATTGATTACTATGAAAAAGTAAGACAAAATTTAGTATTAGGTCCATTAAATGCCCCTAAACATAAAAAAATAATAAAATTATTAAAAGTTTTCTGGAATGAGGAAGAGATAAAAATACTTTCTCATTTTGGAAAGGTTGGAAATTTTATAAGCCTAAAAGCACTTGAAGAAAAAACTGGTATCCCTAA
Source organism: Promethearchaeota archaeon (assembly GCA_019058295.1). Classification (GTDB taxonomy): domain Archaea; phylum Asgardarchaeota; class Lokiarchaeia; order Sigyniarchaeales; family SOKP01; genus LW40-45. Next base: position 62,348 of record JAHPZI010000020.1, on the reverse strand, counting down.
AGGTGAAATCAAAAAGATTTTAAATAGATCTATAAGGAATGGGACGATAGCTAAGAAAGGAGCCAGATATACTCTACTGCCCTTAGTACCTGGTGTTTTCGAGAAATATTTTATTGTACGGAAAGATACTGAAGAGAATCAGAAAGAAGCTGCTAAATTATATCGCGAGATTTTTAAGAAATTTTCGCCAGCAGCAGCTTATGAAGGTGTTCACAAAATATTTCGACCTTTACTTCCTTACGAGGCTAAAGAGAAATTAATTGAAATTAATGAATCCTTAGATTATGAATCCCAAGCACTTTCTTATGAGTTAGTAAAAGATTTGATTGATAAAAATGAGCATTTTGCTGTAATCCCTTGCCAATGTAGGCTAATCGGTGAATTAACAGGTGAACCATGTAAAATAGCACCAGCAGAGATGGGATGCTTTATAGTTGGATTGGCTGCCCAAGCAATTCCTACCATGTGTGATGATGGTCGACTTTTGACTAAAGAAGAGGCAATTCAATTTCTTAAAGATACCGAGAAGGCAGGACTTGTGCATAATGCAAGTTTTGGAACCACAGAACCAGGTATGTTTATATGTAATTGTTGCAGTTGTCATTGTGGTGCGTTATATCCCGCACGATTAATGCATGTTAAAGGTTCTATAGCTTCCAATTATTCACCCAAAATTAATATGGAACTATGTATTAAATGTGAAACTTGCATGAGAAAATGCCCAGGTGAAGCAATATACCACAAATTTCCTATAGAAGCGGATTTATCTGATGAAAAAATGGTTATAAGGGAAGAATTGTGCATTGGATGTGGAGTGTGCGCAGCAAATTGTCCTAAAGACGCAATTAAAATGGTGAAAGTCCGGGAAAACGTTCCTGAAAAAGGTACTAAATTCGGGGGGCAATATTCTATAGGAGACCTTATAACCATGTAAATTTTTCTACATACTAAGTATTTCTTTTACCAAACTTTTAATGACATTCAAACTAGGTGCATCTTCAGGTAAATCGATAATAGGTTTACCTTCTAGATCTTGTTTTATAATAGTATCATCTTCAGGTATCTGTCCTAAAAGTGGTAAATTCAATTGATTTAACTTTTCTATTATAAGATCTATGTTTCCTTTCACTTTATTAACGAGAATCCCTAGTTTTTTATAGTTTGTAAATTTTTTAGCGCTTTTCCTAATAGAATTTGCCGTTTCTACACTTCTAAGAGAAATATCTGTTACAATCAAAATAATATCTACAGACTCTAAAACCAACCTATTAATTTGCTCAAGTCCAGCTTCACAATCCATAAGAATGACATCAAAATCCTTAGAAATCGATTTAATTACTCTTTTCAAGAGAGCATTTGATGGACAAAAACAGCCTGGTCCTTCAGGTTGACCAATTGAAAATAAACAATAATCTTTGCTTTCTGCCATAGAGTTATATACTTTAAAATCAAGATTTTGAGCTATTTTTTTTGGAGATTTTCCATTTTTTAAAGTACTTTCTATAACATCATTTCTAATTGCTTCAAGACTTTGCTTTGGAACTAGCTTCACCATATGAGAAAGGTGAGGGTGTGTAGGGTCGGCATCGATTAAGAGCAGTTTGTAGTTATAGGATTGGGAGATTACTTTAGCTAAAAGAGTTGTTACAACGCTTTTACCAACCCCTCCCTTTCCAACAACCGCTATTGTTAGTGGAGTATTTTCAATTAATTTATCTTTCATCTAATAGATCTCTCTCTACTAATGTTTCCTTTATTTTAAAGCAATCTTCTTGATAGGGACATATTTCACATGCCCAATCGTACTCGCAATCTATTCTTTTTTTCCATTCTTCAATCTTTTTTTTCCATTTTGCACTAATTTGTTCCCGAATCTCAGATGTGGTCTCAATAAACTCGTTTATGGTATTTGGATATGAATTAATAAATAAAATCTCAATAGATTCGATTAAATCCTTAAATTTTTGCTTATATAAATACATTATAGCATTTCCAAAAAATTCAAAAGAAAAATCCTTTTTTATTAGATCCTCACTAATTCTACACCAAAATCTTCGGGGGATTGTTCTTATCATAAATCCTTCAACCCCATTTGAAAGGAAATTGAACCGCCTCATATCATCCCTATCTTTTTCTGAAATTCTTGTGCCTCCAATTAAAATAAACATTCCAAAATCCAAATTTCGGTCAGAGATGTCCTCAATTTCTTTTCCAATTAAAATAATATCACCATCCATTACATATTCTAAATCAGATATTGGATAAACAATTGAAAAAGATTTATATCCTTCTCCACCTAGTTCAATTTTAGTTTCCTCTTGAAGAATGATATCTTTACACTTATCTAGACCAACATTAATATTGAATTTTTTAAAATAATTAGAAGGAGTTGAATTTCTTTTAAAAATTGTTAATTTTTTTCCCTTTTGGACTTCTTGATCAACAAAAGTCCTAATATTTTCTATAATCTTTTTATATGACACTAATAATTATTACCTATTTTTACTAATAAAAAAAGAATAAAAATTAAAGAATTTATCTATTATAATGCTTTTCTAACCAACTCAGAGAGGTCAAAAGCCATAATTTCATTATTTTTAATATTTGTCTTAAATTGATTTAAACAGAAGGGACAACATGAGACAATTGCTTCTGCTTTAGTTTCTTTTGCTTCCAATATTCGCTCATCCGCAGCAAAAGCAGATAGGTTCTTAAAAGCTGATCGAACGCCACCACCTGAACCACAACACCAAGCATTCTGTCTATTACGATTCATTTCGATTAATTCTATTCCGGGAATATCTTTTAAGACTTCTCTCGGTGGTTCGTATATCCCCATATGACGACCAATATGGCAAGGATCATGATAAGTAATTTTCATATTGAGACTTTTATTGAATTTCAATTCTCCATTTTTCATCTTATCTAATAGAAATTCTGGAAGATGAAATATTTCAATACCGTGATCTAAACCATATTTGTTTGGATAAGTATCCTTTAATGTTCGATAACACCCAGCACAAGATGTTATTATTTTCTCAATGCCCGCTTCCTTGAATATTTTGATATTCTCTTCAGCTATCGCTTTTGCCTTATCAGTTTGACCCGTCATATATACTGGAGAACCACAACATCGCTCATCATCTAAAATTCTAAATTCGATATCGAGTGAATTTAATATTTCAGAGGTGGCAATTGCGACTTCTTGCTCCCTATAACTAGTTGTGCATCCAATAAAATAAGCTAGTTTGGCATTTGGTGATAACTTGATATAGGATGGTAGCCAATTAGTTCGATCTTTGTGTTTTTCCATGTATGGATTGTTTTCTTTCATAACATGTTCAGTATATTTCACTTGTTCGGGCATGGGACCATATCCTTGTCTAACAGCTTCCTCTCTCATGGCCATCAACCACTCACCCGCATAATGATGGATTTCAGGAATCTGACATTGCTGAGTACATGCAAGACATACAGAACATTTATAAAAGATTTTAGCCAAATTCTCCGTCCATTTGAGCTGATCTGTTGATATTGCCCAGGTTAGGAGATTTTTGCCACCAAGATAATAAGCTTCAAACTTTCCGAATTCTCCAGAAGGACATATCCGAGGCCACCCATTTTCATGATATGCTGTTCTGCAAGTTCCACATTTCCCACATTGGTAGAATATGTCCTTATAATATTCTAACTCTTTATTTCTCTCAAGTTCTTGTTGATTCGGAACAGTTGTAATTTTTGTAATTCCTTTTCCAGGTAAGAAATTGCTTTCTTTCTTCTCTGTAATTTTATTCACCTTCAATACCTTGTCCTGGATTCATGATATCATTAGGATCAAGTAATTTCTTGATTTTTTTAATAAGAGTATTTGTTGCGGGAAGAGTTTTGTTTTTATTATGTTCTACTGCCCATGTAGGAGGTTTATACATGACTACGCCATCTATGTTCTGAACGGCTTCATGGATTTCTTTCAGACAGTCTCTTGCTTTTTGGATTTCTTCCGGATCATTTTTATTAAAGTTAATGTTTGTCCGAGCTACGCAATAATGACCCCCCATCATTAACCTGCTATAAAATTGTGGTGGGTTATCGTATTTTATACATACTTTTCGAGACAATTGATAATATTTAAGAATATTCCTTGTAGAGCAATATGAACCGATCCATTCTCCCCCGCCACCTCTTGAAAAATTCCAGCAACCCCAGAAATGAATTGGTGTTTGTCCACCTGTCGAGGGTGAAATATGGTGCATAATACCTAGCAGGTTTTCAGGAAAATTCTTTACTTGTATATCTGCTGTAAGAGGTGTGACGTTAAATTCGCTACATATTTCTTCAATGGCTTTGCATTGAGCATTATGCTGTTCTTCTGTATAAGCTTGAGTGGTTATTATTCCAAAAAAATCTGCAAGACCTAATTCTATAGGATCTATAGCTAAATTTTTTGAATCAAAACAAAAGAGCGATTGAGCCCACCCTAAATTAATTATACAAAGATCAATAATACCCAATCCTGCTTTAGAAAGCTTAAGCATCATGGGAACACCTTCCTCCATTGTTTGAGCCATTGAAATATAATCCGTTCGAAATGGCAATTTTGGCCATAATTTGATAGCCATTTTAGTGACTATACCCGTGGTACCTTCCCATCCTATAAATAATCCTGCTAAATCAGGTAAAGGCTGCCGACCATACCATAAGTTAGAAAGAGCACAAGAGCCTACTTTCACTAGCTCGCCAGAACCGAGCACTACTTCTAAACCATTTATAAATTCGGCACCCGTGCCTCCAATCATTCCCAGATCAAACATTCCATAGCATAAACATGAAGGTACGACTCCAGTTCCAGGGGGAGACCATGTGACTCCTGCCTTAAGATCGGGGTGATGTGCGTCCAGATAACCCTTTAAGTCCGCCCAAGTAATCCCACCTTCAATAACTGCATACATGTCATCCTCATTTACTTCCAAGACTTTATTTAGTCTCCTCATGTCAACTACGATCCCTCCCCTTCTTGGGGTGGCAATCGAACCGAAATTAATCCCCGAAACCCACGGAACTAGTGGAATTTTATTTTTATTGGCAATTTTAACGATTTCTTGTACTTCTTCAGCTGACCCTGGCATAATTGCGATATCACATTTGCCCTCTGGCTCAGCTGTAATAAAATCATAGTGATATAAAAATGTTATTTCAGGTTCTTCTGAAACATAATTATCTCCTACTATTTTTTCTAATTCACTAACTAATTTGCTACTATTCATCTTTTCTTTCTCTCCCAAACATGTAATATGATATAAATAATATATTGAATATATTTTCGAAATTAATAGAAATTAAGATTATATGTTTTATTATATAATTATTTTATATATAATTATTTAACAAAAAAGGTGAAATATAATGAAAAAAGCAAACAAGATGATTTTAAGCCTAGTTTTTATCTCGGTTATCTTGGCGTCTTTCTTTCAAATTACTTTTCCAAAGCCTATAGTTCTAAAAGACAATGAAATATCCAATGAAAATATCCTATCCAAACCCAAATCGCAGGCTTCTTATCAACAATTCTATGATTGGGATGATGCGAATAATATGACGATTGAAGCCAATCCTGATAATAACTGGACTACGACTACAATTGAAAGTGATGGTATACCATTTCAAGTCGATTCATCAAAACAAAGTGATTTAGCAGGTGTTAGCTTAAATAGTTCTCGTGATATTATTTCCGAGGGAGTTATTGGTAAAACAGTAACTTATCTCGAACCAATAATATTTGATGGAGTAGAATTGAGTACTGAGGTGACCCATAGTGATAATAGATTTTTTGTATATTATACACCCGCTGCTTGGTTTTATAATGCTACTTTGGAAGCTAAAAAAAATACAGTAGGGAATTATTTAGATAACTTTAATATCAGTTCTTATGAGGCAGATGGTGATATTGATTTAATAGAGAAGATTAATTATGAACATAATAGAGCAGATGGCTACGATTTACAATATAATTTAACAAAATTATACTCTGATGACTATTATTTCAAGGTTCATTTAGATTATAACGAGACTTTAAATCAGTTCAAATGGCAAGAAACTGATTTTAATCATTATATTGTAAATGAATCTGGTGTTTACGAAAGTAATAATATGATTGATTATAGCCGTGTATTAGAATGGAACAATCCTTCTTTAACATTTTATGGTAAAGATTTGATAAATATTACATCTGCGAATAATACAATCTTAATTAACTATAATAATACATATGAACTGTTATTTACAAAAAAAGAGACTGAAGAAATCTCATTGATGTTTACGGGTTTGCATAAAAAAGTTCCAATGCCAGGTGGCCCCCTTTGGGTTGCTAATCTATCTTTCTATTGGTTTCTTGATTATTTAACGTTGTTTAGTGGATCTGGAGATTCATATGTAGTTATTACTGTTTTTTTATGGGATATTGTAGATGTCTTATATCATTTTACTTGGCCTCTTTTAGAATTAGAAGTAAAATTCTTAATAACTTCAGTTATAATTGAATGGGAATGGATTTCTATTGAAATTTGGCAAATCGAAGACACATATCTACATTGGATAATATTATTTAATTGGTTATCTTGGAGCTTTAAAATAGATTATTGGTTTATAATATCCTCAGGCAAGTTTTCTGATTATACTGTTTTGATTCAGTATTCAAGGCTGTCAAAACCAGATCTTTTCTACTTCTATCAAGTTCCAACATATATCATGCCTAATAGATTATTAATAGAACTAATTAAATCAATATATACGGATTCAACGTTTTATTTCACTATAAGAGTTTTAGATTTATGGGGGAATCAAATGGATGGATGTGAAATTAATGGAAAATGGGGAACATATCAAATTCAAGTAGGAGATATTACTCCCACTGGTGGAGGTTCTGGAAAATATAGTTTAGCACTACCAGCAAAACATGTTAATCAAGGAGATCCAGCAATATGGCTTAACTTAACCGCTCATCTTGGACCATATGCTAATGGAACTTTAAAAACTCAAATCGCCGTGCCCAAACCAAAGCTTAGTGTTAATATAATAAAAGAAAGATATAATAATGAAACATTTGAATTTGTAGTGGAGATTATAAATTGTACAGGAGATCTGATTAAAGGTGTGTCGCTTTCAGGAAAATGGGATGGTATTGCTCTCACTGCGCCTGAGAATATTACAGATAATGGCGATGGAACGTTTAATTTAAATGTAACTGCGAAATTTGTTACTGCAGGTGCGCCGGGATTATGGTTTAACTTAACCGCGATCAAAACTGGTTACGCTGATGGAAACCTAAATACTTCAATCGCTGTGGAACCAAGTTCGGTACCAGTAGTAAGTTTTAAAAAGTTAGGTATAGATCTTGTAAAACAAATTTACTCAGAAGATTGGTTTAATATCACTTTTTTCGTTTTTAATGCGAGCAATAATCAAGGGATTACAGGTTTAACTTTTGGTACATTATTATGGAATGGCACCGATGTATCTGGTGATAGCTCTGAAGTTATTGGTGAACCTGGAAACTATAGCATATCTTTAGAACCTATAACTGTAGATCCTACTGAGAATTTAATAAAATTAAGCGGCAGTATAGACGCTACTGGTGGTTTTGAACAAAAAGATTTTGTATTTTATATCGGTGTGGATCCTGAAGTTATTGATAAAGGCGTTGTAACTCATGGCGGTATTCCTGCTGGGGATGATGACGACGAAAAAGGAGTGGAGGAAAAATTAATTGAACCTTGGATTCCAATCTCAATTGGAGTTGGAGCTGCTTCTGGTATTGGTGCCATAGGTATCTCAATATATCTTATTAAGAAAAAAAAACTTGCTAAAATAGGAAAATCTGTGGAAAAAAAAAAAGTAACAGCAAAAAAAACTCCTGAAGGAAAAGAACTTATTACAAAAAAAATATCTGTGGAAAAAACAAAAGGAGAATCAATAAAAGCTCCTGAGGAAAAAAAAGCTGCTACAACAAAAAAAACAGTAGAAGAACCAAAAAAAGAAATGGCAAAAAAAACACAAATTTTAGAAGAGGAAAAGAAATAAATACAAAAAATTAACTTTTTTTTTTTTGATTATTCATTAATCTGATTAATTTTTTTTTCAAATTTTCTTTTAAGTTTATCTGCCGATGATTTTATAGAAGGTAGACAGCCTTATAAAAAAAATATAGAATTAAAAGATGGAATGAAAAATTGCTTCTAGTAAAGATGTAAAAATCTTTAAATCCTTTTATAAATGAATAATAATCTTAATTTGTTTTTTTCTCTATATTAATAATATGACTAAGATTGAACCTATAGATATTACCTTTTTTTCACCATTTAATAAAGAAGCTTGCACTTTATGCGGTGAATGCTTTTTAAATTGCCCAATTATACATTTATCTAAAGAGGAAGCAGTTATGGAGATGAAAAAATTGATTTCTGGTGAAAAAACTAAGAAAATATTAACAGAATGCCAAAGTTGTTTTTCTTGTAATTTTTATTGTCCTACAAATGCTCATCCAGCCAGTTTAATATTACAGCGATGGAATGAGCAATATGGAAAGGAAGGATTAAGAAAAAGGGGCGAATTTTATATGACATTGTATCCTCATTATCCTAATTTTCGTTCCTATGTGATGGAACATTTACCAAAAGAGACCAAAGAATTGGTAAGTAAATGGGCGACATTAGAACCCCTTAAAGGAGATACACTTACATATCCAGGATGCAATGTTATAACTTTTGCTGAACTCACCCAAGCAAGTTTCTTCAAAGATTTAGAGATTAGAGGGCGTCTAGAATATTGTTGTGGTGAGACTCTTTTTCGTACAGGGTATAGAGATGAGCTCTTTCAAATAACAAAACGACTAGATAAATGGTTTAATATATTAAAACCAAAAAAACTCTTGATTTTATGCACCGCAGGTACAAATATATTCAAGAATGTGCTTCCTCACTATGGGTTAACATATAAGTTTGATGAGGTGAAGTCTTATATTCAATATTTATGGGAGAAAATACAAAGCGGGGAAATCCAAATTAAGACGAAATTAAACATGTCAGTAACTATTCAAGATTCTTGTTATTCCAAAATGTTTGGAGAAGAATATATGGATTTACCTCGCAAAATTCTTGAGAAGATTGGAGTTAAAGTTATCGAGATTGAAGCATGCCGGGAGAACATGAGATGTTGCGGAATTGGAGCTGGATTTTCAGTAGATTCTGCTTATCAGCCCTTTAAAATAAGAGCTTCTACATTACGAAATTTTAAAGAGTTCAAAAAAACAAAAGCAGATGCTGTTTGCGTCTATTGTGCGGGGTGTTTAGCGACATTTACAGCAAATAAAAAACTTTACTTTAAAAAACTTAAAGTTTATCATATAATTGAATTATTACAAATGGCAATTGAAGAAAAACCTAGTTTAAATCAAAAAGCGAAAAAAAAAAGAGCAAAAAAGTTTTTCTGGGGTACGATACTAAAACAAGTGCCAAAAATATTCTCAAAAAAAACATTTAAAATAGCAGAAATTCCTGAAGAACCCCCAAAATATACTGAGGCATGGTGATCATGAAAACAAAAAAAAGAAGTCAAGCTTTTAGGGAAGATTTATGTGATCTATGTGGATTGTGTTTACACTTATGTCCTGTATTGCAATTACCAATACAGCAAGCAAAGGAAGAGATAAAAAAATTAATTGACGGAAATAAATCTGAAACTGTGTTATATAAATGTAATACTTGCCTTTCTTGTAATTTATATTGTCCAAAAAACGCCAATCCTTACCAATTGATTTTAGAAAGGTGGAATGATTTATATAAAAAAAGAGGCGCTCCTGCATTATATCGATTTGTAACTCCTACAATGGAGCCTAATATTTGGCAATTATTAAATTTATTCTTATCTAGGCAAGAAGCAAAATGGATTTATAAATGGATGAATTATGTACCTAAGCCAGAAGATAGGATCCTTCTAATTGGGAATTACACACACCTATTTCCATTTATTATTGGAGGAAGTAAATTACTTGATTATTTTAAGCCTATGGATAGGATTGATCAATGGGAAGGGGGAGCATATCTTTATCAAGGGGGATATTTAGATGTGGTTCAAAGAATTGCTGAAAGATGTAAGAAAGATTTTGATGAATGGAATGTGAAAAATATCGCTCATACTTTAGATGCGGTTCAATATATCTTTTCGGAGGTACATCCAAAAGAAATGGGCGTAAATCATAATAGAAATTTTATTAATTTCAATGAATGGCTTTTAGAAAATATAAATTCTGGAGAAATTAAGCTTCCTAATAAACTTAATATAACGGTTACCGTTCATGATAACTGCTTTTCAAAGTCTCTCGATGGTGCTTTTTGGGACGCTCCTAGAGAGCTTTTAGAAAAATGTGGATGCAGAATTATTGAAATGAAGCATATTAAAAAGGACTCATTATGTTGCGGATTTGGAGCTGGGGCATCTTGGGTTAAAAATATGTCAATCCCTTTTGATATTATCTCAGAAGGAGCGAAAAAATTTAGGGAAGCAGAACAAACCAAGGCAGATGCTTTGATTTCCTACTGTGGAGGATGCATCTATTTATTATGGGCAGCAAGAGAACTAATGGGAAGTAAAATTGACATATATCATCTTATTGAAATAATTAGAATTTCTATGGGTGAAAAATTAAACTATCCCGAAGATCATATTAAGAGGGCTTGGGATATCATCGCAATTATAAGCTATCAATTATTACTCTCAATGGTTCAAAAAAGATTTTATATTTCTCACATTACATATGATAAAAATCGATCTACATTTAAGCCTAAGAGACATTCTTTATTGAAAGTGATAAGAATTTTATTTAATCTTGAATTAGTAAGAAAAATCTACAGAAAAACCTTTCAACTTTTAATGCCAATCATGAAAACTCGTTAATTTTAACAATTAAAATATAAAAAATTTTGTAATCAAACATAATGTAATGATTTTCTGAGCTACTATTATGAGCGATAAAATTCTTATTAAAAATGGAAACATTATGGATGGCACGGGAAGCCCTCCCTTTAAGACTGAGGTGCTTATTAATGGTGAATATATTGAAGATATTGGATCATTCGAGGGTGTTGATGCTGCAAAAATAATTGACGCAAAAGGATTGGTAATTGCACCCGGATTTATTGATGGGCATACACATTTAGATTTTTTCCTTCCTTCACGACGTCATGCTGAGGTATTGGAGAGTTGGATAAGAATGGGAGTCACCACATTAGTCGCAGGGAATTGTGGCTTTAGTCCAGCACCTATTAATCATGATCGTGAGAAGGATCTAAGTATATATTGGAATTTTGCTCTTCCTCAAGATGGTTTAAAATATGAATGGACAAATTTTAAAGAATATCTTGATTTTTTAGAAAGAATAGGTCAAAACTTTAATGTCGCCATTTTAGTTGGACATAATACTATACGGAATAATATTATGGGTTTTGAAGCTAGATTTGCAAATGATACTGAAATTTCTGAAATGAAAAATCAGATACGACAGGCACTTGATGAGGGAGCTTTCGGCCTATCACTTGGTTTAGGTTATGTTCCAGGTATTTATTCTCATACAGATGAAATTTTAGAGCTATCATCGATTTTAAAGGAATATGATCGTCCACTCGTACCTCATACGAGAGGTTTAAGCAATCAATATCATAAGGCTGTTGAGGAAGTAATCAATATCGCAGAGAAAAATGAAATTAAACTTCATCTATCCCATCATAGCTCTGTAAATCCAAGCACGGTTAAAAAAGCAGATAAAATAATAATGCAAGCAAAAAAGCGAGGTGCCCATATTGTTGGACATGATAACATCCCATATGCTGCAGCTTGCTCAACATCATTTTGCGGTTTACCACCGAAACTTTTGGATGGTGGCATTGATAAATGTTTAGAGAGGTTGAAGGATCAAAAAATCCGCGAAAAAATTATTCAAGATATCAAAAATGTTAAAATAACATGGCCGAATTGGGAAAATGATTATTGGACTGATGTCTTTTTAAAGGAAACTCTATTAAGCAAGCTTTTAAGAGTAAAATTGCTAATGCACGGCTTCAAATTAGAAAAAAATCAGAAATTCGAGAATATGCCCTTGAAAAAAATTGCTAAAAAACTCAATAAAGACTACTTCAATACATTTTTTGACTTGATAATCGAAGAACATAAGGGTATTTTTTTCTCAGCTGTTATTGCTGGGGGTAAAATTGGAGATATGGTGATGGCTAAAGCGATTAGTGATCCATATTGCTCAATAATTACTGATCATGTTGGAGCAGATTATAAAACACCTCATCCAGTTCAATATGGTGCATTTACTAAGGTATTAGGAAAATTTGCTCGTGATAAAGGATATTTCACTATGGAAGAAGCGATTCGAAAAATGACCTCCCTTCCAGCGTCTCAGATGCAATTAGAAAATAGGGGATTTTTAAAAAAAGGTAATTTTGCAGATATTACTATATTCAATCCTAAAACAGTTAATAGTCCTGCAACTTTTAAAGATCCTCATCAGTTTTCCGAAGGAATTGAGTATGTTATAATTAATGGAAAGATTGTTTTAGAAAAAGGCACTTATTATCCTAAAACACTAGCAGGAAAAGTGTTAAGAAAACTATGTATAAAAAACAATGTCTTATCTTGAGGATCTCGAATTTTTGATTCGTATCAAGTTAAGACATTAATTATAATAAGAATTACACTTTTTTTTATATATGAAAATTTTAGCGTTAGGTGGGGCAGGCGATATGGGAAGGATGGCTGTGGCAGTTCTTCTGGATTCACCCAGCGTATCAGCAGTTTCAGTGGCTGATATAGATTATGAACTTGCTTCTACTTTTGTTGAAATGGTTAATTCTCCTAAATTATCAGCTGTACAAATTGATATCACTGAAAAGGAAAAACTAATTAATTTAATGTCGTCCTATGATGTTGTAATAAACACTGTCGGTCCATTTTTTAAATTTGAAGTGCCGATCTTGGAAGCAGTAATTGAGGCTAAAAAACCATTCCTTGACATTTGCGATGATTGGAAACCGACTTTAGATGCGCTTGAAATGAATGAAAAAGCAAAGAGTGCAGGGATTACAGCAGTTATAGGGATCGGTGCGAGTCCAGGTATAACGAATATCCTTGCTGTTTATGCCTGCTCTAAGCTTGATGAAGTGGACGAATTAATTACCGCTTGGGGTTTGGATATCGACATCAAAGCAGGAAGAAAGCCAAAATATTTTATTAAACCGGATAAGTTAGAGAAAAGATTAGGAAAAAAACAAGATAAGCCCAATGCTGCTATACAGCATTTACTTTATGAAACCGTTGAAAAAATTCCAATTTTTAAAGATGGGAAGATGATTGAAATTGATCCTCTAATAGAAACTGAGAAGAGATATGATTTTCCTGGATATAAGGATATGTATACTTGCTACATCGGGCACCCTGAACCCGTTACGCTTTCCAGAACTATTAAAGCAAATGCAATTTCAAATGTAATGTATATAGGAGAAATGGCTACTAATGTTGTACGTGAATATAGCAAAAAGATACAAGATAAAGAGCTTTCAATCGAAGAAGCGACTATCGCTTTGAATAAAGAATATGTTGAAATGGAAAAGAGAGTTTATAGTGGAGAGAAGGAGGTATTAGAGGAATATGTTGGTGGTCCACCAACTTTATCTGTTATTGCTACAGGTATTAAGAACGGAAAAAGAAAAAAGTTGGGAGTAGCGCTTGGTCGCGAACCTTACGGGGAAATGGCTGGCGTTACAAGTGTACCTTTAGCTATTGCAACGATCATGCTCATTGAAGGTAAAATCACTAAAAAAGGAATTTTAACCCCAGAAGAGGCCTTTAAAGATAATCCTATGGAGTTTTTTAATAGAATAGCTCCATATTGCGGAAGAAATTTAACGGGTAAAGATATTTTAATTGAAAAAGAAGTTGACCTTTAGTTAAAAAATTAAGTTAAAATCTTATTATTCATTGTTTTCTTGGTTATTTATCATTCTTTTTATTTTTTTTCCATATTCATAAAATGCTAAAAAAGATTTTCCTGCTCTTCGCATATTTGGATATACCATAAAACCATCCTTTATCAGTTTTTTATAATAACTGACTCGACCTTTATCAGGATATTCTGGCATTATAATAAGAAAAACCTTATTTAAAGATTCTACATAATCTTTCAATTCTAAAAGATTTTGATACCGCTTTTTTGAGCGTTCGTCTTTTGAACGATCTTGATCCTTATACATTATTACAAGATCTATATTTTCTGAAATCGCCGCTCTACATACATCAGCGAATTTTTGAGAAGAGGAAACCCAAGGTAAATCTAAGGGATTAGAAAGAGAGCCCACTCTGAAATTAGGATATGCTTCCAATAATTTTTCTTTCACTTTCCCCTCGAATAATGGCATATTGATTCCAAGTTCTGTTAATACATCCGTATCAATAATTCCTTGACCTCCTGACCACAAAATAACTAAAGCATTCGTAGTTTTAGGAAAACGATTAATTTTTTCTTCCAATGTTAAATTTCGATTTCTCTTATAAAATTCATAAAACATGTATAAGGAATCCAGAAATTCATCTAAAGAACTTCCAACTTCGATAAGTGGTGTTTGTTTATATAATCCGTCCCATATCTTTTTGTCTGTTCCTAATGAGCCAGTATGGGTTAACGCAGCTGACTGAGATCGTTTAGTTTTACCACCTCTTAGAATTAAAACAGGTTTCCGTGTATTTTTCAAGATATTATACAATTTTCGCCCTTCTTTAATAGAATGAGGTGAAAAACCCTCAAAATATATTCCTATTATCTCAGTCTCATCATCTTGGCTAAAAAATTCTAAAAAATCAGAAAATTGCATATTTATACAATTGCCTATGCTTGCTGCCTTAGAAAACTTAAGATTAAATTTAATATCCCCAAAACGTATTGTTCTTGATAGTAAATCACCAGAGTGAGAGATAATCCCAATATTTCCACTCTCTGTGGGAAAGAGCGGTAAATATGCACTTTTTCCACTAGGACTATAGATCCCAAAGCAGTTGGGTCCGATTGTACGAGTATTGATATTGTCACTGTTTAAAATTTCTTTTATTTGTTGTTCGATTTCTTTTCCTATATCGTCAAATTCACCTGTTCCAGCTGTAAATATGTGAATAAATTTTATTTTTTTATGTTCTAAAATCGTCTTTAACGATTGAATAAGTCTATCTCTTCCCACAGATAAAATTAAATAATCGATCGTCTCAATTGGTATTTCTTCAATAGATTTATAGCATCTTATACCAGAAAATTCATTTTCCGTGGGAGAAATTAAATAGAAATTTTTTAAATCGAATCCTTGCGATTTATATCCATCAACGAAATAAATAGTTTTTTGTTTTGCTTCGAAGATAACTACATTTCGAGGTTTAAATAAAAGTTCTAAAGATTTAACTAATTTATTATTGATCATTAAAAATATTAACCAAAAAATTATAACTTAATAATTTTAATGATAGATTAAATCTTAAATTTGGGAAAATGAGTAATTTACGATTATAAAAGATTTTATTCTATCCTTAAATTAAAAAATTTCTTCGCATTTTCAATAGTTTTTTCGCTTACCTCGTTCTGAGATAAATTATGAGAATAGGCTATGGCCGAAATAGAATATCGAGCATTTGAAGGTATATTTACAGGACCTCTTTTAAAAGGATGCTGATAGTAAGAATCAGTTTCAGTAATTAAATTCTCTATTGGAGAGTTTTTGGATACATTACGCCATCTTTCAAAACCATAGGATGAGCTAGGGACAGAAAGCATGAAACCTTGATTAGGTAATAATCTCCCATATTCTTCAGGTCCAGAAAAGCAGTGCCATAAAACCTTTTTTGGATTGATTTTGAACTCCTTAAGAACTCGAAGAATTTCCTTATTTGCTCCATCTTTGTTATTGAATCGATGCTTAGGATTATTTCTATCAAATTCATGAGGAGCAGCATTTCTGACATGTAATACATAAGGTTTATCTAATTCTTCTGTGCTTGCTAAAATTTTTTTCAAGAATTCAACTTGCCTATTTCTTTGTTCTAGTGTTTTTGCATGGTGAAAATCTAATCCAATTTCACCAATAGCTAAATATTTTTCAGAATTATTCAATATGAATTTAATCCATTTGTTATAATATTCATCGTGCTTACTTCTTTGAGTGTAAGTAACTGTTTGAGGCGCCCATCCGCATGTGAAGCCAATACTTTTCTTATTTTTAATAAATTCTAAGACCAAATCAAGCGTTATAAGGTCAATTGAACATGTAATCAGATATACGCCTCCCATCTTGAAATAATTTTCGTACTGTTGCTCATCAGAAGGAAGTATGTCGTTTTTAGGACGCGGGAATGGTATATGGCAGTGAGCATCAATGAAGTTCAATCCGGTCTCTGGTTCTGGTATAGCAAATTTTACCGGCATAATATTTATAAATTGTTTTTAGAACCTTACTTGTAAAAAATTATTATTAAGAACTAATTAAATTTATGAAAAGCAAATTCTGTGGAAAATCAGTCTTTACTGTTTTAAATAATAAGCTTGGTTTAAATGTTTTCTAAATATCTATTTTTTCAGAAATATATATAAATGTAATTTTCATAAATATAAAATAATTAAATTTACCATTAAGTAAAATTCCTTTTAAAAAAGGTGAATTAAAACGAAATCTAAACAAAAATTAAGATTATTTATGTTGGGATTAGCAATAATTTTTGCTGTATCAACAATTAGAAATTATAATTTCAGCGATCACCAAGAGCATATTGACGATTACGTTGTAATTCATGAAGACACAAATTTGAAAAGTCCAAAAAAATCAGATACTTACACTGAAACTTTCATTCATGTTGACGAGACAAATAATAATTTAAATTGGAGTTATACTGCAGCTAATAATGATTGGTGCTATTATGAAAATGGCCATTACATAATCGAAAATGTAACTCTCACCGCAGTTGGCTCGGGAAGTGGAATTCTTATAGAAAATTCTAATGTCACTTTTATTATCAGAAATTGCAATGTTACTAATACAGGTACAGGAGCATATGACGCGGGCATCGAAATGATTAATACTTCTAACGGAACTTTAATAAATAACTATTGTTATGATAATGGAAGAATAGGCATCTTACTGGCAGATGATTGTGACAACAATAAAGTTACGGGAAACACCGCTACTAATGTTGCTGGGTCAGCCCAAGATTTTGGGATCCTTCTATATCAATATTGCGATAACAATATAATATTAGGGAACACTGCAAACAATAACGAAATTTGGGGTATACGTTTAGAGTATTGGTGCCATAATAATACAATTTCGGGAAACACTGGGAGCAATGTTGGAACATCTAAACAGGATTGGGGTATAGGTTGCAAATGGTATTGCGAAAACAATACATTTTCGGAAAACACCGCAAACGATAATACTTGGGATGGAATAAATTTAAACGATGAATGTCTCAATAATACAATTAAAGGAAACACCGCAAACGATAACGATCGTTATGGGATATTATTATATGATGAGTGTAACAACAATACTATTTCGGGAAATACCGTAAACTTGAGCGGTGATAATGGGATATATTTATGGATTAATTGTAGCTCCAATGAAATTTTGGGAAACACCGCAAATGATAATGGTGCGGATGGGATACGTATATATGATGATTGCGATGATAATACGATTATAGGCAATTTATTTAAAAACAATCAAAATTATGGCATAACCATCGAAGGTGGAGCCTGTGAGAATAATTTATTATATTTTAATTCTTTAAAAGAAAATCTTATATATCACGCGAGCGACTCTGGTACGAATACACAATGGAATATTTCAGAAGTTGGCAATTATTGGGATAATCACACAACTCCAGATTCTAACAATGATGGAATTGTTGATATTCCTTATACTTGGATTGATGGTAGTGCAAACAGCGAAGATAATTTTCCACTAGTAGAAAGCCCCCTTTATGGAGGTGAGAAAATTCACATTGATGATTCTGGTGTGAGCGCTTTGAATTGGAGCATGACAGCTAAATTAAAATATTGGTGCTCTGGTTCGGGAGCATATTCAGATCCGTACGTTATTATTGGATTGGAGATTAATGGAAGCGGTTCGGGAATTGGCATCTTAATCGGAAATTCAAGCGCTTATTTTATTATCGAATATTGCATGATTTATAATGCTGAAGTTGGAATTGAAATTATGGAGTCATCAAATATGACAATAATTAATAACAATATTAATGATATTAATGGTACGGTTGGGATTAATGGAGGACTTGGAACTGATGGAGGAGCTGGAAGTGCCGCCATTGGTATAGCATTATACGATTGTGTCAATGCAAATATATCATTGAATAATATAAATAATATTTCTGGGGGAAATGGTGGTCTGGGAGGAAATGGGGCAGATGGAAATCCAGGTGGTCCAGGAGGGAAAGGAGGCAATGGAAACAACGCTTATGGCATATATTTTAACAATTCGAAGGAGATCTATAATTCTTATAACAATATTTCAAGTATCATTGGAGGAAAAGGTAGCGCTGGAGGAAAAGGTGGGAAAGGTGATAACGGAGATCCTGGAAAGAATGGAGGTATAGGGGGTGCTGGTGGCTCAGGGGGTTTAGGATCTGGTATTTATTACGAAAACTCTACATATATTACAAATGAATGGAATAATATATGGAATATAATGGGGGGTGCTGGCGGTAATGGAGGTACGGGGGGTGCTGGCGGTAATGGGGGTTCATCGTCGGAAGATGGTGGTGATGGTAATGTTGGTGGTGCTGGTGGCTCATCGGGCTTAGGATTTGGTATTTATTATGATAATTCTACACATATCATAAATGAATGGAATAGTATATGGAATATAGCAAGTAGTGCTGGCGGTAGTGGAGGTGTAGGAGGTGTTGGCGGTAATGGTCTTTATGCTGGTGCTGGCGGTAATGGTGAGGCTGGTGGTGTGGGAGGTTTAAGTTGGGGTATTTATTACAACAACTCAACACATATTACAAATGATTGGAATAGTATATGGAATATAATGGGGGGTGCTGCGGTAATGGGGGCGCAGGTGGTAATGGAGGTACTAATTCAATTGGCGGTATGGGGGGAGCTGGTGGTAATGGTGAAGTTGGTGGGGTGGGAGGCTTAAGTTTGGGTATTTATTACGAAAATTCTACACATATTACAAATGATTGGAATAGTATATGGAATATAACGGGTGGTGCTGGTGGTAATGGGGGCGCAGGTGGTAATGGAGGTACTAATGGTGCTGGTGGTGATGGTGGTTGGGGTGGTACTGGTGGTAATGGGGGCTTAAGTTCAGGTATCTTTTTCAAAAATTCTATAAATATCATTTACAAGAGAAATGATTTTTATAATATTATGAGTGGTGCTGGGGGTGCTGGGGGTGCAGGTGGTATTGGTGGTGATGCATTTGGCGGAGCTGGTTGGGGTGGTATTGGTGGTAATGGGAGTGTTGGTGGTTTGGGAGGCTTAAGTTTAGGTATCTTTTACAAAAATTCTATGAATATTACATCTGAGTGGAATGATATATTTAATATTATGAGTGGTGCTGGGGGTGCTGGGGGTGCTGCCGCAGCTTGCGGTGCTGGAAACGCA
>JAHPZI010000020.1:0-42621 GCA_019058295.1 Promethearchaeota archaeon | reverse complement strand
TTGTTTTTGTTTTTTTATATTTTTTTTATGTTTATCTTATATTGTTATAATTTTATTTTTTTGTGTACTGGGGGTTATTCTATTCTGGGTGGCGCTGGGGGTGCTGGAATCTCAGGCTCAGGTAGTTCTGGTGGTGATGGTGGTGCAGGAGGTACTGGCGGTGTGGGAGGTTTAAGTTCAGGTATTTATTACAAAAACTCTACACATATTACATCTGAATGGAATGATATATTTAATATTTCGAGTGGTTATGGTGGTAAAGGAGGCGCAGGTGGTAATGGAGGTGATTCCTGGAATGTTGATGCTGGTGATGGAGGCGCAGGTGGTACTGGTGGAGCGGGAGGCTTAAGTTCAGGCTTCTATATCAATGACTCCAGAGATAATAGAAATTTTTGGAATAATATTACAAATATCATCAATGGAGTGGGAGGTGCTGGTGGTACTGGTGGTGATGGTGGTACGGGTACACCAAGTGGAAATCCTGGTCCAGACGGGCAAAATGGTTTAAATGGTAATTGTTATGGATTTGTGTTAGAAAATTCAAGTAATTGTTTGAGCTATTTTAATTCAATTTTTTGCCCCAACAATGTGGATAACGGCTCAAATAATCAATGGGATAATGGTTGTATTGGGAATTATTGGAGTTATTATTCTGGGTTTGATTTTTGCCCAGTAGATGGGATTGGTGACATACCCTATTGGCTTAATGGTAGTGCCAATTCAAATGATAATCATCCAATATATTCCTTTTCTCTATTCTTCTTATCGGATTTAGATGGAGATGGATTAAATAACAGTGAAGAATTAACTTTAGGTGTAGATGGATACATTACAAAACCATGCAATCCAGATACTGATGATGATGATTTATCAGATTATTGGGAATGGAAAAACTCAACGAATCCTTTAAATCCGAATACAGATGGAGATCCTGTTGAAGACGGTGCTGAAGTCGATCTTAATACAGATCCTTTAAACCCATGGTGGTATCCAATGCCTAATTTGAATATATCGCATTTCTATTCTACTATTATATATAAAGATCAATCTTTTATGATAGATTTTGTAATAACCAATAATGGCATATGGGAGGCAGAGAATATAATAATCATTCTCAAGATTGAAGATTTAGGTATAATTTTATACAACAATTCTAATTCACCATTAAGTCTTAGTGTAGATGAAACAAAATATATCAATGTCGAATGTGATCCAATTAATAGTATAGGAACTTATAAAATGAATTTAACAATTGATCCCTATAATTCAATTAATGAAACTTACAGCTCGAAAGATGGCTCGTTGAGGTTAAATTCAGAAAGCGATAATTTTAAGCTCGAAAATCTAACAATTGTTTCTAAAGTATTAAGTATGGATATCATAGACCAGTTTTTTTCAGATAGTTATTTTAATCTGACATTTTATGTGTTTGATGCGAGCGATCCTACCCAGGGAATTGAAGGAGTTGGTTGGTCGCTCAAGTGGAATGGAACTGATGTGTCGGGTGATATTATTCCTATTGGAGGTGGCAATTATAGTATATCTTTAACACCGATAACCGTCGAATCTGGCGAAAATCCAATCAGATTAGAGGGGAGCATTATAGCGTCTGGTTTTGACCAAAAAGATTTTGAATTTTTCTTCACTGTCGACCCTGAGGTATTTGATAAAACTCAACCTCAGCCATCACCTTATGCAATCATCGATGGTGATAACGATGATGACGATGAAGGAGATAAAGGAGCGGGTATTATAATTGTAGGTATAATCATTCTTGCAAGTGTAGGAGCTGGTGTTATTGTTATCTTTGTTTTAATCAAGAAAAATATCATAAATCTTTCCAAACTAAAAAGAAAACCAAAATAAATTTAACTAATTTCATTATTTTTTCCTTTTTTATATTTTTTTTAAATCCTTCAAAACTGTTAATTTAATTGAACAGAGTATTTTTTTTGCTTTCTTATTATCTATAAGTAAAATATTGAATTTCTGTCAATTTTTAATAACTTCTAATTAATTATAATTTTCTATTATTTAGTCAACTAATAAATATTTAGTTATAATTCTTTGAATAATTAAACATCATACTAAGATTTAATTTCTACTTAGGATTAAGTATATTAATGGAAGATTTAGAACAAGAATACCAAAAGGTACTGGAAGCGTTTCCAAAAGTAGAATTAATAAATGGTTTGATTTACAATATAGCTATTCCTCTAATAAATAATGTGTCTTTAGAGATTAAATTTAAAAATTACCCTAAGAAACCGAAAGTAATTTTAGTGAGAGAAGATGGTCAAACTGACACCAGTTTAGATACGATGCTAACAGCACTAAAAACTTGGAAAAAAAAAGAACCCCTTCCGATTGTTGAGATTGTTAAGGAAATTTTTGTATTTATAAATAATATGCAATCCAATGAAGTTTTAATAAACAGGGAATTATTAGATGGTATTATGGCGCTGTGCAGAGAACAACACCCAAGGGAAATATTAGGTCTTCTAAGAGTAGAAAAGGGAATAATAACAGAATTTATTTTACCCCCCGGCGCACTTACTTCTGATAGTTCAGGCATATTTTTCCCGAGTAGGCTTCCTTTAGACCCTTCACTTGAAGGAACAGTACACTCTCATCCATCAGGAAATCCAGTTCCCTCTTTAGGAGATCTTAATAATGTTTTTAAGTTGAAAAGATTTCATTTTATTCTTGGTTATCCTTACAATGGATTAGATTGTGTAAAGTGTTTTGATAAAAATGGTCAAGAATTAAAATTTAAAATTATAAACTAATTTTCTTTAAATTTAGAAAAAAAAGATCCTTCTCTAATAATAATAAGATTTAAATACAAAATAAATAAAATAAAGCTTGCAACTTTATTTGATATTTAAATTAAAAAGGTGAATTTTGTCAATGGAAAAAGAAGATATTTTATGGATTATTGGGATTATAATGATGGTTACAGGAGCCATCTTATTGATCTGGGGAATTTATTACATAGGTGCGGGCGCGACGGTTAGTTCGTATGAGTCTGCTGCTGCACAATATGGGTATCAAGGTGCAGTGGGCGCGTCATTAACAGCATATGGTGTCGTTTTATTGATAATTGGAATTATCTTAATTATTGTTGGCTTTATCTTACTTTATAAATTTAAGATTAGTCAATAATAATATAGTGAATTTAATTAATCTCTGGATTGCGTAAACATAGAAATAATAAATTAAAAAAAATTTTTTTTTTTATCTTTTTGAAAAATGTCTTTCTAAAATAATTTGTATCTAAAATCTTTCTAAGTTATTTAATTTCTTAATTAAAAAATTCTTACTATTTTTTTTAGATATTATGTGGATATCATTTTGATATATATCTGTTATAAAATCCCATAGATCTAAAAAAATTTACGAAAACCTAATTGATTTAAAATGGAATTGTTAGAAGAGGAACTAGAGATTTATAACTCTAAAATGAGACTCTTAAACTGGTTAATGGAAGAATTAAAATTACATAGAGAAGACAAAAGAGACACGTTAAATGAGAAAGGTCAAAAATTACCACTGAATCTTTGAAATTAATAAATAAAAAAAAAATAAAATTACATAGCCCCGATCGAACTCATCAACTTAGTAATTTCAGGTGTGGCAAACTGAATTTTAACATCAATAACCGCGGGTTTATTCGAATTTTTAGCTCGCTCGAGTGCGGGTTTAATCTCATTGGGATCAGTCACTTGCTCACCATAACAACCGAATCCTTCTGCACATTTTCCATAATCAAATCCAGGTAAATCTACATCTATATAACGCTTTTTAACAGTATATCTTTGCCCAGATTTAATCATCCCCCAACAAGAATTGTTTCCGACACAAAAAATCAAATTTTTTAACCCTAGTCTCGCAGCTGTTTCTAGATCTTGGATATTAATCATAAAACTACCGTCGCCCGATATTGAAACGACTTGTTTATCAGGTTTTGCCAGTTTTGCCCCAATACCATAACCTACGGATGTGCCCAAGTGTCCCATGCCTATTGCTGAAAGAGTTGAAAGTGGTTTCCTCTGTTTATAAATATCGATTTGCTCATATGCAAAAGCTTGAATATCTCCTCCATCGACAATAAGAATGGTATCCTCATCTATAAATTCTAAAACATCTTTTATCATTCTCTGTGGAAAAATTGGTATTTTATCTTTTGAACCCTTTTTTATGTAAGTCGAATCACGTCTTTGTTTCAATTCAATCTGATGTTCCAACCATTCTCTTTTTTCAATTTTTTGAGTCTTTTTGACTTCTTCAAGTATTTGCTTTAGAAATAATTTACAATCTCCAACAATGCCTAATTCGATTGGTTTGTTTCGTCCGATTATACTTGGATCAATATCAACTTGTATTAATTTTTGAGAATCCTTCCAAAATGGTTCAGCTCCATGCGCCATTGTAAATGAAAACTTACAACCAAGAGCCAAAATCACATCTACTTGACTTGCTGACGTTGCAATGCTGCCTAATGTTACCCCTACGGAACATTTCGACTTATTTGAAATAGTTCCAACTCCTGAGATACTAGTTATAACGGGAATTTGCAAATACTCGGCAAACTCTTGCAATTCATTCCACGCTTCTGCCCGCGCAACTCCTCCACCAGAAATTATTAAGGGTTTTTCCGCATTTAATAAGAGATCTAAAGATTTCTTAATTAATTCATTATCAATAGCAGGTTTTGCGATAGCCCTATATCTATCTGAGCTTATAATTGGAATTTTATCTTCTTCGATTTCTGCTAAGAAAGCATCCTCATAAATCTCAAGTAATACAGGTCTGGGACGACCACTAGTAGCTTCTCGAAATACTTTATGAACGGCATCAGGGATCTTCTCTATTTCTCGAATACTTTTTTGATATTTCGTAATTGGTTTAAACATAGTTAATTGATCAAGACCCCCTTGTAAAGTGAAACTGTCTTCAAATTTACTATTAACCTGAGGGACAATGGCGATTACAGGGATATTATCAGCCCATGCCGCTCCAACACCAGGAACAAGGTGGGTTGCTCCCGGACCAACAGTCCCGAAACAGACCCCTGGTGTATTAGTCACTCTTGCGTAGGCATCTGCCGCATGGGCTGCTGCCTGTTCATGTCGAAATAAAACCGTATTTATACCTTTTTCCCGACCCCATCTATACACCGCATCGTACATCTTAAGGAATTGCCCACCTGGGATCCCAAACATGTATCGAACATTTTCTTGGAGCAGACATTTTACTAATACATCGCCCCCATTAATCATATTCTTTTTCTCTTCCATATTTTTCATCTCATTATTAAAACAGAATTATAATCTTTTTCTTTTTATTTTAATAATTATCTTTCTATTCTTTTCTATTTCAATATTTCTATTTTTTTTGCTTTGGTTTTGTCTAACTGATAAAAAGTAGAAATTTATGAGCCTTAAAATAACACTAATAGCTAAAATGTTCGAGGGAATTTAAAAAAGTTTTTAATGAATTAGGAATCATTTGAATTTTATTATTATCAATCCTTAATTCAATTAAAGAATTCAAATTTTTGATGGATTCGGGAATCTTTCGTATTTTATTTCGCCTCAAATCTAGTCTTTCAAGCAAACTCAGAGAACCTATTGACTCGGGAACTTCTCGAATTTTATTACGACTTAAATTCAATTTTTTTAGCGAAATTAAAGTGCTTATTGATTCAGGAATCTCTTGAATATTATTTCGACTTAAATCCAACCATTCGAGTGAATTTAAAGAGCTTATTGACTCGGGGACTTCTCGAATTTCATTTCGGGTAATATTTAAGTTTTTAAATGATGAAAGAAATAAATCTCGATAAATTAACCTCGAGAGATAATCCACATATTCTGGATTTTCTTTTATAAACTTCCAATTGTAGAAATTAAGACTTAATCCTACAATATGTTTATCTTTTATTTCGAGCCAAGGCTTACTATTCTTGTTATCAGTGAGAATTTGATAATATTTATAAGTAGTTCCATCAATTTCGTAATTTTCTCCGTCTTTAGCAAATAGAGCCTCCAAGTCTAAAATAAATTCTGCTTCAGTTGGAACGACTCCGATAATTGAAGCGAAATTTTCAATCCACGTTTGTATTTCTTTATTCAAAAATTTGTATTTCTGGTTATCAATATTTTTAAACAAATCTAAAATTGTTTTCAATACGATAGGCGATTTTTCGTGCTGAATTGCCCACTTCAACGAGCTTAAATCGTTTTTAAGAAAATTACGAATAATAGCTTTTGCCGCAACACTCCTGACTAATGAATTTTCGTCTGAGACTAGGCAGTTTTCAATAATTTTAAAAACTTTTTCAGTTTTTAGTTCGATTTTTTCAAATGCTTCTAAGCATTTTTTCCGAGTTTTTGCTTCATTGCTTCCTTCGATTAAGGAGATTAACAATTCGGAAGCTTCCAATTTATTTAACTTTCCATTTTTAACATCAAGATATATTTGTTTTGGTGTAAAAGGTTCTCTCATCTTAACCGTTTTAAAAAGAATATAAAGTGGGAGAATATAGTTTCAAATTATGATTATATTTCCTAATTTAATAATAAACATTTTATATTGTTAATTAAACTTATTTTAAAACAATAAGTAATTAGGAAAATTTTAAAACTAAGTTAAAGAGAAACAAAACTTTATTTGAAAGGCTAATAAAATAAATAAAAAAAATAATAAGGAATCCCAAGTTTCACTGGAGATAATTATTACATTACTCTCCTCTAGCTGCTGCTTTCTCTAAAACTTTCAATTCTTTTTGTAATGCTTTAATTTCATTCTCAATAGGTTTAATCTGATTTTTCTTATTAAGACTTATCTCTTTTAATTTCTCTTTTGTAGCAGAGGTTTTTTCCTTAG
This sequence comes from Promethearchaeota archaeon, assembly GCA_019058295.1. Lineage (GTDB taxonomy): Archaea > Asgardarchaeota > Lokiarchaeia > Sigyniarchaeales > SOKP01 > LW40-45. The sequence continues at coordinate 35,730 of JAHPZI010000020.1, read as the reverse complement.
ATAGTCCTTTATGTTCCTTTCTAAGATCCTTTACTATAATAGTTAGTTCCTTCTTTTTTGCAACCCATTCTTCTGCTTTTGAAGTTGCTTCTGCTAAATTACTCTCCTCAGCCGTTAATTTTGTTTCAACTTCAGCAATTTTTGCATCAAATTCAGCCGCAACCTCGTTTTCAGCGGCAGCTTCTTTTTTACTTGCGTCTTCTTCAATTTTGGTGATTTTATCCTCTTTTGAGGCAATTTGAGAACGTATTTCGTTTTCGCTCATTTTTTTTAATTTCACTCATTTTTTTAATTTTTGTTAAATTATGATTTATTTACATTATTTTTAACTATTTCTGTATTTTTCCTCGTTTTATAAAAAAATTCTTCCTTTTATCTTTAATTATCTTAATCATTAATCGTAAATTCCCACGCACAATAATAGTCTTTTGGATGATCATCGGGCGGACAACAGATGCACTTAGTTTCTATTCTCTTATCAACCGTATTAGCAAAAAAGGAATATTCAACTACTCCAACTTGCTTACAAGGAAAATCTGGAAGATTTTTGCGGTTTCTCGCATATTGAACGCGGCAATTGTTCATTCTAAACACACATCGCTTTTCAGAAACCTCGACGATTTCTTGTTTGTTGATATTAGCGTAAACTCTAAATTTTAAAGCTTTCATTAAGGCAGGAATCCCACCATTTTCTGGAATATTGAATCTTTGCATAATTCTCTTAGCTTCAAGAACAGTAAAAACTTTCCAAGATTCAATATCTAATTCAATGGCCTTCTCCAATCCAAATTCTCTTTCAACAGCTCCAAACCAAGTCCCATCAATTCCAAGCCAGTTCTTACTCAGGTCTTCAATATAATCCATTAATTCTTCCTTTGAAAGGTTCTCTAGATCTTCTCTCACTAAGATTCCCCTGTTTTTTATAATAAAGTTTGGGCAAATAAACTGATTTTATCGCGCAAAACCTTCATTGAAGTCATTCTTTTATCACCAACATCTAAATCTAGCATTAAAACAGGGATACCAGTTTCATCTCTTAAAGCTTCTCTGAGAACTTGTACTACACTTCCAAATTGCTTACAACCTATGTGCATTGTAAAGATGAAACAATCTGATTTAAATTCCTTAGCCATATTTACACAATCATCAATGAAATTATAATAGAAATCAGTACTTTGTTTCATCATAGGAAATTCCATCCCTTTTCTAGCCATATCATAGAACATTGTATCTAAACTGTCGGTTGTTCTGATTGGCTTGGTAAAATTATAATTAAAGATATCAAATAAGATACTCATTCCTAGTTCGCGATCAAGCCATTCACATAATCCTAGATCAAAAAAAATTAACATATAAGGAAAAATACATCGGATTTTTTCTTCTCCGCCATGATGTTTTTTTTTCCTATAATTATTTTTAGCACTTTCTAACATCTCATCATAATATTTTACTTTCTCTTCTTTTCCTGCCATAAATATAGTAACCGCAGCTGACATAGCATTATAGAAATTTTCTACAGGACAAGGTATTGCTTTTTTTAATTCGAAGATTTCAAGTTGAGTGTTAATTGATTTATTATCTATCTCAAGATGTTTTTTCAATTCATCCCAATCAGGTTTTTGGCCAATAATTTTCCCTAAATCTTCTAAACCCTTTTTAATTTGCTTTGCATAATATTTAAAGCTTTTTTCTTTATGAATAAAGGGCATATCAGGTAAAACCATAGGAACATCTGCTTGATATTTAAAGTAAGGATAACTTGCCATAGTATTATCACATGGGGCTGTTGGGCATATTATCGCATCGAATCGGAATAAATCATCTAAGGTCATACCCATTACACCTTTTTGCGAAGAACATGTGTGAAAGGGATGCCCCCAATTACGCATAAGGTCATAATATTTTTCGACACCATCGGGTAGAAGCGCAGAAAGTATATAAGACGTTCCTTCGATGCATATGGGTACTACATCGAAGCAATCAAGGTATTCTGACTGGAATGCAAAATGATGACCTACTACTGGTAAACCATCTCCTGCTTTTTCAATATTAGCCTCTATATTTTGAATTAAATATTTCAAACCAATTTTTAATGATGGGATAGTATTATCAAGAAGTATAGAATCAACTAAATCATATGTATTTTGTAGAGTTTCTAATAATATTTTATATGGAATTACTTTATTCTCTAGTTCTGTTCTATTTACCATTAATTTCACCTTTCATTTTATCATCTCATAAAATGCTTCTATCCTAGTTTGAAGCCTGGTGGTATCTGTAAGGAAGGCTTCTCTGTCAATATTAAGAGACGGAATCCCTAAATCTTTAAGTTCATGTTCAAGTAACATATTTTCACAACCATGAAGGTCACAATTATTTATTCTTTGTAGAATAACACCATCTACTTTAGCTCTTTCAATCTCTTTTAATAAAAAATCATATCTTTTTTTATGGTCATCCATCATTCTTGGACAAGACATGCGGTAATATGTTCTTTTTGCGATGTTCTCCAATAAATCACCATTTAAATCAACATCATCTAAAATATTACGCTCACCAAAACATAGAAAATCTGATACGATTATTGCTCCGGAATCTTCAACTAGTTTAGTGAAATTGATGTTATCGACCACGCTTCCAACTAGCATAATTCTTTTTCTATTATTGCTTAAATCTTTACTATTCTTTATGATTTCCAAAATGCGCCTTAGTTCATTATTAGCAATTTCTTTTGGTACCGAGGTGTTTGCCATAGATATCTGTAAAAATTCTGAACCTGTTAATTTTGGATTGTCTAATGTTCTTAAATTATAAATTTCTCTTAAAAGGCTTCGATTTTCATTATATATTTTTATAGCTTCTTTAAGTTGAGAATTATCTATCTCTTTAAGAGTATATTCTTGCTCAATTTGTTCTTTGAGTAATTTAATTTCATCTAAATACCACTCAAATCCATCTTCATTAATAACATGAGGTAGTGCGACATAAAATTGGGGGGGTTTTTGTTTAATCTCTTTTCTCTTAAATACTACAAGATCATATAGTTCATACATTCGGCGAGCATGGTCGCAACAATTTGTAATAAACAGCCCATCTAAGAAATCATACCCTCCTCTTAGCGCTAAATCCAACGTTAAGCGTACAAAACCGCAGGTAAATCTAACCATATAAATATCAGCTAATTCATCAAGCTCATGTCCAGTGGCTCTTATACGATAGGGAAGAAAACCAGCAGCATAAAATAATTCTTCAGGGATATAAGTGCAATAATATCCTAAAACTTTCTTTTTATTATTTTTCCACTCGTCGAGATATGAATTCTTAATTGAATTAGAAATATTGAGAAATTTATCATTCGTTAAGCTCATATTTTACCTCATTTCTCTTTATAAATTTGATTTTTTCCTACCATTAAAACACGACATAACGCTATGGCTGCTGCCCAAGAACCTTTAATTTTCAATTTTCTGGTTAATATATGGGGAAAAATTCTCATTAATCCAAAAATATTGCTTTTTAAGCGTATAATTTTACCTGCTAGGAGAGTAGTTTTTTCACGCTTTACATTTATTATAACTTTGGCTACTGGATTTTCGGGTTTTTTGACTTGAGCTTGAAATTCTTTTCTATCTCTAGTAAGTATGAAAGTAATACTTCCATTTAAAGTTGGAAAATGCATCTCTACAATTTGTCCTTCTCTTTTTGGTTTCACGTATTTTTGAAAGGCAACATCTAATCCAAATAAATCAAGTAGCATGTTTGCTAAAAATGCAAAATTTGCAAGTTTAGCTTCGGTCACCAGCTCATTTGCTCTTATTTCCCTTTCTTTTATGTTAGCTACTTTCATATTTACCCCTAATTTTCAATTTTATTATTTAATATGGATCTAATTCACATTTTTAATAAATTTTCCATTTTAAAAATTAAGGTAATAGTTTTTCTAGGATTTTAAAAACTGTTCAGAATTTATATATTTTAGTTTGAGTGACTAAAAATGAAATGGAAATTACATCTTAGAAAATACCTTAGAAAAGAGTATATCTCCCTTTATTTTTTTCTCATAATTTCAATTTCTTTTTTCATTTCGTTTGAAGTAATCCTTCTTTCAGTCTTTTCAAGATTGATTTTCTTAGATTTTACATATCTACTATACTGGCAAATAGCAACGATATCCATAAACATCCTTATAAATAATTTAGGAATTAGACATAGAAATTTTAGATTATTGTATTTCAGTTCCATATCATTTATCTCTGGAGCGGGATTAATCTTTTTGAATTATTTAAAATCATTAATCACTCTAAAAGGTATAATGATAATTCTTTTCTTAATAGGAATATTAGGAAGTTATTTATCATTAAAATTCACTAAAAAAAAGAAAAATAAAGAGAAAAAATCAAAAAGGAAGAAAACGCGCATTATTTTAATTTTAATATTGATTTCGCTGAGTATAGGAAGCATATGGAATTTATCTGTTCCAGAAAAAAAAATTTTAATAAAACCTGAGACTAATCCTGAATTAATTTTCTGGACAGATCCATATGATCTTCCAGACGACGAGAATATTTATGCCCTTTGTAAACAATATAATATTGGTTTTATGCCTGCTATGAACTCTAGAACATTAAATAAAAGCGGTTTAATGGATAAATATAAGATGGCTATTGATAATGGTGTTAATCTTTACTTTAGTTTACTAACATCCGGAGATCCTTTTATGAACATGGATACAACTGAGGAATATCTTCCACTCTATGAACGCTTTAAAGAATGGTTTATTGATGAGGGGATATTTGAAAGTTCATTTGTAAAAGCTTTTGTTGTCGATGCCGAACCACCTAGTCGATATATAGAAGAAGTCAGAGAAAAAACTATAGTATCTGGTATTAATTATATAATAGATGAATTTCCAACTAATGATGAAATAAAAGAAGCCACTAAAAATGTGAAAGAACTTGTTGAGGAAGTTCAATCTGATGGAAAAGAAGCAGGAATTATAAGAATATCGCCTTACTTAGACGAATTAGATGGAGATGGAGATCTAGAATTAGCGATTGGAAATATTTATAGTCTAAATGTTATTTGGGATTTTTCAATCACGATGACTTATAGAGTTGGAGCCGCAATAGTAAGTGCAGGTGATACTGTAGATGATATTGCAGATAGAATGAAAGAAAATATCTTTGGCCAAGTTAAAGAGGATGGGATCAATGTTTTATCTGCATACAATTTTTATCATCGAGTTGGAATGGTTCATAGTGGAAATGGTGATATTAAAGGTGGTACTCATTATATCTTTATTGGGACAATGAAAAAGATTTTCAACGATACTGATTACATGGAAGATAAGGAATATTTAGACGATTTAGATATTTGTCGTCATTTTGGCGATGAAAAAGTTTTTTTATACAATTATGAGAATTTAATTGCCAATTTCGGCCAAGGAGAATTAATAAATCTTGGGAAGCACAATCAAGAAAAAGACTCTTGGGAACTTGAACATTTAGCCGCAGAAGTTCAAATAAATATACTATTTTATTTAGCGTTAGCATTTTTGGATAGATTACTTTTCTTCGAATAATCGTACTTCTTAAGAATTGAGTTCATTCTCTATAAATTCTTCAAGAGATTCTTTATAATTAAATCCTAATTTCTGAATTTTTGCCGTATCTGCTAGGTTTCGCCTTAATTCATTTACGCTAGCTTTCTTATACACTATTTTAGGCTTCTTATTCAAGCTTTTAGAAATCAATCCTACCAAATCGTTTACAGAATACTCTTTAGTGCCCGATAGATTATATTCTTCGCCAAAACATTTAGAATTATTAAGGATAATACCAATTACTTCACAAATGTCGTTAACATGAGTAAAAGCTCGAGATTGGGTTCCATCTCCATAAATAGTTAAGATTTCATCTTTATTTATTTTTTCATTAATTATTGAAATTATATTCTGTTGTCCCTTTCCATAGACTGAAAAAGGCCTTGCTATCGTGTATTTCAAACCCAAATTGGCAAACGAAAGAACCACAATTTCACCTAATAATTTAGTAAAACCGTAAATATTAATGGGTTTTTTAGGAGTAGTTTCTGTAAATGGAAAGGAGGGGGGTATTCCAAAAACTTGTCCGCTAGAAAAATGAATAAAATGCTGGATATTTTCATTTAATGCTTTTTTCGCTAGTTTTTTTGTTGCAATTGCATTTAAATTAAAATATTTATCATAATTCTCAAGAGTACCTTCTCTTATCTTAGTGGCGGCAGCTGTGTGAATAATATAATCGATTTCAGAAAAATCAGGGAAATTCCATTTCTGAGCTAAAAAATCTTGTTGCCAAAAATCGATAGAATCTATATGTTCATCTTCTAATGTATTTCTGAGTTTATTTATTGTTTCTTTTGTACTTCCATGAGCAATGATTTGAGTTCCTTTTTTTATAAAATATTTCACAAGATAACTTCCAATAAAACCTGTGGCCCCTGTAATTAAAATTCTCGGCATAACAAACTTCTAATAATCGTTATATTCTAACTATAATATAATAAGATTCAAATCAATTAAAAGGGATTATATTCAAACTGTCTCATATTCCATTAAGTGGGAATTTTATTGTTATGTAATTTGTTCTAATTTGTAGACTCTGTCGTTTTTCTTAACAGGTTTATTGATTTTTATACCAACAGACAACCGATTCTCTTTACCAGAGACGTTTGGAGTTTCTGTTAGATTTTTCTTTTGTTTAATTTGAATTGATGTAATTTTTTGACGCAGAAAAGTATCAGTGTGTGTCCCGATGACAAAGATTTCATCTTTTAATTTTAATTTTCCCTTTGTAAGAAGTATTTTTGCGGCGCTTTTTTCAGGATAGTAAGATAAGACCTTTCCTATTTCAATTTTTCTATAGTTAGAAATGTTTCCTTCACTTTCTCTTGCAATATCGTTTCCTTTTGGTAATTGAAAATAAAAACCCGTAGAAAAACCTTTATTATAAACCTTATTTAATCGTTTCAACCATTCTTGAATTTTATCTTGTGTAAATGAATTAGAATAATAAGAATTAATAGCTTCGCGATAACAATTAGTTGTTTCTTCAATATAAATCGGATCTCTCATTCTACCTTCAATTTTGAATGCATCTATATCTGCTTCAATTAATTCAGGTATATATTCTATCATACAGAGATCTTTTGCGCTAATAAAAAATACACCATCATATAAAAGCTCATTATTTTGATCATCATATACAGTCCATTTCCTTCGGCAGGGTTGAGTACATTTTCCTCTATTTGCAGAGTAATCTTGGGATCCACATATTTCTGCTGAAAAATAACAGCGCCCTGATATTGAAGTACATTGTGCACCATGAACGAATATTTCTATTTGGCTCTCTTTCAACCTACTTTTTATATCTTTAATTTGTTGTAAGGATAATTCTCTTGCAAGAATTAATCTCTGGGCATCCATTGACTCATAAAATCGAGCAGATTGATAATTTGAGATATTTGCTTGAGTCGAAATATGAAGATTAAGCCCTTTTTCTTTAGCTAGCTGGATTGCTCCTGCATCATGAATAATTACAGCATCAATTTCAGATTCTACAGCTTTATCCAAAATCTTTTCTAATAAATCAAACTCATTGTCATAAATAATGATATTCGTGGTAAGATAGGCTTTAATATTATTGTCATGGCATAATTTTACAATTCTAGGCAAATCCTTTATATTAAAGTTATCACTAAACATCCTCATGTTTAATGATTCAACACCAAAATACACTGCATCAGCATTTTTCTGAACAGCGTGGAGTGATTTTAAATTTTTTAAAGGTGCTAACAATTCAACCTGTTTTTTTTTCATATCAGAAAAATTTCTAATAATTTTTTTATTATAAATATCATATTATAAGATTCTAAATAATTAAAATTAAAATAATGCAGAATAAAAATATTTTTTACATCATAATTGCAAATATTCTCTGGAGTCTTATTCCTGTAATAGTATTTGGATTATTTAATGAAATTTCTATAATAACAATAATATTTCTTCGATTTTTTGTTTCTGGAATAATATTAATGATTATTGCAGTTTTAATTGCTTATATTAATAATAAATATTCTTCAAACCAGCCATTAAGACTAAAAGATCTATTTAAATTTATTTATTCCACGAATGAGAGTTTCTTTAAATTAAGATACCTCTATTACTTTGCTATTTTAGGTTTTTTCGGGATTATCTTACAGCTTATTTTTTTCTTTTTAGCTTTGAAAATAAGTTCGATTTCATTAACTATGATTGGTTTTCAGATTGCAATAATTTTTGTTGCGATTTATGAACATGGAGCTCAATCTGAAAAATTAGATAAATTTAAGGGGCTTTACATAATAATTTTAGTTTTTTCGATTGGAATAATTATCTTAGTTAAATCTCAAGAAAGTGCTCAATTTTCTCTTGTAGGTTTTTTTTATATCATTATATTTACTCTGTGTCTAACATTTTTCCAGATAACAATTGATAAAGATTCTTATTCGAAAGATGAAATACAATTGATAAATAAAAATGAACTTTATAAAGTTCCAAGGTTGTTAATAAAAATCTCATTTACTTTTTTTATGGGAATTATCTTAATGATTCCATTTATTTTCATTATATATTTAATTCCTGTTCACACAGATTTAACTTCTGAGATTGGACAATTTTATAGTGATTTCTCAAATATATCTCAGATTTTGTTACGTTGGGAGATTTTATTCTTAATCTTTGGCTCAACTATATTTCCTTATCTTTTAATATTTATCGCGTATGCAAAGTGGAGCCCTTATAATTTAACTTATAGACAGTGGAATTGTATACTAACAATTATTGAACCAATTGGAGGAATCTTTTTTGGAGTACTTTTTGGGGTTGATTCTTTTCCAATTGAATTTTTAGTTATAGTCTTATTTTTATTAATTATCACAATATTACTACGCTACATACATGAATCCACAAATAAAGTCAATGCCTATTTATTATTGAGCAAGAAAACGGGGGCATTAAAAGGATTGAGTTTAAAAATATTAAAATTTAGTGGTGTATTTTCGATTCAATCCTTAATAGGAACACACGATATCCTAGTATATATCCGAACAAATTCATTTAGAGAATTTCGCTATTTAGTGGATGATAAAATAAGAAAATTAAAGGAAATTGAAAATATAAAAATTCTTTTTATAAATAAAATTATTAAAATTACCTCCTAGTAATCAAATTAGAAAGCACTTAATATGACTATAAAAGCAATAATTTTCTGTCAAGTATATCATAACGCAATGGTAAAAGTCCTTGAGGAATTTAAAAAGATACCCGAGATTAAGAAAGTATTTTCACTGACGGGAGATTATGATGTTTTGGCTGAAATAGAAGTTGAAACATCAGATGAGTTATATGAAGCTTTTGCAAAAAAAATTGATCCAATTGAGGGAATAGTGAAAACTAATACACACGTTATTATGAAGTCATGGGAAAAATAGAATATCTCTTATGTGCTACTTATCATGATCCAGAATTCAGACTTAAAGATTTAATAGAGTCAGCTCTACCTAAAATAAAAGAACTATTTGTTAAAGGAATTATTTGCCTAACTCCTTATACACCGAATGAAGTTCTTACTTTTTTAAGAAATAAAGGATTTATTGTTATAGTAGAACCAAGTGAAAGAAATATTGATACATATAGAACAGCATTGAGAACAACCTTAGATAATATTGATTCAATTTCCCAAAGGATTTTTCATATAGATTTTGATCGTCTAGTTCATTGGATTAATACATATCCCGAGGAGCTTACGAATATTCTCCAAAACAATATAAATGTGGAATATCTACACATAGGACGTACAAAACGCGCTTTTAATACGCATCCTCCAACCCAGAGAAGAACGGAGCGAATTGTAAATGAATTCGGTTCTAAAATATTAGGATTTGAAGATACTAAGGATCTTATTTCTGTTTGTTATATTTTTTCAAAAGATTTAGGAGAAAAAATACTTAAGATTAATAATTTCACTACAACTGGTTTCTATGGTTCTTGGCCTATTTATTTCTGGAACTTCGCTAATTCAAAAAGTTATATAGAAGTGGAAGGCCATGAATGGGAAACACCTGATAGATTTAAAATTGAGATTGATGAAATTGGGTTTGAAAAATGGAAGACGCAATTTCAATCAGCAGAAGAATGGCATAAACGTGTTAATGTTGTGCATGATTGTTTTTTAGAAATGTCAAATTGTGCAAGATTTGAGTTTAAAGAATAGAAATATAATAATTAGAAAAAGATTCTTTATTTTTACTTTTGATAAGAAAATGAAAAATCCTTGTAAATTATATTCTATAAAACTAGGATTTTAGTTCATAAACTTTCTTTTAATACATAATAATAGAGTGATTAAGAAAGGTGAAAAAAATTCCTAAATTAGTTTGTGAAATTTGTGGTCAAGAAAAAGAAATACCTACATGTTGTGATCAATCGATGATCGTGCAAGATAATCTTTTATGTTGCTGTGAAAAATGTGGATATAGTGAAAAACCAGAATGTTGTGGGAAAGTAATGACTTATTTAGGTTAGTAAAAAATTAAAAAAAATCTTATAATTAAATTTACCAAACCAGATTTGCTATAATATCCTTAGCCTTTTCAGCTTCTTTCTTCCCCAAGATCTTATTCATTCTCAGCTCGTTTATACTATCTTCTATCGCTGTGTCAAAATTCTTTATAGCTTCCATGAGATTAGATTTCTCACCCTCTTTTTCTATCAAGTTCACCATAGGCGGAAATTTATTCATTAAATTTGCTAGTTCTTTTCTAAAACTCTCTGTTACCTTAGTTTTCTGAATTTTTTTATCAATCAGAATTGGGAGGACTGGCGCTCTCTCGATGGTTTTATTTGTATTTCGATTTACAAAGAAAAAAATGAAAATCGGGATTCCAACAACAATATTTTCTGTTTTCATTTCGAGAGTATAAGAGCTAAAAAAACTTTGTAGATTTGTAAGGTCTGTATCTTTTATTGATTCAATATTGTCTAAACAAGATTGTTTTTCATTTTTTATACGTAGAACAATATCTTCAGCTGAGGTTATGTCTGAACCAAGATCTCTATGCTTTTCATCAATCTGCTTTTGAACTTCGGCAATTCTGCTCTCCAAGTCTGCAATTTTTTTCTGTTGCGCTCTTTCAATATCTCTTGACTCACGATTTAGATTCTTATATAATTGTGAGATTTCAGTACTATATCTAGAAATTGCATTTCCAAAATCTTTATATTTCGATTCGAGTTCATTCAAGCCTTGATCAAGTAAAGACAAATCTTTTTGAGTTGCCGAATTTTTTAAACGATTTACAGCATCTTTAAGCGAGTTAATGTGACTATTAAATTCTTCCGTTTTATCAGGTATTTTGTAATTTCCGCTCTTGATTAAGTCTTCGGGAGAATTCTTCAAATCTCTCTCTTTTTCCTTTTTTAATTCGCTATTTAACCGAGCAAGTTGCCGTTCTTCTTCGCTTGTATCCACTTTCGTTCCTTTTATTTTATCTACTTCGATATCGCCTTTCTGAATCCATTTTTCACACAAATTTATTATATCCTGTTCGTACTTATCAAGCATTTGAACGTCTTTTAGCGCAACAAAATCGAATACGTCTGGAATGACATTTATTTTATTTACACTTTTAGCAATTGGATCTCCCTCTAATAAAAAATAAGGCTCGCTAAATGAACTTAAATTGTATTGATTAAGGAAAAAATTCTTAAAATAACCGATTTCGGCGGCGGTAAATAACGCTTCTTGGATAACTGGTGCTCTTTTATAATTTTTAGCCTTTTTCAAATAGGTTGTATTGTACGATTGAAGTGAAGTTAAAAAGGTGGTTGGATCTGCACCTTTTATTACATTATTGGGGGGAGGGGGAGATTGGGCAAAACTTCCTACGAGCAACTTCTCTTGTTTATTTAATAAATAGCTGCAAACAAAAGCTCTTGTGTCATTTAATGGGATAAGTCTTACGGGCCAAAAACACATTGCGATACGAGCGATTTTACCCATCTTATTGATCTTTTTACCATAATTATTAATGCATTCTATCAATGCCATGGCAATCTCGTTTAAAAAAGTCGCTTTAGACCGGGTGGGGGTAATCTCGCCGAGATTTATCATGTAAGGAATTATTTTGTCTACCACTATTTAATCATCTCAAATTTTTTATAATAATAAAATAATTAAAGTTTTTGTTATAATTTTTCTTAATATATAGTAGATTCATTATAAAATAGTAATTTTAAAAGATATAAAAATAATGAGAAAAAAAAAAATCTCTCTATTAGTTTTAACTTTAATTTTATTCAATTATTTTTCGGCATTTTTCATTATTAACGCTGCTGGTGCAGATTACACTCTTGATATTAACGAAAATGATATATTTATATGGAAGGTTGAAAAATTAGATCAAGATACATATGAGTCTATTTTTTTCCCTGAAAAACCGGGTTTTGATGAAGATGATTCCAAAAAAATTCAAATTACTGATATAGATAAAAAAACAGATTATTGGAGAATTATTTATTATTTATGGGATTATACTGATGATACCGAAGATTTTAGCAATGATGCTGATGATGAGAGAAGTAAAAAGATTTACAAAGATCCCGAAGATAAAGTAGATGATGTTTTTTCTGATGCGGACCCGATGGGTACAATCGCTGATATGTGGGTAGTTCCAACTCCTTTTATTAATTATATAGAAGAGTTTAGAGATGAATTTGATCATCCAGTTATTACTGTTTATGTAGACGATAGCTCGTTAATAGCAAAATATGGAGTCGTAACAGCTGAATATGAAATAGAATTAACTTATGGCACTAATGGAATCTTAGAAAAACTTGAATATATCGATATCCATGGCGATGTATTTGTAGAAATTGTTTTACAAAAAGAAGCGATACCCGGCTATGATGTTGTATTATTTTATGGAATTATTATCATTTGCGCAATAATTAGCGTAATTGTCTGGAAGAAAAAATTAGTCTATTCTGGATGAAATAAAAATAAAATTGAATTTTAGATCTAATTTTATTAAGAAACTAATCATATTTTTAATTAAAACTCTTTATTGGATTTGTGAGAGAAAAAATGGTTGAAAAATTTCTTGAAGGTAAAAATGCCTTAATAACTGGAGGGGCATCAGGTTTTGGAAGAGGTGTAGCATATGCATTTGCAGAGAGAGGGGCGGATTTAGTTTTGGTAGATATTAATGAAGACCTTTTAGAAGAAACAACAAAAAAAATAGCTCAAGTATCTGGACAAAAAGTAATCCCTATTGTCTGCGATGTATCTCAATCGGATCAAGTAGAAGCAATGGTAAAGCAAGCATATAACGAATTGGATAATGTATATGTATTATTTAACAATGCTGGAATAGGGGTTTCTTATGGAAGAAATATATGTAGAGTGAAAGAATCCGATTGGGATCAGATAATGGCAGTTAATCTTAAGGGACAATGGTTAGTCGCTAAATCATTATGCCGAAAAATGAAGGCTCAGAAATTTGAAAATGAAGAATTAGCAGGAAAAATGATAAATACTTCCTCTGCTGCAGGTATGGTTGTAGATGCAGCAATTCCAGCATATAGTATAACAAAAGTGGGTGTAATTGCCCTTACTCAATTATTAGCAAAGTCTTTAGCCCCAAAAATAACCGCAAATTCCATTGCTCCAGGCTTTCACCTAACTGGAATCTATTTAAATGACGAAGAAGCTATGAGAATGACAATGAGAGACGGAAAAACTAAAGTTCCTCTAATCAGAATTGGAACTGTGGAAGATGTCGTAAATCTCGTTTTATTTTTGGCATCCCCAGCTTCAAATTATATTACTGGACATTGCTTTCCTGTAGATGGGGGTATATCAGAAGTGGGTGTACAACCACATTATTTAAAAGAAGTTCAATATTAATTCTTTTATTTTTTTTCAATCTCCTTTTTTTACATTTCCTTCGAACGAGGAAAATTGTTTGAAAATGCTTGAATCACCTTCAATTTTAGCAAAGATATTAACAGGGGATGCTGCTACAGGTTTATCGCCTGAACTTGCTGGAGTCTTTCCAAAAAAAATACAAAATCCACTTCCATCTGGCCAATATCCCACATCACCAACTTCACATTCAGTCTGAGAATTTTCGGCACCAATTTTAACTGGTATACTTCCATATAACTCTTCACCCCATCTTGATAATTGTAATTCAAAAGGGAGACTATCCAAGATTGCCTGACATGTTTTAGGATTTTTCTCAAGAAGTAATTTTGCTTTAATTTGACCTATTTTTTCGTTTTCAATTATAATATATTCCATATAAAACTTACAAATATTTGATTTTTTAAATTATTTATAGTGTTTTGAAATTTAAAAATTTATTAATTAAAAAATTACTTAAATTTATCAAACAAAAAAAAAGAAGAGTTAATTGAAATTAACAATAAAAATAGGAAAAAAATTGGGCTGATTATTAACCCTATTGCTGGGATGGGAGGTAGCGTTGGTCTAAAAGGAACTGATGGACAAATCTATAAAGATGCTCTGAGATTAGGAGCAAAACCAATTACTCAAAAAAGAGTGAAACAATTTTTATCTAATATAAAAGAAAATTTTTCTTTACTTGTTGCGCCTGGTAAAATGGGCGCTGATATCGTAAAAGATAGTGGTTTAAAGTTTGAGGTTATAGGAGAAATTGGAGAAGAAACATCGGCAGTAGATACTAAGAGAATTGCTAAAACAATGCTAGAAGCGAATGTTGAATTACTAATTTTTTGCGGTGGTGATGGTACCGCCAGAGACATTTATGATGCGATTGAACTAAAAATTCCCATTATAGCAATACCTTCAGGAGTTAAAATGTTTAGCTCTGTGTTTGCTATTAATCCAAGGTCAGCTGCAGAGATGCTGGATGCTTTTATAAATGGAACAGAGACTTTAGAAAAAGAAGTTCTTGATATTAACGAAGATTCTTTTAGAAATGGAATCTTAGACTCAAAATTATATGGTTTTTTAAAAGTTCCAAAAGTCGAAACTTTATTACAATCTGGTAAACAAACATCGAAAACAGGTAAATCAGTAGAGGAGAATAAAACTGAGATTGCCAAATTTATAATTGAAAATATGAAAAAGGATAGGTTATATTTATTAGGACCTGGAACTACGGTTAAAGCAATTTCTGATGAGCTTAAAGTTACCAACTCTTTACTCGGCATAGATGCAATTTATGATTACAAGCTTGTCGGAAAAGATATTAATGAAAACGGTATTTTAGATTTATTAAATAAATATCCTAAAGCAGAAATAATTGTATCCCCAATCGGGGGACAAGGCTTTATTTTTGGTCGAGGAAATAAGCAATTTACACCGAAAATTTTTAAAAAGATTGAAAAAAACAATATAACAATTGTTTCTACTGAAGATAAGATAAAAGGATTAAATTGTCTTAGAGTTGATACAGGAGACATTGATATCGATAATATGTTAAAAGGTTATATCAAAGTTATTGTAGGGTATAATGAAAAACTAATGATGGAAGTAGAATGTTAAGTGTTTATTTATTTTCTCAATTCTAACTCTTTTCTTCTCTCAGCCATTAAATCTCTTAATTTTTGTGCTTCTTTTGGATAATAAAAAAAGGGTAATAACCATAGAAAGGAGCCCATTAGAGAAATAGATAAAAGAAATACCACTGCTAATGTTAAGTTTGATATATTGCTTATTATCAAAACAGAAATTATTAAATTCCCTATAACACCCCCAGCTTTTGCCATCAAACCACTCATCGCATTGGCTAACCCTCGATTCTCAGGAACACAGACTTCTGAATATATTGCATATATGTTTCCAACGGGTACTGAAGCAAGAAACATTGCAAAAAATCCAACAATGAAGAAAAGCATAAAAGAAAAAATGAATATGTTTACATTGAAAGGGAGAAATAAATAATAAATCATGCTACAGATGATTGCTAAGAGAGTAGCAAACAAAGAAATAACTACTCGACCCCTTACTTTTCCCTTTTGAGATAATGAGTCCCCTATTTTCCCTCCAAAAATAGTCCCAAAGAGTCCACCTAGCCCAGTTAAAATAAGAAGCGTTGAAGCAATAAAAGTAGCAAAAGGACTATCGATTTTCATGCTAATATAATAAATTGCCCAAGTTCCCATCGTTGTCGTCGTTATGGCAGTAAGAATGACTAGAATATATATTCCAATGACAGATTTCCGTTTTAAAATTTGACTAAAATTAGAAAAGGTAATTCTATAACCATAATTTTGATTATCAGCTTTGAGATCATTAAATTCTGGTTCAGATTGACCTTTACTAACTTCGATCCCCCATTGATTATATCTGATTATTGCTGTTAACACTAAAAAAGCAGCAAAACAATATGCGATGCGCCATCCAATAGGACCACCTAGACTTCCAATTAATCCTCCAAAAATGATTCCACCCCCTGCTCCTAGTAATAAAGCAAGATTCATAAGCCCAAATTTATTACCTCTTTCCTTTGGAGGGAAAGAATCACCAATTATAGCAAATCCAATTGGAAGAAACGCGCCATTACCAATATTTGCTATAAGATAAAATATGAAGAACATTACAAAGTTAATTGAAAATGCAAGCATAAAAAAAAAAATGCATATTAGACTATTAGAAATAAGGAATATTTTTTTTCTTGAGTATTTCTCAGTAAAGTTACTAATATAATATCCAAAAAATAATAAACTTGCAATTTGAACGAGAAGTGTAAAGGCCACAAGCAACGCAATTCCGGATGCCGTACTGTCTGGAAGGTAAAGCAATAAATTTCCAATATTGACAGATAATATTTGATTGCAGTTGAAAAAAGCCATATATAGCAAAAAAATCGCTCTAAAATTTCGATTTAAATCTTGTTCAGAACTTTTTTCCATCTTTTAATCTCAAATAAAGTATTTCAATTAAAATTAATCTACTTATTAACAATAATTTCTGCCTTTTCTAAAACGAACTGAAAACCGAAGGCTCCAGAGCTAATCGCTCCATTCTTTACAGGATCGGGAATAAATTTCTCTTTATTAAGTAATCCGCTCACCGATACTTGCGTATCCAACAGCTCTGGGGACCATGATTCAAATTCTTTAATGTATATCACATTACCATCTGTTGTAATTAACACAGCCCCACCTTTGGCATCCTTAGCAGTGCCAAGCAAAGTCACTTTTTGACCTATTAACTTTTCGAGTTCCATTTATTATTAATATATTTAATTATAATATTCTTTATTAAAGTAAAAATTTGAAAAAAAAATTAATTTTTTATTTAAGCGTCAAGATTTTCTATTATAGTAGCTACTCCTTGACCTCCTCCGCAACAAGCATTAGCAACACCATATTTAGCTTTCTTATCTTTCAGAATCCTCGCTAAAGTGCCTGTAAGCCGTACCATAGTTGATCCTAAGGGATGCCCGATTGCAGTTGAACCCCCCATAATATTAACTTTATCCCAAGGAAGGTTAAACTTGTCCATACAGTTTAATGTAACAATACAGAACGCTTCATTAATTTCCCAATAGTCTATGTCTTCCGCTTTTAAACCAGCATAAGCTAGAGCTTTTTGAGTTGCAGGAACAGGCCCTCGACCCATAACAGAAGGATCTACCGCACCCCATCCAATCGATACAATTTTCGCCATTGGTTCAAGACCTTTTTTCTTAGCTTCTTCAGCTTCCATGAGAACTGCTGCTGTTGCCCCAGCATTTAAAGGTGAAGAATTTCCAACTGTTATAACTCCATCTTTTGTACCTTCTCTTTCTATGTATCCTTTTCTGCCACCATTTTTCTCTAAATAGAAAGGCTTTGATAATCGTGGTAATTTTGATACTGATTCTAAGTTTGATTTTCTTGCGTTCATGTCTCTATCAACCATCAGTGGTTCCTCAATGTTTCCCTCTACATGCCCTTCTATTGGTATAATCTCACCCTTAAACCAACCTTCTTCTTGGGATTTAATTGTTAAATTATGGCTCCTTACACCAAACTTATCTAAATCTTCTTTCGTAAATGTTGGTACTTCTTCTTCATACAGTTTTTGAGCAGTTTGAATCATACTAAAAGCGGTTATCATATCTAAATAAGGACGATAATATTTGCTCTTTTTATCCATCATTTTTAAATTAGGGGTTACCCCTTTGCCTCTTTCTCTGCCCATGTGTTCAAAGCCTGTTGCCAAAACACATTTTGAATTGCCTGTCATAATCTCCATAATGCCTACATGCATTCCAGAACCCGCAGAACCACATTGCCGGTCGATAAAAAATGATGGGACTTCTACAGGAAAGCCCGCCAAGAAAATAGGAGTTCTTCCTCCATAAGTCCAACTCTCAAGCACACCCGCAGCAACACCTATGGAGACTTCTTCCATATCTTTTTTTTCAATTCCTTTATTGGCTAATTTTTCGTCAAAAAATTTGATTAATAAGTCCGCAAGTATTTCATCACCTCTTTTTTCGCCAAAAACATCTCTTTCAGGTGTTTTAGGTCTGGACCGGGAAAAAGCTGTGCGGGCATAATCAATTAACCATACATTTTTCATTTCCATTTTAGATTTATCACTCTAATTATTTTTTTGAATTTTTAATTATTAGTTTTTTTTATTAAAAGTTAAAATTGTAACAAAAAAAATAACTTTATTATTCTACTATCGCATAGGCATTACCAAGCACTACAGTGTTATCCTCCTTGCGAACTTGAATGATATAACGCCCGTTATTTTTCCACCCTTCTGTCGTAAGTGTCTCTCCAGGAAACACGACACCTTTAAATCTCGCGTTGAATTCTTTAAAGCGGGACACATCTCCATCACAAAGGCCATATACAATAGAACGTGTAGCAATACCATAAGTACATAAACCATGTAGGATTGGTCTTGGTTGACGTGCCATTTTAGCAAATTTCGGATCTATATGTAACGGATTAAAATCTCCGTTAAGTCTATACCATGCTGCTTGATTTGTAGTTGTCTGAAAAGAAATGCTAAAATCGGGTTCCACACCTTCTGGAGGGTTTAAGGGTTCAGTCTTTGGTCCAGGATCTCCACCAAAACCTCCAGAGCCACCAACGAAAAAGACATACCTTGTATCAAATATATGATCACCTCTAGAATGTCCAGATATTTTTACATGTATGAGAGCAGCTTTTACTTTATCGAAGATATTTTCTATTACTGCTTTTGTTTTAATAGTTCCTTTTGGGCTAAATGGCTTATAAAGACGGATTAATTGCTCTCCGTGCAATAATCGGACAAAATCTGTCCCACCCGGAAAAAATAGAGCGCTACCTCCAACTATTGTAGCAAAACTTGGAAAAGCTTTCAGACCTCCCTTTGCTTTTTCGTAAACAAAAGGTAAATCTTCTGCTTGTGCACCAATTCCTAAATTATATAAAACGACTCTTTTCCAATCGTACTTGAATGATCCCTCATTTGTTTTTCCAATCGAGCTTAAATCTATTTTTGATTTTGACATATTAAAAACTCATTTTTTTTAATTATAGTTAAAATAAATTCTATTAAAAATTGATAATTAATTACTTATATTAACTAATTTTTAAAAATATTAATTTAATCTAATTTTATTAAAAAGAAATATTGAAAAATGTATCAAAATGTCAGATGCTAATATAGATGCTAAGTATAAAAAAGTCGCAAGTGTATTAAACAAAGCCGGAGCTTTTCCATATCCTGTTAGCGACACTTTATTGGACATTTTAAAGCTAAATATAAAGGAAGACGAACTGGATTTTATAATGGCTTTTAGAAGAAATGTCTCTCAAACTATGGAAGAATTAAAGAAAAATAGCAAGTTATCTGAAGAAGAAATTTTAAAGAAAGTAGATTCCTTGGCAAAGAATGGTGTAATATTTAATCAACCAAATAGTCAGGGAATAATGGTGTATCGAATTTTACCGATTATGCGTCAATTTGAATATCTTTTTATGAAGGAACTTGATAATTCTGAGAAAACTAAGAAGTTAGCAGAATTGGGTCATAATTTACATAATGAAATAGGAAGTTCTTTCCAAGCCAATTCCGATAGTTATGTTTCTTTGATGAAAAAAATGCCCCCGATTGATAGAACTGTGCCTATAGGAAATATAGAAATAAATGTTGATAAGGATTTA
This sequence comes from Promethearchaeota archaeon, assembly GCA_019058295.1. Taxonomy (GTDB): domain Archaea; phylum Asgardarchaeota; class Lokiarchaeia; order Sigyniarchaeales; family SOKP01; genus LW40-45. Next base: position 15,503 of record JAHPZI010000020.1, on the reverse strand, counting down.
GAAGTTCCAACAGAACAAATTTTACCAGCACAAAAAATTGAAGAAATCATTGAAAAATGCGATGAGATCGCCGTGGGTCATTGCTTTTGCCGACAACAAAAAGAGGTTTTAGAAGATCCATGTAAACAAATCGATTCTTCATTTGAAAATTGTTTTACTTTGGGTAAATCTGCGAGACATACATCTAATCATGGTTTTTCTAGACTGGTGTCTAAAGAGGAGGCATTAGAAATCCTAAAAAAATGCGAAGAAGCAGGATTGGTTCATAAAGCATATCATCTCCATTCTGACATCCATAAAGAGGAAGTAGCGATATGTAATTGTTGTAGTTGCTGCTGTCCAAACAGTAGAAATGTTGCATTCATTCCTACAAATAATGCGACTAACTTTCTAGCAGAAATTAATCAGGACATATGCGTAGGGTGTGGAACATGTGTGGAAAAATGTCATATGGCTGCTATAGAATTAAATGATGACGATAAAGCTGAAAGAATTGAAGAATACTGTATTGGATGTGGTGTATGTGCTTATTTTTGTCCAGAGAATGCAATATCCTTAACTAGTGGGAAAAGAATTGTGACTGTAATTCCTACAGGTTAGTACTAATTCACTTTTCATCAATTTTTTTAATTTTTTGGTTCAAGCTTAAACTTCATGCAATCTTTTCCCATTATAATTTCTCCATCAAAAATTTCCTCTACACCCTTTAAATACACTTTTTCAAGCTTTTCATTAGCGAGGGGAGGAACAATATGGACAATCACGAGTTTTTTTACAGCAGCTTCTTTTGCTAATTCTGCTGCTATTTTAGGTTCCATATGATAATCTTGAACATCTGTTAATAGTTTTACAAATCTATCAAGCCCAAACCGTTTAGCACCCTTTACTAAGTTGTTTAACATATCGAAAGAGATTGCTTCACTAATAAGAATATCCGCATTTTGGGTATGTTTAACAAGATTCGCTGTTTTTACAGTATCACCCGTTATTACCACGATATTACCTTTCCATTCTATTCTATAACCAAACGCAGGTTTAATTGGTGAATGATCAACCTCAAAAGCATAGATTTCTAATCCATTTTTCTCAAAAATTAATTCTCTGTCTTCAGGAGCTTTTAAATCGACTGTTTTAATTATAGGTATGCTTGCTTCTGGCGGCATAATCTCCTCGTTATGGTGAGCTATTCTATATCCTGTATCTAACTCATACGCCATAATGAATCCATTAACTACTTTTTCTACTCCCTTGGGACCATAAATTTGTATGGGTTTAGTCCTTCCCCTTCCCCATGAATCCATGTTTGCCTCTCCGAGATCCCCTATATGGTCAGAATGGAAGTGTGTAAAGAATATCACACTTAAACTCTCGGTGGGTAATCTCAATATATTAGCATTCCTATAAGATCCTGGCCCAACATCGAAAAGAATAAACTCTCCTTCTGCAATCACAGCAATACCAGGTGAGACTCTAAGTTCATTACCCATAGGACCTCCGGTACCTAGTAAAAAGATATGTAACTTCCCATCTTTAAGTATTTTATCTTGACTTATCAGATTCTTCACCTTTTTTTTTAGTCTATTTAATCTAATCTTGTTCTTCTAATTCTTTTAATTTCTTATCAATAACTTCTCTCATATATTTAAATCCTGGGGTAAGGTTTTCAGTTAAACCCATAGGGATCAATGCTCGAATAGGGAAGCCAAGACCTTGTTTACCACCTGTTTTGAACAAGTTTTGTAAAACATAGAAGATAAACTTGCCAGGCATGCCAATTGCTATTTCATGATCCTGAATCCCCCCAAATGCGCGATCTCCCGCACCGGGAATGACAATCTGTGCTTTACGAGTTATAAATGGCATTAAGCCACCCTTACCGCAAGATTCTCCAAAACCCTCAAAATTAGAGCTTACGGCATATTTCTTTTTATGTTCATAATTTAGCGCATGAATTATATGAGTAATCTGAGCGCCATTACCAAAAATCAGAACGGTATCTGGGATTACACGAGTCTCTGGCAGTGGGGAAGCAATAAGCCCACGATATCCCAGAGCAATAAGATTTTGATAATTCCTCATATATATTTTCTCAGCTCTGCGTTTTTCAGCCGCCTCATCCTTATGCCATTTCTGTCTCACCTGACTCTCGATAAACTCTTCCTTTGTTATTGGTACCCATCCAAATCCAACAGAAGAGGGAGTACAAAAATTATCCTTCGGTGAAATCGCATAGCTCTGATTAAACTTTCTAGCCATCGTAAAAGTCTGGCATATACTCATTTTCTTCCCCATAACATGCGGTCTTGTCACATTTCTGGGGATTTCCTTCTCGTCCTTATAAAATTTAATCGCAACAGGATAGGTTGCAAGATGTAATTTATCATATATTTCTTGCCCCGCTGCTTGGTAGTCTTCTTTACTGTTTTTATCAACCATTTTAATTTACCATTTTTCATTAATTAAGTTTAAGAGATATTTTTACAATCCGTTTCTTTACGTCTATTTCCTCAACATTGCAAAATGCTTTCGGAAAAAACCTTGAAGCTATTTTTTCAATAACGCCCGAAGTAATATAATAATGAACATCAAAATCTTCAGATTTGTCAAATAATTCTATATCGCTTATCGTATAAAATGTTTTATCATCCATTACTTCTGTCTTTATTTTAGGTTTCCGTTCATAGATGAAACCAAGAAGAGAGAGATTCTCTCCTATATACTTGTAATATTTCTCCTTTGTTCCTCCTTTATTTGGTAATATATCAGCAGAAACAGGTGACCCGTAAGGAAATTTCATAAAATCAGCAATAATTTTGCCAAATTTCTTATATGTCTCTTTATCTGTAATTTCTTCCTTTATTCCTTTTAATAATCCAGTGTAAAAAGAAAGCATGACGTTTTTGGGGATTAAATCTCTTTGGACACTGAAATATAGTGTATATGCTCCAATTTGCTTTGTAGTTATCTTTTTCTTAGCTTCAAGAACACTAACATATTTGCTAGCGGTAATCCTAGATGTATTTATGCCTTTTGCAATATCAGTAATAGTTACACCAGAAGGATTAATTAGTAGATAATTCAAAATTTCTTTTGAAAAATCCCTTCTCTCTCCGTTTTTATTCATTGTATTAATATTAGAAGGATTTTATTTAAACTTTCCATTAATGGTAATCACTAAGAGTAATCCTTAAATAAGATTTAATCATAATAATCTCAACAAAAATTGGTTTTAAAAATGTTATTCATAATCTCAATAATTCTGGATTTAATGCTACTCGGGAGATAGATAAAAAAAATAAAAAAAAAAACAATAAAATAAAAGAAAAACAAAAAAAAATAAAATAAAAAAAAAATAAAACAAAGATATTACAAAACAAAAATAAAACAAAACTAAAACAAAACAAAAAAAAAACCAAAAAATGTGATATAAAATGGTTGATGAAAAACTATTAGAGGAATTAAAAGCAATACGTGAAGCTGGTCCTGAGAACGCCCCACCAGATGCAATCTTCAAGGTCTTCGAGGTTTTTAAACAACTAGCCGCAGAAGATGAAGACTTGAAAGAGGAAGTTGAAGATGCAGATTTATGCATGCAATTTGTAATAACCGATAGGGATAATAAATTTTGGATTTCCGCCCGAGATGGTGTAATTTCTTATGGTGACGGTGACGGTCCTGATGTATCTGTTACAATGAAAGCAACATTTGAAACAATGTCTGGAATTCTTTCACAAGAAGTGGATGCCACCTCAGCATACATGTCAGGGGATCTTGTAATCGAAGGAAATCTTCAAGATGCGATGGCTTTCGGCGAGATAGCAAGCTTAGCCGGCGAAATAATGGAAGATAAGGGCCTTTAGCCGAATTTGATTCATATTCTTGAAGATCTAATAAAATTAAAACCTTAATAAACCAAAACAAAAAAAAATCAAAAAAAGGGATATAAAATGGTTGATGAAAAATTAATAGAGGAATTAAAAGCCCTACGTGAGGCTGGTCCTGAGAACGCCCCACCAAACAGTGTTCTTAAGATCTTCGAAGTCTTTAAACAATTAGCCGCAGAAGATGAAGACTTGAAAGAGGAAGTTGAGGATGCAGATTTATGCATGCAATTTGTAATAACCGATAAGGATTATAAATTTTGGATTTCCGCCCGAGAAGGTGAAATTTCTTATGGTGAAGGTGACGGTCCTGATGTATCTGTTACATTGAAAGCAGCATATAGCATAATGTCTGGAATGCTTTCACAAGAAGTGGATGCCACCTCAGCATACATGGCAGGAGATCTTACAATCGAAGGAAACCTTCAAGATGCGATGGCTTTCGGCGAGATAGCAAGCTTAGCCGGCGAAATAATGGAAGATAAGGGTCTATAATTGAATTTTATTCAATTTTTTTTTTTATTTACACTTTTTTAATTTTATATGTTAAGTTATATTTACATTTTGTTATGTTAATTGGTTAATTTAATATTTTTAAATTCTTAATGAGAAGAAGCAATTACTATAAAGAGATTTGAAAGAGAAGAAATTCCATTATTAATAAACGGAGTAATTTGAGTAGTTTTGACTGTAGAAGATCCTTATGAAGTGATAATAAGAAAGATGAGGGAATATCCGAACGATGTTCCCCTTGATAAAGAAGGTAATGTTTCAGAAGCGTTTCGTGAGTATGTTAAATTATTTTTTACACCCGAAGAAGCTGAGATCCTCCAACATTTAGAGGTTAAGCCATTAAGCCTGCGAGAAATTTCCAAACGTCTTGGTAAAGAGAGAGCTGAAACAAAAAAAATCATGCGGGAATTAACGGAAAAAGCTCTTATTCAAGATATTGGAGGGTATTCTCATTTTTTGACAATGGCTCATTTTCTCAATATCGGATTAAAGTCCAAAAAGATGTTAGACCGTTTGGGCAAAAAAGCAGCAGAATTATATCTACAATTCTTCATTGAAGAGAAATTTTATAAAAGATATGAGTCTTCGGATGCTGGAACATCCCTTACAAGAGTTATTCCGGTTGAACAAGCCTTAAATTATCATTCAGAAATATCTAATGCAGAAGAAATGCATCGCGTTATTGATAATTGCATAGGTCCAATTGTTGCTACAGATTGTCCATGTAGAGGTCGAACGGAATTACTTGGAATTAGAGAATGTAAGGAGAAGTACCCTATTGAAGAATCTTGTTTACAATTAGGACCATTTGGCAATTATTTCTTAGAGCGGGGCGAGGGTAGAGAATTAACAAAAGAAGAAGCCCATGAACACATTGATAAAATGGCTAAATTAGGATTGGTCTTTACTACAGAGAATGTTCAGCAGTCACTTCACCAGATTATTTGTGCTTGTTGTGAGTGCTGTTGTAGTCTTATGAGAGGTATGACCCGTTTTGAAGATAAAAATCAATATAATACAAGTAAGTCAAATAATATTGCTATTGTTAATCAAGAGTTATGTAAGGGATGTGGGCTCTGTACCACTAGGTGCATTTTTAAAGCGATTACCTTGGAAGAAAAGAAAGCATGTGTAGATGCAACAAAATGCTATGGATGTGGAGTGTGTGCTGTAACATGTCCAACTGAGGCAATAAAACTCCATCGTGAAGAACGTTCAGAAATACCCGCCTATTATAAAGAACTAATGGATAAAATATATCAAGAAAATAGAACTTAATTAAAATAAATATAAAATAGATGTGTAATTATGAAAGAATTTAAAGATAAAATTGCGGTAATAACTGGTGCCGCAAGTGGTATAGGTTTAGCTCTAGCTCAGAAATGTTTAACAGAAGGAATGAAAGTTATGGTTGCAGATTATAATACCAAAGCCTTAAGAAAAGCGAAAAGAAAGTTAGAAAAGATTGGGAATGCATTCTCAATTATTGAAACAGATGTATCTAAGAGTGTAGATGTAGAAAAATTAGCTCAGAAAACATTACAAACGTACGGAAAGATTGATTTAGTAATCAATAACGCTGGCATAGGCATTCCCGGAAATACTTGGGAGTTTACTCAGAAAGATTGGGAATGGATTTTAAATGTAAATTTATGGGGTGTTATTAATGGAATTAGGATCTTTGTACCAATCATGCTAGAACAAAATACTGATTGTCATATTATTAATACAGCATCATTAGAGGGATTAATAACTGGATTACTGGGTGGTGCTGCTTATGTGACTAGCAAATTTGGTATTATCGGACTTACTGAGTCTTTGAAACTTGATTTAGATAAAATTAATTCAAAGATTAAAGTATCTGTTATATGTCCTGGTTATGTTCGCACAAATATTTTTTCTAATTGGCTTAATCGTCCATCGGAATATCAAGATGACAGACAAATCACAGTTCGAGATATTAATTCTGAAGAAATCATAGCTAAAGTTAAATTTGTGTCAGAAGAATCACCTGGAATAACCCCCGAACAGGCTGCTGATATTATTTTTGAAGAAATTAGGGAAGAAAAATTCTATATATTTACTCATAAGCAACCAATTGTGAAAGACGCAATAAAAGAAAGAATGGATGCAATTTTAAATGATTTAGATTAAATTAGCTAAATTAAAAATAATAAATTGCTCTTATGTGTTGGAGTTAATTCTATGAAAATTGAGTTAGATAAAAATGAAATGCCTAACCCCCCCCCAGATGAGATTATTGAAGCTGTGAAACTTAATATTGAAAATATAAACCGCTACACGCCCCAAAGTGAAGTCAATAAATTAGTTAAATTAATATCAGATTATTCAAAAGCACCTGAAAATTCAATAATTTTAAGCTCGGGCTCAGATATTTTAATTAAAGAATTTATTTTTCTTTTTTCAAGGGAAAGAGAAATTATCATAGCCGACCCTACATTTTTTTTAATTACCAATGCTGCTCAAAAAACTTCTTCTCCACTATTAAAAATAAGATTAAGAGAACCCCAATTTAAACTCTCAATAGAATCGCTTATCGATGAGATTAATAAACCAACGTTAATCGTATTGGATAATCCAAATAATCCTACAGGAAGTCTACTTTTAAACCAAAAAGATGTTGAAATGATTTCAGAAAATGAAAATGTGATTTTATTAATAGACGAGGCATATTTTGAATTTTCAAAAATATCTTTCGCTAATTTGATAAAGGATTATCCAAATTTAGCTGTATCAAGAACTTTAAGTAAATCGTTTGGTTTAGCAGGATCAGGAATAGGATATTTAATCGCCGGGGAGATAATTCAAAAAAAATTTGAAGGGCTTGATATAATGCTTCCATCTCCAAGCGTAATTGCTGCAATCCATGCCTTAGATAATGTTGATTATATGATTAAATATATTGAAGAAATTGCTCAAGAAAAAAAGAGAATAATGAGTCTAGTATCAGATATGGATTTAATAGTTTACCCAAGTTATACAAATTTTTTTTTAATGAAATCAAAAATGCATGATCTTGCAAGAAAACTCGCAGAACATGATGTACTAGTCTCTGATGTATCAAATCATTATTCCTTAAGTTCAGAATATATTCGAGTGACCATAGGATCTAAGAATGAGAATGATTATTTTATAAAATCCTTAAGAAAAATTATGAGAACTAAATAATTTAATGAAAGAATAAGAAAAATTTAAAAAAGAATATATAGCGTTAAACATTGAAAATTATAAATTTTAATTAAAAATTAAAGATGATCTATGGCGGAATATGTCTTTAAATTAGTCCTAATAGGTGCTGCAGCTGTCGGTAAGACAAGTTTACTTCATAGATTCGTGCAGAATAAATTCTCTGAAAAATATGAACTGACTATTGGAGTAGATTTTTTAGCAAAAACCGTGGAATTGGATCAAGGTGTCGCAAGGCTTACGATATGGGATATTGGTGGCCAAGAACGATTTAAATTCATGCGTAATCGTTTTTACGATGGGGCAATGGGAGCTCTCTTAGTTTTTGACCTCACACGAAATCAAACTTATAAAGAGATTAGAAAATGGCTTGAAGAATTTCGCCAATTTGCTGGAAATAATATTCCTTTTGTATTAATTGGAAATAAAGCCGACTTAGTTGAAGATATTGGTGAGATTATAGAAAAAAGCGAGGCCCAAGAATTTGCAGAAAAAGAAAATTCAATATTTATTGAGACGTCTGCAAAGACAGGGGAAAATGTTGAAGATGCATTTATTCAATTAGTTCGAAAAATGATGAATCGCTAAAAATTAGGTGAATTCTTTTTTTTTCCTTGACTTAACTAATAATTTCGTTAAAAATATTAAATTATAGTTAAGTTTTAAATTAATATTGAATAGAATAAATTATCAAAATTTCAATTTCAATAGATTAAAATTGAAACGGACATCGAAAATAAAATTATTATTATTAATATTGGGTATCATTTTCCTAACATTTCCTAGTTATTATATTAATTTCAATAGTGTTCAAATAGATCAAAACAAAGATTTGGATGTCAAATCAGAGCTTATTTTGAAAGCACCTAAACCTTCGGGAAGTTGGGAGCTAACTAATATTACAATTGATGATAGTGGAGGAACCCCTGGGGCAATGACTTGGCTTGATGCAAATGATACTGATTGGTGTGATGGAGCAGGTACCCCAGGAAATCCATATGTTATCGAGGATGTTATTATTATCGATGGTAGCTTAGATAATGGTGTCCTTATTGGAAATTCTAGCAAGTATTTTAGGATTGAAAACTGTACGATAATTAATTCTGGTTCAGGGAGTTCAAATGCCGGAATTAAATTGATCAATGTGAACAACGGAACAATCATTAATAGTAATTGTACCACTAACTATTTTGGAATATATATGGAAAATTGTACTAATAACACAATTTCAGGAAATTCATTAAACTATAATAGAGATGGCATTAACCTTTTAAACAGCAATTTCACTGACATAACGGATAACAATATTACCCAGAATAACCATAACGGGATATATATAAACCAATGCAACAATATTACAATAATTAAAAACAATGTAAGTGAAAATTCAAACAATGGAATACATTTAGTAAGAGGAAATAATAATACCATTTTTGATAATAGAGTCGATAATAATGGTTTGCATGGGATAAATATAGAACGCAGCAATTATACAAAAATCTTAAATAACACTGCATTTCAAAACTATAATAATGGGATATATTTATACTTCAGTTATAATAACCTTGTTTTGGGAAACAATATGACCTTATGTGGAATAATGATTACCGAAGCTTCAATTAAACTTATGACTTCAAATACTATGGACAGTACAAATATAGTGAATAATAAGCCTTTGTATTATTACACCAATGAGACAAAATTAGTTTCAAATAATTTTACGAATGCTGGTCAAATTATTTTAATCAATTGCACTAAATCAAGTATTGTTTCTCATAATTCAATAGGAAATGATGTTTCTTACAATTCAATCGGGATTTCCTTATATCATTCCCATAATAACACGCTTTCGAATATTACTTCATCGTATAATCATTACCACGGGATATATATATATGAAGGGATTAATAATACAATCGAAGAATGCAAGACAGAAAGAAATAGAAAATATGGGATATATTTAGCTGATGGTGATATCAATAAGGTTTTAAGTAGTACCGGGAATAATAATGAAGATGGGTTTTATTTTGAAAATGAAAATAATTTAGAAGTAGATGATAATACCGCATATGAAAATAGTAAAGATGGGATATTTTTTAAAAATAGTGGGGGAATAACTGCTTCTAAAAATACTGCGTACAGTAATTATCATGGAATATATGTTGAAAATAGTGATTCCATTCAAATTTCTGGAAATGTAGCTAACTCTAACTATCGTTATGGTATATATTTATCTGATTGTGATTATGCTACAGTTTCTTCAAACCTTCAAATTAATTATAATAATTATGCTGGTTTAAAATTATATTCCTGCATTCTTGCTACTATTATTGGAAATAGCGCATGTTATAACGTTTTTAAAGGGATACATATAAGTTATTGCTCTTCCTCTACAATTTCAAATAATTTGGCAAATTCAAATGGAGATAATGGAGTATACATATCTGCAAGCGGTGATAATACCATTGAGAGTAATGAGGCAAACGATAACGGCAATAACGGAATCTATCTGTCGACTAGTGATGATAATACCCTCGAGGATAATGAAGCAAATGAGAACGGTAATAATGGAATCTTTTTATCCACTTGCGATGATAATGAGATTATAGATAACGAAGTAAATGATAATGAAGATGATGGAATATATTTACGTAATAGCAATGATAATAAAATCAAAGATAACACTGTTAATGATAATGATGAAAATGGGATACATTTATTTTTAAGCGATGATAACACCATAGAAAAAAATACAATAGAAGATAATGGAGAATATGGAATATTTTTGTATATAAGTGATGATAATACTATAAGGGAAAATACCTTTAAAGGAAATAAAGAATGTATTTACCAAGACATCTGTGAGGGCAATGTCATTGAAGATAATGACTGCGACACAGATATAATATTCATAACAACAGTTATCGTTGTCGTTTGTATTGTGGTTGGAATTATTGCTGTTTTAGTGATTTTATATAAAAGAGCTAAAAAGAAACGAGGCTCAAAATTGGCCGGTAAAAACAAAAAATTAGCTGCTAAAACAAATGAATAAAAAACTCTTGTTTATTTTTCTTAAAATTTTTAATCTGCTTTAATTTTCATTCAAATATAATAAACAGTAAAAATTTGATTATTATCTAATAGTGAGGATAATAACGTGGCTTCTGAAGAATTAAAACCCACATATGTAGGGAATAATGATGGACTCGTTTTTGTTGTACCAATTGAACTATTTAGAATGAAAATGTCTCCTGGAAAAAGGTTGGATCCCGAAACTGCAAAAGTATTTGGTAAATATATTAAAGAAACTTTTAAAGGATTTCAAGCGGCTCAAAAAACCAAAGATGGAAATGAAAATAACGTTAAAACGGAAACTACACCTGAATTCTGGCAAAATTTTGAAAATAAAGCAAAAGAACTTGGAATTGACCTAATAGGATATACTCCTATAGATCCAAATTATGTTTTTAAAAATCTCAAAATCTATGGTAAAAATGGTATTGTTCTCGGTATGGAAATGAAATGGGATAAAATTAAGACAGCTCCCAGTGTTGATGGCGCAATTGAAGCGTTTAGAGTATATAAAGAATTAGGAAATAGGACTATTGAATTAACAAATTATTTAAAAGAGCAAGGTTATAAATCAGAGGCTCATCATCCATTTGGAGGTAAACTTTTATTTACTGCTCATGCTGTCGCCGCTAATCTTGGAATAATGGGAAGAAATGGACTTGTTATTACACCAGAATTTGGACCTCGTCAAAGATGGAGCGTAATTTCTACTGATGCAGAGATTCCAAAAAGTGTTAAAAGGGATTTTAGCGAAATGAAAGATTTCTGTGATAAATGTGGGGCTTGCATAAAGAATTGTAGAGGAGGTGCTGTTCTTGAGAAACCAATTGAGAAGGTAAAAGATTCTGGTGTATTCACACATATAGATCGCCCGAAATGCATTGCAAGCTTACTGAATAATAATTATTGTAGCGTATGTCTTAAAATCTGTAGTTTAGGGCATCCAAAAAAGTAATTTTTTTTTATTAGATTTTGTTCTTTTTGAAATTATGGAAAATGGGAATTTTAAATTAGATCTTAACATATGATTAAATATTGATAAAAATATACATTATTCAAATTAACAAACAACATTAAAAGAAATACAATTCTATTATAAATATAATTTTAAAAATTTTTAGAAAATGTGAAAATCATGAGTAAGTCCAAAGATGTAACAATTCCAGACGATATACACGGTTATTCTCAGGTTAGATTAGATGTTGACTTAACGAGTGGAGAAATTAAAGAATCAACTCTCTCCAAAGAGTTCTGTCGAGACTGGATTGGGGGATATGGTTTTGCTGCTAAGGTTTTATGGGACGAATTAAAACCAGGTGTTGACCCATTAAGTCCGGACAATGTTTTTGTCTACGCACAAGGTCCTTTTCCTACAACGATCTTACCAACAAGCTCTAAATATGGTTTATTTGCAAAATCTCCGTTAACTGGAATGTTTGGGATGGCTATCTCCTCAGGAAGTGTTGGTGCTCAAGCAAGAAGAGCAGGAATTAATATGATTGTGTTTAAAGGAAAGGCTCCTGAACCCGTTTATCTCGTGGTTGATGATGATGACAGATATTTAGTACCTTGTAAAGATATAGTATGGGGAAAAGGATGCTGGGAAACAGAAGAAATAATAAGAGAGGAATTTCAAGATCAAAGACTTGCTGTATTAAGTATTGGCCCAGCAGGTGAAAGAATGTCTAAAATGGCTTGCATTACAAACGATAGAAATCGTCAAGCTGGAAGAACTGGAATGGGTGCTGTAATGGGTTCTAAAAACCTTAAAGCTATAGCTTTTAGAGGTACAAAAGGAACCAAAGTTGCACATCCAGTAGAATTTTATAAACTTGCTAAGAAGCTAATTAAAGTTGCCAATGGTCCTGCGACAGCAAAATATCGTGATCAAGGTACGCCCGCTGGAATCCTCAGTTATAATAAACTTGGTATGTTTCCTATAAATAATATGCGTGAAGGCACCTGGGACAAGTGCGAAAGTATAGTAAATGGAGAAGTTTTAAATGAAGAGTGGATTGTAAAAAAAGTCGCATGTTCTCAATGTTCAATTGCATGTGATCATTTAGCAAGAATCCCTAAAACCCATCCTGATTATCCAAATCTTGTAGCAAGTGTTGACGTTGAATTAGTATATGGATATGGTACAGCGTGTGGTAATGCTGATTGGCCAACTATTTTTAAATGTATTACTCAATGCGATGATCTAGGAATTGATGCTATTTCGGGAGGAGTTACATGTGCGATGGCATGTGATCTATATGAAGATGGGTTAATTACAAAAGACGATTTAGGATATGAATTACCATTTGGCTCAACTAAAAATCTAGTTCGATTTAATGAAGAAATGATTCTAGGGAAAGGTTTTCCTGGTGAGATCTTTGGTGATGGTTCTAGAGAAGCTGGAAGAAGGCTTGAAGAAAAGGGTAGAAAGAACGCAAGTTTTTATGCAATGCAAATAAAAGGATTAGAACTGCCAGCATTTGACCTCCATGGAATGTCTTCGTTTGCTGTTGGAGAAAGTGTTTCAATACGAGGTGCATGTCATTTAAGGAATGGTGCGTATGGATTAGATGCTAAAGGAACATTTGATAGATTTGGCTATGATAAACCTGTTGAGAGAGGAAAAGCCATAAAAGGACTTGAAGATGTATATGCATTAATAGACTCCTATATTATTTGCAAATTCACAAGAGGAATTTATGAGAATGACGCTGAGATGGCTAAAGTATTCGAACTTGTTACAGGTATTCCTCATACTGATGAAACTCTCCTATTGAGGGGAGATGCAATAGTGACTCTTTCAAAATGTTTCAACGTAAGAGCAGGCTGGACAAGAGATGATGATCATCCACCAGAAAGGTTTTTCAAGCAAGCTCACACTAGAGGTCCTACAAAGGGAGTTACTTTAGAGGAAAAAGGATATCAGACATTGTTATCAGGCTATTATAAAGCAAGAGAATGGGACGAAAATACAGGGATTCCTACTGATGAAACTTTAAAGAAATTAGGATTAGATTTTGTTATTGGGAAATTAGAGAAGAGCGGAGGAAAGAAATAAATGGCGACTAAGAAAAAGGTGCATAGCTTTATCATTGTTGATCCGAACCTCTGTACAGGTTGTGAAACCTGTGAGAGCGTTTGTTCATTTGTACACGACGGAGAATTTCAACCAATTAACGCCCGAATTCATAGAGTTCGAATAGAACCAGTCTTTAATATTGCTCTCGCATGCCAAAAATGTGAAGATGCTCCATGTATTAGAGCTTGCCCCGAACATGCTCTTGAAAAAGATCCTGACACAGGTTCCATACTGATTGATGATGAGAAATGCAATGGATGTGGATTTTGCATCCGTGGCTGCGATTTTGGAGTAATCTCGTTTCATATGGAGACCCAGAAAGCACTAATCTGCGATCTATGCGAGACTATGAAAGAGGAATTTATTGATCCAGAAGTTGGAAAAAGAGAACCTCAATGTATTGCTGTTTGCCCTAAGGAAGCTATTTCGCTCAAAGACGTAGAGCAAATTGGTGAAGAGAGTCGTATCGATGCAGTAAAGCGGTTATTTGGCGAAATAATTGAAGATTATGAAAGCAAATAATTAATCTTTTTTATTTTATTTTTTTTTATTTTAAGTATCTCGTCTTCTAAGATTAGAATTTATTTAAATAGCAATTATTTATAATAATTATTTTTATAATGATAGAACTATTAACATAATCATCAATATAATTTTAGAATAATAATATAAGGTTATAACTAAAAAAAGTGAAAAAATTGTCTGAAAATCAGACCATAGAAGATTTGAAAATTGGTGTTTTCGTGTGCCGCTGAGGAATTAACATTGCTGGAATTCTAGATGTTCCAAAAATAGTACGAGAAATCGATAAATTAGAAAATGTCTGGGCCTATGAATATCTAAATATGTGTACCTCAGGAGGTTCTGAATATATTAAAGAACAGATCAAGGAAAGGGACTTTAATCGAATAGTAGTCGTTGCATGCACTCCATTAACCCACCAACCTGTCTTTCATGCAATTTTGAAGGAAGCAGGTCTGCCACAGAGATATTTAGAATTTGTAAATATTAGAGAACATTGCAGTTATGTACATCAAGATCCAGAAATAAGAGATAAAGCAGATAATAAAGCAATTGAGTTAATCAAGGCGGGAGTTTCAAGGGCTAGATTATTAGAAGATATTCCAATAAAAGTTGTACCAGTAAAACCAGTTGCCTTAGTAATTGGTGGGGGTATTGCTGGTTTATCCGCAGCTATTGATCTAGGAGATGCAGGGTATAAGGTATATTTAATTGAAAAAAATACCACAACCGGAGGAAGAATGTCTCAGCTTGATAGGACATTCCCAACAGATGATTGTTCAATATGAATATTGGGACCAAAAATGTTAGAGACAGAACGCCATCCTAATATTGATATTTTATCTTATAGTGAAGTTATAGAAGTGGATGGATATATTGGAAATTTTAACGTAAAAGTTAAGCGAAAAAGTCGATTCGTCAATGAGGAGTTGTGTACGGGGTGTGGAGCATGTACAGAAGTGTGTCCAATATACGTACCTAATTATTTTGACGAAAACTTATCTGCAAGGAAAGTAATTGACATAGCTTTTGCTCAGGCGGTTCCTGCGGTTTCTGATATAGTCAGAAATTCTTGCGTAGAATGTTTTGCATGTAAAGATGCTTGCGAAACAGAAGCAATAGATTTCAGTATGCAGGACGAAATCGTTGAATTAGAGGTTGGAACGATAATAGTTGCAACGGGATGGGATCTCTATCAAGGTGATGATTATGGGTATGGAATTTATGAG
>JAHPZI010000019.1 GCA_019058295.1 Promethearchaeota archaeon | reverse complement strand
TTGATTGGGTCATGTACAAACTTAACGCCAGCAAACGAAGAAGACGGCTTGAACAAGTCTCAAAAAAATATATTCCAATGGATATTGGTGGAGAAGCAGTATGGAACTTGGGAAGTTATCTTGAGGCTCAAGAAAAAGGTTTTGATGGTTTTGTTCATATATTCCCATTTACGTGCATGCCTGAAATATCCCTCATGGGAATGTTAGAAGCTGAAAAAAACATGGACAAATTTTACATGCCCCACATACATTTTAGTCTTGATGGAAGTTCTGGCTTTGAGGGACTTAGAACAAGAATCGAAGCATTTCATGATTTAATGATTGGCAACAAGAAAACTAATCCTTTGTTTAGAGATGTCAAGTATGTGGTCCCAGATGAAATAAAAAATATTTATTTTAAGCCGAAATCCAATTTTGAATATTTTGTGTCTAGTATTAAAAAACCAATGTCATTTGTTTTAACAATGCTGAATCCGTCAAAGAAATTAGATTTAGGTTTCACCGTTAAGAATGGACTCAAGTTTTTTTCAAGAAATTCGTTTTTTGATATCGGATCTCTTTTTAACCTTTGAGAGGCTATTTTTTTATGAAAGTTTCTTTTCTTTACTTATGGGATTAATTTTTTTCTGGCTCCTTATGAAAAAAAAAAAATGATATATCCAGTAAGAGTAATAATAAGTAGCTTTAAATAATTTCTCATATAGTTTTAAACCAGAAAAAATATTACATATTAATAGCAATGAGTAATCAGTTAAAGATATTAGAAACAGAAATTTCCGGTTTAAAATTAAAATCTCCACTCATTTTAGCTTCCGGTATTTTGGGTGTTTCGTATTCTTCAATGAAGAGAGTAATTGATGCTGGTGCTGGTGCTGTTACAACTAAATCAATCGGTCCAGAGCCTAGAAAGGGATATAAAAATCCTTCAATTATAGAAATTTATCCTGGCACCTTCATGAATGCCGTTGGTCTTGGAAATCCTGGAATTGATAATTTTATTTCTGAAATTAAAAAAATAAAAGAATTAAATATTCCCTTGATTGTAAGTGTGTTTGGAGATACTAATGATTCTTATATAAGTATTGCAAAAAAAGCAGAACAAGCAGGAGCCGATGCTATTGAACTAAATATTTCTTGTCCTCATGCAGAAGTGGCATCAATAGGTATTGACAAAGATTTAACATATTCGTTGGTTTCTGATATTAAAAAAAAAATAAGCTCACCTATTTTAGTTAAACTAAATCCAAATGTTACAGATATAGGAGAAATCGCTCTTTCAGCAGAAAAAGCAGGTGCGGACGCAGTAGTAGCAATAAATACAGTAGCAGCTTTAAAAATTGATATCAATACAAAAAGGCCTATTTTATCTCATGGAAGTGGAGGTCTTTCTGGAAAGGCAATACATCCAATTGCAGTTAAAAAAGTGTATGATCTTTATAAAATATTAAAAATACCAATAATCGGGTGTGGGGGAGTTTTTGATTGGAAAGATGTAATTGAATTTATTCTTGCTGGAGCTTCCGCAGTTCAAATTGGTACGGCTCTATACCAAGGTCCTAAAATTATAACAGAAATTAATGAGGGTTTAACGAATTTTTTAAAAGAAAATGGTTATAAATCAATTAAAGAGCTAAAGGGATTAGCACACGAATTCAAAACACAAGAGGTGCCCGATTTTGACTGAAAATAGTATCCAAACAGTAAAAATTAAGAAAATTATTAATGAATGTGATGGCATTAAAACGATTATTTTTAATGTAAAAGATTCAGACTTAATGCAAAATAAGAAACTTCCAAAATCCGGGCAATTCGTTATGATATGGGTTCCTGGAATAGATGAAATACCCATGTCAATTTCTGGATATGATGAGAAAGGAAATTGGAGTATCAGTGTAAAAAATGTTGGCGAGTGTACAAATACATTACATGAATTGAAGGTTGGTGCATATATCGGTGTAAGGGGGCCCTTAGGTAATTATTTTAAAATTCCAAAAGAGAAATTAAAGAATATTTTTCTAATAGGAGGAGGAATTGGATTGGCTCCTCTTAAATTTTTTGCTTCAGAATTATATAAAGAAAACATTAATTTCACTCTTATTGAAGGTGCGAAGAATGAAAGTGAACTGATATTTGTTGATGAGTTCCATAAGTTCATAGATAAAGATTCCAATGTATCATTTTGTACTGATGATGGAAGTTATGGACTGGAGGGGTTCGCTTCGGATATTTTTAAAAATATAATAAAGGACTATTCCCAAGAACAACTTTCTAACACTATTGTGTATACATGCGGTCCTGAGATAATGATGTACAATGTATTTCAAATCTGTGAAAAGTATAATATTGAATTACAAGCTAGCCTTGAACGAATTATGAGATGTGGCTGTGGTCTATGTGGATTATGTGTTCTAGATCCATTAGGATTATTGGTTTGTAAGGATGGCCCTGTATTTAGCTCGAATGAATTAAGAAAGATTAAGGATTTTGGTAAAAATAAAAGAGACTTTTCAGGGAAAAAAATACCTCTTAATTATTAAAACCCAAAATTTTTTTTCCCATTTAATAATTATCATAATTATATGCTCAAAGAATCAACTGATTCTGAAAAAGTAAGAAAGATTTCAAGAGAAATAATAGAATTTTTAATTAATAATCCTAAAATCTCCCGAGATAAAATAACAAATCTAAAAGGGAGAATTGGAAAAAAATATCAGTATAATAAAGTCATAAAGAATGCTACTATTTTTGATTACGCAACTGAAAAAGAAAAAAAAAGTATAACTCAAATTTTAAAGAGAAGATCAACTAGAACCTTATCTGGTGTTTCTGTCATAGCTATTATGACCAAACCCCTTCCTTGCCCAGGAACATGTATTTATTGTCCAGGACAAGACTCTCAACCAGGGGAAAAGGTCGCCCAATCGTACACTGGCAGAGAACCTGCAGCAATGCGCTCAATCCATAATAATTATGATCCTTTTAAGCAAGTTCAAAGTAGAATAAGAGATTTAGAAGCAATTGGCCATAAGGTTGATAAGATTGAACTCATTGTTATGGGAGGAACGTTTTTATCTACAGATCCCACCTATCAAAAAAATTTTATTAAAGGTGCCTTGGAAGGTATCGTTGAGAAACATGTGAATAGTCTAGAAGAAGCAAAAGAGTTTGCTGAAACATCTAAAAGAAGAGTTATTGGCATAACCATCGAAACGAGACCAGATTATTGCAAAGAAAAAGATGTTGACCTAATGTTATCTTATGGAACAACAAGAGTAGAAATAGGAATTCAAACCATTTATGACGAAATTTATACCTTAATAAAGAGAGGGCACACCACTAAAGATACAATTGAAGCAATTCGAATCGCGAAGGACGCAGGATTAAAAATTAACGCACATATCATGCCTAATTTACCGGGGTCAAATTATTCTAAAGACATTGAAACCTTTGAGGGTCTCTATTCAGATACTAATTATCGTCCTGATATGCTAAAAATTTATCCATGTTTAGTAATAAATGGAACAGAACTCTATAACTGGTGGAAAGAAGGAAAATACATTCCCTACTCAACAGAGGAATTAGTTAATCTTTTAGCAACTGTAAAACATAATCTCCCGCCGTATGTGCGAATCCAGAGAATTATGCGTGATATTCCCGCCCCGTTAATAGAAACTGGCTGCAAAAATAGCAATTTACGACAACTCGTGCAGGAAAGATTAAAACAACTTGAAAATAAGTGTAATTGCATTAGATGTCGAGAGTTTGGTATTAGTACAAGAAAAAAAATCATTGATGAGAGTACATTTGATAATATAGAGTTATATCGTTTAGATTATGAAGCATCTCAAGGTCAAGAAATATTCCTCTCCTATGAAAATAAAAAAGAGCATTATCTTATAGGTTTTTTGCGTTTAAGAAAACCATCTCAACTTGCTCATAGACCAGAATTAAATAACGGGAAAACGTTAATTGTGAGAGAAATAAAAGTTGTTGGAGAAATGGTGCCAAAAGATGCGAAACCAAGTTATTTAACTCAAATTCAGCATAGAGGTTTTGGAAAATTATTAATGAAAAATGCTGAAACAATCTCAGCAGATTATTTTGATGCAAAAAAATTAGCTGTCATTTCAGGTCTTGGAGCAAGAGACTGGTTTTACGAGCAAGGATATGAATCAGACGGACCCTATGTATCTAAATTATTGTAAAAATAAATAATAAATTTAAATGAAAATATGATTAAATATGGAAGAGTTTGATTACGAAAAATTAGGCTTATTGTGTGGGCTTGAAATACACCAACAACTAGATTCTAAAACAAAACTCTTTTGTAGATGTCCTAATAAACTTCAGGGAACAAGAGAGCCGGATTTTACACTAAAACGATTTATGAGACCTGTTTTGGGGGAAATGGGAACATATGACGAAGCAATGCTCACAGAATATGAAAAAGAAATGACTATAGTATATGAGGGTTATAACGATGTTATTTGCACATACGAACTGGACGAAACACCTCCATTTGAATGTAATGACGAGGCAAGAAAGATTGCTATAGAAATAGCATTACTTCTTAATTCAAATATTATTGAAGAAATGCATGTATGTAGAAAGAATTATCTCGATGGAAGCGTTCCATGTGGTTTTCAGAGAACGATGATTTTAGCCAAAGACGGATATCTTGAATTAGAAAACGGTAAAAAAATCGGAATAGATATCTTATGTTTAGAAGAAGATGCCGCAAGAAAGATAATAACTGAAGAAAAAACAAATTTCTTTAGGTTAGATCGATTAGGAATTCCCCTAGTTGAGATTACAACTAAGCCTGATATTACCGATCCTATGGAATGCAGAGAATGTGCGGAAAGATTAGGCTTATTGGTATGGTCTACAAAAGTTAAAAAAGTTCTTGGGGCTATTAGACAAGATGTAAATGTGAGCATTAAGGCCGGTACGAGAATTGAAATAAAAGGAGTACAAAAATTGGATTGGATTCCAATTCTTATTAACCATGAGGTTTCAAGACAACTTAATTTAGTTGAAATTAAAGAGGAATTACAAAAGAGAAATTTAAAAGAGGAAGTTCTTCCTGAAAAACCAATTGATTTATCAAAAGTAATGGCAAAGACTAAATGCAGCTTTATTGCAAAAGGGATAAAATCTAAGAAAAAGCTATATGGGATAAATTTTACAGGTTTTGATGGATTATTAGGTAAAGAATTAATGGAAGATTATAGGTTTGGTACTGAAATTGCAAGCAAAGTTAAATCTATTTCTGGTTTAAAGGGTTTAATTCATTCCGACGAAGATCTAAAAAATTATAAATTTTCTGACGCGGATATTAAAACGCTTAAAGATAACTTAAAAACAAAACAAGGTGATTGTTTTGTACTAGTTATAGGAAATAAAAAAGAATTAGATAAGGCATTTAATGTAATCATTAATCGTGTAAAATATGCATTTAAAGGAGTACCTCCCGAAACCAGAAGGGCTTTAGATAATGGTAATACTGAATTTTTAAGAGAATTGCATGGGGGCGCTCGATTATATCCGGATACGGATTCTCAAGCAATAATAAATTATAATGAAGAAATTAAAGTTATTAAGGGTGATCTTCCAGAATATCCATGGGATGTGATAAAAAATTATTCCAAGAAATTCAAAATTGAAGAAAGGTTTATTAAAGACCTGATTTTTACGGGAAATTTAACTATCTTTAACGATTTAATTAAAATTTATCCAGAAAATCCAACTTTAATAATTACTACCTTATTAGAAACTAGTACTGCCCTTAGAAGAGATGGAAAAAATATTGAAAATATTACTGAAACTGATTATAAAGATATTTTTACGCTATTGAAAAAGAAAGAAATTGGAAAAGAAGCCATTGAAGAGATGATGAGCTTAAAGGCAGACTCTCCAGAACTTTCAATAGAACAAATAAAAGAGGATCTAAAAATTGAAAGCATTTCTGTTGAAGATCTTAAAAATATTGTAAATGAAATTGTTGAAAATAACTTAGATTTAATAAAAGAAAAAGATATGAGAGCAATGGGCCCTTTAATGGGAGAAGTTATGAAAAAAGTCAGAGGAAAAATAGATGGTGCCCTCGTGTCTAAAGAATTAAAAAATGCACTACAAATAAAATTAAAGGAGCTGAAGTAAATGACAGAAAATTTAAAAGGTTATAAAGGTAAAGGAAAGGAACTTTTAGAAAAGAATAAAATTGAGATTTGGGATATAATTCAAATAAAAACTAGTGAAGGAGATTATGAGGGAATAGTTTTACCGAGAACCGAATATTCTGCTCCTGATTATATAGAAATAAAATTGGAAAATAATTATAACATTGGGATTAATGCTTCTGATATTAAAGAAATAAAAAAAATAGGGAAAAAGGAAGCTCATTATAAAATTCCAGAAAAAAAGTTTCCTACAAGCAAGAACTTACCTAATATTATTCTTTTTGGAACTGGAGGCACCGTAGCGTCTCGATTAGATTATACAACTGGAGCTGTGATTCCTTCTTTTACTCCCGGAGAATTATTTAGTGCCGTTCCCGAATTGGCTGATATCTGTAATCTTGAAACTGAAATTGTATTTGAAATTCTTTCAGAAAACATGAGACCAGAATATTGGCAACAATTAGCTCAAAAAGTCGAAAAAGCAGCTAATTCTGGTAAAGAAGGTGTTGTGATAGGGCATGGAACGGATACTATGGGATTCACTGCGGCTGCGTTATCATTTATGTTAAGAGATTTATCAATACCCGTCGTTTTGGTAGGAAGTCAGAGAAGTTCTGATAGACCCTCTTCGGATGCAGCCTTGAATTTAATAAACGCCACTACTGTCGCAACGTCAGATATTGCTGAAGTTGTAGTATGCATGTTAGGGTCCTCTGCGCATGATTATGGATTGATTCATAGGGGAACGTTGGTTAGAAAAATGCATTCTTCTGTTAGAAACACATTTAGAACCATAGACGACATTCCATTAGGTATTATTCGAGAAAGAAAAATAAAAATGTTTAAAAAAGATTATAGAAAAAGAAATAAGTTGGAAACTAAAGCACAAACTAATTTCGAGAAAAAAATAGCTCTTATTTATTCATATCCTGGAATGAATAACGAAATAATTGAATTTTATGTTGATAAAGGCTATAAAGGTATTGCAATCGCAGGGACGGGATTGGGTCATGTTAGTACTGAAATATACAATTCCATTGAAAGGGCAATTCAAGAGGGAATAACTATATTAATGACCGTACAAACGCTCCATGGCTTTACGGGTATGAATGTGTATTCAACTGGTCGAGAATTAATTAATATGGGCGTCATTCCTGGACGTAATTTATTGCCTGAAACGGGATATATAAAACTCGGCTGGGTTTTAGGACAAACAAGCGAGCCGAGCCAGATTAAGAAATTGCTATTGGAAAATATCGCAGGCGAATTTATAGATAGAGAAATACCGATTGCGTTCAATTATAATATTGATCAATTGCTAAAAGACAAAAAACTCTAATTATTACAAGCTTTTTCAAAATTTTAGAAAATCCAACTTAAATAATAAAAAATTTAAGCTTTTAATTATTAAATAAATCTAATTGATATATTAAAAATTAAGTGACTCATATGGGAAAGCGAATTCTGGCCCAACGAAAAGGTAGAGGAACTTTAGCCTGGCAATCACCAAGCCATAGACACATAGGAGCTGTAAAATATCGCCCTTTCAAAGAGGGAGAAGAACAAATTAAATTTAAAGTAATAGAATTAATTCACTCTCCTGGAAGAGGTGCGCCAGTTGCGAAAATTAAATACGAAGATGATGAAAAAGGATTATGGCTTCCTCCCGAAGGAATTTTTATAGGAGATGAATATATACAAGCTAAAGGCGGACAACCAATCGAAGTTGGAAATATTTTACCACTGAAGGAAATTCCCTTAGGGACTCTTGTTTTTAATATTGAAGCCACACCTCAAGACGGCGGTAAGTTTGCTCGAGCCTCTGGAGTAGGAGCTCTTATCAGAAATAGAGCAGATAACAAAGTAGAAATATTATTTCGATCTAAAAAAAGAAAATGGTTCAATGAAAATTGCCTCTGTACAATAGGTGTTGTAGCGGGTGGAGGGAGAACCGATAAACCTTTCGTTAAGGCGGGTAATAAATTTCATTACAAAAAATCAAAGGCTAAAAAATGGCCAGTCGTGAGAGGAGTTGCAATGAATGCTTGTTCACACCCCTATGGTGGAGGAGCAAAACAATCACCCCATAAACCTACAACCACATCAAGAAATCGTCCACCAGGAAGGAAAGTTGGTCAAATTGCTGCCAGAAGAACTGGACATCAAAATTAATCAGGTTATATCTCAACTATTTTTATTTATACTTTTATGTCATTTAAAGGTTAGACAATTATATTTTCATGATTAGTTTTCATTCATTACATCTATATTTAAAAATTCTAAAAAATAATAACAAATAGTTAATTTTTTAAAAAAAAAGTAACATTTTCAAAAACAAATAGTTGAATTAAATGAGAGAATTAAAAGAATGCGTCGTTATTGATGCTATTAGAACTCCAGTTGGAAAATCAGGCAGAAGTCAGATGGGAAAACTTGGTGGTGCTTTCCGAGAATGTTCCGCACAAGATTTAATAATAACAGTACTACAAAAACTAATGGAAAGGACTAAAGATAAATGTCCGGATTTCGATCCAAAAGAAATTGAAGATTGTCACATAGGATGTCTATCTCAAATAGGAGAACAGGGGGGGAATATTGGTCGGTTGGCAGTTTTATTAGCTGAATTGCCAGATGTAATTGCGGGAGCAACAGTGGATAGGTATTGTAATGCAGGACTTCAGGCAATAAACACGTGCGCAAATGCAATAAAAGTTGGCGATGGAGATATAATGATTGCAGCAGGAGTAGAGTCAATGACTCATTACCATATGGGAATTACTCTTGAAATTTGTGCTCAAGTTAAAAATTATCCAGCTATATTTTCTCCTGCCATGCAGCGTGTAATGAAAAATTTTGTACCACAAGGAGTATCTGCAGAGTTGATAAATGATAAGTATGGACTTACTCGTGAACAACTAGACAGATTTGGTGCTTGGTCACATGTGAAAGCTACAAAAGCAATGCGAAAAGAAGATGAATATTATAAGAGAGTGGTTCCAGTCACTTATATAAAAAAGCATACTGATGAAAATATGAATAAAATAATAGATGAGGAGACTGGTAAACAAAAACAAGAAACGGTCACTGTAACTAAAGATCAAACAGTTAGGCCAGGATATTTAGATGAACCGGAAAAATATTGGCAAATATTGCAATCACTTAAACCCGTATTTCGTAAAGAAAGAAGGGGTGGAAAAGTTACAGCCGGGAATTCATCACAGATAGTTGATGGAGCTGCTGCTACATTATTAATGTCTGAAGAAAAAGCAAATTCTCTTGGATTGAAACCTATGGCACGAGTATTATCGACAGCCGTTGCGGGAGATGAACCAAAAATCATGTTAACAGCTCCAATACCCGCAAGTAGAAAAGCCTTAAAACGTGCCGATTTAACGATTGACGATCTTGATTGTATAGAACCGAACGAAGCTTTTGCCTCTCCATGTCTGGCATTTTGCAAAGATCTTGGATATGATCTTGATGATCCAAGAACAAATCCAACCGGAGGAGCTATCGCTATTGGTCATCCAATTGGAGCATCAGGAGTTATTTACTTCACCGAAATGATTCATTTTCTTAACAACTACAACAAACGCTACGGACTTCAAATGATGTGTGGCGGATTTGGTGTTGGTATTGCCACTGTTGTAGAGAAAATTTAAGTTTCCTAAATAATATCTTCAAACTACTTTATTTTTTCTTTTATATTTGTGATTAAAAAAATAGGAAAATTGTTAAAATAAAAAATTAAAAACGATATTCAGAAATTCTCAAATTAAAAATTAAATTTTAAGTTTTTCAAAATTTCTTTATATCGTGAGCGCAATGTTACTTCGGTTACACCTATTACAAGCGATATTTCTTTTTGGCTAAGTTTTCTATTCTTAAGCTTTGTTACGAGATATATCGCCCCTGCGCATAAACCTTTTGGATCCTTGCCACAAGTTGAATTTTTTCGAATAAAATTTTGTAAAACTTTAATAGATTCCTTTTCCTCCTCTATAGACAAGTTTAAATCTGCGCAATATCTAGGTATTAGCGAAATCGGATCAATATGAGGAGATTTTAAATTTAACTCCCTAACTAATGTATTATAACATTTTTTTATAATATTAGAGTTTATCGAGGTCTCGTCTAAGATTTCTTGAAGAGTAATTGGAATTTTTTCTTCTTTACATACAAAATAAGAACAAGCAGCAATCATACCGTTTATAGATCTACCCCTTAATAATTTCCTCTTAAATACTTCTTTATAAAGCCGAACTATTGCTTTTTTAACATGTTCTGGAAAATATAAATTACTGCCAATCCTTTTTAATTCGGTAATAGCAATAAGCATATTTCTCTTCTCCCATGACATATGCGTGTTCCATTTTGCTGCCCGTCTCAAATCA
This sequence comes from Promethearchaeota archaeon, assembly GCA_019058295.1. Lineage (GTDB taxonomy): Archaea > Asgardarchaeota > Lokiarchaeia > Sigyniarchaeales > SOKP01 > LW40-45. The sequence goes on along the minus strand of JAHPZI010000019.1, from coordinate 84,826 downwards.
GGATTTTTAATTTTTTTCCTTTCAATTATAGTACTTAACCCAATATCAGGCATTAAAATTGAAATTGGACAACCTGTACGCTCTTTTTTGTCTTTTTCTTGTTTAGTGTATGCCCTAATTCCACTATGAGAAAGATCAAGACCCCGCTCAAAAATAATTAAACCACATTGCCTACAAACGGTCTCACCTCTCTCTTCAAAAAGTTGAATCATCCCGCCACACTCTGGACATATATTCGTAATGTTTTCTACATCTAATACCATTCTTTAATCCCCACTAATGAGGTTTTTTTCCACCTTAACCCAAAAATTTTATGCTGAAAAAGAATATTTGGTTAAATTCTTTTTGTGTGCAATAAAATTAAAGATCAAATTTTCATATTTAAATATATTTGTTGTAAAAGTTCCTTAATATCTTATTTCTTGTTATTAGAAACCTAAATTTAAATATATGATTATTTGATCAAAGATATAAGATTTTTATTACTAATTTTATTACTTATTTTCATTTTAAGTTATTTTTTTTTATATTTGTATGTTCTAAAGTAACGAAATTATGTACAAAAAAAAAAAAAAAAAATTTAATCCGAAGAGTCCTTAAGTACCCCTCTTATTCCCATATAATATGATAGAATGACACCAATTATTAAAGTGGTGAATCCTATTATCGTCAGAACGCCTGGGGCTTCGAACATCCAAACTATTGGTGTTATAATTAATGTGGGAATCAGAAACCCCAGTAAAGATATAAAATATTTGAATTTTAATGTCATTTAAATCATTCCTTCTTAAATCGATTATTTTTATTAGTTTTTATTAATAATTGATATTGAAATATTTTAATTAATGATATAAATTATTTATTTTCTTTATTGGATTTTTTTTCCTTGAATAAAAGTATAAATAAAAGAAGTCAAAAGTATTAATATTAACGGGCTATGAGGGAATTGAACCCCCGACCTACAGGTTAAGAGCCTGCTGCGCTACCTGACTGCGCCAATAGCCCATTATTAAGATTCGTTAATGTTAGCAAATATTACAATTATATGAAGCGCAGATGGAGGGACTCGAACCCCCGAGCGCTCACGCGCACCGGCTCTCAAGGCCGGCGTCTTACCAACTAGGCTACATCTGCTTATTCTAATGAGAGATAATTTAAAATTTTTTCTAAAGTGCTAACGATAATAAAGAATATAATTTTATTTATTATTTTTACGATCTATTAATAAATATCGTTATTAATAAGAGATAAGCCATAATATTATTATTCTTTTTTAAACTTAGGATTCTATTGCTAAAGGTTTTAAATAAACTTACAGAAAATATAAATTTTATCATTAATTAATTTACAACGAGGAATAAAGATTATGAGTAGCGCAAAAGATTTCAGATATTTAATCCCCGAAAGAATATTTAAAGAAATTACTGAAAAAGCAAAGGAAGAAATTCCTTATATTATACATGGATGGTTATTTGCGGAACGTAAAGAAAACTTTGGAATTGTTAATAGATTTATAATGAATTCTGATTTACGAAAAACTAAAGTACATATAAAACCTAGATCTTGGATGCGATATAAAAAGTCCAAAATTTACAATATGCGGAAGTTTAAGCAAGAATTAGGAGTTGATATAGTTTGGCAATGGCACTCACATCCATCTGGGAACGAAAAATTACACGCAATCGATAAAAGAATATTGAAATACTTAAGTAATGGTGTAATGATCATTGTAATTCCACCTATACCAGAGAAAGAACAGAAAGCACATCTTGTAGGGTGGTATTACGATAAACGCTACACCAAAAAGCCAATTATCGAAAAGATGGTATTTGAGATAATCTCAGAATAATGTTTTCTTTCTTCTATTTTTTTTTAATAGCCAGATGAAAAAATATTAAAATTTTAAATTTTTATATTCACATTATAGCCATTCATGCTATACAAAAAAATGCAGACGTCGCTTAGCTTGGTAGAACGTAGTTTAAGCGTGCCTAAAGCGCCGGATTGCTAATCCGGTGTCCAATGGACTCGTGGGTTCGAAAGGATCTTGTAAAGCATAAGATTTCAAAATTCCCACCGTCTGCGTCCAAGAGCCAGTGGTCTAGTGGTTATGGCTTGTTTTCATTTTGAAAACAAGAAACAGACGTCGCGCTTACACCGCGAAGGTCGGGAGACTTATAAGGGATATTATCCCAAATAGCCCGAATTCAATCCTCCCCTGGCTCACCATTATTTTTTATTAAAATTATTCAAATAATGCTTTTATTTTAGTTGGTCGTATTGCACTTAATTTACAATTTCTTAAATCTTTCCCAATTTTAGGTATTATCCCTGAAGCATTAGAGCCTTCCTTTAAAAGTACAATATGTTCCAAATAGCCATATCTCTTCAATGAAATTATATCTCTTAAATTTCCATTTCTTATAAGAGCTTTTTTAAATTGTCCTTTTGTCTCCCCGCTCATAAAAAGACCCTCAATATCTTCATCTAAGATTTTTTTAAACAATTTTAACGTTTTCTCGTCTAATTCTCCTTGTATTTTATTCTTTATTGAGTCTATTTCTATAATTTTAACATATACCGGAAAATGTTCAACAAATTCGTAGGCATTTATAATCTCTTTTAACGATTTTTCCTTATCCCTACATAATTGATTCCTAAGTGAGTGTAAACTTATTAAAACATCAACTTTAGGATTCATAATTGCACAATCAACGAAAATGCCGAATCCAACCTTTCCAACATCAATCATAGTTCCTTTATATACTTTTCCTACTTGAATCTCTTTAAATTCTTTTATGCACCCTATTTCCTTCTTCAATAAATTAAAAACAAAAATTTCCTCAGGTCCATTAATAAAAATTTCGAACCTTTTATCGTAATCACGCAATTTATTTATTTTTATTTTTGTATTCGAAAACCCTTTTGTATATTCCCTCAAATATTTTGAATATCGTATAATAAAATCTTTCCTCTTTCTTTCTGAAGATATATTATAAATTTTATCATATAGAACTAATTTCTTTCCCATATTAAACAGTATAATATATTTAAAGTAAAAAATTTTTTTTAAAATAAGTGTTTTCTAAAAAGTTTAAATTACAAAAATCTATTATCTTTTTACAAAAGAAATTTCATAATAATTATTAATTAGTGATAGAATATGGAAGAACACCAATTTAATCACATAGTTGAAGAATTAAATCAACACAATGGGGTTGAAGAAGTATTTCTTATTAATTCGGAGGGAGAAGTTATGTTCAAATCTTCCACAATTAACCCATTGACCACTAAAGAAGCAAAAGCAATACTTAAAGCTTGGAAAGAGAAAGAACCTTCTCTAACATATCAAAACTTTAGATATGCGATTCTAAAAAATGATGATATCCAACTTGCTGCGAAAAATATATCAGGCGGAAAAGGAAACATTGCAGGTTCAATTACTAAGGAAGGAGATTCATATTTACTCTTACATACATCGCAAGAGACGGATATTATTTTATTGGAATGGTCTATTTTTGTAAATAAGCTTGCATGGTCTTACTAATTATTTACTCAATATAAAATATTTAGATTAATGATTAGGAATATATTTTTCCTAGATCTGTAGCGGTTTTATAATATATGAAAAAAATATTTATTATACCTTTAATTAATAATGTTTAAATCAGTAATTAAAAAAAATAATGTAAATACATTAAAATTTAAAAATTTTGAGGGATTTTATAAATGTTCCAGCAAGCAGGAAGAGGATACGACATGGCGATAACCCAGTTTTCGCCAGAAGGGCGGCTATTCCAGGTCGAGTATGCAATTGAAGCGGTTAGAAGAGGAACAACCGCAATTTGTTGTATAAATAAAAATTCTGTTGTGTTTGCGGTTGAGAAAAAAAGTTCTGGACTTGTTGTTAGTTTAGGTTCAGAAAAAATATTTAAAGTTGACGACCATATTGGAGTGACCATAGCAGGACTGACTGCTGACGCCCGTGTGTTGATTGACAGAGCCCGTATTCAAGCTCAAATAAATATACTATCATATGATGAAAAAATCTCTGTAAAAGATAGTACCTTAAATATTTGCGAATATTTACAAGCGTTTACGCAAAACGCGGGTGTAAGACCGTTCGGGGTATCTTTTCTTATTGCTGGAATTGATAATAATGGCTCAACGTCATTATATTTAACAGATCCTTCTGGAGCCATGTGGGGGTACAAAGCCTTCGCAATTGGTTCTGGAGCTACTGAAGCAAGAACCTATCTTGAAGAAAATTATAAAGATGATATAAGTGATGAGGAATTAAAATTATTGCCCCTAAGAACATTAAAGGAGTTAATGGGCGATAACTTAAATAAGGATAATTGTGATGTAGCCTTTATTTTGAAAGAGGATGTAAAATTTAGATTGTTAAGTATAGATGAGAAACAAGAATTATTAGATAAATTATAGAAGAAATTACAAAAGAAATTATAAATATTTAAATCAAGGTTATTACCTTATTTTATTTATCTTTCAATACCGTATTGAAATTAAAAACATGGGATTGAGCGGGTATAACCAATTTAAAAATTTGTGAAATTATATAATGATCGATCGAGCAAGAATAGATCTAGGGAATTATATCATTGGTCGCTTAGAAAAAGGGGGCAGAACTTTCGAGATGTTAATAGATCCGGAACAAGCATGGAAAGCTAAAAAAGTTATTCGTGAGGAGATCAACAAAAGACTAAAATCGGGTGATAATAAATCTCGTCTAACTGTAGATGAAGTATTAAATTATCCACAAATTAATTTAGAATTAATTTTCGAAAGTTTTATCGTATTTGAGGATTTAAGACGAGGAAAAAAAGCCACAGATGGCGATATGGAAGCGATATTTGAAACTACGGACGGAAAAAGAATTAGTGGACACATTTTATTAGACGGAGAAATTCAATGGACTAAATCCCAAAGAGAAGAAGAAAGACAAAAGAAACTAAAGCAAATAATAACTATTATAAGCAAAAACGCAATAAATCCTCAAAATAAAAAACCACATCCTTATCAAAGGATTGAAAAAGCCATTGAAGAGGCAAAAGCAAATATCGATGTTATGAAAAGCGCTGAAGAACAAGTAGACGATATAATTAAAAAGATTCAGGCAATTATCCCAATTCGGATGGAACAAGTTGAATTAGCAATTAAAATACCTTCTTCTTTTACAGCTAAAGGTTATGGCATTGTTGCTCAACTAGCGCAAATTAAAAAAGAAGAATGGCAGTCTGATGGTTCTTGGGTTTCAGTCGTTAGTTTACCGGCCGGTTTACAAATGGAATTAATTGATAAGTTGAATAATTTAACTCATGGAAGAGTTCAAACTAAACTATTAAAATCTTAAACAGAAATTTTTAATTTTCTTCTATTACATTATTTTTTTTAGATTAAATTAGAGTGGATTTAATATAGAGAATAAGAGGTGATATAAATGGAAGAGGAAGAACAAGTAACCCAGGAAAATGACGAATTTGAGGATGAAGAAACATCTCGTGAACTTGTTGTACCTGGTGAAGTTTTAACCGAAGATGTCCAAGATTTTATACCCGGAAGAGGCACAATTTTCAATAAAGACAAAACAAAAATTATTTCTTTGCATATAGGTTTAAAAAACATTAATAAAAATTATATTAATGTTATCCCGCTAAGAGGGATTTATACTCCTCAACCAGGAGATAAAATTATTGCAATCGTAGTCGATAAAAATCCTGTAAAATACAAATGTGATATAAACTCAAAAGATTTTGCTCAACTTAAGCCAAGAAATACGGTTAAAAGAATGAAGTCGCGAATTGGAAAACGGAATTATGAACGAGAAGAATTGAGCACTGAAAGATTTGATATTGGAGATATTTTAATTGTAAAAGTTCTTTCAGCAGATCGCCTGAACAAGCCCGAATTAACTACAATTGGAAAATATCTTGGAAAAAAAAATGGTGGTATTGTGATTTCAATAGATCCTCCTAAAATACCAAGATTAATCGGGAGAAATGGGAGCATGATTAAGATGTTAAAGAACTTGACTAAATGTAATATTTTCGTAACTCAAAATGGGCGTATTTGGATAAAAGGTGATAATATCGCATATGAGCGTCTTCTTATTGAAGCAATATATAAAATTGAGAGGGAAGCACATACAACGGGATTGACTGATAGAATGCAATTATTTATAGAAAATGAAAAAAAAAATAGAGGTATTGAATAATTATGGTGTTATTGATTAAAGATGAATATCCCGAGAAGCTATTTCAAGAAAATGGCAAGCGGCTTGATGGTAGGGATAAAAAAGAGTTAAGACCTATTAAAATGGAAGTTGATATTTTAAAGAATGCGGATGGTAGTGCATATATCGAATGGGGCAATAATAAAATATTTGCCGCTGTTTTTGGCCCAAGAGAAGTGCACCCTCATCATTTATCAAAACCTGATAGAGGGGTCTTGCGTGTTTTCTACAGAATGGCAACTTATTCTGTTTTTGATAGAAAAAGACCTGCTCCTGGTCGCCGAGAAAAGGAGATTTCAATGATTATTGCAGATTGTTTGGAACCTGTTTTATTTCTCGAACTCTATCCGGGAACTGCGTTTGAAATTTTTATCGAAGTAATAGACGCTGACGGAGGAACAAGATGCGCTAGTACGACCGTTGCTTCCTTGGCATTAGCTGATGCTGGTATTCCAATGAAAAGTTTGGTAACTGCCCTTGCTGTTGGAAAAATTGATGGTGAATTAGTTGTTGATCTCTCGGGAATAGAAGATAAAGCAGGAGAAGCAGATCTTCCCATTGCAATTACATGGTTTAATGACGAGATTTCATTATTACAATTTGATGGAGACATGGATTTAGCAGAATTAGATACAGTATTAAAAGATGCTAAAGAAGCCGCAGAGAAAATATATGAGATTCAAGTAAATACTTTGAAGGATAAATATATTTCAATTCAGAAAAATATTGAAAATGAAAAAGGAGGGGAAGATTGAAGATGATGGATGTAAAACGGGTAATATCTACAATTGAACGCAAATATATAAAGAATAATTTAAAAAAGGAAGAACGATTTGATGGTCGAGGGCTATGGGATTATCGTGAATTCAAAATAACGCCCAATTTTGTTGCATCAGCAGAAGGGTCAGCTGATGTCTCATTAGGTGAAACTAGAATTATAACTGGATTAAAATACGATATAGGGACGCCTTTTCCTGATTTACCTGATGAAGGTGTTTGTACAATTATGGCAGAGTTAATACCCTTGGCATCTCCTTTATTTGAGAGAGGGCCTCCAGATGAACAATCAATTGAATTAGCTCGTGTGGTAGATCGGGGAATTCGACATGCGGATTGTGTTCAAACAAAAAAATTGTGCATAGAAGCAGAAAAAGCAGTTTACATTTTATTTGTTGATATGTATGTAATAAATTATGAAGGAAATTTAATCGATTGTGGAGGCGTAAGCGCTTTAACTACGTTAATTTCAGCCCAACTTCCTGAAGGGAAATGGAATGGCGAAGATGTTGAATGGACAGGTGGATATTTTACTGGAAAAGATATAGTTAATGAATTACCTTTGGTAATTACTTATGGAAAAATTGATGATATCATTTTTCTTGATCCAGATTTGCCAGAAGAATTAGTTTGTGATGGTCGGATATCCATATCCTCTACTGAAGAAAAAATAACTAGTATACAAAAAAGTGGAATAGCAACGTTCTCTTTTGATGAAATCAAAATGTTATGTAATAAATCACTAGAAATAGGTAAAAAATTAAGAAAGGACTTAAATCTTTGGCAATACAAAGCTAATAATGAATAATTTTTTTTTATTTTTATTTAGATTTTAATATTTCTAATATTTTCCTTAAAATTTTTATTTTATTGTGTTTTTAATAGATTATTAACAGTCTTAATTTAAACTTGATGCATAAATGGGGAAAACTAAAAAAGTCGGGATTAGTGGAAAATTTCAAGCCCGTTATGGTTCGGTGGTCAGGAAGAGATATCGCCAAATCATGGAAAAAATGAAACAAAAAATTAAATGCCCTCGATGTCAAACAAAAGGTTCTGTCCATAGAATTTCTACGGGTATCTGGCATTGTAAGAAATGCGACGCCAAATTTACCGGAGGTGCATATTACATAGAAACTCCTCGAGGAGTAGAGTCATTCAGGATTGCAAAGAGAAAGCAAAGAGAATTAGAAGTTATTGAAGAATAATGAATCAAAACAACCCATTTACCATAAAAGCAACTGTTGAACTAAAATTTATAGATTCTAAAACTCGAGACATTTCTTATAACTCATTTTTGCCCGAATTAGATAAATTAAACACTAAACGATCTAAAATAAAGATGGAAAAAGAAGAGAATCTATTAATATTTCATATAGAAAGCAGTGATATCACTGCATTTCGAGCCTCAATAAGCGATATTATAGGTTTTTCTAGGATCGTAGAAAATTCTTTGGGGCTTTGCGAGTAAAGAATATATAACTTATCGTGTTAAATTTATTATAAAAAATATAAATATTGAAAAATTATGAGCATAAATCTTGATGACCTTGATGAAGAATTAAAAAAAAAAGTCATGAATTTACAAAATCTATCGACGACAATGGAATTTCTAACAAATCAAAAAATACAGCTCGAGAGTGCTACTAGAGAGGCAGAAGTAGCTATCGAAGAACTCGAAAAGATCAATCCTGACGAGGTCGTTTACAAATCAATAGGTGGGATTTTAGTAAAAAGTGAAAAAAATAGGCTTCTTGAAGAAAAAAAGTCGCTAAAGACAACCCTGGAAATGAGGCTCAAAACTATAGAGTCTAAAGTCCAGAGGACTAAAGGGCAAATTGAATCGCTCCGTAAATCTATTCAGTCAGATTTGCAAAATAAGGCCGCTTAAGTATATGTTAAATTCCAAATTTGAAGATTTAAAACTTTTTTTGAAAGGTAAAAAAATTTTATTAACAACTCACGAGCTAGTAGACATTGATGGATTAGCATCCTGCTTGGTTTTAAAATTTTTTCTCAATCGATTTATTAGTTCCGCCGATGTTCATTTATTTTTACCAGAAATCTCAAAATCTACAAAAGGGTTTATTCAAAAATTTACAGAAAAATTTCCTAATATTACAATCCCCTTAGAAATTGAGTTTAAGACTTTAAAGATTGACATATTTTTAATTTTAGATACTAATAATTTAGATCAAGTGGCAATTCCAGATATTAATAATTCGGTAATTCCAATTATCTTTATTGACCATCACTTAAAATTGAAAAAGAATGATAAAAGGAATATATCTTTGAACATTATAGACGATAAATATAGTTCAACTGCGGAAATTATATACGAATTGTGTGAATATTATAATGTAGAATTAACGTTACCCTACAAATATCTTCTCATTGCCGCAATTTTAACTGATTCTGGGTTTTTTAAGCATGGAAATAATGATACAATATTGCGAATTTCAAAATTATTAAGTAATCAACTAGATTATCAAGAAATACAATCAACATTAAAGAATGATAAAACCATTCCTGAAAAAATAGCAAAAATAAAAGCATTACAAAGAGTTCAGTTAATTCAGGAAGGGAATTGGCTAATTGGAATAACTAATGTTGGAAGTTTTGAAGCAAGCGTAGCTTCTTCATTAATTAAAATAGGTTTTGATGTAGGTGTTGCATATTCAGAGAAAAAATCGGGGTATAGAATCAGTACGAGAGCAAAAAAATATGTTTGTTTGAAAACTGGCTTACATTTAGGTAAAATTTTAGAGGAATTGTCTGATGATGAAATATCTGGAGGTGGTCATGATGGCGCAGCCGCAATACAAGGTAATGAAGGATTAGAAGAATTATTAGCTATACTAATTGAAAAAGTAAAGCAATCTTTAAGTAAGTAATATAATTTATATTCACATCAAGAAAACGTCAATTCTCTATGAGTTTAATAAAATATAATAATTTTTCATTTCGGTACAAGAAAAACGAGACTTACCAGTTAAATAATCTTAATTTAAAGATTGAAAAGAATAAGTTCATTCTACTAGCAGGAGCTACTGGTTCAGGTAAAACCACTTTAATTAGGAGTATGAATGGATTAATTCCACAATTTTATGCTGGATTTTATAAAGGAAGTGTAGAAGTAAATGGAAAAGATACAGTTGAAACACCCATTCCTGATTTATCTACGGAAATAGGGATTGTGTTTCAAAATCCTGAGAACCAATTAATTTCAATGAATGTAGAACACGAAATTGCCTTTGGCATGGAGAATCTAGGAATGCCTCGTGAAGAAATGAATAAAAAAATTAAAGAAGTTATCCAATTAACTGAAATTGAACATCTATTAGATAGAGCTCCTTTTGAATTAAGCGGTGGAGAACAACAACGAGTGGCCATTGCATCAATCTTAGTATTAGCCCCCAAGGTTCTTATATTGGATGAGCCCTCTTCATTGCTAGATCCTATGATGGCTAAAAAAATAATTAATTTATTAAAAAAAATTCAAACTGAGAAAGGAACTACGATAATAATTAGTGAACATCGCATGGATTTAGTTCTACCTGTAGCTGATGAAATTATCTTAATTTCGGAAGGCAAAATCCTTGAGCATGATACTAAAGATAATATAATCAATAAAGATACCTTTCAAAATCTAATTATAAATAAACCTGTGATATATTCAATATTCAACCAATTGAAAAAAGAAAAACTCTATAATGATAAGATTCCGACTTCAATTCTCGAAACAATAAAATATCTTAAAAATATGAATTAAAAATGAACGATGGTCTAAATGTCTGAAGAATTACCTATAATTTTAATAAAAGATGTGGATTACACTTACCCAAATAGAACTATGGCTTTAAAACAAATTAACCTGAATATTTACAAAGGAGAATTAGTTGGAATTATGGGAATGAATGGAGCTGGTAAAACTACACTAATTAGGACGTTAAATGGTCTTATTAGGCCATTAAAAGGCAATGTTTATATCGATGGCGAAAATATTAAGTCTAAAAATATAGGTACAACATCTAAAAAAGTAGGAATAATTTTTCAAAATCCATACCATCAAGTATTCTCTAATACTGTTGAAGAAGAAATAAAATTTTCCTTAAAAAGTCTTAATCTAAGTAAAGAAGAAATCCAAAATAGAACTAATGATGTATTAAACAGATTTAATTTAAATAAATATAAGGAGAGATCACCTCTAAATCTATCAGGTGGAGAAACAAAAAAATTAGCACTAGCATCAATATTTTGTAGGGATCCGGAGATACTAGTGTTTGATGAACCTACTTTAGGCCAAGACGCTAACGAAATCGACTTCTTTGTTAATTTAATTAATAAAGAAAAAGATAGAGGAAAAACTATTATAATAGTCACCCATAATATAGAATTCGCAATAGAATATATCCCTCGGACAATATTAATGGTAAATGGGAGCATCATTGCAGATGGACAAACAGACAAAGTATTAACCAACGAATTCTTAGTGGAGACATCCTCTCTAATTTTGCCGCAGATAAGACAGCTTAATATAGCGTTAAACGAAATGGGAGTTCAATGCCCAGAAGACATAAATTCTAAAAGTGAAATGACCCATTTTCTTACAAATTATTTAAAAAACAAATCCACAAAAGTCTAGGGTGAAAATAGCAAAATGTCCTTAGAATTTCTCCAAGCGTTCAAATTTCAAAAAAAAAATACATTAGTCCATAATTTCGATCCTAGAGTAAAATTATTGTGTGCTATTGTGTATTCTATTAGTGGTTTGCTATTTGTAGACATCGTACCATTGTTTTTAATATTTTTAAGTTTGATTCCTTTAATTTTTCTAGGCAGAATGGTAAAAGAGTGGATTAAAAGCATTCGTGGGCTCTCATTTATGATACTTTTAATCATTGTTCTAAATACTTACTTTTTATCATTGTCTTACGCTATAGCAATGATACTTAGAATATGTATTATGATTACAGCTTTTTCAATATTTTTTTTAACGACCCATCCTAATGATTTAGCACTTTCTTTAATATCTATGAAAGTACCATATCCATACGCTTTTTCTTTCTCTTTAGCTTTTAGATTTGTCCCTACCATTGCAATAGAAGCGCAAAATATTATAGATGCTCAACAAAGTAGAGGTTATGAAATGCAACAAAAAGGTCTAATCAATCAAATAAAAAATCTTTTCCCTTTATTGGTTCCACTAATAATTTGTTCAATAAAGAGGGCTTTTAATGTGGCCGAAGCTCTAGAATCAAGAGCGTTTGGAAGTACTGAAGATCGCTCATATTATTACACTATAAAATATTCAAGAAAAGATTGGGTATTTACGATTTATTTATTTTTACTTCTAATATTTGTAATATTCGTTCGAATTCAATTTGGAGTAATGCCAGAATGGTTGCATTTTACCTTACCAGTTTAGATTTTAAAATTGAGATATTATGATTGTTAAAAATTTCTATATCAGTGATTTGAACTTAAAATACTTAGTAGGAATTAATCAAATAGGGATCTTCGATATCACATTAGATTCTATACTTAACCTAACTGAAAAAATTCAAAATAATCATAAAAATTCTACTATACAATTTTTTTCCGATAAGTATATTTTAAACCAGGATCATATTTTTACAGCATGCTATTACACACAAAAGGCCTTTACTGATAAAACTAATATTTCAAAAAGAAAAAATATTGAATTATTATTGTATTTAGCAACTAATAGGCAAATTAAAAACGCACTTGAAGCATTTGGAATTAATTTAAAGTCAGATAAGATAATTAGTTATGTCATTATTTCAAACGAGAACAATTTAAATAAAATTAATGAGGAAGTTTTAGAATCATTGGGAGCAAACGAGATCGAACTAACTATAAATCACCAGAACCTTAAAAAATTTAATCAAATCAAGTCATATTTCGAAATTTCAGATAATCAAATTAATTCTGTGTTAAATTCTTACGGAGTAGAGGAATTTAATACCGATCTAATAGCTAATAACCTTAATAACTTATTTTTAGCGATATACGATTTAATTTGTGAAAAAATGGCCTTCTTAAGCTTAGAAAAAATTAAAGCAGATTAATTCAAGGAATTTTTATTTAATATTTTAATTCTACATGTCTTTCAAATTTTTTTATAGATCATGTATGATGCATTGATTAGTGTCCATAATATAATTGCAAAAACAGCCAGCCATTCTGCTATTGGAAATTGTGTAAATAAGAAGAATGCAAAAAATCCACACACTACAAATCCACTATAAGCTAATATTTTCAAAAATTTAGGATCTTTTAACATAAACAAACTGTAAAGGAAAATAAATATTAATCCGCCTATAAATGCTGTAAAGGCAAAAACTAAATGTAAAACCAATATCGTATAATTCTCTTGGCTTAAAGGAAAAAGACCAACAAGTGACAAAGAAAAGCTAGAAACAACCGAGATTGCGACTGTTAATTTTATTGCTTTTTCATTAACAATTTCGCGACTAATTATTTTGCCTAAATAGATATCAAATATAGCAGCAGATATACCTGAAAAGAACAATCCAATATTAAATAACAATCCCACTGGATAGCCAACAATACTTAACGAGCTTACTGAATGGGTATACATGCTATACCCTGAGATGACAAGACCAATAATATCAATAGAAAGTCCTATAGAGATAGAAATTAATCCAAATACTCCCCCCGGCACCACCCCAAAAAGGTTATCGAAAAAATTATTTAATTTTTCCATGATTGCTTATTCTAATCCAAAGACGTTTTACATTTAAATTTTAAGATATCGCTAGGTTTTAGAAAAGTAATTCCGCAACTATTTCCTAAAATTTCTATTCTTATTATTTTATTTGGATTCTCAAGGTCAACTTTATTATTAATTTTTTCTGCGATAATATTAATTAAGTTATTTCTATTAATAGATTCGTGATTTCTTCTTTTTAAAGTTATTCTGAAGGTATCGTTTTTATCAATAAAACTTTTGTAATTTTGTTGAACGATCTGTTTTATAATAGAGGGTTGTGACTGACATACAAAGTCAATCGGAATTATTTTTAAAATATATTGAAAAAAGTTTGGATCATTATTCAAAATATTTTTTATTTTTTGAATTACCTCTTTCGCATTTAGACTTGTTAAAGCTGTGATTAATCCAGAAAATTCTAAATCTGAAATTATAGGATATTTGTCTCCGCAAATCAATAATATAAACCATAACTCTGCCTTAGCATTTGTTTCGTTATATCTCGAAGAGGACACCAATAGATTAAAATTTTTCACTTAAATTCAACTTTATATCTGATTTTAATCATTTGATAATTTATTTTTTATTTCCTCTTCTGATAATTTTCCAATTCTTAAAAATTTTAATTTTTCAGTTGTACAATCCACTATTGTACTAGGAACCTTAGATTCAGACTTACCTCCATCAATTATAAAGTCAATAGACATTAAAAACTTTTTAGCTATTTCTTCACCACTTATAGAGGGGGGCTCTCCTGAGTAATTTGCTGAAGTTCCAATAATTCCTCCAAAGTGTCCCTTAGATTTTAAAATTTGTAAAATTTTTAAGAGAATTTCATTCTCTGGTACACGTAGTCCTATTGTATTTCGATTTGCAGATACTTCTATTGGTATAATATTTGGCTCTTTTCTGTTCAAGATTAATGTTAATTGCCCTGGCCAAAATTTTTCAGCTAAGATTTTAGCAGTTTCGTTGAATTCAGCGATTTTATGCGCTTCTTCAATATCAGAAATTAATAATAAAAATCCTTTATTCCGATCCCGAAATTTTATATTATTTAACCTTTCAATTAAATCTAAATTTAAAGGATCTCCACCAAGACCATAAACACTATTTGTTGGGAATCCTAGAAGACCTCCAGATATAATAATATCAGCAGCTTCTTCAAGAAATATCTGAATATCCTCTAATCTCTTACCTGAAACCTTTACTAAAAATCCCATATATTTAAATTAAGGTACATTAAAAATAAAAAAATTTTAAATTATCTAGATTGACATTCTAATTGATCTACAATTTTTTCCCAATCATGGTCTACGCGCTCTTGTATCTCTATTAAGGTTTTTTCGGAAATTCCTGCAAATCGCTTTTGTTTTGAAACATATTCAATGATTGGGACTCTCTTGCTAGGATCTACTAAAGATTTGCTCTTTTTTGAAAGCGTTAATACTCCATTTTCAATCTCATATAAAATCCAAAATCCTGTTTTCACTGCTAATCTCGCTATTTCAATGCTTTCCTCTGCTAAATATCCCCATCCAGGTGGACAAGGGGCAAAGATTTGTATATATTTACATCCTTCAATCGATTTTGCCTTTTTGAACTTTTCATATATATCTAAAGGCTCACTTATAGAGCAAGTTGCCACATAGGGAATTTCATGGGCTGCCATTATAGCAGGTACATTCTTTTTATATCTTTCTTTACCAAATGGAGTTGTAGTTGTTAGTGCACCATGGGGCGTTGAAGAAGATCTTTGAATTCCCGTATTCATATAAGCTTCATTATCATAACACACATATATGATATTTGAATTTCTTTCGGCAGCTCCACTTAATCCTTGAATCCCAATATCTGTAGTGCCTCCATCTCCTGCAAAACAAATAGAAACCATTTCATCCCATCCTTGTCCCGGAAACTTATAATTTTTTGCTTTAAAAGCAGCAGAAACTCCCGTAGCTGCTGCTGCTCCTGCTGCAAATGCCATATTAAACTGAGAAAAATTAGGCGCTGTTTTTGGCCATAATCCTATTACTACATTTAAGCAACTTGCAGGGGTTATCATAGCAGTTTTCGGTCCTAAAGCTTTCATCGCCCATCGAAGTGCAATTTCAAGCCCACATCCTGCGCAACAAGAATTTCCTGGTAAAAACCATTCTTGACAAGCTATCTCTTCATCAATTACATTTTTCAATGACACCATTTTTATTCCACCTCCAATAAACCATCCCAATAAGTTCCATAAATCATGTCCTTTGGGAGTTCTCCAGTTTCGTTAAATTTAACCAAAAGCTTTAATTGATTCTTTTGTTGTTCAAGTGATACTTCTCTTCCTCCAATTCCATTCATCATGGGGAACACTTTTGCTGTCCCCTCAGTTTCATGTAATGCAGTTTTAACTTCACAAGAAACTGGACCTCCTGTCTGAGAACCAAATGCTATACCTCGATCAATCACTCCGAGCACTTTTACCTTTTTACCGAGCTTTATAATTTCTTCTGTTGGAAAGGGTCTAAAATGCCTCAATTTAACCATTCCAACTTTATATCCTTCTTCTCTAACTTGGTCTACAGCCTCTTCCATTTGTAGAGCTAAATCTCCATAGGCCAGCATTGCTACTTCAGCATTATCCATATTATATTCTTGAATTAACCCATTTCCATAGCTTCTCCCGAACACTTTTTCAAATTCCTTTGCAGCATTTTTAATTTTCTCTTTAGATTCCAATAGAGCAATATGCAATTTCATCCGAAATTCAGAATAAAAACCAGAAGGCATTATGAGATTTCCATGCATAAGAGGTCTTTCAGGATCTATCCAGATGTGAGGCCAACCTTTCTCATCCGGAAGAGCAGGTAAATAACCATCAACCTTATCTTGGTCTTCAATTATAACTGGTTTAGATGTATGAGATAATATGAAACCTCCATAAGCTACAAATTTGGGTAAGAGGACATCATAATCTTCACATACTTTGTAGGACATCAGGATCTCATCATAAATTTCTTGATGAGTGGCACAGAAAGAACTCATCCATCCAGTATCTCGACAACTAATAACATCTGAAAAATCTGCCCAGATATTCCAAGGTGGTGCTGTTCCTCTCGAAACAATTGCTGTTACTATTGGCAACCTAACTCCTGCTGCCCAATGAATCATTTCATACATATAAAAAAGTCCCTGTCCACATGTGGCTGTGAAAGTCCGAGTTCCTGCCATACTAGCGCCAACTGTAGCCGCCATAACAGAATGCTCACTTTCCATTTTAATAAATTGTGTTCCTGGCATGTATCCTCCATCAACAAATTCAGACAACTTTTCTACTACTGTTGTTTGAGGCGTAATCGGGTAAGCAGAAATAACTTGTACCCTTGCAGATTTTGCTGCATTTGCAGCCGCAACATTTCCTTTAATAATCTGTGTTTCCTTATTCTGTACAAAATCAGTTAATTCAACTTTAGTCATTTTTTAATATCACTCTCCCTTACCATTTCAATATTATTAGTAGGACATTCTTTTGCGCAGATCCCACAACCTTTACAATAAATTAAATCAACTTCAAAGGAACCATCTTCACGTTTCCTTATCGTTCCTTCGGGACAATACATCCAACAAATTCCACATTTATTACATCCTTCTTGATTGATTACAGGTCTAAAAGTTCTCCAATCACCTGTGTTTCCTATAGAACCATCAATTGGTAAGGATATAGGGATTGGAGATAACTCTTTCCAATTCTTATACTCTTGAACTTTTGGACGTTCTTCCTTCGATTTATTTATTTTTTTCCATTTCTCTGTATCAGACATTATTTCATACCTCCTTTACCGTTTCGTATGCATCCTGTGCAACATTCATATTTTTTTCTAATTTACTTTCTCCAAAATTCTTTTTTAGTACTTTTTCCATTACTTCTAAATCATAATATCCTGAAACCTTTCCAAATGCTCCTAACATCGGGATATTTAAAATTGGACCACTAGAATGCATAAAACTTCTATTAATACAAATCCCGGTAGCATCTACTATGTAGACTTTTACATCTTTAGGCAATTTGCTCTTATCAATAGAATCTACGCTATCTGCGATAAGCGTAACCCCTTCCTTAATAGAGTCCCTTATTCTAGGAATATCCAATAAAGACGTGTCAAATATAAACATATAATCGGGTTCTTTAACACTATCGTAAGTTCTAATTGGTTTATCCTTCGAAATTTTAGTAAATGCTTGGATCGGGGCCCCTCTTCGCTCAGCGCCAATAATGGGGATTGCGATTGTATCTTTAAATCCCTTTTCATAAGCCATTTCAGCAAGTAATTGACTTGCAGTAATTGCAGTCTGACCTCCACGGCCATGAAATGTTATTTCAATTATAGTGCCTTCCGTCAATTTTTTCCAACTTTTTTCTTCTTGATAATTATATAATTAATGTCTAAGCAACCAACAAAAACGCAGAGAAGAAAGTTTTTATTGTTTGCGTTATAAAATTAAGATTACTAATACTACTAATAGTACAATAAATAACGATAATATAGAGTTTGGAATTAATAAATAATTTTTTTTTTCCGTATCTCGCATAATTTCCCAACTTTATATTATTCCTTTAGAAAAGTATTAATGCAGTATTATCTATTTTAAAAAGCGGATACTATTAAAAATTTTCGGATAAAGTTATTAAATTAATACTTTAAAAACCTTATAGATATTAAATTGACTATAAAAGAATAAATTTTTTTGATTATAAAAAAAAAATAATAACATATTATCCTTTGTTTACATAACTAAGACTTTAATTTTTCACAATGCAAGAAAAGAAGAAAAATACAGAGGAAAAAGTTACGAATTTTAAATGTCCAGCATGTAAAGATGGCGACATTTTAATTAATCAGATTATATACGACCTTCCAGATAAGGATAAAATGCTATTTTTAAAATTTAAATGTAATAGATGTGATTTTGAAAATAATGATATTATACCTTTAACTACTAGAATGGATGCTGGTATTATAACTTTAAAAATCACTGAAGAAAACGATCTAAAATCTAAAATATATCGTTCTCCGACAGGAAATTTAGAAATATCTGAATTGGATTTAAAAGTAGAACCTGGACCGAGTGCTGAATTTTATTATACTAATGTAGAAGGAATATTACTCAGATTTGAGCGAGCTATTTCAATCTATCTAAATAATCTTGAAGATGGTAATCCAGAAAAAAGCGAAATAAAAGATACTTTAAAAGATTTACAAAAAGCCATGAAAGGACAACTTGAATTTACTTTAAAAATTGCTGATCTTAGCGGAGGGAGTTATATAATCCCCGAAGATAGTTCAAAATATACTTTTGAAAAAATTGAAAATTTAAAATAGATAAACAATAAAATAAGACTTTTTCAAAATATTTTTAATCGAAAATGGTTAATCAATCTATATTGAATAATTGTTAAAAAGTGAAATTTAAATGACAATTAAAAAAGTTGGTATTTTGACGGGCGGCGGAGCCATGCTCAAGATTTTCCTTGACTGCCGTATACTGCCCCGGTTTAAATTCTGTATTATATGGTATCATGCTTAAAGCATTTGATGCCGGTGTTGAATGTGTTGGAATTCTTAAAGGATGGAAAGGATTTTTAGAAAATCTGACAATACCACTTAACATTGCTGACCATGATGACCTTCATACCATAGGTGGTACTATTCTCTATACAAGCAGAACTAATCCTTTTAAAGGTGTTGAATCAAAAGAAAAAAGAGCAAAAGAATTGGCTGCTAAGTTTGATGAGTTAGGAATCGATGCTCTAATATGCATAGGGGGTGATGATACATTAGGAGTGGCAGATTTGATGTATAAACATGCAAATGCGAAGGTCGTTGGCTGCCCAAAAACGATTGATAATGATCTAGCAGGAACCCATTACACTTTTGGATTTTGGAGCGCAGTTCAATTAGCATCGGATGCAATGGATAATTTAACAACCACCGCACGATCACATCAAAGAGTTTTTATTGTAGAAGTTATGGGACGTGATGCTGGATTTCTTACGATGTATAGTGGAATTTCGAGTGGTGCAGATATCATTTTGATCCCAGAAACCCCGTTCAGTTTAGAAAGAGATGTTATCGAAGTTCTTAAAAAGAGAGTTAAAGCAGGATATAAATATCATATTATTGCGTGCTCTGAAGGTGCTTATCCGGATCAAGATTCGCTTAAACGAGACTTTAAGACAATTACACAAGAGACAATTGATAAATTACCAAAAGATACGTTTGGAAATCCTGTATTACCTGCTTTAAATATGTCTCAAGTCCTTGTCGATGAATTAAAGCTAAGAGATGATTTAAAAGAGGAATTTCAAGAGAATAGTGTGGATTTTGAAGTACGAAGCGTTGTTTTAGGACATACAATGAGAGCAGGACACCCAAACTCATTTGACCGAATCCTAGGATTACGATTTGGATTAGCTGCCATGAAACTCGTGTTGAATGGTGACTTCGGTAAAATGGTTTCCCTCCAAGGAAATCAAATTACAACGTTCGCACTTGATGAAGGTGTTAAAAAGAAATATATAACTGCTGATAATGATAAAATGGAACTCCGGGATTTAATGGTTAAAATTCGATATTTATCAAAAAAGTAATTTGATTTTTCTAATCTTATTTATTTTATTTTTTTAAACTAATTCTCATTCCTCCTTAAATTTATTATTAGGAATGATTAATTTGTCCAAGAATGGACTAAATGTTTCATTTTTTTTAATAAATTTCCAAGTTCTATACCTTTTTTAGTTAAAGAATACAATACTTTTACAGGACTATTAGTTTCAACAGATCTATTTATTAATTCTAGATTTTCGGCTTCTTTTAATCTGGCAGAGAGACTTTTTGGTCCTAATTTTGGCATGTGATTGAGGAACTTATTAAATCGGAGCTGTTGAATTTCCATTAAATGCATTATTATATACACGCTCCATTTCTTTCCTAAAAAGGTTAATATCTCGCACCCACATCCAGGAAAACAATCATTCATCCCACAATCACAATTGACTTCATTCATTTATATCAGCTTTCCAATTGTATAGTTACTTCTCTTCTTTATACTAGTTAATTTATATTTTATAGTTGATATATGTTTTATAGTTAATATATTTTAATATAAATTAGTTGTTATAAAATTAATCTATCTAATAAAAATCCAAGAGTTGGTTCAATATTCTCTTCTGGATAATATTTTTTAGCATTTTAGGCAGTATTGGAGCAATAATCATAGCAATGGGTTTTATTCAGTTAGGAAAAGCTCATCAGGAAAAACTTATTCCATGTTTAGTAGCATATGCGACAGGGACGTTATTAGCAGCAGCATTTTTAGGAATGATCCCCACAGCGATTATACGGTCAGGATATAACCTTAATTTAGTTTTACCGATGATCCTAATTGGATTAATGTTTTTTTTCATCTTAGAAAAACTAATAATCTGGCGTCATTGCCATCAAGTTGAATGTGAAGTCACAGAATCTGCAGCGGGACCAATCATTATTTTTGGAGATGCGTTTCACAATCTTGTTGATGGGATTGTGATAGCCGCTGCATTTCTAATTGATTTTACAATTGGAATCGCCGTTAGTCTTTCTGTAATTGTACACGAAATTCCACAAGAAGTAGGAGATCTTGGAATCTTAATTGATAAAAACTATTCAAAGAAAAAAGCCTTTATTTACAATAGTTTATCAGGATCAACTACGATTCCTGCTGCGATTATAAGTTATTTTATTTTAGATGAGATATCTCTTGTCATCCCTTATGTACTAGCAATTTCGGCAGCAAGTTTTTTGTATATAGCATTATCTGATTTAACTCCTGAACTACATCGGAAATTGGGGGCAAAATATAGTATCAGACAATTGATTTTAATAGTTGCTGGTATTTTTACGATGGTTTTGATTCTTGCATTAAAAGATCTGATATAATAAATCTTAGTATTCTCCCTTAAAAGCATCGTAATTCGATGGTATAATTTCTGTCAAACTATTTTTAAAATATAAATAATAAGGATAAAAGTAAAAAAAAATACCAAAAAAATAAGAAAGTAATAAAAGATTAATATGGAAAACGAGCAGAAAATGACTGATGAACAATTTTGGAAAGATATGATTAAAAAACATTGGAAAGCTCTATTCTTTTTTGTAATAGCAATTGTAATTCTTTGTATAATTGCAGTGATCGTCCTAATTTGGCATATTCAAACGTCTCCCATTGGAAATTACGGAACAGCGACTTTTGATGAATGGAGTTTGAATTGGGTAGTAAGTTTCATCATTATCCTGATTTTATGGGAACTATTATTTGTTGGAATACCCGCGGCATTAATTTTTGGCTTAGGAGGGTATCTCTGGTGGCAAAAATTACCTACTAATGAACGAACTAAGTTCAAAGACGAGAATTCAAAAAAGAAAAAAGCAATAGGAGGTAGTGGCTGTGGAATATTTATGTTTATCGCCTATTGCATTTATATAGCAATTGATGGAAATTATTTTACTCCTTTTGGCAATAAACCTTACAGCTACTGGGTATACGCATATCTCCTAACGCTAGGGTGGTTGGTGATAATAGTGGGCATTCCAATGGTAGTGATTGTTTTAATATATCTTAGATATTGGTTAAAAAAACCTTAATATTAATATCTTTTTTTTTTTTATTTTTTATTAACATAAAATCTTTAGAGAAACTTTAATAATTGAAAATTTTTGCTATGAAAAAGATAACTATTTATGATTATAGAAGGGGAAAAGATGAACACCATACTTTAACCGCAGAAATAAATGAGAAGGGGGACCTAGTTTTAAGCGGTTATGACTGCGGCGAATATCTTAAAGATCTATATGGAGATTTTGATAATGAATATTGGTTAACTATTAAAGCTGAAGATGTCTCCATCATTTTATTAAATTTGATTAAACAACAGTTTAAATCAGATGTTGAGTTTAAGGAATGGTTAGAAAAAAATGATATTCCCTATGATACAATGAGTTTTTGAATATATTCATAAATCCTCATTGGAGGTTAGTTATTGTTTTTTGTAACAACACAGATTAAAAATTAAGTGAAATTTAATGACGCAAATAATAAAAGATAAGTATGACATAAATTTAGCAACCCAAAAGTTCATCCTGCAGATGTGCTGGGCTCAACACGATGGACAATGGTTCTTGAAGTCGAAACGAGAATTAGGGATTGAGAGAGCTAATGGATTAAACCAAAAAGTTATTTTTTCTATGGGAAAAATCGAAGCAAAACATATCATGAACGCTCTAGGCGTTAAAAAAGGAACAATAAAAACAATCCCTGAACTTTTTAAAATAATAAATACCTTTATGGATGTCATCATCCCGAAAATCATGAAATTTAAGTTCGTGGTTCATTCTGATAAAGAAGGGGACGGTGTTGTTAAAAAGTGCTTCATTTGGGAAGAAGTTAAAAAATCTAAAAAGGAAAATGAATATATTTGTGCCTGTATGCAGCGACACCTTGGGTGGTTAGACGCTTTGGGTATTGAGGGGGAGGAAATTGCTGTAAAAAGATTTCCCGATGGCGATAATGAATGTATTTTAAGATTCATAATAAAGAACCAAAACTAAAAAGAAATAAATGAATTTACAGATTTTTTCGCAAAATCTCTATGATTTTTGGAATTACTCTTTCTTTTAAATCCCTATTGGCAGCATTTTGTGGGGATAAAGTAACTATATGAAGTTTTCCTAATAAACTACTGACTCCCAGTTCAATTACTGTTTCAATACCTATTGGAGGGTAGAAAATAGCATCAGTCAAATTAATTGGATTCTTACTCTTATATTCTGGTGGTAATTGCAATCCCCCTAAATTTGTAAGAACTGCTCCAACAGGAGCTCTTTGACCACCCATCTTCTTTATCATAGGTGTCCCTTCCCAACCACCTTGCTGGAACATATACATGGCATCATTGAAAGTAGGGTCCATATATTTAGTCATCATTCGTGTCGCAAAGAGATTTTGGTTTGAACCTAAAGCTGTTAGAGTCTTTGCGTGGATATCTTTTGCAAGGTTCCAAAATTCCATACCTTCTTTGTATTCTGGATCTACCATTGTACCAGAAGCTAGTAAATTGCAAGCCTCACCAGCATCTTTGGTTAAAAATTTCCTCACATCAACAGCAAGACCTAATTTGTTGGGTGATGGTTCCGTTTCCTCTAAATTTTTTGCGAGAAGAATAGCTGCTAATAGGGCTGCATTTAAGGAAACTTCTTGTTCTCTTGATTTATCTCGTAACGCAGTTGTTTCATCTTGAGTTAAAGCATGATCAACAAATACATCAGGTCCGGATTCATATTTCCGTTTTGCTACCCTAATAAAGTCTTCAACACTAAATGTTATTTTTTCTTTAGCCCAGGCTTTATTGATGTTTTCCGCATAAGATTTCTTTACATCTGGAATTATAACATCTGCAGGAGCGTTTTCTACTAATGAAATTGGGGTTAATTCCTCGATTTTTTTTGTAGGATCGGCAATTATTTCTAAAAGGTGTTTCATAACAAAAACAACAGAGCGTCCATCTGCGATTATATGCTGAACATATGCAACAATTACATCAGAACCATTTGCATCTTTTATAAGTATAAACCGACTTGTGGGATCTGTTTCCCAGTTTGAAGGTTGTGTATCTTCTTGATAAATCGCATCGAGTACATCCTCATTATCTTGGATTATAATAACTTTTGGTTCTTTTCCTCCTTCAGTAGTAAGATATGCTGAACCATCCCCTCTTATAACAACCTTGGATCTGAGATATGGGTGTTTAGTTGCCAGTTTACTAACTGCGTCTCGAAATAAATCTTCATTTATTTCTCCTTTTACATAAGCGATAAGCTTAATGTTGGAAGACCTCGTTGGAAGGAACGATCTTTCAAATGTGAGGTCCATTTTAAATTCCTTACGGGTATTCATTTTTTTGATTCCATATTTTCTCTCTTTTAGTATTTTATTCCTAAATCTTTCCCGAATTATAGCTTATCTTTCCCAGAACTCAGGATCTTCTATATTTGCCTTTATATTTGCCGCCCCGCTAATCAAGATGATTAATAAAATACTTGTACTCAAGATTCATGTCCATAAATCTTTTCTTAAATTTTGCTCCATCTACTTTCTCTTTAAATTTTTCGTTCACTTCTAGTTTCTTAGGTTTAAAAACTTTCGTTACTGATGCTATGAGCACGTTATCATCCATAATGTCAACTCTAAATTCCCATTTGGATCCTAATTCATCTTCCTTAAATTTTATAGGAGCAATTCCTTGTACCAGAACATAATCCTTCCTAAAATTGCGATCAAGGCTTATATTAGGGTCCTGAATAAATTTTGCCAATTTTTCTCCTCTTTTCTTTCTATTAATTTTATTTTTAATTTTAATTATAATAGAACTATATTAAAAAAATATTTAAGTCTAACGCACCTTACAAAAAAACTTAAAGATAAATTATATATTTATCCAAAATGTTTCTCTTCTTCAGCATAGCTGTCCAATGCATCTTTTTAACCAAATCTTTGTTTAAGAACTTTATGACGATGACGAAATACACGCTGTAAGAACTTATTCATAAGCTTTGGAGCATGTCGAGGTTTGAATGTTAATTGATCGGTAATCATTGTGCCTAGCTCAACTTTTTCTAAGCCTCTCTCATGTCGCCATAGTTCCATTGAACTCATAGGGGATTGTTCTATAAAGCCTTTACCTTCTGTATATTTAATCAGTGTCATGTCATCATGGCCAATTGGTAGAAAACAAAATAAATAAATATGACTACGAAATAAAGGTTTCCCTAACTCAATTTTGATATCATTAATATTTTTAATACCTTTAGGAGCAGTCATTTTGAAATAGGGCTTCATTTCTTTTTGTATTCCCTCTAAGGATGTAATCCATTCCCATACTTCCTCTATAGGAGCAGAAACTATTGTTTGATACCTTAAATTAATATTGTCCATTGAAAATTTTTTAGTATCGTCACTTACACTATTATCAAACATGAGAAAAAACCATACTTTAGATAATTCCTAATCCAATAAGTAGAAATAAAGGTATTAGAGTAATCATAGCAAGGAACAATACAACTTTCCTTTTTTTATTTATATCTTCAATATCATATACCCAGAATGCTATTAGAAAAAAGCTAAAATAACCAAAGATGACTAATGGACAACTCGCACTCCACCACCAATAGTCCCATGTTAAAGCTCCAATAAAATTTAGACAAATTTCAAAAATCAAACTTACTACTGCAAAGATTCCCGCCATAAGGATTCGATTATTTACACCGAAATATTTTTTCTCTTTATCCTCGGGAAGAAACTTCGATGTCGCAAGTCCAATTAGACAAAACATAAATAGTAACTCAATATTTAGCCCGATGAGGAACAAATATGCTGTTCCACCAGGTGCCGCCCAGAGAGGAGCATGCTGTGTTACGACAAAGAATATAGAATTAATAATTTCAGCAAATGTATTTAACATCAAATAAGTTAACCCAGCAGCGATTCCATCCCAATTCTGCTTTTTATATTCTGTAGCATAAATATAGAAGACAATTAGGAAAATTGCAATAATATACCATTGAAAATTAGAAAAATCTCTAAGAATTGCTAATGCTTGCTTTGTATTTGATGTAACCATGATGTATTAAAAATAGAATCCAATAATAAATTATTTATTCTTTAAAATTAGCTTTATTTTCGAAGATATACAATGGATTTATTTTTATTAAAAACATTAATCACATTAATGAGTCAATTTTTTACACTATATACATATACCCCTTGGGATGGCCTTAAAACAAACGAGTTGTCTCAAGTTAGATTATTATCATTAAAAAGTATTCTTAAAAGTTTCCCGGTAATAGAAAAAGATTTTTTCGACGATTTAAAATCAAAAATTAATGATAACTTTCACTATACAATTACTCCATCTATTAGAAGGATTGTTGGACCAAATAATGAAGATTACGATATTTCAAGTTTTAACTTTATTTGGTCATTAGACGAGCAATCCCGTATGTATCAATTTTTATTTCAAAATATGAAGAAAAAGGATAATTTTCAATCAATTTTAGTTGCACTAGCACCCCCAGAACTGGGAAAATTATTTTCTGAATATAAGGAAGAAGTTATTCACCGTATTTTTTCTCTCTTAAATAAACCTTCAAAAATTAAATTTTTAATGATTCTAATTCATAAGGGAAAATCCTTAGCTCAAGAGCAGCAAACAATCCAGTATTATAAAGAAAATATGGGAAAATTTAAATTTATGAATAAATTAGAAAATATGCCCAATATCAAGGGAGAATGGTACCCCAGTTATCAACCACGCTGTCCAGTGTGTAATACTTATATGATGGATTTAAATGGATATAAAGTGGGTCTTAGGAAATTAATCTGTCCTAAATGTGGTTTCAAAAAAAAGGAATGTTAATTATATAATTTATGAAGATATCATGACATCCAAGGAAGAGAATGAAAAATTAATAATTGAAAAATTAATGGGTATCGAAGATTTTCACGAGTTATCGGTTCGAGTTGATGATACTGATTTAATGAGCATTGTCCATGCAAATAAATATCTAAACTATTTTGACGATGGATTTATAAGTTTTACCTCAAAGATGGGAAAAGATTGTGGAGCTCTCTATAAACAGGGAATCGTATTTCCTGTAAGAAAAATAGAAGTAGAATATATTAATTCTGCTACATTTGGGGATAATATTTTAATTCATACACGCGTGATTAATGTTGGAAATACATCTATGACACTTGCGATGGATTGTTACAAAAACACAAAATCAAAAGATACTTTATTGGTTAAGGGAGTAATAGTTCGTTTAATTATGGACTTAAAGGAGAATAAGTTAATTAGAATAACAGATTTTTTCAGAGATATAATTTAATATTTCAAGCAGAAAATTTAAAATTCAATAGCTTATTTTCAGCCTCTTGTGCTAAATCACGCAATTTATTAATAATATCTTTTGATAAAGGTAATGGTTTATGTTGTTGTAGGATCTCTTTTGCTTTTTTGATAACTTTTTCTTCATATATTATACTCCCTTTATCTTTCCATGAATCAGGATTTTCACGATTTGCATATTTTGGCATCCATAATTCTTTTCTAAAGTGTTTTAATGTGTGTGGTTCTGCCAAAAAGTTTCCTCCCGGACCTACTTTTTTAATTATGTCTAAACCAAGTGTTTCTTCATTAATTTCAAACCCTCTCATAATTCTTTTAACATAACTGATGATTTCGTCACACATAACTATTGCTGCTGGATTTCCTAATAAGCCTTGACCTAAGTAACCAATATCATGAATTAAATTGGCACCGTCCAAGGCAGCTAATAAAGTCCCAAATGCATGTTCCATAGCTGCTTGCTGGTCAAGAACATGAGCATCAGTTCCTACAATCGACCAAATTGGTATCTTGTAATAATGGTAGATATCAGCAAAAGCTGTATTTGTCAAACGCAATTCGGGTGAACCATAACAATAAGTTGTGGCTTTCATATCCAGTGGAACAACACCCCAACCTGATATGATTGGAGCACCTTTAGATTTCAACTGATGTAATACAATACCACTGAGTGCTTCTGCGTTTGCTTGTGTAATCCCACCTACTAATGTAACAGGTCCACTTGCTCCTAATAGTACAGTTGGAATATAACATATCGGAATTTGTTTTTCTGCACAGAGAAGTAATTTATTTATAGCCCCATATGAATGAGTTAATGGTGCCAAAGGTTCAGAATAATGAATAAGGAAAGGTTTTTCCTTTAATTGCTCTTCATCTCCTACAACTGTCTCCGCCATCTTGATAATATAGGATAAATCTTCTTTACCTGCAGCTGTAAAGAAGATCGGCTTGGGAGAATTTTCGACCTCAGCTTTAAAGCATTCAATATACATGGTATTAGTGGGAACATCATGTGGTAAAGCGTAAGAAGCTAAGAAGTCTATGTTTTCACAATAATCTGCTATAATTGTTGCATTTATAACATCTTGTAAAACCGACTCTCGTGTTTTTCCTGTTTCTAAATCATATGTGTAGACAAGGTCCGTCCCCAATCCATAGTAACTATTCCGATTCTCAAGAGTCATAGCTAGATCTCCATTCCTACTAAAGATATCAATACTCTTGGGTACTTTCTCAATGGAATCCTCGACTAATGAAGCAGGTATTTTTACTATATTTTCATTTTCAATTTTACATCCATAAACTCTAAAAAGTTCTAGTCCTTCATCATTGGATATCTTTACTCCAATGTTTTCTAATATTTCTAGCGTCGCTTTATGAATTCTCTGAATTTGATCATCAGAGATTAATCTATAAGAGGGTTTACACTCATTTTCCATCAATTATTCACCTTTTCCGATCAATGATTTTGCTAAATCAACTGCTTCCATAGCAGTTGGAGCATAGCCATCTGCACCACATTCATCAGCCCAATTCTTTGTAATGGGAGCGCCTCCAAGAATAACTTTGAATTTATCTCGAATTCCTCTCTCCTTTAAAAGTTCAATAAGCTTTTTCTGCCCCATCATTGTGGTTGTTAATAACGAAGATACTCCAATGATATCCACTTCTTTTTCCAATGCTTCTTCAATTATCTTATCTGGAGGGACGTCCTCTCCTAAATCATAGACTTGAAAACCAAAGGCGCTTAACATTGTTGCTACAATTGTTTTTCCGATCGAATGAACATCCCCTTCAATTGTAGCTACTACTGCTTTTCCTAATTGAAACTTATCTTTTTCTTTATCAAGATGAGGTAATAGTAGATCTATAGACTTTTTAACAATTAGCCCCCCCATCATTAATTCGGGTAAGAAATACTCTCCTGCATCCCATAATTCACCCAGTCGACGTATGGCAATTCCAAATCCTTTCTCGATAACTTCGAGAACATTCATCTTATTATCAATAGCTTTTTTGGCAAGCTCCATGGCTTTTTCTTCTTCTAGATCTATAATTGCTTTACTAATTTCTTCAAAAAATTCTTCATGAGACATAATAATTTAACCTTAGTATTTTATTAATGAGAGATCTTATATTCATCAATATTACGGGTTTCTACTTCTTTGAGATAGGATTCTAATTGCTCTTCAATATTAGGTGCTGTATATGGGCCTTCATGTTTCTCTAAAAGTGCTTGAATTTTTATTCGCGATCTTGAAATAAGGTCTGGTTTTCCTTCTTTAAGCCATGTACTTCTGGAAAGTCTTTTGGCTAATTCTGGAACAAATAATTCTTTTCTTATATTTTTTGAAGTATGTTTTATTCGCATAAATCCAATACCTTCATCAACAACAGATTTTATTTCATTGAGAGCAATAGTGTTTTCATTGATATTGACTCCTTCCTGAGCTCTACTTACGATTCCTGCCAATTCATCATCAATAACTAATAATTCGAGACTTTCCGTAAGCCCATACTCATAGAGTCCCGCACAGGTTATATAATTTATTCCGGCATAAGTGGTATTTAATAGGGATGCCATTCTTTCAGCACCACACTGTAAATCAAATTGAATTGAATTAGTCATACTACCAGAAGCTCTCGAAGGAATATTATAAAATCGCGCTAGCTGTGCAGCACCTGTAGTCATTAGCCCCATTTCAATAGCCCCCCATGCGGGAATTCCTGTAAGGGGATCCATTGGACTATTTACAGCCCCATAAAAAACTGGAACTCCGGGATTGATCATTTCAGCCAAAACGATAGTTGCAAGTACCTCAGCATTAGTTTGTGTCAATAATCCTCCAATCGTAATGGGTGCTGTAAGTCCTCCTATGGCTGCTGGAGCAACTATTACAGGTTGTAAATATTTGGCAAAAACAAAAAGTCCGTCTAATAAAATCTCAGGTAAGAGAAGGGGACTAATTGGATTAAAGAATGCAATAATTCTTGGTTTCTCAATTAGCTCTTTATCGCTTCCAACAATAATAGAAATTAAATTCATCATATCTTGACACATTAATTCCCCTCTACATCCATTCCCAAAAGGTTTTCTACTATTTCTAGCCCATTCTCTGAGAACATGGCAATGAAGAGAAATATAAGGCACATCAGTTGGCCAAACATCAAGATGAGAGCTATTAATATATCGTAGCTGATCAACCAATTTAAAATGTTTAATTGTATCGTCCATTAGCGCATCTCGCGAATGATCGGGATCCTTTTCATTATATATTTTAGTTGGAGATCCTACGGTTGCAAAGACAGTTGAGTTGGTGCTGATGTCAATCTTGAAATTTCCATCTGGACCATAAACTGAGAAGCATTCTGGCGCTTTTTTAATAAATTCATCTATAAGTGATTCTGAAAATTTAACAAAGTGTGAAGATTCCTCAATCTCAGCTCCATTTTCCTTTAAAAGAGCTCTTGCTTTCTCAGATTCAATTCTAACTCCTGTTGATGACATTAAATCCATAGTGGCATCGTGGATAGTTTGAATTTCATCTTCACTCAAGACTTCTATACGATTGAGCTTCATATTTATGGATACCGTTTATTTAATTTAAAAATTTTTAACTTAAAATATAACCATCATCTTTGCGTTCAATTAATTGTTGTTTAAGAAATTTCTCAAAATGCTTTTCAATCATTATTTCCTCAGATAAAGGTAGGGCTTCTTCATACACTTCAATGTTTTTTACCATAAGTTGTTTATTAGATAATTCTTTAGCTGTAAAGGCTTTCTTTTCAGATAAAAGGCTTAATAAAACCTCATCTCTTCCTTGAATAATTGTTAGAGCATCAATTAAAATATCGCTTATTTCATTTGCATCTGTAATCAATCCATAATGACTAAAAACCGCAATTCTTATATCGAGGTTTTTTATTTTTTTTAATGATTCTTCATAATCTAAAAGACTACTGTCAATGCCTCCGTACCATGGACCAACTCCCGGCATGTTTATATCACTTAAAAAGGCAAACTTTGAATCTTTTTCGTAAAAACAGCAATGTCCAGAAGTATGACCTGGTGTGTGAATCACTCGTAGATTATAGTTATCATTAACAGTTATAATATCTCCGTCTGTGATAGTTTGAGATATTACAATATTTTTCAGATTATACTTTTCTAAGTATCTTATCAATTCGTTTGGCGGATTCTGATGAGAATAGCCATATAGTTTATACATTACTTTATTATCTTCAATAGGGGATTTATCATTGCTATGGCACATAAAGCTACAGTTTTGTAATAAATTGCTTCCTGATATGTGATCTTCGTGCCAATGAGTAAGAATTACTCTTTTAATCTGATAATTTTCTAAAAGTTTATTTAAATATGTAGTAGAGACTCCTGTATCTATAAGAATATCATTAATTAGAAGAGCGTTGCATGTATAATAAGCGGATTCTTCCTTTCCTCTGATGAAGAGAAACTCTTTTAATTCGTCTGAAACTTGTTCTATAAATGGAAGCATGAATATGGTACGAATAAAATATTCTAATAAATATTTACAAAGATAATAATTTAATAATTTAATAAAATAATTTAACTATGAGAATATAAAAGTAATAAGATCATTAAATGACATTTATTAATAAAAACATTCGAGAATACAAATATAGTAGTTTTAAAAATCCCTATCAGGTTAATGCTCCTTGGCCAACCATGAGAGGAGATATGAAAAATTCTGGAAGGTTGGCTGATTTAAAATGGAAGGGGAAGTCTGATATAGCTTCAGAAGTGATTCATTTTCATACTGGAAATGCTATTTTTTCCACTCCAATTATTGATGCGAAAGAGAGAATTTATGTAGGAAGTGCAGATCACTATTTTTATGCATTTGATCCTCATAAAGGGCGTGAATTATGGAAATATGATGCGGGAGAAATAATCGATTGCGCTGGTTGTATAGATAAAGATAATACTGTTTATATTGCTACGGGGTGCTCAAAGATTCACGCTTTTACGCCAGAAGGAAAAGAAAAATGGACTTATGATAATTTAGTTAATAGAAGGAAAGAACAATTTACATTTAGCTCCAACTTTTGGTTTGAAGCAAATATCGTCCTTGGACCAGGGGATGGGGCAATATATGTAGCAAACGACGATTTTTTTCTATATAAAATGACTACAGATGGAAAAATCATATGGGGGTATCGCACGGGTTTCATGGTATGGAGTGCACCTTCATTTTGGAAAGATGGAACGGTTTATTCAGCGGGATTTGATCATATTTTATATGCTCTCGAAATGAATTCAGGAAAAATAAAGTGGAAGAAAGATTTACATGGAGCACTTGTCGGTTCCCCAGCTATTAGTGAAACAGGGATACTATATCAGACCTCATTTAATGGTAGTATTTATGCCCTAAATTGTCAAAATGGAGCGAAAATATGGGAATATAAAACTGGCAGTCATGTGTATGCTTCAGCCGCAATTGCTTTAGATAATACTGTATATTTTGGTTCCACAAATGGTATTTTTTATGCGTTAAATGGCAAAACTGGTAAAATAAAATGGACATATTATATTGGAGATCCTATTCGAGCATCTGCATCAATTGGACCTGATCCTGAAGCAAAAGTCCCATACCTCATTTATTTTGGAGGTGGGGATGGTAAAGTTTATGCTCTTGAGCCAAATGGGAATCCTAGATGGATTTATGATACATTATTATTGGCAAGTAATACAGATTATCCTAATATTAATGCTTCTGTTGCCTTAGGTCATTATGGCCTATGTGTTGCATGTTCTACGGGAGACGTAGTGTATATTCCTTATGATACATACCAAAAAGAAGGTGCTGCTGGTTTTGAAGTTAGTACTGAAAAACAGACTGAAGAAGTGGGAACTTTTTGGCATTATGTTACTCCTGGAGGTAGCTTACAAAAAACACCATTAAAAGATGGAGTTCAAGATATTGATCCTACCAACATTATTACTTTAAGACTAATCTTACATGAGAAGATGGGGCTTGTTCCAGTAAATTTAATATCAAAATCAATAAAGATTGAAGCTCAACCTAATTTTAAGCACAGAATTGAAATCCAGAGTGATTTAGTTACAATGAACATAATATCAAAAAGAATCTTGGAGACAAACACAGAATATATACTTAATATTAAAGGTAAATTTGTAGA
Source organism: Promethearchaeota archaeon (assembly GCA_019058295.1). Taxonomy (GTDB): domain Archaea; phylum Asgardarchaeota; class Lokiarchaeia; order Sigyniarchaeales; family SOKP01; genus LW40-45. The sequence goes on along the minus strand of JAHPZI010000019.1, from coordinate 50,866 downwards.
TCCACTTTCCCAGACAAAATCTATTAGTAGCAAATTAAGATTTAAAACTCGTAATCCACCTCAGATGGCTTCAATATTATCATCTGAAAATAAGACTTTTAAGATTGTTCATATGGCAGTGCCGCAACCGAGCATTGTACCAAGTCTCGATCAAATTGGACTTGCTAGCTTAACAATACCCTTCTCTGTAGTAACCTCTGATTATGAAAATAAGACATTTTCTGCGTTTGCGGTTCAGAAATTTGGTGAAGTGGGTGTCCCTCAAAAGCGAATAAGCCTTTATGCATTTTCAGGGAAAGTTAAGGATGATTATTTTCAGATGGATTGCCGAAATTGTGAATTTGAGATAACATCCTTTACAATTCCTCTGGATATTTTTCGTATCTCTGGATTTTTACGGAAAGATGGTACTGTTGCAAGGGGTAGTAATTTATTAATAGAAAAGGATTGGCATGGAAATTTATTCAATCTTATGAGAGATTTAGGGAAAAATAGCCCTGTGAGCATATCGATGTTATTAAGTCATTTAAAATCAGGAGGGCTTAAACAATTTTTTAAAGCTGGATTAACTTTCTTTCCAGCGCTTCTAAGACAGCTTTTCAGAGGAACCTGGCAGTCTTGGGGCATTTTAAACCAGAATAATAAATTAACTGGTGTTGGAACCTATAGATTAGAACCAATTAAGAATGAAAAAGAATCCATAAAGGAGAAAGTTCATATCGTTAAATTTGAGAAAGACCCTATAAAAAATCAAATTATAGCTGAAATTAATATCCCTAATAAATTTGATGAGTGGGAAATACCGATAAGCATTCTCATCGTGGAGAAATCAAAAGGATTGCCAATTCCTATTAATTATACAACTGCATTAAAAAAAGAAACAATTGGGGAGGGTAAAAAACGTATTATACTCTCAATCCCGAAATCTAAGAAACTTAAAAATAAACAATTTATCGCTTATCTTATGGCAGATATTTATCCAATTAAACAATTAATCTTATAGGAGATTATCATCATGGAAAAACATACAGAAATACAGGAATTTGGAAAACTTCAAAAATGGAGTTTTGGATTGGGTAGTTTTGCGGTTTGGTTCATCAACAGTGCATTTAGTACATGGATTTTTACTTATTATTTTGTAGTAGTAAGGCTTCCAATCTCATATATTTTTTTAGCAGTGTTTATATGGAGCTTTTGGAACGCATTTAATGATCCTTTAGTAGGATATCTCTCGGATCGTACTCACACTCGATGGGGGCGCAGAAAACCATATATTATGATAGGATTTATACCCGTAATCATTATTGAAATCATTGTTTGGATACCACCTGCGGGTGATGACTTTAGTACTTTTCTTTATTTACTTTTAATTCTCATCTTGTATGATACTTTTTACTCGATGGTTGCGCTTCCCTATGATGCTTTATTCCCAGAATTATATAGTACCGAAGAAGATAGAGCAGAAGTAAATACAATTAAGCAGATACTCAGTACAGTTGGATTGATAATGGCTTTTATAATCCCTGGACTTTTTATTGGAGATATTTCAGAGAGAGAGGGATATTTGCTTAATGGTATTGTAACTTCAATAATTATCGGAGCAACTTTTATTTTCTCTCTTATTTATGGTGTAAAAGAAAGGGAAGAATTTCGACTAGATCATCAACATAGTTTTGGTTTCATTGAAGGGATGAGATATACTTTAAAGAATAGGGGTTTTGTTCTTTATACTATAATGTACTTTCTATTCGAGTATATCCTTTTGACTTTTGGAGTGATTATACCACTTTATGCTTACCATATACTGGGAGTAAGAGATGCTTTTCGAATTTCGATGCTAATGGCTTTGCTTTTTCTAGTTGGAATCATAAGTGTAGCATTTTGGTATAAATTAGACTTAAAATTAGGAAGTAGAAAAGCTTTTGCGGTTTCATTGATAGCTTTCTTATTTGCTTCAATTCCAATCCTTTTAATTTCGAGTTATGAGGCCGCTTTGATCAATTTCATCTTTATTGGTTTTACATTTGGGGGTATCCTTTATTTCATTTATCTAATCATAGCGGATGTGGTTGATGAAGACGAGCTCAAAACAGGAGTCAGACGTGAAGGTACTTTTTTTGGGATAACAACCTTTTTTATGAGACTCGCAATGATCTTAGCTGTTGTAACCGTGGCGATGGTCTTCACTACAACTGGTTGGGGGACTTATACACCTAATCCTGACGCAGATGTTATTTTTGGAATAAAATTAATAATGGTCTTCTTCCCTGCTCTAGCACTTATTGGGATGCTTATATGTCTATATTTCTATCCATATACCAAAGAGAGAGTTCAACAGATTAAAAGGGATCTTAAAGAGCTACATCCAAAAAAACTAGAAAATGTAAGATCTGAAAAGTAGGAATTCTACCCAAATGTTATTTAACAATAAAAGAGATTTAAAAACAATAGCTTTTTATTAATTTTATAATTTAAAAATAATTAGGATTAGTGTTATGTTTGTTGCGAGCTTAGATTTAGGAACTACTGGATGTCGAACTTATATTTTTGATCTTGCCGGAACCATAATAGCAAGTGATTATCAAGAATGGGAGAGTTTTTATCCTACACCTTCTTATGTGGAGCAGGATGCCAATGCATGGTGGAATTCGATTAAAAAAACGATTGAGGCTGCGATACGGAAAAGTGGAATCGATAAAACCGAAATTGTGAGTGTTTCAGTAACTAATCAACGGGAGACCATTGTACCGGTTGATAAAGAGGGTATTCCGCTTCATAATGCCTTAGTTTGGCAAGACCGACGTACCACAGAACAATGTAATCAAATCAAGGAAAAGATTGGGATTGAGAAAATCTATGAAACTACAGGTCTTACTATTGATCCATATTTCAGTATTTCAAAAATCATGTGGTTTAAGGAAAAAAAGCCCGAGATCTATAATAAAGCTCATAAATTTCTTCTTGTAGCTGATTATATTATTTATAAGTTAACAGGAAAATTCGTCACTGATCATTCAAATGCGAGTAGGACTATGTTATTTGATATTAATAACTTAAAATATTCTGAATTCATAGCCTCTGAATTAGAGTTAGATATTGATAAAATGCCAGAAGCATTTGAAAGTGGTGTTGATATTGGTGAAATTATCTCTGATGAAACTGATTTTGATAAAAAAACCTTGGTCATAACAGGCGCAGGAGATCAACAATCAGCTGCTTTAGGTGTAGGTGTAGTTTCTCCTGGTGAAATTAAATGTACAACAGGCACAGGTAGTTTTATTCTTGCTTATTTAAAGGAACCTAATTTAGATCCTAAAAAAAGGGTTCTATGTAGTTGCCATGCTATTCCTGGTGCTTGGGTTCAAGAAGCCAGTATATTTACCTCAGGGGCAAGCCTTCGGTGGTTTAGAGATAAAATTGGACATGCAGAAATTATGAACGCTGAAGAAGGACAAGATCCTTATGAGTTAATAGATATTGAAGTCCAAAAATCTCCAATGGGAGCAAATGGTCTTCTATTTATTCCACATTTAGTTGGTGCTGGGGCCCCGCACTGGAATCCTTATGCTAAGGGAATTCTATTTGGGTTATCGTTAGGACATGAAAGGAAGGATCTTTATAGGGCTGTATTTGAAGGCGTGGCATATGAATTAAAGAAAAATGTTGAAGTTTTTAAAGAATTAGGAATTGAACCTAGGGAATTGCTGCTTACTGGTGGAGGAGCTCGTTCAGATATCTGGAATCAGATTTACGCTGATGTATTAGGAATTACTTGTGTAAGAAATATAATTGAGGAAGCAACTTCCTTGGGAGCTGCTATATTAGCGGCTTCTGGAGCAGGATTATTTCCTGATATATCAAAAGCAGCAGAAAGTTTATGTAAAGTTGATAAAAAATGGCTTCCCAATGAAAATAGACACGCTTATTATAATAAGATTTATAATTTTTCGTGTGATTTTTATGACTTATTAAAAAGCCATAATTTGTATAAAAGTTTTGATGATTTAACCAAGATTATAGATTCTGATTAATAGCTTCATTTTTTTTCAAAATTATACAACAATTTTAAATATCTTAAAAGGTAATTTTTCAATAATAAAATAATATTTTAGTTTGAAAATTATGACTGATATAAAACAATACACGGGAAGACAAAAAATAATAGGAACAATTTTCTATGTAAGCTTTGTAATAGCATTTATTATGATTATAGGATCAACAATATGGACTTTACTAGATATTATTATGGCACAGGGTAAAACGGAGCTTTTCCTAAGGCTTAGTCTTGGGTTGCAAATAGCGATTATTGGGGGAATTTTAGCAGCACTCTTTTTCCTATTGATTTTATTTTATGGTTTGTTTAAAAAAGGTACTACCGTAATATTAAATATAATTTTTAGACCAATAGAGCTAGAGGATAAATTTAAGAATAGAAAAACTGTAAAAATTGCAGCTGGAGCTTTAATGATAAGTTTATTTGCTATAATAATAGGAATTGTAATATCTATTATTTATGAGGTATTTCGGTCACTTGTCGGTGGTCAGGAATTTTCCATAGCAGGTCTTACTGAAAATCTAAGCGGAGGACAAATAGCTTTGATAATCAGTATCTTATATTTGATAATTACTATATTAGCACTTGCACTCCTCTATATGTGGTTCAACGGCTATGGTCTTATCATTAGATTGTTATATACGCTTGAAGAAGAAGATTAAAGGAATAATATTAAATATAAATGATATTATAAAGGGTAAATTAAATGAATGAGACAGTTACATATTCAAAAACTCAGAAACTCATCGCAACTATATTTTATATATGTATAGTTATTATAAGCATTATAACCATTGGTGGAGTGGTTTATACAATTGCAGACCTAATTATGGCAGAAGGAAAGTTGGAATTATTTCAAGAACAAAATCTAGGAATTCAGATCGCAATAATTGGCGCATTATTTGCTGGGTTATTTATTTTAATAGTGTTTGGTATTGGAATGAGTACAAAAGGGAGATCATTTTTTTTAAGAACACTTTTTCGGGAGCGTAAATTACACTCTAAATATAAAAATAACCGTAGTGTACAAATTTTTACCATTTCATTGTTGGTAAGTATATTTGCTATTATTATTGGTATAGTTGTTGCCTTCTTTTATGAACTCTTTATCGAAGTTTCTTTTACTTTCTTACAAGATTTTTCAGATGGGCAAATCCTGTTATTTGTAGCACTTCTTATATTCATGGTTTTTGGATTAGTTGTTGGATTCTTCTATTTTTGGTTCAATGGCTACGCTCTCATCATTAGACTGATATATACGCTTGAAGATGAAGAAGAAGAAGATTCATTCAAAACAATATAAGCCATTCAAAAATAGAAGAAATATTTTATTTTTTCCTTTTTTTTCCCGTTAGAAAAATCTCCAAAAGAAGAAGAAAACTAGAATCATAAATTTTTTACTCTTTTTTAATTTCAAGTAAAAGTCAGAAAATTACTACTCTTATTTTCTTTAAATTCAATCGTCTTTATAATTAAAGTCAAGTACATAAAATAACTTAAATTTCTTTCCTAAAAAAATAATGTCATTCAAAGTTGGAATTGTTTTTAATTATCTCCAATTACCAGATGTTTCCAAATTCCCTTTTGTCATAAATAAAAGAAGAGATGGAATGGTTGTAAAGAAAGGATTATTTGTTTACACTCGTTCAGTTGAAGGTTTTTTGGTTGGCATAATTGAAAAAATTATACTACTGAACGAATATTTTTCCGATGCGTTAACAATAAAAGCCTATAATAGCAATAATAATCCAAATATTTTGAAAGGACTTTTTCCCAGTGAAGATTTTGAGTTTGCGATTGCTATTGTTAAATGTTTAGGTATTATTGAATTCGAAAATGAGCAGCAGAAAAAGATTAAAAGGATTCAAAGAATGACCTTTCCAGCAAGTCCAGGAGCGGAAGTACATAGAGTAGAGGAAGATATCTTAAATATTTTCGTTGGATTTGATATTGATAGGGGATTGAATATAGGAAAATTTAAAACTTCAAATTTCGAAGCTAAAATCAATATGAATCGTCTATTTAATAAACACTTTGCAGTTCTTTCTATTTCTGGAGGTGGAAAAAGTTATTTAATATCAGTAATAATTGAGGAATTATTAAATCGAAATGGAAAAATGGGTACACCGGCAATAATTCTTATTGATGTACATGGAGAATACACATATCTGAATGAAATAAATGAATTAAAAGATAAAGTTAAAATACAAAATATTTCATACATGCAGATTGGAGTCCCAAAATTAAACGCTTGGTCATTTAAGAAATATCAAGAACAAATTTCTAATGTTCAAATTCGCGAACTCTCTAATTATATTCAAAAACTAAAAAGTGATAATAAGAAAAAAGGAGGGTTCACTTTACATGATTTAATTGATATTATTGATAGTGATACACAAGTAGGTAAAAATACAAAACAAGCATTAATAGGATGGTTAACAGAATTAAATCGGTTAAATTTATTCGGCCCTAAAGAGAATCCTATAATCAATAACATTGTAAAACAAGGAGAATTATCCATTTTTAATTTAGCCAATGAAACCAATATTAGAAAAAAACAAATAATTGTTGATTATTTATGCAAAAGATTATTTTATCTTAGAAGACTCAATAAAATACCTCCATTCTTATTAATTATAGAAGAAGCTCATCAATTTTGTCCTGAGGCTGCACATTCAAGAGCTATATCAAAATCAATAATAGAAACCATCGCGCGAGAAGGTAGAAAGTTTATGGCATGCTTATGCCTCATAAGTCAGAGACCTAAAAGATTGAGCTCTACTGCCCTTTCTCAATTAAATTCAAAAATGATATTAAATATAAAAAATCCTTACGATTTAAAACATCTTATGGACAGTTCAGAAGCAATTTCTAAAGGATATGCTGATATGATCTCTAGTTTAGGAGTCGGGGAAATGTTATTAACGGGAAATGCTGTTAATTATCCGATTTTTATTGATATAAGAGAAAGAGAATATAAATCGAAAATTGAGGATGTTTCATTGTCTCAAGTCTGTTTAAATTGGCAAAATAAACAAGCCAATTAGTTAAAGCAGTTCGCGCATCAAGGGCTCGTTTATTTTTTCGTTATTTTTATTGAGAACAATCATTTTTTTCGTTTTTGAGACTCGGAAAACATTTATTATGTTCATGGTTTCCAGCTTCATGAAGATTTCTTCTAAGACTAATGTGTTAATGAATGGGAATTCTTTTTTAAGTAATTCTTCCATTCTTTTATCTAACATCTCTCCTTTATTTTTTAGAAGCAACTCAATAATTATATTCAAAATTGGTTTTTGGTTCCAACGATATGATTCGATAAAATTTCACCATAGGTGTTTAATTTTTAGATCTATTTAGAAAATATAAGAAATTTAGGAATAGATTTAAGTAATAAATTTAAAAATAATAGCTTTTTAATTAAATTTTTTAATTTTATACAAATAATCTATCTTCTTTTGATTGATCTAATTGCCGTCTTTTTAATCGTTCTCCGAAATTTGTGTACCAATCAATTATCTCTTGAGTAATGCTTGGATTAACTAATTTTCTTGCCTCCCTAAAATGATCTTCAGAGATTTTTCGCGCTCGAATATTTTCCCTTAGAGCGATCATAGCAGCTTCACGACAAAAAGTTTCTATATCGGCACCAGAAAAACCTTTAACCATTTGATTTAGATTAGTAAGTTTTAAATTGCTTGCTAAGGGCATATCCTTAGTATAAATTTTCAAGATTTCTAACGTTCCTTTCTCGTTTGGGGCTGGAACTAATAAAATTCGGTCAATTCTTCCCGGTCTAATCAGAGCAGGGTCTAATATATCGGGACGATTTGATGCTGCTATAACTACAATATCTTTATTTACTTCCAATCCGTCTAATTCAGTAAGAAATTGAGATAAAACTTTTTCAGACACACCTGAATCTGATGTGTGTCGACCTCGAGAGGGAGCAATAGAATCAAATTCATCAAAAAAGATAATGCAGGGTGCTGCCATTTTAGCTTTTCTAAAAACTTCTCTTATTGCTTTTTCACTTTCTCCAACCCATTTTGACAATAATTCTGGCCCTTTAATAGAGATAAAATTTGCTTTGCTTTCCGTCGCGACCGCTCTTGCTAATAAAGTTTTTCCGCATCCGGGAGGTCCATAAAGTAAAATTCCTTTTGGAGGAGTAATACCCATCCTCTTAAATATTTTTGGATGAGATAAGGGCCAATCTACCGCTTCTACTAATAATTGCTTCAAATCATCTAATCCACCTATTTGTTCCCAAGTTACATTCGGTACCTCTACAAATACTTCTCTTATTCCAGAAGGCATTACTTCCTTTAACGCTTGGTTAAAATCGTTTTTAGTTACTTGAATTTGCTCTAATAATTCGGGATCAATATATTCTGATTCTAAGTCTATTTTTGGTAAATATCTTCTTAGAGCTGACATAGCCGCCTCTCGGCATACTGCTGAAATATCAGCCCCTACAAACCCATGGGTTATTTGAGAGTAATCTTTTATTGAAAATCTTTTATCCAGCGGCATATTTCTAGTGTGTATCTGAAAGATTTCTCGACGACCTTTTTCGTTAGGAACTTTTATTTCAATTTCACGATCGAACCGTCCAGGACGGCGTAAAGCTTCATCTAAGCTGTTAGGTCTATTCGTAGCACCTATAACAATAGTTTTTCCTCTACTATGTAATCCATCCATTAAAGCTAATAATTGTGCTACTACTCTTCGCTCAACTTCTCCTGTAACAGTCTCTCTTTTAGGAGCAATAGCATCAATTTCGTCAATAAAAATTATTGAAGGACTTTTTTCTTCCGCTTCGATAAAAAGTTTTCGCAGTTTTTTTTCAGATTCTCCATAAAATTTACTCATAATCTCTGGTCCATTTATAGATATAAAATGAGCTTCACTTTCATTAGCAACTGCTCTAGCTAATAAAGTTTTTCCACAACCTGGTGGTCCTCTTAATAATACCCCTTTTGGAGGATCTATACCTAAGCGCTTAAATAAAGAAGGATGACGTAAAGGCAATTCAACCATTTCTCGCACTCGTTGTATCTCTCTATCTAAACCGCCAACATCTTCATACGTGATATAATTAGTACCCCTTTCTTCGTCTTCTGTTACATGTTCGCTGATATGCAAAGACGACTCAGGTTTTATAACACATATTCCCTTTGGTCTCAAGCTAATAACTTTAAAAGTTATTTCTCTACTTATCCCTATTGAAATTAGAATAATATCATCAATCGTAACTGGATAATTATTTAATTTTCTTTTTACAAAAGATTCAAACCTAGGATTTGTTCTAATTTTAACACTGGCGGGAGCAATTACGATATTTTGTGCAACTTTTGCATCTATTTTCCTAATCTCAATAGAATCATCAATACTAGTACCGGTATTTTTCCTTAATCTAGAATCGATTCGAACAATTCCCAAACCATTATCTTGAGGATAACTAGGCCACGCAATACCGGCACTTTCTTTTTTGCCATTTAACGCAATAACATCCCCTGTCTGAATCTCTAGTTTTTCCATTGTTTCAGGGTCTATTCGAATAATATTCCTTCCAATATCACGTTTCTTGGCCTTTTGCACTCTGAGTGTAAATCTTGGGGACGAAACATCGGTATCATCGGCTTTATCTCCTTCGGTCATAATTATTCAATTATTATTAGAATTTGTATGATATGTATATTAAATAATTAAATTCTGTAAAAATTTTTGCTTTTTGAAATATAAATGAAATTATTATTTTTTAAAATATCTATCAAGCGAAACTTGAGTTTTAGAAGAATCATTTTTCCTTAAACGTTCTAAAGCGTTTTTAATTCTAGAATCTGAAAAATTATGTTGCTCAATCATCAGCTCTTCGATTTTTTCGTAATCTATTTTGTTCCAGATTAATTTTGGGTATTCTTTTTTAATATCAGGATTTAAAAAAATATCTTTTATTTGATTAACCACATCTAAATCTAGTTCAATTTCTTTTATCTTATTTTTTATAATATTTTCTATTGATTTATGTTCTTTTATTAATTCCAATGCTTTATGTTGTCCAATTCCTTTTATACCTGGAAAAAAATCAGTTCCGATTAAGATTCCCATATCTATTAGTTGTTCTCTGGTTATCCCAAAATTGTCTAGGAATTTTGATAGTGAAACATACTCAATATCTAGTGTGATTGCGGTGTCCTTAACCTTTTTACTTCGACTCACCGCAAAATTTCTTATTAATCTTTCTCCTCCAAACAATAAAGTATCATAATCCTGAGAAGCACAAGCCCAAGCATCCCCATTTTCTACCATATATGCAGATTGAGATTCCCCTTCTGAGCTAGCCTCAACGAGTGGAATGCCCATAAATGAAATTAATTTTTTGCTCTCTTCAATCATATCAGAATCGAGTTTGGATGTCATTTGAGCAAATTTTTTCGCTTCTTTAAAATCCTCTTTTTCTTGCGCCTCAACCATTTTGACTTTAGCTTCTTCTTTTATCTTCCTTCTTTCTGAAATTGTCTTTAACTTTAATTCAGATGGTTTTCCATCAAAAACATAAATAGGTTTAATATTATGTTCTATGAAATTTATTGTTCTATAAAATAATCCTGAAAGATGCGAGGTAACGTTACCCTCGTAATCTTTCAGTGGCGTTCCATCTCTCTGACGAATGATTGCTAAGAATTGATAAATAGTATTGAACGCATCAATAGCAATTTTTTTTGAGAATAAGTTCTCGAATGTGATTGATCTCTTTACTTCTCCCACTAATTCATTTATTTTTATTCCCATTATAATTTCTCTTCGCACTTTGTCTTTATCTAATTATAATTGGATATTCTTATATATAATTTCCACTATATCCTTATTTTATTTTTTTGGTCGTCGCTTTAATTTTAATCCACATTTTTCACAAGGTTTATTTAATTCTTCTACATTGTGAATATCCTCACAATGAGGACAGTATACTTCCCAGAGTATTTTTGATTTAATTCCTTTTCTAATTAATGGTGAAAATGGAATCTGCATCTCAGAGCATACATTTTGCATAGAATAATCATTAGTATATACAAGTATGTTCTTATTGCGTGTAAATTTTAACTCTAAAGCTAAATCTATTAATTCTTTATCAGGATTAGAAAGAGCATTATAATCACCAGTTATTTTGGATGATTTATCAATCTTAGAAACATATGTTTTTAAGGGTGTTCTTACTTTTAACTTACCACTATCTATTGCTGCCTGAATTCTATTGATTATGTTTCTATTTTTATTAAGATATCTTTCTACTTTAACCTCTTCAATGATATTATCGGTAGTGTAAATAATTCCCTCTAATAAATTGAAATCAACACCCATTAGGAAAATATTGGTATCAAAAATTAAAATTTCATTATTCTTCTTATTACTCTTCTGGAGAGTCATCTAATGGAACCCTTACTGTACCAATAATTTTTTTTCTTAATCTTTTAAAATAATTCTCGTAAAGATTTTTAGATAAACGGATAAGATAAATTTCAGAATTTGCTTTCCGAACTCTTATTAATGTATTCGGCTGAATATCTTTTATTACTTGTTGACCATCTACCACAATCTTAGCATTCAATCGAGGTCTTAAAAGCTCAATCTCTATTTCTGATTCAATAGGAAGAACCATAGGTCTTAATCCAGAACGAGCAAAACTATTTAGGGGAGTTATTTGCATAATTTCTGTGTTTGGTGTAATTATTGACCCCCCAGCACTTAGGTTATAAGCCGTGGACCCAGTTGAAGTCGAGATAATTACTCCGTCTAAATAGCTTCGATTGAGGAAAATCCCATTAATTCTTAATGACACTTGTAAGACTTTTGAATGTTTGGAGGAAACAATTAGTATCTCGTTTAACGCATTGTTGAGTTTAATTTCTTCATTATCTTTAACTATGTAGGGAGTAATTTTAGAACATTTTTCGATTATAAATTCTCCATTTAATAAAGGGTTTAAATCGTTAAATACAATTCTTTCATTAGATTCGTCTAAAAATCCTATAGATCCAATGTTTACGCCGAATATTGGAGGGGCATCATTTTGTGGTAAACAATTTGCTACTCTGAGAAGGGTTCCATCACCACCAATCGAAATTAAAAACTTTATATCGTTAGAATTCATTTCATTTAAATCTTTACCACTATGGGGAAGAATTTTTGGCGCTATTCTAGTTTCTGGGTAAACAACTTCACCCTTCTTGATTAAAAATTCAAAAATCCTTTTAGCTAACTTAATTGCTCTTTCCGAATCCATTCGGCAAGCTATTGCAATCGCTTTTTTCTCCATAATAACACAAAATCTCTTAATTGGAATTAATAAGTTTTTAAAGCTGATTTTAAGAAAACAATTAATTAAGAAAGATTGAATTAATTTATGTGAAAGAAGTTATGTGGTAAACACTCTATTGATAAGCATTTTTCCAGCTAATTGCCAATAATCTACTTGTGAGGACGACATTTTACTAGGATCGGCTTGTAGTTCTTTTAATTTTTTTATTAAATCTTCATCTCTGGGCCAATCTATATCCACGGACTCGTAACTTTCTAAATCCATGACATTAATGAGTGTATCCTCAATATAGTTAATCTGGGCATTGCCTTTTATAATTTCTGGAACCTCCACCATTTGACCACTCGGAAAAGTTAAAGATCTCTTGTTATTATCAAACATTCCAATACAAGACACCCGGACCTTCGCATGGCCATGTTTGCCGCTCTTCGAACGTTCAGTACTTTTTATAACGCAAGGTTCATCATCAACCATGATAAAATTTCCAGTCTTAAGCTTCTGGATTTCAGTTCGACGTATGCTAATTGTAAACACCAATCTTAATTAATTTATGAATATTTTTATTTTTGACATTTCATTCTTTTTAATTTATTAATATTTTTATTAAAAAAAAATATTAGGTTTTGAATATTAAATCAAATAGGTAATAAAATTAGAGATTACTTGACTTATGGTTTTAGAAAATCTCGGTCGCAATTTGGATAACGCTATTAGAAAATTACGTCGTCTTCCCAGAGTAGATAAAGATGCCATTAATGCTCTAATTCAAGATTTACAACGAGCACTTCTAAGTGCAGATGTAAAAGTCGAATTAGTGTTTGAAATGACAGAAAATATTAAAAAAGAGGCAATGAATACTAAACTTCAGAAAGCAAAAAGAAAAGATTTCGTTATTTCATTAATCCACGATGAATTAGTGCATGTTTTAGGAGGAAAACAAGCCCCCATAAGGATAAAACCGGGGAAAAAAAATGTTATTCTACTTGTAGGAATCCAAGGTTCAGGTAAAACCACAACGATTGGAAAATTGGCTAAATTTTACAATAGCAAGGGCTATAAAGTTGCTACAATTACGACGGACACTTATCGGCCTGGAGCTTACGAACAACTTGTTCAATTAACTAAACAAATTCCTGTAAAATGTTATGGGAATCCGAACGAAAAGAATGCTTTAAAAATCGCCGTTAAAGAAACTAAAAGGGCATTGGCAGATGGACATGACATAATTATTGTCGATACAGCAGGAAGACACAAAGAGGAAAAAGAATTAATGACAGAAATGCAGAAGATTGAAAGTGTTTTAAAGCCAAACGAAACTATACTGGTGATTGACGGAACACTTGGGCAACAAGCTTACCCTCAAGCTGAAGAATTTGGCAAAGCAACAAATCTTGGAAGCATTATAGTTACTAAATTAGACGGTACAGCAAAAGGAGGAGGTGCCTTATCTGCTTGTGCTGCTACCAATGTTCCCATTCGATTTATTGGGATTGGTGAAAAAATAGATGCCTTTGAAGAATTCGAAGCGACTAGTTTTGTAGGTACCCTTTTAGGTATTCCAAATCTCGAAGCCCTTGTACAAAGAGTTCAAGAAGCAGAAGTTATGCCCGATCCTGAGGCGGTCAAACGTATGATGAAAGGGAGATTCACATTAGAAGATCTCTATATGCAGATTAAAAATATAAAAAAAGTCGGTAAAATGCGGGAAATTCTTGCAATGATGGGGGGAGGGAACATTCCCGACGCCCTAAAAGATGATGCAGAAAGAAATATTGAGAAATGGAGAGTAGTTTTAGATTCTATGACGCAGGAAGAGAAAGAAACTCCAAAAATTATTAAAAAGACAAGGAAAAGACGAATTGCAATCGGTTCGGGTACAGAATATGCTGTAATTAATAAAATGTTAGATCAATATAACCAAATGAAGAAAATGATGAAACGATTTTTACAAGCTCGCAAAAAGGGAAAAGGAATGCCGGGAATGCCGGGAATGGGAAAAGGTGCTGCAGCATTTATGGATAAATTAAGTAAAAATTTTAAATTTTAGATATTCTTACTTTTCTTGATTAGATTGGTAAATTTCTTATTATTAGTTAAAAATCTCACTAACTATAATAAAAAGGATATTGATGTAGGAAAAACTCCTTTTGAAATTTACATAATTTGTTCTTGTATTCGTGAGACTTTCTGTCTTTCCTATGCAATCAGAAAAGAGAATAATTTGTTATTATATTTTCAAAATGAAGGGGTATTAATTAAATTTGAAGGGAATAGATTAAAATATTTAGGTCCGGACGAGCGTTCGCAAGCTTTGTTATTAAAAAAAGCCATAGACAAAATAAACCTATTTAATTCTTCAGATATTGAAGATTGGAGAAGATCAACCCCCGGTATTCATATAAGGAAATTTTCCAATAACGAATCGTTTATTAAGTATTTTAAATCTTTTCCATCTTTCAAACCCATTTTTATAATTAATGATGACGATGTAGGAAAAGTAAACTCATATCTTACAGTTAATGAATTTGAAACTTTAAATCCTATATCTGACTTTTTCTACATTATTCCCGCATACAATACAATAATTGAAGATTCCAACTTTTTTCAACTGTTTAAAGATTTGAAAGATATAAAATTTTTAACGCTTTCAAAAATTAATAGTATAGAAGATAAATTTTTGTATGTTAATTTTCGAGTAGATTTATTGAAAAAACAAGATAAATATGATTTTACAGAATGCTAAGATTTATTCAGAAGGCATAGTACGTAAAGGCGCACTTCTTATCAACAAGGGAATTATTCAATCAATTTGTTTTGATCCTTCTGTAGAAGATTATAATTTTATCACTCAAAATAATGATGATGGAAAAGAAATTAATTGCGAAAATAAATTAATTATCCCGGGAATTATCGATATTCATTCTCATTTACGTGATATGGATCAATCCGAAAAAGAAACATTTCTAACAGGAACGAAAGCAGCTGCGTTTTCCGGAATAACAACTGTTTTTAATATGCCTAATACAAAACCTCCCGCAATTTCCGCCAAACAAGTTAAGAAATGGATGGATAAGGCTCAAAAAAATATTCATGTAGATGTCGGATTTATTGCAGGAGTCCCTAAAGGAATCAATTTTGAAGAAATTATTAAAATTATAGATTTAGGTGTAATTGGGTTTAAAATATACCCACTTAGTTCTTTGAATGAAGTTGATTGGACTGACTGGTTAAATATTCAAAAGATTCTTCTTATCTCATCAAAATACCAAATTCCTATTTTTATTCACCCCGATTGGGCGATAACTGAGGATAAAAAAGAGGATATTCTTCAAGAAAACACATTAGAAAATTATAATGCGCTAGAATTACATAATATGCTTTATCCGTGTCAAATGGAAGCGAAATATGTGAATTTTATTCTTGAAAATTATTATAAAATTATTACTGATAATGATTTAGAGTCCAAAAATTATCCGATTATTCATTTCTGTCATATAAGTTGTATAGACAGTTATTCTTTAATAAAAAAAGCAATAAATACTTATAAAAATTTAAAAATAACATTTGAAATTACACCTCATCACCTAATTTTGTCAAATAAGGTTATACTAAGTAATGATAATTATGGTAAAGTTTTGCCTCCTTTAAGAGATGAGAATCATTCACAGTTCTTATTAAATGAATTATTAGATGGAAAAATACAATTAATCGGAACTGATCACGCCCCACATACACTAAAAGAAAAATCAGGAGAATATTCTGATGCACCTTCAGGATTTCCAGGATTTGAAACCTATCCACTTTTATTACTTAATAAAGTATGCCATTATGAATTATCATTAGAAAATTTTGTAAAGGCAGCGTCAGAACAACCAGCAAAACAATTTAAATTAAAAAATAAAGGATTTATAAAAGTAGGCTATGTTGCTGATTTAATGATTATTGATAAAATTCCACAATATAAAATTAATTCTCAAAATTTTAAAACAAAGGCAAAATTTTCACCATTCGAAAACTTTGAAACAAACATCCAAATTTGGAAAGTCTTTTTAAGAGGAGTAGAAATTAATATTGAAAATTCTACACCAATGGGCTCGATAATAAAATTCCTATAAAATATAAAATATCAAGTAACTTAATTTTATTTATACATATAAGAAAATTTTTAGGTTAATATTATGTCAAACGAGGAGAAATTTAGTGTAGAAGAGGGAAAGATGCTTATCAATTTTGCAAGGGAAAACATCGAGCATTATCTAAAAAATAATAAAAGAATAGGTGTTCCCGAAGAAATTAAACAAAAGTTCGCAAACAATTATGGAGCATTCGTTACTTTAAATAAATTCAATGTAGGAGGCAATCCTTTGAGAGGGTGCATAGGTTATATAGAACCTACTTATCCTTTATATGAGGTGGTTCATAGAGTTTCAATTAGTTCAGCTATAGAAGATCCTCGTTTCCGTTCAGTTAGATTAGAAGAAATGGACGATATCGTAATCGAAATATCTATATTAACTCCACCTAAACAAATTGAAGTAAACGATCCTAAAGAGTATCTCGAAAAAATCGTTATTGGAAGGGATGGATTAATCGCAGAATTAGGGGCGCGAAGAGGATTATTACTCCCTCAAGTTCCGGTGGATCATGATCGGAACTGGGATGTGGAAACCTTTCTCTCCCATACTTGTCAAAAAGCATGGCTTCCCACAGATGCTTGGAAAGATCTAAGTACTAAAATTTATTCATTTCAAGCTATTTTATTTGAAGAAAAAACCCCAAGAGGCGAAGTTGTAAGAAAATATATATAAAAAAATTAATTGAATTACTCTTTTTTATAGTCTCGACCAATTTTATATGCTTGAGCTAGAACATCTCCAACCTTCATATAATTAGAATCAAAACCAGAAAATACAATTGGTTGTATTTTTTGAATATCTGGTTTTCCTTTAGTAGTACAATCTTCATTAACGTAGGTTTGTACAATTTCTCCAATAATAATATCATTAGTACCATTAAGATTAATAATTTTTGCCACCTTACACTCATAATTGACTGGTGCTTCGCTTATCATAGGTGCGCTCTCTAATTCTCCATAAAAAATATCAAATAAAACTGACTTGTCTATTTGTTTACCAGAGATTGTCCCTATATAATCAGTAACTTTAACCATCTCTATAGAAGGTATATTTACACTGAAAGTATTATTTTCTCTTATGCCTATATTTGTATAATGGTTTTTACCAGAAGAAATTACTAACATTGGGGGTTTATATTGAAGACTACCACAAAATGCAATTGTTACAAAATTTGGTTTACCATTCACATTCGCACCTGCTATAACAGTAGGCATCGGAAACAGGTAGCAGGTAGCCTTAATTTTTTTTTTTTCCATAATATCACTATTTTTTGTTTTTATTTTTATTAAGATAAAATTAGTTATTTACTTATTGCTTTTAAAGCTATTTTTATTGATATTTCTGCTTCTTCTGTTACAACTATTCCTATAATTACAGCAAAAATATTATATTTATCAAAACATAATATTCTGATTAGAAACCTATAGAACTATTCTCATTAGAAGCTTATATATGTATTAATATCTTATTTTCTAAATATTCAATTAAAAATTTAATCCAACTAAAAATTAAAAATAAAGAAGTGAAAAAATTTGAAAGCTGAATTAATTGAATATGACGCTATTCGTTTAGGAGAAATGGTCCGAGAACGAGAAATTAAGCCATCCGAATTAGTAGAGATGACTATCGAGCGAATTGAGCGAGTTAATCCTAAAATCAATACTGTGATTTATAAAATGTATGATGAGGCACGTAAAAATGCAGAAAATTGGGATAAGGAAATTAGTACAGGTAAAAAAATTGATGCTCTTTTTAGTGGTATACCATTCCTTTTAAAAGATATTTGTGCGGAATATGAAGGAACACCTTACTATTCAGGCGCTAAACTCCTCAAAGGAAATGTTTCAAAATGGGATACAGAGCTAGTGAAACGTCATAAAGCTGCTGGATTAATTGTTGTTGGTAAAACTAATACTCCTGAATTTGGTATTCTTCCCACTACAGAACCTGTCTTATTTGGACCTACAAGAAACCCTTGGGATCTAAATATAACACCAGGAGGCTCGAGTGGTGGTTCAGCTGCAGCTGTAGCCGCTGGAATCGTCCCAATTGCTCATGGAAACGATGGAGGGGGCTCAATTCGTATCCCCGCTTCTTGTTGTGGAGTTTTTGGTCTGAAACCTACTCGCGCTCGAAATCCTCTCGGCCCACGTTATGGTGATATTGGTAGCGGAATAGTTTCAGAACACGCACTTACTCGCACAGTAAGAGATTCAGCAGCATTATTGGATGCAACATCAGGACCAGACATAGGAGATCCTTATTATGCTCCACCAAAAAAACGCCCTTATTTAGAAGAAATTCATCATGAAGTGGGGCGTTTAAAAATTGGATATTTAACTTCCGTTCCTAAGGGGTGGAGTTCTAATACTAAAGTTCATCCAGATTGCGAGAAAGCAGTAAAAGATGTTGCTCAACTATGTGAAAGTTTAGGACATAATGTTGTAGATGTAAATCCAGAGGAATTAAGTTATGCAAATCTTTTCACGGCTTTTAGTGTTATGTATATTTCCATTACTGGTTCGAGTTTAACATATATAGAAAAAGAATTAGGGACCAAGATTACAGAAGACCAAATGGAACCTTTGACTTGGTTATTTTATAAAAATGCGGTAAGACGAACTGCTTCTGATTATATACTTGCATTAGAAGAATGCCAACTCTTTTCACGGCAAATAGCACAATGGTTTCATAAAGGTGGATATGATTTACTACTTACTCCGACAATGTCCATTCCTCCAGTAAAGATTGGATCTTTTACAGCAGAGAATGTAGGTAAATCTTTCCAATTAATGAGTCAAATGAGTGCTTTTACTAGTATCTTTAATGTAACAGGTCAACCAGCCATGTCCGTTCCATTATATTGGAATGCTGATAATTTACCAATAGGCCTTCAATTCGCAGCTCGTTTTGGTAATGAAGCCACTCTTTTCCGTTTAGCAGCTCAATTAGAGCAAGAAAGACCCTGGATTGATCGAAAACCTTCGATTCACTGTAATCCTTAATCTTAACTCCAATTGAAACTGACTTTGGATTTTCGAAATCTATAACATTAGGCACCAGTATCAGGTAAGGGGGAACTCCTAATTTTCTTCTTTTCTATAAAATCACTATTTTATGTTTTTATTTTTATTAAGATAAATTTGGTTATTTACTTAATGCTTCCAAAGCTACTTTTGTTGATATCTCGGCTTCTTCTGTTGCAACCATTCCGATAGCAACAGCACAAATATTATGTTTTGAGATGTATTCGTATGCTTTTTTTGGATCCAATTTCCCTGCAGCGAGAGTTTTCATACCTACAAACGAGCAATTTTTAGCATTGTCAACAATCTCTTCTAATTTCCTTTTATTGCCCATTAACATTCCTCTTTTATTAAATGGAATTAGAAAAACCTTTACATCTGGTAAATTCTCAAGAGCATATTCTAAAGTAGAAACAGGATTATGAGCAGCAATACCCGGTATGACTCCTCGAGATGAAACATCTTCAACAAGTTTCATAAGTTTAGTATCTTTTTTATCTGACACCATACCATGGATAAAAATTATTTTTGTGTCAAGTTCAATTAGTTTTTCTATCATTGGATCAGGTCCAGGAAATGTAGATCCTGTAATTACAAAATCAGTATGCGTTTCTTTCATTATTTTGGCAGCTTCACTTATTTTACCTGCAGTTATAATTTCGATTCCTCGCCCTCCTGCTTTGTAGCTCGCTTCTAAAATTTCTAACACAGCATCCACATGGTTCATAAATTTCTTACGGTAAATGCGCGCATTAGTTCCAAACTGACCAGCCCCCAGAAAAGGAGAAGTTCCTGTAGAAACAAGAGGAATATCAACTCCTTCAATTTTACAAAAAATTCAATATACACCTCATATAAATTTAATCCAATCTAAATTAATTTCTATTAATAAAACATTCAAATATTTTGTTTATATAGTTAATTGTCTTAAAATAAAATATTAATATTTAAAAATATTCTAAAATACTACACAGAAAATAAAATCTCATTCTTACTATTTTATTAGAAATCTAATTTAACTTTTTATTATTATAAATAACGAAGTAAACTAATATGTCACAGATAAATGGTGTTATTGTCCCTTCAATCATATTCTTTGATGAAAACTCACAAATAGATATTCAACTAACATCATTTTTATTTCAGCACCAGTTCTTAAATGGAGCCAATGCTATCTTAATTTTTAATATGGAGGAGAATTTTGTAGATAATATTGATAAACAAAAAAACCTCATTAAGAAAGCATATAAAATTACAGATGAAAAAATTCCGGTCATATTTGCTGTTAGCGGAAGTAAATTAGAAGATATTATTGATCAAATTGAAGATTTAGGAGGGAAATTCAATAACCTTAATTTTATCATAGCACCACAATTCTCAGAAAAAAAATTATCCAGTGAGTTAAAATCATATTTTGAAAATATTTTAAGTTCTTTAACACTTGATAATCCTATTTTTTTATATAATAATCCCGTTCAGTTTGCTGGCAACGAAATTGAACCCGAGGTATTGAGTGATTTAGTAAAATTTCCAAATCTTAAAGGCATAATTGATGCGTCTGATAAAATTAATTTTTATAAAGCTAATATTAATCTTTTAAATGATAATTTTTCAGTTTTATGCAGTAATCCTACTAAATTTTCTACATTTCTTCAATTAATTCCAAAAGGTAAGCGAAAATATTCTGGGATTGTATCTAGTGTAAGCAATTTAGTAAATTTATGTTCAAAATTATTTAAAGCGGCACTCGAGGATAATGTTTTAGAAATAATTCAAATACAAGAGATATTAGATGATATTAGAGATAAAATTTATTTTAAATTTGAAAAAGGACAAAGATTTCTTGGATTAAAATACGCTTTTCTTTATTTATATAGGGATTTACTATCCATTAATTTAACCAATTTCCAAATTGACCTTGATAAAACAAGTAAAGATGTAATTGAAGCAACTGTCAATTATTTGATAAATCAAAAGTATATATATCAATTAATTTCTATAAATAAAGAAGAAATCTATAGATTAGACGAAGTTATTAAACTATTTTCAGATATTCCAATTTTAAATGAACAGGGTAAAATTAAAAAGATTACAGGTCCACTTCATGGTACTTTTAATACAAATTATAGAGTAAATTTCGAAGATTCACAATTTATTTTCAGATTTCGTACTTCAGAATCATTCCCGTATGAGAATATAGTAAAGGAAAAACTATTATTTCCCTTTTTAGGAGATCTTAATCCTAGCTTTTTCAAAAAAATTGATGAAATTATAAAATCACGAAAAGGAAGTTATATTTTTAATAAACAAAAACCACCTAAAGTTCCTATAGGCAATTTGATTTACTATGATGAAACTAAACAAAATATCCCTTATATATTCACGATAATTGATTATATACATGGAAAACCAATGAATCAGATAATAAAGCAATATTTAGAAGAAAATCACAGCTTAACAACCACAAAATTTTTAAATTTATTTAGTAATTTAGGCGAAATTTTAGCTAAATTACACGAAATTAAATTCGATTCGTTCTATGAAAAAATTATTGATATAGGATCTAAAAGAAAAAAAACTTGGTTTGAGATAATTAACGCAGAATTAGAATATGAGATTCAAGAGGCGAAAAAGAGTAAATTGGAAAATATTAAAGAAATTGACGATTATTTTATGGATAATATGGCGCTAATTGAAGAGGAAACCGAAGCTGTGGTAGTACATAACGATTATCAATCCCAAAACATAATCGTAAAAGATGAAGCAGGAATTATTCGAATAAATGGATTAATAGATTTCGATGATTGGCGGATTGGGGTACGTGCTCTGGATTTTGTAAAATTTAATCTTCAAACTTTAAAGCCATTGGGAGAAATAAAGTTAAAGGAAGCATTTTTCGATAGCTATGCTCGATATTGGAACCATACAATAGATAAAAAATTTGAGAAAAAAATTGAAATTTATACCCTTTTATGGCTTTTAAAGGTTTACAACTCTGAGGATACCAAATTTAAACCTTATTTGTTTGAAATAAAAAAAATTTTAGACATCAATTAAATTTTTAAGATCATTAATTAACTTGTTAATCTCTTCTTTATCCATATCAAAATTTACCTTTCCTCCTCCTGGATGTTTAAAAGAAAGTTCATATTTATTATCTTTTTTAGATACCATCCATTTTCTCCCTTTCTCCATTATGTCTGCAGGAGCAAGCCAATCATCAGGCCTAAATTCTGCGATTTGGATTAATACACCAAATGCGTCTCTGGGATGGATAAAAAGCTCTTTCCAAGCTTCACCATAATTTTTAAAACCAAAATATGGAACTTTATTATCCTCTAGCATTTTTCTTGTCCTCTCGATATCGGGAGTCTCTAGGTTTATATGATGTACTCCCTCTCTTTTCTTTAAAAAATTACTTAGAAAGCTACCTTCACCAAGAGGTTTTAATAGTTCAATTCTTGAAAGATCTCCCAATCTTAAAATCTCCCAGTAATATTTTAAATACTTATCACGTGCATGCGACGCTTTAGTGGCGCCTAAAATCTTGGTAAAAAATTTATAGGCTTTATCAAAATCTCTAACTGCTAAGGATATATGATCAATTCTTGAAATCATAATTATAATTAAATTCTTTTAATGATTTATATTTTATATTGAAAATATTAGGAATATTTGTGAATGTCAGATTATAAAAAGGATTTAGAATTAGGAACAGAGATAATAAAAAAAGCATCTGAAATCACAGAATGGTTTAGAAAAACTGGGTTTGAAATCTTTGAGAAAAACGACTCAAGTCCTGTAACCATTGCCGATTTTGCCTCACAAATCTATATAATAACAAAATTAAAAGAATTATACCCAAAGGATCAAATTATTGCAGAAGAAGACGCTATCTCTTTAATTGATGATAAAGGAATAAAAGTTATTAGAGATTGTTTTCGTGATTTAAATATTCATAATGTAGCAGAAGTGAAAGAAATTTTAAATTATCGGGGAAAAAGTAGTAATCGCATTTGGACTATTGATCCAATCGATGGAACCCGAGGTTTTCAAGAAGGTCTATCATATGCTTTGGGGATTTGTTTAATGGAAAAATCAATACCAAAAATCTGTGCCATAGCTGTTCCTGATTATGATGACAGAGGTTTAGCAATCTTTAGTGCTGAATTACTTCACGGAGCAAAGGCTTCCTATGGAGGAGCTGATTTTAAGCCTATTCATGTAAGTACTCAAAAAGATATTAAAAAAGCACGTATGTGTCATTCATTGCATTATGATATGCCTTGGGTTGTGCAATTTGCAGAAAAAATAGGTATAAAAGACCGGATTCAGTTAGATAGCATGGCAAAATTTTGTATGGTAGCAGATGGAAGCTGTGATATATATGTTAAACCAATTATGGGATATGAGGCATCTTCATGGGATTATTCCCCAGGAGATTTATTAGTACGAGAAGCTGGTGGAATAGTGACGGATCTTGACGAGGAACGCTTAACATTTAAAGATAACAAATGTATTTTAAGATCCCCTGGCATCATTGGTACAAATGGGCTACTCCACGATGAAGTAGCAGATTTTATCAGAATTAATTTCTTTTCAATATAATTTCTATATAGTAAATATTAAATTTTTTATGTACCATTAAAATTTAAACGAGCCTACTTATCTTTTTAACGAATTCTTAATTTATTATCTTATGGCAGAAAAAGAAGTACTATATCGGGCTGAAGTTGTTAAAGGAGCTAAAGCCATCTTTAATAAAGGATTAGTTGATTTTGGAGAAGGGAATGTAAGTGTAAGAAACGGAAAAAAAGAAGAGTTCTTTATAACTCCTTCGTTTAATAATTACGAAATTTTAACAGAAGATCAAGTTGTCCACATGAAATTTGATGGAACTCCTTTAAGTAAAGGTAAGTTGCCATCTACAGAGGCAATAATGCATACAATGATTTACGAATCGCGTCCAAAGGTTCACTCAGTCATACATACTCATTCAACCTATGCTACAATGCTTTCAGTTAATCAAATGAGTATTCCTATAATAATGGAAGAACAAGTGGCATTCCTAGGTGGGGCCGTTGATATATCTCCTCCAGGGGAAGCGCATACAGAAAAGATTGGTCAATCAGCACTTAAAGCATTGGGAATAAAAAATGGCGCTCTTATAGCGAATCATGGAGTAATTGTTTGCGGAAAGTCAGTGGAACATGCTGTCAAATTTGCGGAATTAATTGAAAAACTTGCAAAAGTGTATTGGGGAGCTTTACAAGTTGGGGACCCAAAAATTATTCCAGAAGATCAATGTGATAGATTTAAGAAATTATTTAATAGCCTTTTTGCGAATTATCCACGGAAAATGCTGAAATAAAAAAATACGTGTTGATATTAATGGAATTAGGTATCAGTTCTCTTGGTTTTCTTGTAGATCTGGGGTTGTCAGGAAAATTTAAAAATTTATATAATTTACTGTTTGATGCTACTGAATCCTGTTTTAAATTTGCTGAAGAAAACGATAATAAGATATGTGAAATTGTCTTAGATCCTCCAGAAATTTTAACGAGTGAAAAAAGACAAAAGTTTATCGACATGTGTAATTCATTTTCAAATATTAAAAAACAAGTGCACGGACCTTTTATAGATATGGGTATGTGTTCTCACAACAATAAAATCTCTCAAGCGTCCGTAGAATTTTATATAGAAACCGCAGAAATATGCCAAGAAATTGATGCTCAAATCATGGTTATTCATCCAGGAGTCGCCAACTTCCTAATAAATTCTATTAAGAATTCCAATACAAACCAATTAATAAAAGCAGTAAATAAACTTCTAGATGCTGTAACTGATTTAGATGTTATGGTTTGTATGGAAAATATGCCTAAAAATGTCTTAATGTTATTAAAAGAAAAAGAAATTGAAAAATTCTTTTCTGCTGTAAATAGAAACGATCTTTTCTTATGTTATGACACTTCACACGGATGGACAAACGATTTGGATGTTAGTTATCTATGGGAGAAACTCAGTAAAATCATCAAAAATATTCATTTAGTCGATAATAATGATAAAGAAAAGGATAGTCATCCTGCTTTAGGCTCAGGAGAAATTAATTTTGACGAAATATTTAAGATAGTAAAGGAGTACAACTATAAAGGCCCATTAATCGTGGAACTATCTTCTGCTGAAGATTTGACACAAAGTATAGAATTTATCCAAAAATTCTTATAAATAAATGAAAAAAAAGGAGTTCTTCTTAATTTAAATAAATGTAATAAATATATTTTCTAAGTAATTTTAAAGACTTAAATAATTCAAAATATCAGATATAACTATGAATGTTATTTTTATTCTTTT
Organism: Promethearchaeota archaeon; assembly: GCA_019058295.1. Lineage (GTDB taxonomy): Archaea > Asgardarchaeota > Lokiarchaeia > Sigyniarchaeales > SOKP01 > LW40-45. The sequence goes on along the minus strand of JAHPZI010000019.1, from coordinate 24,976 downwards.
TGATAGTTTAAACAAGTCTTATATTGAGCCTTATGGCAATCAGCAAGTGGATACTAAAAATATGCAAAAACTTGCTGATAAAGGGGTGGTATTTGAGAATCATTTTCTATGCTCCGCACCCTGCATGCCTGCCCGTAGAGAGCTTTTTTCTGGAAGGAAAAATGAATTTCTCTGGAGGTTTTGGGGAAGTATGGAGCCCTTTGATCGCCCATTACCCTTAGAAGCAAGAAAGCTAGGAGCTGTAACGGCTTTAATTACTGATCACTACCATTATTGGGAACAAGCAGGCTTAGTTCATGGATATCATGAGAATTATATGTATACTGATCTCATTAGAGGACATGAGATGGACACAGCAAGTACTGAACCTTTAGAAGATGAAGTAAATTACCCCGGTTGGGTAAAATCTATATTAAAATGGAGGTCTTCAAAAACAGGAGCTCTCCAGTATTATAGAAATGTAAAACATTATAAGGGGGAAGAAGACTTTCATGGACCGAAAATAATGCAATCTGCTTGTGATTGGTTGGATAAAAATCATTCTCATGAAAAATTCTTTCTTCATATCGAAAGTTTTGATCCTCACGAGCCTTTCTATGTTCCTGAGCCATATCGATCTATGTATGGTCCATATAATGAAGATTTCACTTGCTGGCCTCCTTACCAAGACAGAAAAACTTTAACTAAATTTATGAAGAATACTTCAAACGAAGAATTAGATTTTATAAGGAACCAATATAAAGGAAAAGTTACCATGGTAGATAGATGGTTAGGTAACTTATGGGATAAAATGGATCAATATAATCTCTGGGAAAATACAATGGTAATACTTACAGCTGATCATGGACATGCACTTGCTGAGCCAGAGAAAAAGATCAAACAATTTGCAAAAGGTCATCCCATTTTTGAAGATGTAGGTAATATTCCTTTAATTATTTATCATCCTGAAATGGATGGAAAGAAAAGAATATCATCAACTTTTTCTACAATTGTGGACCTTCGAGCTACTATTTTACATGCCTTAGGTGCGGAAAAAGACGATTCTGCTATGGTTGATGGAAAATCTTTATTACCTGTTTTGAGTGGAGATGAGAAATCAATTAGAGATTATATATTATATGGAATATTCGGAACTGGCTGTCATCTAACTACATGGGATACAACTTATATCCGTGGTTTTAATGCTAAAAAACCTCTTCATTGGTATTCTTCAAGCTTTTCTATGTTCATGTCTCCTAGCGTTATAAGTAATTTAGGTGAAGTTCTTGGAGTTAAGATCAAATATGAAGTGGCAGAAAATATGGTTGCCCAATTAGCAAAACAAGTTGATACTGGATTTTTCATTCCAGGTGTGGTTTTCCCCCAATGGAAGATCCCTATCCCATCAGTTTTTTTATCTTCAATGGTAGATAGTAAGGGGCAAAAACAAAATTACTTATTCAATCGCAAAGAAGATCCTAATTTCCAGAATAATCTTGCAGATAACGAAGATTATAAAGAACTGGAACAGAATATGATTCAAAAAATGAGAGATATATTAAAGAAGGAAGGCTGTCCCCCTGAACAATTTGAAAGGTTAATGTTAATAGAGAAATGAGAAAAAAATAGATCTTTTATTTATTTATTTATTTATGATGAACTAATTGATCTATGATGTAACAAGATTATAATTAGAAAAACAATTAAGTTTGTTTAAGCCATCTCTTTTTCAATGAATCTGGAAGGATAAATCCTATATAAATTAAAATTGAGCAAATAATTAGAATTATTCTTGATATAATTAACATTTCTATGGTATATACGAAAAATGGGAGAATGGTCGCAATGATATAGGATACAGATCCAATTAGTAAAAATTTTGCTTTTAATTTTGCTTCGGGATTTTGCGTCTTAATTGCTATTCCTACAAAGATTAAAGCCCCTATGAGTAATATAAATAATACTGTAATAAAATAAATTATCGCTAACAACCCCCATTGATAATCAAAGGGTCCGTGGAAATAAGTAACGACTCTGATATCAATTATTAAAAATGTAAAATAGAGGACAAAGAAAACGATCATCGCCACAGTGTATAGTAAAAGAACTTTTTTCTGTTTTGTTTTGTCTAATCCAATAAATTCTGCGATGGCGTATACCCAACAGAAGACACTTATCGAGGAGATAAATGTAGTTACAGCAACTAAAATAATAAGGGTTTCAAGATAGTAAGCATCAGAAAGATTACCTTGTGTGGAAACTATAATGAAAAACATTATTGAATCCGGAACATAGGGCATCGATAACCCAATAATCGCGGTTCCTACGAGAAGAAGTTTAAAATCTTTAAATTCAAAATATTTTATAATAATTATTAATGCTAAAATAAAAGTGAAAATAACAAAGATTAAAGCACATATTCCTTGAACAGTTTGAAAAAAATTTAGATCCATGAATATTTATTAAATTTATCTGATATTTAAGTTTTTATTCAATAGAAATCATTTGAATTTAGTCTTTTTAAGATGATGCCGAACAATTTGAAAGGCTAATGTTAATAGAGGAATGAGAAAAAAATAATTCCTTTTTATTTTTTTCATAATATTATCCACTTGATGGAATGGATAGTATTATTACAGATAAATTATAATCATTCTACAACAAAATAAATAATTTGATTAACATGAATATTGGTCCAAATTCATTGGCAAATTTAGCAAGAATAAGAAAAAATTTTAAAAGAAAGCGAATTTCGAGTTATGATAAAACTGGAGCAAATGTAGATTTTCACTTGATAGAAGCAATGCAAAAACATGAAATATGTAATATTAGTGGAGCTGGATGCATAAAGCATATATGGATGACACTCGCCTCGAGAGATCGCGATTACTTAAGAAAAATTGTAATTCGGATGTGGTGGGATAACGAAGAGAACCCCTCTGTGGAGTGCCCCATTGGAGATTTTTTTGGAATGGGGCATGGTAAAACTAAAAATTTTTGGAGTTTACCACTTGCTATGGCACCTCAAGATGGTAAAAGTTTCAATTGTTTTTTTCCAATGCCATTTTCAGACAATGCAAGAATTGAAGTTGACAATGAAACAGATGCGCATCTAATCTGCTATTTTTATATTGATTATGAAGAATATCCTGAATTAGATGATAATTATGGAAGGTTTCATGTATTTTGGAACAGAGTAAAAGAATGTCCAGGAGATAATTACGAAACGGCTCGTAGAATCCAGAAACATCATAAAAAGAATCCGACACATGAGAATGATTATTTAATATTAGAGGCTGAGGGAGAAGGTCATTATGTAGGATGTCATTTAGACATACATAATTTATTTGATACGAAGAAACATGATAAGAAGAAACTGGTGGCTAGGATCAATTGGCCTGGAGAGGGCGATGATTACATAGAGATAGATGATGGAGAAATAAAGATTTATGGCACTGGTACAGAAGATTATTTCTGTACAGCATGGTGTCCCACACAGTATTATTGTTCTCCATATTTTGGTATCATATTATCCGGTAAAAAACAATGGAGGTACATGTCTTATTACAGATATCATATAGAAGATCCCATCTACTTCCATAAAAATATTAAAGTTAAAATCGAACATGGCCATGCTAATCAGCGTTCGGATGACTATTCATCAACAGCATATTGGTATCAATTAGAACCACATAAAAAATTTACTCCTCTGTTGCCTATTGATGAAAGAATACCAAGAAAAGAACCAAAATAAAATTTTTTTTATAATAAATTCAGAATAAAACTTATTTACAAGCATTTCCTTAATGAGTTTATAATGCCGATAATATCATTGCAAGTGAGTGACGAGTTATTAGAAAGATTCGAAAAAATTCGCACTTTAAGTGGTTTTAACTCTAAAAGTGAAGCTCTAAGAGGTGCTATCGTTAATTTCATTGAAAACCAAGAAAAATTCGATAAGAAAGAAGGATATAAAATAACGACTATTAGTTTAGTCTATCCGTTCAAAGAAGTGATTATTGATCAAATATCTGAAATTTATTCTAAATTTCGCCAAATAATAAAAACAGCGACAGATTGGCGCATCGCTGAGAAGAAAATTGAAGTCATCTTAGCTGTGGGAGAATTTGGTCTTATAAAGGATTTAAAGAATTCACTAGCTAAAATAAAAGATGTTATTTGTTCTATTCACGAATTAGTCATTGAATGAATTTAATAAATTTAATCAAACCGAAGCGAAAAATCTACGTGTTCAGAGGGGAATAATGTCAATTCACTAGTACTTATTACGTCTGGCTCTGAATGTAGATAGTCGATGAGATTTTCTGATTTTATACTTCCTGAAACTTCAATAATTACTTTATCCCTTAATTTGTTATTTTTTAGTGAATTTATTGCGTCTTCTACCTTAATAGGACTCATATTATCTAGCATTATAATGTCTGCGCCATTTTTTGCCGCAACTATAGCATCTTCTACTTTTTCAATTTCAATTTCTATTTTTTTAGAAAAGCTTGCCTTCTTTTTTACATCCTTTAAAAGATCTGCGACATCTCCTGTATAATATCTTAAATGAGTGTCTTTTAAAAGTATCATATCATCTAGAGAGAAACGGTGTGTATCTCCGCCACCTAAATCAACAGCTCGCTTTTCAAAAATTCGAAGACCTGGAATAGTTTTTCTTGTTGCTGCTATCCTCACGTTTTTTCCCGTCTCTTCAATAATATTTACAAATTTTCGTGTAGTTGTCGTAATTGCGCTCATATGTGTTAGGAGGTTAAGCCCAACTCTCTCTCCGATTAATATTTTTTTTGCATTTCCTTTTAATTCTGCTATTATATCGCCTTTTTTAATTTCGTCTCCATCTTTTTTCTTGAGATCTATGGTAATTTCCAATAGTTCGAATAAAATTTCTAATTCCTCCAGTCCGGAAATATATCCATTACTTTTTGCTTTAATTTTCGCCGAACTTTCAGCATCTTCCGGTATAAAACTTGAACTTACGTCTTGAAATTGACAATCTTCTTCTAAATATTCCTTTAATTTCTTCTCTAATATGAATCTATTATAGCTCATTCTTCCCAACACTCTTTTATGCCTTAATTTTAATAAGATCAACAAATAAATAAAATTATGGTAGGAACAGAAAAAATATTTATAATTAATGAAAATATTAAACTTGAGGCAGAATATTACCCATCAAAAACAGTAGAAGATTCAGCAATAATTATCTGTCATCCACATCCGCAGTTTGGAGGAAATATGTGGAACAACGTAGTTACAGGAGTCTTTAATATTTTTATTAAAAATAATATTTCAAGTTTAAGATTTAACTTTAGGGCTGTTGGAGAATCAAGCGGAGAACACTCAAGTGGAAGAGGGGAAATAAGCGATGTAAAAGCTTGTGTCGATTTTTTAATTAATGAAAAAAAGATTGAGAAAATCTTTATCTGCGGATATTCATATGGAGCAGCAATGGGTTGTTCAGCTGTAAATTATTCTGAAAAAATTGTTGGATTTGCTGCAATCTCGTTTCCATGGGATTTCATGGGTCATAAATATAAGAAACTATCCCAATCTGATAAACCTAAGTTATTTTTACAAGGTGATAGGGACGACATTGCTCGATATGATAAATTTAAAACTCACTATGATACATATCAGGATCCTAAGGAATATAGAATTATTAATGGAGCGGATCATTTTTATTGGGGACATGAAGACGAGGTGGCATTTGAAGTATTTAACTTTTTCAAATCAATATTATAAAAGATTTTAATCAATTTTTAATAATACCTTTCCAAACTTGTTTGCGTCATTTAAATACTTTTCAGCATCTCTCGCTTGTTCTAATGGAAAAATTTTATCAATAATAGGAGTTATCTTTCCATCTAAAACCAGCTTCATTACTTCACGGAATTCACCTTGATTTGCCATAGTTGACCCTTTTATTTCGAGTTGTTTCCAAAATATTTGATTGATCATAATTTCTGCTTTAGGTCCTGTTGTTGCTCCGCATGTAACCAAACGACCACCAGGTCTTAATAAGCGTACACTTGTTGGAAAAGTAGTTTGTCCAACATTATCTATAACAACATCAATTCCTCGTCTTTTTGTTAAATCAATAAAAACATATTTACTATAATCTTTCATTTCTTTATAATTGATAACATGATCTGCTCCCAATTCTTTTGCTTTCTCGATCTTTTCAGATGTACTTGTTGTTGTGATCACTTTTGCTCCTAAATATTTAGCAATTTGTATAGCTGCTGTGGCTACACCTCCTCCCGCTCCATGGATAAATACAAATTCATCAGGTTTCACGTTCGCTTGTGTTCTAAGCATTCTCCATGCAGTCAAAAAAGTTAATGGTGCAGCAGCTGCTTTATCGAAAGGATATGCGTCGGGTATTTTTAAAACATTAATTTCAGGCATTTTAAAATATTCTGCGAAAGTACCCCATTGATGCTCTCCTTTAATAGAAAATGATCTACAAAACACTTGTTGTCCGGAAAGACACATTTCACATTTTCCACAGCTGATACCAGGATTAATTGTAATTCTATCACCTTCAGATACATCTGTAACTGCGGATCCGACTTCCTTTATGACTCCACACCCATCAGCTCCGATTACATGAGGCATAGTCAGCTTTAATCCCGGCCATCCCCTTACAACAAATATATCTAAGTGGTTTAATGCACTAAATTTACTCTCAATTAGAACTTCATTTGGACCTATCTTAGGAATATCAAGTTCTCCAAATTGAATTTGTTCCAAATCTCCATGGTTATTTATAAAAGCAGCCTTCATAATTCTTCAAACGAAACTATTACTTTTATAAGTTATAGTTATGAAATATAAAAGGAATTAGAATATGGAAAAATAATTATTAGGAATAAATAGACACGTAAAAATTATTAAGATATTAGATACTTGAAAGTTTTTTTAAATCATCTAGACTGTTATCCATGGCCCATTGAAGCAATTGGTCTATATATTTTTCCACTTCATCGGAATCAGGTAATTTTGAAAGAACTGCCAATAAAAATGATGTATCACTATTAATTGCAATATTTTTACATATAATAAAATCCTTCTTATAGAAGATTTTCATAACTGTGGGCTCACTCAAATCCATTTCTTCTGCGGCCTTTATAGCAGCATCACTTAACAGTGATCCCATTGCTGCGACTACTCTTTCGTCAACATCTTCATCTTTCTGTGATGCTAAGACAAGTCCTGTCGAGGTAGAAAAGAGGGATGCTCGAAAATTTCCATTTTCGTTTAATTCTTTGAGAACCATTTCTAATCTTGAAACCATATTTTGAATACCTCGCTTTTATTTTCTTAGTATAATAAGAAATTAACTATATTTAATATTAACTTATTTTTTCTATATATTTAATTATTAAATTTTACAAAGCATTTCGAAAGTACCATAATCTCCGGTTATTCCATCGCTTTTAATTTACCAAAAGATTGAACAAGGATATAATAATGTCCAGAAATGGCTGCCGGATTTATAGATTAAATCTTTAAATTAAGGTTAACTACAAATGTTTTTAGAATGTCATTTTCATCAATCTCTAAGAGAATTACGCTAGGTCTTGCTAGGGGCTTTTCAAATCCTCTTTTCTGAGGGGGAGGTTTTGGTTTTGTTGGAGAACCGGGATTTAAAATTAAAGTATTAAATTTAGTCCCTTCTATCTTACAGATATGGGTATGTGCATGAATCAGTATGTTAATATTATTTTCTTTACAAAAATTTTCAACATTTTCAGGCAATTCATGAATAACACCAATGTTATATCTACCAACGGAAAATCTAATGAAATCTTCTAGATGTTTAATTTTATCCATGTTTCCTTTTACGCATTTTGTAGGAGCTATTTCATTTAATTTTTCTAAAAAAATTTCGTCGCATACATCACCTGCGTGAATTATTTCGTCAACATCTTTAAAAGCTAGTCGTAATTGTTCTAATAAAGCCAAAATTTTTTCAGGTTCATCGTTTTTTTTAATGTGTGTGTCAGAAATGATGCCAAATTTAACCATTAATTATACCTCCTTTATATCAGAAAAAAAAGCCCTATAATTAAAATCAATAACCCTATTAAAAAATCAAAAAAAACGCGAAAATAAAAATCGCTTTTTGACTCTCCAATGAGTCCGTCTTTTTTGAAGTATGTTTTAAACTCTTTAAATCCCGTTGATATTCCTTGCTTAATCCTTGGAAGATAAATTATAAACAAAACCGCACTGATTATTAATAATGGAAGATAGAGGTAAATTGCTACTAAACTAAAATCGTTACCTTGAAGATAATTCCATACGGCGTGTGCAGATATTATATTGTTTAATGCATGAGCAAGAATTACCGGCCAAATTCTTTTCTTTTTTACAATTAAAATAGATAACATTATTCCAACAATAAAAGTCTGTAGAAACCATATAAGCGGGAACCAAACAGGATAATTTCTACTGATGGGATGAAAGAAATAGAGGAAGTGCATTAGACCAAAGTATAAAGAGGATATAATTACAGCGGATATTTTATGAAAATATTCACCACCTCTCATTGTTAAAAATCCTCTTGTGAGAGATTCTTCGTATATCGCAACACTAATTTGAATTATTATAACTGAAAAGAGAAAAACAAAATACCCCCGTAATAAGTAAGCATCTGTTGCTTGTGTTGATAAGACGTTGCCTGTGAATTCAAGCATTTCAGGAATTAAAAAATAAGTAAGAAAATCTAATGGTATGAAAACTATAAATAAAATTAAAATCCCATATAACAATTGTTCTTTAAAGTCTCCTCCAGTAACAGAGTAAAGGTTTAAAAACCTTGAAACAGGGCTCGAGTCATCCTCCACAATAACGTTATTTTTCTGTGAATCTATAATTTTATTTAGAAGAAACAACAATATAGGAATCGCAATTAAAATCCCCAGTGCTCTTAATAAATAATATAACGGACCATATAAAATAGATTTTTTATCAATAAGCGAGGGTAAGATAAAGAAAGGAATAATCATAAACAGACAGATTCCGAAAAAAACTATCATGACTTCAAGAACGAATCTCCCCCTATCAACCACAATTTTTTTCTTTGTATTATTACTTGTCTCCATTGTAGCTTTAATTCAAACGCAATTATTCTAAATAAAGAATTATTAATTTAAGAAATTATAAACTTTTTTATTTGATTTTAATCAAGAAAACCTATTAGTTCTTTATTTGTAGGAATTCCGTTTCTGGCACCTAACTTTTGGATACACTTTCCAGCAATAAGATTGCCAAATTCCACATTGAATTTAAGTTGCTCAAAGTCATAACTTAAATCTTGAACGAATTTGTAAATAAAACCTGCTGAAAAAGCATCGCCTGCCCCGGTAGTATCAACTACATCTCCAATTTTACTTGCTGAAATTATTGTTGATTCTTTTCTATTCATTAGGAAGGCTCCTTTACTACCCATTGTAATAATAATTACTTTGATGCCTAACTTTGAAAGAGTATTTGAGGATTCTAAAATGATTTTCTCATTCAATTCTGGTTCTTGAATGTTCAATAGCGATATATACTCTGTTTGGGACAATATGAGTATATCAATTTTTTCGAGTAATGGTTTTATATTATCGAGTTCTTGGTCAATTATCAACATACCTGGATTTAAAATAACAGTAATATCGCTTTTTCTAGCAATTTCAGCAGCTTTAATTAAGGGTTCCAAATTTTTTAAACTACTTAAATAAATTATCTTAGCTCTTGTTATCTCTTTTAATACAATATCTTCCTTAGAAAGGAAATTTGCCGCACCACTATGAGCATAAATTCTCCGATCACCCTGAGGATTTAAAGCTACATATGCTGAACCTGTCCCCTGTTCACTGGAATATTTTATTAACGAAGTATCTAAAGACACATCTTTAAAATCGTTGATGATTTTATCGCTAAATCCATCATGAGGTCCTAATTTTCCGATGAATGCGGTTTTTAATCCTAATTTAGCACAGGCATAGGCAGTATTAGCAGCGGCTCCTCCTGATAATAACTTTAAATCTGATACAAAAACTTCATCATCATTTAGAGGATGCCTCTCTACTTTGGCGACCATGTCAACGAGAGCCGCACCTATACAAATAACATCTAAATCTTTCATAACTTTTTAATCCCCTAATCATAATTATAAGTACCAAATTCAGACTTTATTTCTAAAACATTTTTACCTTTTGTAGGGGATTTTTCACAATGTCCTATAATTTTAGAGTCAATATTAAATTTTTTCGCAATTTGAATAATCTCTTGTGCTATTGATTCGTTGCATAAGAGTTCCATTCTATGACCCATATTAAATACGCTATACATCTCTTTCCAATTGATTTCAGACGATTTCTGAATAATTTCAAATATTTTCGGAATCATAAAAAGATTATTTTTGATATATTTTATACCATGTCCAAAGTTTAATATTTTAGTTTGGCCTCCACCAGTGTTATGAATTATTCCGTGAATTTCTTTTCTGTAATTCTTTAAAATATCTATGATCACTGGAGTATATGTTCTTGTCGGCGATAATAAAGCTTTTCCTATGCTTAAATTAATCTCATCAATCATATCTGTTAACTTATGTTTGCCATAAAAAACATATTTCTCGTCAAGATTCTGATCATAACATTCTGGATACTTTTCATTATACTCATGAGAGAGTGTGCCGTGTCGCGCTAATGTCAATCCATTACTTCCAATCCCGCTATTGTATTCTTCTTCATATGAAGCTTTTCCAAAACTAGCTAAACCCACAACAACATCGTCAGCCCTAATATTACTTGCGTCAATTACATTTTCTTTTTTCATAAATGTGAATGCTGATGCGTCAACAACAAGGGTTTTAACTAAATCTCCAATATCAGCAGTTTCCCCTCCGCAAATCGTTACTGGTAATCCAAGCGAGGTTAATTTTTCACTATACGCATAGTACTCTTGTATAATTGTTGCAACTATATCTCCTTTTATAAAGTTCCTATTTCTTCCAAGGTTATTTGAGAAGTAAATATTTCCTGTAGCACCTACACATAATAAATCGTCAATATTCATTACCATAGCATCTCTGACGATACCTTTAAACACAGATATATCTCCTGTTTCTTTGTAATACATGTATGCTAAACTGGATTTTGTTCCGGCTCCATCTGCATGAAATATTGAACAAAATTCTGGTCTTCCAGAAATATCAAAAGGCATTATTTTACAAAAAGCACCAGGGAATAGCCCTTTATCTAACTTTTCAATTGCTTTATGAACATCCTCTTTTTTAGATGACACGCCTAATTTAGAATAAAGATTATTATTATCAGGCATCTTAATCTTTATATTTATTTTTCAGAAATTTTATTAAATTTTCTGTTTGTTCAATTGCTTTCCCAATATATTTATGAGGGTCTAATATTTCATCTAATTCTTCTTTTGAAAATAAATTCTTAATTTTTTTATCTTCTATTAAAATATCTTTCATATATAAGTTCTCATTTCGGGCCTTTATTGCCGCTTGCCTTAAAATTTCATGCCCTTCTTGTCTCCCAAGTCCTTTATTAACTAATTCCACCATAATTTTTTCAGCCAAGCAAGCGCCTTTTGTAAGATTGAGGTTTTCCTCTATTTTTTCTTCGTCAAATTCGAGACCTTGAAGAATTTTCGTTAATTCGTTTATCATAAAATCTAAAAATACGAAATTTTCGGCAAATATGACTCTCTCTGAGGCTGAATTTGTTAAATCACGTTCATCCTCTAAAACCATATTATCTAACGCGGGAATTATGTTAGATTTTACCACTCTTGCTAAACTACAAATTCGTTCCGATTTGTGAGGGTTTCTTTTATGAGGCATTGTCGAACTTCCTACTTGTCCTTTCTTAAATGGTTCAAATATTTCTGCTATTTCATTTCTTTGTAATACACGGATCTCTCTTGCGATTTTAGCTAATGTTTGTCCAATTAAAGCTGTCAATAAGATTACTTCCGCATGACGATCCCTTTGAACAACTTGATTTGCAATCATTTCAGGATTTAGATTTAATTCTTTCATGACTTCGTTTTGTAGTTCAATGCCCTTTACACCAAAACTAGCCATAGTTCCAACAGCACCAGACATTTTTCCATATGAAATTCGCTCCAAAGTTTCGGAAATACGATCTATATGTCTGTCGATCTCATAAGCCCATACTCCAAATCGCATCCCATATGTTGTTGGAATTGCGTGTTGTCCATGTGTACGTCCAATGCAAACAAGTTCTTTTTTATCTTCCATTAATCGAACTAACTCTTTTAATAAGATTTTCAGCGAATTATTGACATAATTTAATGCTTCCTTTAATTGTAAAGCAATGGCTGTATCCTCAATATCATAACTAGTTGCCCCTAAATGAATGTATTTACCAGCATCTCCTTCACATTGCTCTGCTAAAGCTTTTACCATTGCCATTAAATCATGATGAATTTCTTTGTCAATTTCTTTTACCCTCTCTAATTTTACTTTTACTCTTGCTTCATCTATTTTTTGAGCCGCTCCTTTAGGAATGTTTCCTAATTTTTCGTGAACTTTTGCTAAAACAGTTTCAACCTTCATCCAATTTTTTAATTTTTCCTCTTCTGCAAATAATTCAGCTATTTCAGTTCTATAACGCGTTTCAATTGGACTTATAAATTTATGATCCATTTCTTATTTCACTTTTTCGTCTCTTCCTAATTGAAAATAATTAAAGATTTAATATTATACTTTTTATTAAAAAGGTGATATCAAATACTATATGTAAAAGATATTAGATTGGTTCAATTAATTCTCCAAAAATAAATAGCATTAGAATTTAAAGAAATTAAACCGTGGCACTCCTCTGCTCTAATTCTATTGGTTATTTTATGATTTTTTTTTTATGTTTTTAAAAAAAATTTTGCCTTCAAGTGATAGTTATCCTAATTATTTATTTATTTTATAGTAATAAAGATACATTTTTGATGAATTTAATCATAAAAGACTTCACATGTGTTCAAAAATAATTATATATTAAAGAAAGATGTATGAGATCCAACATTGTGATTCTGGGATTGTGCGTTCGTACGACGAGAACAATAATAAAATGATCGTTTTTAAATATTGTGTTTTATATGTTAATCACAAGAATTAATATTTTTAAAAAATTTAGAAGTTATTAAAAAATGGTCGATATAAAAAAACTGGAAGACGCGATGAAAAGTTATGAAAATGTTAGAGAGTCTATAACAGGTTTGCATGAAATAATTAATATAAAAATCAGTAAAAAGGACTTTTTTTATGAAGCGGCCATTGACAATTTAAAAGCTCTAAACGAAAATATCATAAAGATTTTAAAGCAATCTAATCCCCCTCGTGAAGTCAGGATGCGACTGCGTGAGTTGAAATTCGACGAGATCGATGCTGAAAAAAACTTCCCACTTTAACTAATCTAAAACCTAAAAAAATCAGAAAATCTTTCTACTACTCTCAGTTTTATAATTTGTGTCTTTGTAATAAATTGCTAAAGATGCAAAATATTCAAAAGTATTATTTTTTTCGATGTTACCGTTGCGGCGAGTGGTACTATACAAATAAAATTATAAAAACTAAGAAGTGTTGGAAGTGTCATCATTCATTCCAATTTCAAAAGTCAACTAAATTCTCAAAAACATGTTCGATAAGTAATGCAATTGATATAATAAAAGAATTGAAGAAGAGAAGGGAGAACGAGAATCTTTTAAAATACGTTAATCTGAACAGAATATAATAACTAGAAGATTATTTTCTAAAACCAGAAATATTTAAACTATTTTTTCTATAAAAGTTCAAAGAGAAGTCTTTATTCTTGAATTTGTATTATTTTTTTCTACTAAATAGATAAAATATTATAATATGCTAAACGACAATAAATATGGAAGGTATTGATGAATTAAAAATATTTGACGATAACCTTATTAAGGAATTAAGGCAAATAGAAGATAAAATCCAATATTGGGATATTAGAGCTGGCATTAGTACTGGGGCAAGTTTGGATTTTACAGACCAGAAGAGCAAGGAAATCTCCTCTTTCAATATTAGTGAGTGTGGAATAAGGACTTTTGTAAATGGAGGATGGGGATTCACAGTTCTCAAAGAAATCACTAAAAAATCTATAAAAAATGGATTTATAAAAGCAATTAAGTTAGCCAAATTATCAGAATCTTTATGTAAGGATAAATTTAAGATTAGAGAAAGAGATCCGCTCATTAAAAAATTCAAGATTAGTAACAAGAAGAAATTAGAAGATATTAGTATTGAAGAAAAAATAGAGAGAGTTAAATTTCACGAAAAAATTGCGTCTAATTATTCTTCAGATATAAAGAACACGCGTACTTTTTACGTTGATGGACAATCACATAATATATTTTTAAATTCCTTTGGGAGCTCAATTTATCAAGATTTAACAGTTATTAGATTATTTAATTTAGTATTTGCACAAAAAAATGGAATTCTTCAAAGAGCTGTCAATTCAATTGGTGGTCTTGGTGGTTTTGAAATTATTGATACTGAAGAAGCTAATAATTTAAGTAATAAAACAGCAAGTGAAGCGATTCAATTATTAGATGCAAAATCTCCTGTTGGTGGTAAATTTACGGTTATAATGGATCCAAAATTAACGGGGACTTTTATACACGAAGCTTTTGGTCATGCTTGCGAAGCTGATATTGTTTTAAATAAAGAAAGCATATTAGAGGGGCGGCTTGGTGAAAAAGTAGCTGGTGAGGATATAAACATTTTGGATAATCCAACTATGGGACAGGGTAAAAAGTTTAGTATACCATATGAATTATATGGAAGTTATTTTATAGATGACGAGGGGATCCCTTCCCAAAAGACTGTGATAATCGAAAAAGGTATTTTGAAAAGCTATTTACATAGTATAGAAACCTCTTCAAGAATGGATTTTCCTCCAAATGGTCATGGTAGAGCTACTTCAAATAGTTCAAGACCTCAAGTTCGTATGGGAATAACGATCCTCGAACCGAAGGATTGGAATTTGGAAGAAATGATTGAAAGTACTCAAAATGGAATACTTTGCGAGGATTTTCAGTATGGATATTGTGACCCATCTACAGGTAACTTCCAATTCAAATGTAAAATGTCTTATAAAATTGAGAATGGAGAAAAGAAGGAATTGATGAGAGATGTTTCGCTTTCTGGTATGACTTTAGAAGTTCTAAATAGAATTTCTGCAATTGGAAAAGATATTAGCTATAGTGACGGAATGTGTGGTAAAGGAGGTCAAAGCGTCCGAGTTTGCGATGGAGGACCATATATTCGCGCAGAAGATATAACTGTAGGAGGCTTGAATTAAATGGATAATAAGGTTGATGTTTATAGTTTAGCTAAATACGGTTTAAATTTGGCAGAGAGAAGTAATTCTAATTTAAGATGTGCAGAAATATTTTTTGGTAAAAATAAATATATAAATATTGAAATCGAGGAAAACTCTATTAAAAATAGCGAAATTGGGAGCGATTTTGGTGTTTCAATAAGAGTAATTGACAAACGGGGTTCACTCGGATTTGCGTTTACGAATAACTTAGATAAAAAGTCAATTGAAAAGATGATTACAATAGCAATTAAAATGATGATGGCTGGTACGGAAGATTTAGATTTTAAGAATTTACCAGAAAAATATAATAAATATCCAAGTGTGAAGGGGTTATTTGATTCTAACTTAAAAAATTTACAGATTGAAGATTCTATAAAATATGCTAAAGATTTAATTAAAATATGCAACGAAGACGAGATGGCGATATCTCAATCAGCAAATTTTATTTCCAACTATTCAGAAAAATACATTTTTAACACAAATGGTATAGAAATTAATGGTAATGAGACAAGTTGTACAATTTCTTCAAATATTATCGTTAAGGATAAAATAAGGAAAGAAATATCATCTGGGAGTGATTGGCAATCAAAAAGAAGTTTAAAAGAAATTAACTCCGTAAAAACTGCTAAAAATGCATTAGAAGATGCTAAACGAAATCTAAATCGCATTAAAATAAAAAACATGAAAGTTCCATTAATATTAACACCCAAAGGTACAATTAGATTTATTTTAAGTCCAATTGCTTCAGCCGTAAATGGAGAAACTTTCCAATATAAGAGAAGTTTTCTTGTTGGCAAAAGAAATGAAATTATTGGGTCAAATTATTTAAATATTGATGATAATGCCTTAATTGATGGACTATCCGGTTCAGCTCAATTTGATGGTGAAGGTGTTCCTTGTAAAAACAAAAAAATTATAGAAAACGGCAAATTTCTTCAATTAATTCATAATAGCTATACAGCAGGAAAAGAAGGAATTGAAAGTACGGGCAATGCTTCTCGAAGTTCGTATAGTTCTTTACCTGCAATCGGCGTTTCAAATTTTATTCTAAAAAACGGTGATTATACTAAAGATGAGATCATAAAAGACGTTAAAGAGGGAATAATTTTAGATTATACAGGTGATTCGCCAAATATAGCTACGGGAGATTTTTCAGGATTAATACTTCACGGCAATATAGTTAAAAACGGAGAAATAAAGGAATCGTTAAATGAAACTATGTTCGGGATAAATCTTTTGGATCTTTTTAAAAATATTGACGCTGTTTCTAAAGAATTTAATATTTATGGGGGGTATCAAGCCCCTTTTGTAAGAATCAAGGAAGTAAGGATTATTGGGTCAGCAAATTAAACTACGATCCAAGATATTAAGAAATTATGGTTAAATGCAACCATAAGATATCGTAGAATTCTCTCTCACTGTCAGTATATTCCCATAATTCCACAATTATAATTTTATCTGTTCCATTTTCAGGAAAAGAAACGCTTAATTCATCAGATTCCCATTCCTCGTTTGGTTTTAAAGTTTCTTTATCTGTTGAATAAAGATATTCTGCGTTCTGTGATCCATCTGATGTTAGTTCAGTTTCACTATCTCCTCTATAAACTCTAACTTTAAAAGTGAAATCATCGCTTAATGCACTTGCCTTCCATTCAACAGTAACATAAAATGGGATTTCCTGGTTAACGTATGCAACCGTTGGATAGTCTTCTGCTTCTTTACGATTGTTAAGAATTCCAAAACCCACATAGTCCTCTTTTTGCGAGAAATTAAAATACCAAATATAATAAATAATAAAGCCCGAAACAATTACTATACCCATTAATAAACTAACTTTAAGGATTTTTTGAAATCGTATATTTTCAATCCGTAATTCGGCTTTTTCTTGTTCTTTACGTGTATTTGGTTTGCTCAATATCCTTAAACCACGCAATGGTTTTTTTTAAACCCTCTTCTGTTGAAGTTGTTGGTTGCCAATTTATAATATCTTTTGCCTTATCTAAAACCGGACATCTTCTAACAGGATCATCAATAGGAAGTGGATGATATGTTATTTTCGAATTTGAATTTGTTATATCAATTATTAATTTTGCTAATTCAAGAATTGTGAGTTCTTTATCATTTCCAAGATTGATAACCTCTCCAATTGCTTCATCCTTATGGACTGTCTTTAATATACCCTCAATTTCATCCACAACATAAGTAAAAGAACGTGTCTGGGACCCATCGCCAAATATAGTGATATCTTCATCGTGTAAAGCCTGATGTATAAAATTTGGAATAACTCTACCAAATTCAGCTCCATATCGAATGCGTGGACCAGATGTGTTAAAAATCCTAATAATTTTCGTTCTTAAATTATGTTCAAGTTCGTAAGCTTTTATAAAAGCTTCTCCAGCTCTTTTTGATTCATCATAACAACTGCGAGGACCTACAGGATTCACATGTCCAAAATAACTTTCAGATGTAGGAACTGCTTCTTTTGGAGGATTTCCGTAAATCTCTGATGTACTCGTGTAGAAGAATATAGAATTATGTTTCTTAGCGACATTTAATGCGATCATTGTCCCAAGCG
This sequence comes from Promethearchaeota archaeon, assembly GCA_019058295.1. Classification (GTDB taxonomy): domain Archaea; phylum Asgardarchaeota; class Lokiarchaeia; order Sigyniarchaeales; family SOKP01; genus LW40-45. Next base: position 7,012 of record JAHPZI010000019.1, on the reverse strand, counting down.
TATTACTTTTAAGAATAGATATTGGATATTGTTTGAATTCAAAAGGCGATGCTCTGCTTGCCATATGTATAACGATATCAATTTTCTTAATATCTCCAATACAAACACCACGTGGATGATGAGTCAAACCAAAATAAATTGGCTTAGAAATATCGTGATTTAGAAATCGAAAATTTTCTTCTTCCATTAAATGAGATATATTTTCATAGCGTCCAGATGATAAATTGTCCAAACAGATACAATACGCTCCTTGCTTAACCAAAACGTCACAAACCCATGAGCCGAGAAATCCAGCTCCCCCTGTCACTAATATTGTTTTATTTTTAAAGGAGATATTATCTTTCTCAATTCTATTTATAATTTCTTGAATATCATCATTAATGTTATAGCTCATTTCAACAACGACTATTATAAGTTTTTTTAATGATTTTTATTTGTAAAATTTTCTTTAAGATTTATTCTTTTTTAAAAAAAAGGAATCTTTAGAAATAAAATTATCTTAGGAAAAGATGCAAATATTTGAAAAAACCATTTTAAAAAATTTAAAAGCGTTTTGAGCCACAATATTGGCAAAATTTCAATTCAATTGGATAATGCTTCTCACAATTGGAGCATTTTATTAGAGAATTTTTAAGAATCTGTTCTCCTAACATCTTAAAAGCCTGTTCTACATTTTCACCAGTTTTTGCCGAAGTCCCTATGATTTCTCCTTCAAACTTATATTGTCTAAAGATCTCCATCGCATCATCTCTAGAAACTTCCCTTTGGTCTTCCAAATCTATTTTATGCTCTAATAATATTTTCGTCCTTGGAGGATTTTGAACATTATCTATGATACTTATCCAATTGTGAAGGTCTGCCAAAGAATCTTTATTTGTAATATCGTAGAGTAATAAAGCTCCGGATGCACCAGAAACATAAGAAGGAAAAAGAATACGGAACTTTTTTTCACCCCCGAAATCCCATAAATTTAAAAGAATATCGAGTGAACTTCCATCCTCCGTGTTCACAGCAACTTTTTTGGTTTCAAAATCCACACCAATAGTACTAAGGGTACTTGTATCAAATTTACCAGTTGCGTATCGCCGAAGTAGGGAGGTTTTTCCCGCATTTTTGGCTCCCGCAATGACAACCTTAAACTTAATCAAAAATTTTTTCACCTCGTCGGCTGAATAAGATAATTGGAAGATTTACTACGAGAATTCATTGTTATGAGTGAACTGGTCTTCATTTTTTATCCAATTATTAGTTTAATAGTATATAAGTATTAATGTATTTAATTTGATTCTAATTCAATTATATTATTATTAATTAAGATGGTTAATAATATTTACTGATTTACGATTTATTTTGGTATTTCCATCTTGCTATTTTATAGATATCTTGAGCAATTTTTTTACCGATGTTCTCAACTTTCATTAATTCTCCAATGTCGGAATTAACTATATTTTTTAGAGTTTTTAAATCGCGCAGTAAATTTTTAGCTCTTAAAGAATTCACACCGGGAATTCCAGCAACAATATATTCTAATAAATGAGAAAATTCAATAGGGGCTTTATCAAATCGTAATTTAATTTTACTTTTTGATACAGATTGCTCTTTTTTAGCTAGCTGATATAAAAACATGGCGGTTTCCGTTGAATTTTGTGTCTTATATATCATTATCCCTAAATTTAGGATAATTGAAGTTATTGCTCCATAAAGAGCATTCTCGTTAATGTTTGAATTTAAAAAAGGATCTCCTTCTAAAATTAAAATTGGTCTCTCAAAATTATTTTTTAATTCTAGTAATTCGTTAAATAACCTTCCATCTTTTAAAGAATCATTAAAATCTTGAGATGTTTTTCTTTCAATACCAACCCTATTCGAAATTATGTAATCGGCTACGGCTAACTGTTCTAATTTTAAATTTATTCCAATTAACGATAAATTTCGAACAACCGGGGAAGAAGTTTCTCGGTTGTCACATACGATCCTAAATTCATCGGCACTATCGATTCTTGTTATTGAAATGTGTTCTTTTTCTTTTTCTTCTTTTGTTTCATTTTTCTTTTCTTTTTCTTTAGAAATAAAATTTAAAAGATTAGGTTGTCCCGATTTAGTTTGGCTTTCAGATTCTTTCATTTTATTTAAACTTTCATTCATATTTTTTTCTTTTCTTTTTTCAGCCCAATAATATCCTTCGTCCCTTGTATCTTTGGCCATCAATATGAACACTTTACCTTCTTTCTTTCTTCCTGTGCGACCACGGCGTTGTATGGAACGTATCGCACTAGGTACAACATCATAAAAAACTACTAAGTCGCATTCTGCGATATCGAGTCCTTCTTCAGCCACGCTCGTCCCTATCAATGTATTATAGATACCTTCTTTGAATTCTTCCAACAATTTTATTTGTTCCTTTTGGGTTAAACCTTTGTCCGAACCTTTATTTGCTTGTCCAACGAATTTATGAGCTCTAATTAGCGTATCATTTTCAAAAAAACGCACTATATTGTTTACCGAATCTCTAAAATGACAGAAGACTAATACTCTTGATTTTTTATTTTCATTTAATTGATTAGACAATATCTCTTTTAATTTTTCTAACTTTGGATGAACAATGCCTTCAGTTAAGAACTTATATGTTAACCGCTTTACGTGCTTGAAATCTTCATCGAAAAATAATTCTTTTAATGATTTGTTGGCAGTATTTTTCTTTATCTTTTCTTCATTCTTTTCGATATAATCCTTTAATGCGTTAATTCCTTGAGTTTCAATTAGTTCTAACATATGGGATATTCTAATTGCATTTGCTTGCAATTTTTTAGCGTAAAACATTTGGAATTTTTCATTGGTATCCCGTGTCGCAGAAATCTTACCGTTAATTATTCTATTTAGCTTTAACAAATCTTTTCTGGTGATTTTATTGATATCATAGGATTCTAATAATTCGTTTTGTCTTAACCATTTGTAAATTTCTTTTAATTTTTCTGTCAGTATTTTTTTTATATCTAAAAATTCTTTTGGAAGCTTGATTTTAACCCATTCATTATCTACATTATGTATATATGGTTTCACATCCAAGTCTTTTTCAGTTCTAACTTCTACGTGATCAATGTATAGATTAGTCTTAATCTCATTAATCTTCTCCTCCGTGGAACCAGGACTTGCTGTGAGACCTAATATTTGGGGAAAATTTGATTCTTCTAAATATTTTTTGGCGATAAAACAATACGCATAATCCCCTACTGCTCTATGACATTCATCAAAAATAATTAATGATATCTCTTTAATTGAATATAGATTTGAAATAATATCGTTTTGAAGCACTTGAGGTGTCATAAAAGCAATTTCTAACTTTTTCCATATTTTCTTCCTTTTTTCGGGTACTATTGATCCCGTAATGGGTTTTAACGATTCTGGTGGAAGTAGAGTAAATTCTAAAAATGATTTATAATGTTGTTCTACTAATGGTTTTGTTGGCGCTAAAAAAACAACTTTAGAATTTGATTTTTCTGTTAATCTATGCACACCTAGCATAAGAGCTATGATGGTTTTACCCAAACCCGTAGGAATTACGACTAAACAATTACAATTTAAGCATTTAATAAAGATTTTTTCTTGATATGCTCGCCTTATAATTAAATCTTTCCTAATTAACGGATGAGTAATAAATTTTTTAGCTTTCGATAATGAAATCACCATTAACCATAATTCCTTTGTAGCTTATAATAGTATGATTTAAAGAAATTATTTAAAATAATAGAGTCTGAAGGATCTCTTAAAATAAATTAATATCATATTGATAATTAGTATCATAAGAATAAATTATAATATTAAATGTGAAAATTTTAATTCCTAATACTCATTATTTTAAATTGTTTAATTGCGCGAGTGGTTTAGCTTGGCGATAACGACACGCTCACACCGTGTAGGGCGAGGGTTCGAATCCCTCCTTGCGCATTATTATTATGTCAATAAAAACCAAAAAAGTTATATGATATCATATATGTTATTGGGTAATAACTTATTTTTGGTTATTTTAACCGTGCCTGAATCAAGTTTCTTACAATCTCGTAACTTAAGGAAACTCTATAAAGAAGTAAAAAAATATATTAAGATTGGAACAATCTTTTTAACCCGATATGAAAAAGCTCGAATAGTAGGGGCACGTGCATTACAGATAAGTTTTGGGGCTCCAATATTAATTGAAAAGCCAAAAAATATGATTGATCCTATTAGAATTGCTCAATTAGAACTTAGAGAAGGAATCCTACCGCTCACTATACGCCGTGAACTTCCTTCAGGAGAATGGCAAGATATACCAATAAATAAACTTATTTTAAAAAAGGATTAATGATATATCTTATTTTTTTATAAATCTATTATTAATAATTTGGTGCAATTGCTTAATTTTTGAAAAAGATGATATTTTTATACTCAAGTTTAAATGTATAAATTATTTTTATATGTGCGTAGTAATAGAATGATATTTTCATTTTTTGAATAGAAATATAGCATTAAATTAAAATAACAAAGTTATTGATATGGTTTTAAAAATTACGCTTGTGGGTTTGCCAAATGTCGGTAAAACAACAATTAAGAAAGTTATTTTTGAGGGAGGAGATCCAAATAAATTAATTTTATTCCCCCTTGAAGCTACTATAGGCACAAAATTTTCAGTCCATGATTTTATTGATGTAAAAATAAGCTTAGTTGACACACCAGGACAATCTTTACCAATTTTATTAGAAGATGAGGAAAAACAGATACAGCTTTTCGAAAATTCAAAGGCAATCATATATATATTTGATTACGAAAATTGGATTAGCCAATCTCAAGAAATTATTGATGATATCGGAAAAATATATAGGATCATTAAAAATAGAAATTACAAAACTAAGATTTTTTTATTTTTACACAAAATTGATTTAATTAGTCAAAAGATGAGAGGAAAGATTAATTTACTTAAAGAGCAAGTAATAAATCAATTAAATTTGCCAGTAGAATTAAATTTTTATTTTACAAGTTTGTATCCAGATTTGATTTATAGTAGTTATAATGCTATTTCTGATATTATAAGTAATTTCTCTGAAAATGCTTTAAAATTAAAGGATTTAACTAATCTTATAATCGCTAATTTATCTAGAACAATATGTTTTGTTACTGATAATAATAGTAACATCATAATTCAAGCAAACACTCAAGATTTTGATAATACCTTGATTCCAAATTTACATGAAAAAGTTTACAATTTAAGTAAAACTCCTAAAGAAAGCAATTTTAGCTTAATAGATTCGCATTCAAAAGTTTTATATATGGTGATGGAAAATATCAGCAATTTATCTCCTAACTTTCAAAATGTAATATTTATCTCTGAGACTTTAGGTAAAAATGACTTATTGGATTTAATTGATAAATTTAAAGTTGAATTGAAAAAAAAATAAAATATTAACTTGATTAAGACAAAATAAATGAAATGTTAAGACAAGTATACATAATTATAAATGATGAGATTGTTTATAATAGATTTTATGCTCAAGCTTTAGACAAATCAGTTTTTAAGGATGTTCTAAAAAATATAAAAGCAGAAATTATTTCTAAATTGAGTACTGATTTTGGCAATTTTAATTATTTTAAATTTAAACTCTCTTATATAGTAGAAAAAGATTTAAAACTAATTTTTATTTTCGTAACTGATTTAACTGATGATTTCGATAAAATTAAGCTTGAGTTATTCAAATTAAAGAGAGAATTCCTAGATGTATTCGATAATCTTAACATTGATTATACAAATAAAACAAATTTTGAGATGATAAATCCTTTTATTGATAATATTCATAAAAATTTAAAACCTAAAATATCATTGATAGGATTTTCTGGAGTAGGAAAAACCACTATTACGAAACTAATAAGATCGGAAGAAATTCCTATGATGCATGTTCCTACTATTACAGGAGAAGTTTCTGTTATTAAGATTGGAAGATTATTTTTTAATCTATGGGATTTTGCTGGGCAAGAACAATTTAATTTTCTTTGGAATAAATTTATTAAAGGGAGTGATGCCGTTCTTTTAATTACTAATTCAACTTTAGAAAATATCGAAAAAAGTAAATTCTTTGTTAATTTAATAAATGAACAAGCACCATATGCTCATGCAGCTATTATAGCAAATAAACAAGATATAGAAGATGCTTTAAGTGTTGAAAAAATCGAAAAAATAATGGGTTTAAAAGCATATTCAATGATTGCTATTGATCCAGAAAATAAAATTAAAATGATTCAAATCATTGCTGATATCTTGGATATAAAAAATGACATATCACCTTTATTAAAACCTCTATATGAAAGAGATAAATTAATTTTAGAAGTTCAAAATGCTTTGGAGCAAGAAAATTTTGAACAAACAATAATATTATTCGAAAAAATTGCTGAGCTTTGTATAGAAATAGGAGATGATTCTGTTGCGAATGAATTTTACGAGAAATCTGAGTATATAAGGAAGAATCTGAATATTTAATTTTTAATTGGGGGCATACTATTTATTTGTTGATAAAATGAGAGATAATTTCACAATGTAATAATTATCCTAAAACAATTCTCTACCAACTTCGGGTAACATTTTGAAGAAAAACAAGAACTTCATTATCTCCAATTGAATCTATAAAGGCTTGAAAAATAGTTGGTTTATTTTTTATTTGTAAAATTAATTTTATATTGTGAATTTTTTTTAAAATAATCGATTCTTCTATCTGATGAATTATTTCTTTAGCAGCAAAACTCGGAAGTAATTCCCGTAAATTTTTACCTAAAAAATCTTCTGGAATAACATTTTTCATTAAACCTTTAGAGAGTTTAACCTCAACAATCAACCCCTCCTTAGACATTCTAAAAATAGAAAAAGGAATATTATTAAGTAGAAATTTATTTCTCGTTTCACTATGTCTTAAATTTTCTTCATTTTTTATCTTATCGATCGCTATTCCTAATTGTAAACCAATAGAAATAAGAAGCTCTTTATCTTGAGGGG
>JAHPZI010000018.1:73577-95647 GCA_019058295.1 Promethearchaeota archaeon | reverse complement strand
TATAACGATACGAATACAGGAACCTTCATCACAGGAGCCACTGTTACAATAGCAGGCTCGGGATTACCGGCAAAGCCTTTAAATTATGACGGTCAAAATTACACGGTGGTCCTTAATTCCGATGAATTAGGCGTGGGAGTCCACTATTTAACAATTCTAGCCAATCAGGTGAATTACACTTCTGCTTCAGTGAATATTATTATAACTGTTACTGATAGATCTACTTTAATTGATAATATTTTCATAAATTTCCAAGACCGAACGAGCGAAAAAACGTATGAAATTGCGTGGAAAGAAGCTTTTAACGTCAGCGTCGCATATAACGATACGAATACAGGAACCTTCATCACAGGAGCTACTGTTACAATAGCAGGCTCGGGATTGCCGGAAAAGCCTTTAAATTTTGACGGTCAAAATTACACGGTGGTCCTTAATTCCGATGAATTAGGCGTGGGAGTCCACTATTTAACAATTCTAGCCAATCAGGTGAATTACACTTCTGCTTCAGTGAATATTATTATAACTGTTACTGATAGATCTACATTAATTGATGATATTTTCATAAATCTCGAAGATCGAACGACCGAAAAAACGTACGATATTGCGTGGAACGAAGCTTTTAACGTCAGCATCGCTTATAACGATACGAATACAGGAGCCTTCATAACGGGTGCCACCGTATCGATAGCAGGCTCGGGAATACCGGCAAAGCCTTTAAATTTTGACGGTCAAAACTACACGGCGGTCCTTAATTCCGATGAATTAGGCTTAGGAGTTCACTATTTAACGATTCTTGCCACTAAGATAAACTACAGTTCCGCTTCAGAAACTATTATTATAACTGTTACCAACAGAGAAACTTATTTAATAACTACTATTAATGGTTCAAATGTTCCAGAAATTTATCAAACTAAAATAGGAGAGACTTTAAATATAACAGTTTCGTACAGAGACTTTGAAACCGATAGCGCTCTTGATAACGCAACAGTGGAGCTTAGGGGTTTAGCTGAGGCAAAATCTTTAACTCGGTATGGTCAGCGATATACTATTCTAATGCCTGCTGAGAATCTTAGTCTTGGCGTTAGAATTTTAACAATAAATGCTAAACAAGATAATTACACTCTGAGTTCTGAGGACATAACCGTCTATGTTGCTGAAAAAGGATCGCTTTATAATTTATTCTTAAACGGGGTAAATTATACAGGGAACGAAGATATTACGCTTACTGTAAATGTATTATTAAATATTTCACTTGCATATAAGGAAGAATTATCTCCTCATGATCCCATTACGGGTGCTTTAGTATCTATAAACGGTTCTGGAATTTCTGATCTTTTAGATTTTAATGCTCACAATAATAATTACTCAGTACTTATTAATACGACGGATTTAAATCAAGGAATTAATTTTTTAACCATTTATGCCCAAGCAGATAATTATGAACCTCAATCCATATTGCTCATAATTTCTATAGAAGAAATTCTGACTAATTTTACATTATTTATCGAAGGAGTAGACTTAACGGCCACACCTTCAATTAAACGAAGCATCAATGAAACAATAAATATTACCGTGATTTATAATGAGTTATTACCACCCTACTATCACATTGCTGGGGCTTCGGTAAACGGAACAATTCCCAGTAAAGTTTTTGAAATTCTTGAAAATGTTCCATTTAAACACTACAATTTAACTTTAAATACGAATGATTTAAATCCAGGAGTAAATTTCATAAACATTTTAGCCCAGAAAGCTAATTATCAACCCCAATCATTAATTCTAACAGTAGAGATAACACCAAAAGAAAGTTTTCTAAATCTTTCCTTAAACGGAGTAGATAGAACTGCAGATGTGGATAAATCCATCATATTGAAATGGAATGAAATATTGAATGTTTCTATTACGTATCGAATAGACCCAACCGAGATTCATATTGGAGGAGCTACGGTAACGATATTAGGAGGGGGTTTTTCAGATGAGCTTGAAGAAAATGGACAAAAATACAATTTAACAATAAATACAAAAAGTTTAGGCATAGGAATTCATTATTTAACTATCTTAGCTGTGAGAAATAATTTTGAAGTTCAATCAGTAGTAATTAGAGTTGATGTAACTAAGGCGGATTCAGATGCTCAATTATTTATAGCGGGAACGGAAAGGGTTGAAAACGCAGTCATCAATGTGTATACAAACGCGACTGTAAATATAGTCATGTTTTATAACGATTCAGCTTTAAATTCTAAAATTAGTGGAGCAACCATAAATCTCACTGGAGGAGGTCTTGAAAATATAGGTTTAACAGAAGGCCCTGTGTATTATGAATACACGTTAAATACCTCGCATTTAGCCGGAATTACAAATTTTCTAGCTGTCTTTGCTCAAGCTGATAATCATACTTCGCAATCAATATCTTTTTCAATCGTAATAATCGACATAGAAACAGATTATAAATTATTTTTATCGAACTCCGTTTCATCACCACTAGAGGATAAAACTAGCAAACCATCCATTAAAGTTGTAGTGAACGATTATTTCCAAATCAATATAACCTTTTTTGATAACGACACGAAAAAATCCCTTTTGGATGCAAATTTAAGATTAATAGGGGAAGGCTTTAATGAAACATTAGACTTTAATGGTGTTAATTATTCCATAACTATAGATTCTGATGATCCTAAGCTAGGTGCTGGAGTTAATTTCTTAAAAGTTGTAGCACAAAAATTTGGCTATCAACCTCAAGATATAGACATCATAGTTGAAATAATTAATAGACTAACAGAGATAAAAATAACAGCAAAATATAAAGGTGGGGCTGTAGAAAAGGATCTAACATTTGATCCATCACTGACACTTCCTTATGGAGAAAGGTTATTAATTGAAGTTAATTATTCTGATATTGATTTAGGAAAAATAATTAATGAATCAACGGTGACTATTGAGGGAGAGGGTTTTAGCCCCAGAAACTTTACTAAAGTTTCTCAATATGAGATTGTGATAAATACCGTAGATCTAGATATTGGAATCCGATTTTTAATCATTTTTGCTGGCAAGACAAATTACCAATCCAAATCAGTTACTATTAGAATAAATGTTGCAAGAATTCAATGTGAAGTCGAACTTTTGAAGTACAAGAATGACGAGATAAACATAAAACCCGGAGAAGATGTTACAATTAGAGTTCAATTAAATGATTTAGATTTCGGCGAAGTTATAGAAGGTGCGAGGGTAGAATATACTTGGGAGCATGGTGACGGAGAGATGGACGATAAAGGAGATGGAATATATGAAGTTAAATTGGAAGAGGTGCCTGAGGGTTCTTTTAAATTTGTTATTACAGTTTATGCCGATGATGAATTTGAATTCAAACGCAAGGAAATTAATATAAACTCGGTTAGACCAATAGAAGATATCAGATTGCTAATAATTCTCGCGACAGTAATTCCAATCGCTACTGCCGTTGGTAGCATATTAGGCTATCGACAGCTAAGAATTATAAAAACGCCCAAATTCGTGAAAAAAATGAAAGCTTTAAAAAGCGTCATTAAGAAAGGCCATACGATGCCAGTACATTATGTATATCCTCACAGAGATGAAGCATTCTTCAAAAAGTATAGGAAACAATGGGATAAAATCGGAATTCCGCTAAATAAAGTCTTAGGAGTAAAATTTAGTGAGAAAAATCTTGCAAAAGTCAAAGCTAAGAAGGCCAAAATAAATTCTTATAAATTTAAAAAACAGAAACGTCCTAAGGAATAAGGACACAAAAAGGAGTAGCTCAATAAAAAATGCCTGTAGGATTATTAGTTATGAAATGGGACGATCGTGTTGGAACTAAGATTGAGGCAAAATATCCAGAAGAAATTAATGTTATGGACAGTACTTTGATGCAGATCTACAGTACGCATGAGTATAGCAGTGAAGCGGGAATTATCAGTATAATGGTAGGGTCTTTGAATATCATGTCTTATTATTCAGGACCTGACAAACGTTATTATGTTGTCTTACTCTTAAGCTTAGACGACGATCCAGATGCATATGAAGCAGGATTATCTGATATTTCGAGAGTTATATTACAAAACACTGAGAATAAAGAATTTGTGCCTATGATTCCTTCTCTCTTTCAACGTATTTCAATCTTTCCAAGCTTGAATCGAGAGCAGCAGCTTGCTGTTACTTATCAAGATGAAATCAAAAGGATGATTATAGAAAGACTTAGAGAAGAAGGAGTTGTTTCAAAATCAGAACTTATGATTTGGTTAAGAGATCAATATAAACACGGTTTCGTAGACTTAGATGCTCTTATGGTTGATTTAATTAGGAAAGATATTATTAAAGAAGCATCGGTTAAAGGTATGCCATCGGAATTACTTTTCTTCTTAAATGATATATTAATGACTAGAAGACCCCCTATTAATTTGTTGAAAAATCCTGTAGAGAAAGGCTTGCCAGAGAAATTTGTAAATGAATATGAAATTTCAATTAAAAATTTTTTTCAAGATTATAAGCCATCAAAAGAAGACAATTTGGAACTAATTAAGTTAGTGATGGATCCTCAGGTTTATGAATGCTTAAAATTATTAAGAACCATGTTCCCTACTAAAAATGAACTTGAAAAATTAAAAAAGAAAGGTGTCTATGACTTAGATGAAGCTTTAAAAGCACTATGGGAGAATCAAATGATTGTAGTTTTTCAAAAATCTAAAGGTATTGAATATTATGCTTTGGTCTCTGATTTTGAAATTTCCACGTTCTTTCCAAAATATATCTTAAATACAATTATTAAAGAATATGATGTTAAGTCAAAAGCAGACAGAGTTTTAATTGAATTCTTAAATGTCCTAGAAGAGGCTTATTATTCTTATAAAGAGATGAAGAAGCAACAAAAGAAGGAAAAAAAAGCGCTTGCTGAAGAATAAGTATAATATTTTATTTTTTTTATCATATTTTCTTTAATGTTAATTAAAAAGAAATATACAATTTTTAACTCATTCATATACAAACTTTGATGATGTATTAGAAGAAAATACAATTTATTTAGGGCATCCAATTAAATAAAAGAAAGATCGAAGAGAGATATTATGGCATTAGATCAGACAGTTAAAATGAAAAATAATCATAATACCAAGAAAAGAATTGTAATTATTTCAGATACACATATGACTCCGTCGGGTACTGAATTTAATATAAAAGCATTCGACAAGGGAATTAAAAAAATTAATAAAATTAAAAATGTCACTCTCTTTCTTCATTTAGGAGATATCACTCAATCTGGAACTTTGTTGGATTATGAATATGCGATAGAACAAATGAAGAAATTTAATCCTATATCAAAGGCTCCAATATATTACTTAATTGGAAATCATGATGCTAAAAATGTAGGATATTTATTATTTGAAGAACTCATTGGAGAGAGGCATTTTGAGTTCGAAGACTCGAATGATTATATAATAGGAATAGATAGCACTAAACCAGATTTACCTGGAGGCGTTATTCACCATGGTCCGATTAATGCGGTAAAAAAACGACTATTGCAGCCTGAAAGAGAAAAGAAGTTAAAAATCGTCTGTTTCCATCATCAACTTATTCCGATTCCAAATACGGGAAAAGAGAGATCTGCCATAGATGATTCGGGAAATATGCTTCAAATGTTAATTGATACAAATACTGATTTAGTTTTAAATGGTCATAGACATATTTCAAATATATATACTTTGAATAGCACTAATAAAGATTTATATATTTATAACGCAGGTACATTTTGTTGTAATAAAACAAGATACAGAGAACTTTTTACATATAGCGTTATTGACATTAGTGGAAATACACTTAATTTTAAACTATTACCAATTCTAGAAGAAATTCCTAAAAAAGAGATTCATCGTAATATTAAGTATTATGTTCCGCGGGAAATTAAAATAAACGAAAAACCATTTTGCAAATTTATTCAAATATGTAATACTGAGATTTCGGAACAACCAAATTCAAATTTTAATGATACAATTGATGAGATTAACAAAATTAGAGACATAGATTTAGTTGTTCATACTGGAAACCTAACAAAACATAGCTATAAAGAAGAATTTAAACTAGCTGAAGAAAAATTAGCAGAAATTCAACACCCCTATATAGCTGTTCCCGGTTATTCAGATTCAAAACCTCCAGCTTGGGAATATTGGGAACATTATATTGGTTCCTTAGATCCATTATACGAAAAGGAAAAAATATATTTTCAAGGAATTAATTCAACACGACCAGACTCAAAAGAAGGTTATATTGGTCGTAAAAAATTACATAAATTCATGGAAAAAGTGTTAAATCTTAGTCATCAAAAAATATTTGGAGTATGCAGCTATCATAATTTAATACCGACACCATTAAGTGTTTGGAAGACAGAGTTAATTGATTCAGGAGATGCTCTATCTCAATTTGCTCGCTCTCAGATAGATCTTGTTCTAAATAGCTCACCAAGCGTATCGTTTAACGTAAAAATAGATAATTCAATATTTTCAAACGGAGGAAATCTTCAAGGTATTCATTTTGATGAAAATTTTATTGAAATTGATATATATAAAGATGGTCTAATAATTTTAACAGAGCATAACTTAAGAACGGGTAAAAAAAAAGTAATTGGCAGATATCAAACTACTATATTAACTTGATTTTAAATTTCTTAACTAAAATTTATTTGAATTTGATGTAAAAGTGAAAAATCAACCTCCTTTAGAATTGTATAATTTAATCAAGATAAATCCATCTCCAGAGATTTGGCTTAAATCAAGGAAAGTAAAAATTAGGATGCTAAAAATTCTGATTTCAAATATCAAAATCAGTTTAGCTCGATCTGGAATTCCATTTTATAAATTTCAATTAACTAAAGATTCGGCAAGAATTCTTTTCTTTTTCAATAATAAGGAGATTTCAAACGCAATAAAAGTGTTAAAAAAAGTTTTTGGGATTTACTCATTTAACCCTGCGTTAAGAACTTCAAATAGAATTAAAAATATTGTCGAAAAATTAATTTTAGTAGGAGAAAAGATTCTACATAAAGGAGATACTTTTGCTCTTAGAGTTAAAAGATCTGGAAAACATGAATATACTTCACATGATATTGCTGTAAAAGGAGGACAGGCAATTATGGATAATTTTAAAAACCTTAATTTAAAAGTAAATTTGTCAAATCCAATGAAAAAGATATATATTGAAGTTCGAGGTGAATTCTCTTATATATATACTGAGATAATAAAGACTGAATGGGGCGGGTTACCGATTGAGAAAAATAAAAAGATTTTGGTTCCTGACATTGGAAGATTAAGCGATTTATTAGCTGGATTCTTATTGATGAGAAGGGGATGCGAAATTTATCCAATCTTATTTCAATTGACAAATGACGAGTATTTTTTAGAATCACAATTATCTAATTGGAATGAATTGGCAAATTATTCTCCAAAACGTAATTTTATAATCAGAAAGGTTAATCTAATAAAAATAATAGAAAATATAGAAAATATTTTAAAAGAGAAGAAATATATATGCGCAATCTGCAGACTTATCAGATTTGAATCTCAATCTATAATGCTAAAAGAATTTGATATCGAAGGTTTTGATAGAATAAGGGCGATATCTGACGGCGTTAGTTTGAATAATACTTTTTTATGTCCAGATGAAGTGGATTTAGAATCAATTGCCCTCAATTATTTATTTTCTAAATATCCTGTTTTCACACCAACTATAGGTTTAGAGTCAAATAATGTTGAAGAAATGATAAACAAAATATCAAGAGATCTAGTCAATATAGATTATTGTCAATTTAAACCTAAAAATCAAGAAATAACCATCGAAGAGCTAAAAACTTTATATAAATCGTTAAATTTAAAGGATTTAATCCTGGAAAGCTTAAATAATATTGAAGAATTTAAAATTTTTTGAATATAATTCAATATTGTGATTAGACAAAATAAAATAAATATTTTTTTAATCAAAATGAATTTCTTTTTTTTTTATTAGAATTAACCTTAAAATGGAAATAATTTTTATTATTATTGAAAAAATATGGCAAAAGTAAATTTAAATTTATTAAACATATTTTACTTACAGATTAAAGAGAAATCTATAGAATATAATGGAAGTACTATTGAAGAAGTAATTTCTAAATTTATAAAAGATCACAGCCATAAATTAGATGTTCAATTGCTAAACAAAAGTAAAAAAAAATTAGACAAACAGATTCTTATCTTAGTAAACGGGAGGAATATTAAATATTTGA
Organism: Promethearchaeota archaeon; assembly: GCA_019058295.1. Taxonomy (GTDB): domain Archaea; phylum Asgardarchaeota; class Lokiarchaeia; order Sigyniarchaeales; family SOKP01; genus LW40-45. The sequence continues at coordinate 87,384 of JAHPZI010000018.1, read as the reverse complement.
ATAATTATAAAACTGCCCTAAAGGATGGAGACAACATTCATTTGAGCGTTCCATTAGCGGGTGGATAATTCTAAGAAATATTTAAATTAGTTAGAACAAATATTATTAATTTTTAGATCTTATCTCATTTTTTAATAATATAAATACTATAATACCTTACTTTTTAATTAAGTTCTAATTCAAAATAATTAGAGAATTTTTTTTCATCTTATTTTTACGAGGTGAAGTTAAAAAAATGGTTCAAAAAATTGGATTTCTCGGATTAGACAACGCAGGAAAAACAAGCATCATTACAGCAATTACAGAGCGATTTGGGTTCGAAGATGAAATTGCTAAATTAATACCAACCCGAAGAGTAGATAGAGATACTTTCAAATTTCTAGGTATCGAATTTATTAGAATGGATTTTGGAGGGCAAGAATTCTATAGAGAGGATTATTTAAAAAAACCAGGAAAATTTTTAGGTGGCATGGATTTAATTTATTATGTAATTGATGCACAGGATTATAAGCGCTATATTGAATCATTAGATTATTTAGATCAAATATTAATATTTTTTAAAGAAGAGCAGATGTATCCACGTATTGCTGTCCTTTTTCATAAATTTGATCCACAGATTCTAAAAGAAAAAGAGATTAATAAAAAGATCTTGACTTTAAAACAAAATTTAGCCAAGTATTCCCAAGCGTTTGACATGTTTTTTTTCGAAACGAGTATATACGACATTAAATCGGTAATGGACGCATTTTCGAGCGGGTTATCATTATTATTTGATAAAATAGAGATGATTTCTCATTTATTTGCTGAAATAAGTAAAAATTATAATTCCATATTAATAGCTTTATTTGATTCCAGGGGAATTACTATTGGTGAATATTATAGACCTCATCTCCATCTACAAGAGAAATTGAAAATTTATGATATGTACATTACGGTTCAAAAAAGAATTATAGCTGAAAATCGTGATTTATTCGAATTTTCAGAAAAGTTTGAAAGCGGTCAACGGTTTAGTGGTGTAGTTGAAGTAATGAATTTTGGAGGATTAGAGTTTTATTTGTTATTTATTATAGAGGAGGAAGAAGATAATTTAGAAAAAACAATCAATATTTTAGATAAAATAGAAGCCGCTAAGCCTCAAATGGAAAATTTAATTCTTCAACTTATCCAATAAATCAGATCCCTTAATTTATTTTAAACATTTTAATAAAATTTAACCCTACAATCTATATATAATAGACGCAGATGGAGGGACTCGAACCCCCGAGCGCTTACGCGCACCGGCTTTTTCATATCTTAATAATAACTCGAAGCCGGCGTCTTACCAGCTAGGCTACATCTGCAATATTTAATTTTAAAAAGATATAAATTTCTTTTCAATTTAAAAAAAGGCGTTTAAACTTATAAAAACTCTTTTACTTAGAAATAGGGACATAAATTTTCAATGTTAAAGAAGGATCTAAAAGTTTTATTAATCCTTCTTCTTCATATTGGTTTAATAATAATTTTGCTGTAGACACCCTAATATCGTATCTTAAAGCGATTTCTGTGGCTGTGATTGTTTTCTTTTTTAGGAAAGTTTCTCTTATTTCTTTTTCGATTTTGTTTGGAATGAAGGCATCTCTCTCTAAAATATTAATTTGCTTTGTTCTTCCGTATTTTCTCCTTAAATTTATTGTTGCTTTTCTTACTAGTAACTTATCCTCTTTCTCTGACAATGAAAATCACAAAAAATTTCTAATAAATTAATAATCTAAATCAGATTAGACTAGTTAAATTAACAAAATTTAATAAAATTTATGTTTTACTCCATTTTAGACTTAATGAAATAGGATTGTTAAGATTGAAAGACGATTACGATTTTGATGTAAAAAAAGAAAGACCAGAAGAACGTTATAAAAATGTTATGGATTATTTTTCGGGAAAAATTCTTTCTAAATACGCTACCTCAAAAAGTATGATGAAAATACAAGAAAAAATTACTATCAGAGCTCTTGAATTATTGGATTTTAAAAAAACGAACGGTTTAATTTTAGATGCTGGTTGTGGACCTGGATTTACGTCTATTTATCTAAAAGAAATGGGATATAATGTAGTTGCTTTAGATATAATTTCAGAATTCCTGTATTTTTACGATTTAAGGGAATTGAATCCTATTGCTGCCGATATGTGCTTATTACCGTTTCAATCTAATAGCTTTGATGCTATTATTTCTATTTCTACGCTACAGTGGATATATAGAGATATAAATCACAGAAAAATGCGATTAAGACTTCTTAATTTAACCAAATCTTTTGAAAGGATTCTAAAACCAGAATCAAAAATAATTTTTCAATTTTATCCTAAAAATAATGAAATTATGGAAGAAATTGGAAAGTTCTTTACTGATAACACCGAGTTAAATGGAAATTTTGTAATAGATAATCCAAATAATCCAAAAAAAAGAAAAATCTTTCTATTCCTAAGAAAGGGAAATTGAAGAGAGTGAAAAATATACTACTTAAAATTTCTTCTTTTTTATCTTATAATAACTCTTTATTTTTCTTTTAATTTTTCAACGAAAAGCTTTTGAATTCATTATCATTAATATTTTTAAAAAAAAATCTATTAATAAAAATAATAAGTAAAAGTGAAAAATCATGTCTGAACATAATTGGGAAAAAATGTCTGACGAGTTTGACCAAGATTTTCGATCAAGACCGAATGCTATTGCCGAGGATATTGATTATGAAACTCATATCGTTGCAAGTTATAATATGGTACTTCCTAAGAGTTTAGATGCTTTTTATATGGCTCAAGTAGTATGTATTGAACAATCTACTGGTACTTTCGTGCCAGTACCAGAAGAAACACCTGAGCAAAGAAGAAAGCATGTGGCTAAAGTTATAGGTGTTTATCCATTTCCGGATTTTGAATATGAACAGATAGATCAAGTATTGAATGTTAGCACGCTTGAAAAGAAGTTTCGAAAATATTTTGTCCAAATTGCGTATCCGCTTAATTTTAGACCTCAGTTCCCTATGCTGTTTACAACAATATTTGGGAACATTAGCATGGCGGGACCATTAAAAATGGTAGATGTACGATTTCCAAAAAGCTTCCTTGCTGAATTTAAAGGTCCTAAATTTGGTGATATAGGAATAAGGAAGCTCTTAGGAGTTCCAGAAAGACCCTTGCTGAATAATATGATCAAACCCTGCGTATATACAGATCCTAAAATTGGAGCAAAATTAGCCTATGAAGCAGCTGTTGGAGGATGCGATATAATTAAAGATGATGAATTAATTGCCGATGTCGATTTCAATCCGATTGTCGATCGATGCGTAGCATTTATGGAGGCTTTAGATAAAGCGGACTCAGAAAAAGGAGAAAAGACTTTATATACCATAAATATCACAGATAGAGTAGATAAGATGTTTGAATGGGCAGATATTCTTCAGGAGCATGGAGCGAATGCTTTTATGGTAAACCATATATCAGTTGGATATTCTGCAATGCGAAAATTGGCAGAAGATCCATCTGTTAAGGTGCCATTATTAGGACATATGGATTTTGCTGGAGCACTTTTTCAAGATCCATTTAGTGGGGTCTCCAGTCCTTTAATTCTTGGAAAGTTTGGAAGATTGTCTGGATGTGATACGATAGTATTTCCGGCGCCATATGGTAAGGCTCCAACATTAGGGGAAAAATTTATGGAAGTGGCACGACAGATGGTATTACCATGGGGAAATGCTCCACACATTAAAAGAACTTTGCCGATGCCTTCTGGAGGTATTACTCCAGGAATTGTGGAAAAGTGTATTAAAGATTTAGGACCAAATATTATGATTGGTAGTGGGGGAGGTATTCATGCCCATCCAGAAGGGCCCATTGCTGGAGCTAAGGCATTCCGGCAAGCTATAAACGCAGCTTTAAAGGGAATTCCAGTAAAGACCTATGCCAAAGACCATCATGAACTTGGTGTATCCTTAGGATTATTTGGCGTGAAAAAGACGGAATTTACATCCGTTTAATATAAATTTAAAATAAAATTTCTTTTTTCTTTCTTTTTTAATAATAAAAAGTTCTTATTTTATCTTTTAAATTTTCAAAATCGTGTTTGTTAACTTTAGCAGCAAATTCATTACCTCTTATATCTAAGTAAATAAGATTTGGCATTTGTTTTATATAATCGATATTCTTTATATCAGTAATTTTATTATTAGATATTAATAAATGTGTTAAATTTTCCAAATCTGATAATTCTTTAATATTTCTAATTAAATTATTTGAAATATCGATATAAGATAGATGTTTTAAATTTTTTAAGCCAGTAATTTCAGAAAGATCTCTTATATTATTTTTAAAGTCTGCTTTCCACCCTCTTACTTCGTATTCAACATCAGCTAAGTCTAATTTAACTACTAACGCGCTTTCTAATTCAAAGTAAACGGAATAAAATTTTTTTGTTAAAGCAGACATAATTTTATAATTGATTATTATTTGAGCTAACTCATCATGCAAAAAACTTTCAGACTTTCTCTCTTTGAGTAATTTTTTAATAGATCTTTTAAACTTTTTATTATCAATTCTTTTACTCTTATCAAGATATTTTTCTTTCTTGATTTTTTTGATCTCATCATTTAAAATTGATTTGGATTCCACATTATTTATTTTAACTAAAGTTTCAATAATACTTATAAAGCATTCGCAATCAGATTCGTATTGTATCGCCCATTTCATAGGTTTTATAGCTTTATGAAGAAAGTTATCCTTAATTAATTTAGCAGCTGCAATTCTAACTTTTTCATTTAAATCAGAAATAAGCAAGTTTTCTAGAATTTCAAATAAAAAGAGATCCTCGTTTATTGCACCAATGTTCTGAAAACAATAAACAGTCTCTTCTCGAATCTCTTCATCATCACTATTTTCAATTAAAGAGATTAATTGTTTAATTGCAGAATGTTTATCTAATCTATTACTTCGAAAATCTTCACAAATCTTTTGAGGAGTTATTTCCATTTTAAATCTTTCAAAATATTTTATTTCTCGATATTATTTATTATTTCTTTATTTTTATTTCTAAAAAATAATAATTATGTTTAAATTAAGAAAATATTATTATAATTAGTAAATATCGCTAGTTAGGTTATTAATTAATTATATTAATCTCAGGCAAGTATTGAAAACAATGCATGTTAATGATGATATTCAATTTCTTTGCAAGGAATGTGGTTGGCAATTTCCAAAAGACCTAATTGATAATTTAATAAAAGAAGAAGAAGAATCGATATTTTGCGAACAATGTGGGACTGAGAATCATAAGAAGGATTTTGGTGAGCAGCAAATATCTCAAAAAATACAGCAAGAAAAAACAAAAAAACTTCATTCCTTATTTTCAACTGCTAAAAAGAAGGGCAAAGAGTATAAAGACAAGATAAAATCACAATTTAAGAAAAAATAATGATTACTTTAAAATTTATTAAAAATTAGGTTAATTAAATTCTCTAGTTTTATCAAAAAAATCTTTCAATTCTAATTTTAATGTATTAAACGGTCTTAAATTTCCAGAAAAGGATTTATCCGTTACCTGACTTAAAGAAGGTGTTAATTGATCTTCAACTTTTTCAACTTTTCCTAAATTTCCTTCGCTAAGGAAATACAAGAAGTAATCGTTTTCGAATTTTTTAAAGGTTAAGAATCTATAATTTTGAAATCCTAATTTAACAGCAATCCACTTAGGCATCGCATTTGTATTTCCAATGGTGTTTGCTGCAATTGCTTCTATTTTGGCGGTTAATACAGATTCTTTCATCTCTATCTCTTCGGCTGGATCTTCGAATGCGCCAGCGCCTGGAGTTTCGACATTTAAGTCTTCTTCCCCTAATAAAAGTGATATAACTCCAATCGATTTAGAGGATAAGCCAAGATAATCGATTCTAATTTTATCTTCTACATACGGAATTTCTTGATCAGAAAAAACTTCTTGCATTTCTCGATATTCATTTAAAATAAACTTCGTAATTCCTTTAAATTTTGTTTCAATTTGATATTTTTCTAATTTTTCTAATTCATTTACGTTTTTGCCCATTACTAATTCATTATAATGTTTTGCCATCTGTTCGAGAATCCATCCACCTTTCTTTTCTGGAAAGGAACCATATACTATATAAATTATATCTTTTTTTACAAAAAACTGGCACTTTTCTTCTTCATTATTCTCAGTGATAAGGAGCATTTTATCTAGAACTCCCCCTAAAATACTCGTAGCAATAAAATCTAAGTTGTTCGTAAGCTCGAGTAAGAATTTATATTTTTCATTACTACAAAACAGAGGGGTTCTTTCGATTGATACAATACCGAGTAATTTAATATACTCTCCTTTTAGCAATTCGATTTTATCGCTTTCTAAAGACAAATCTTGTTCTTTTTTCTTTACTTTTACTTTGCCCTGAAATTTTGATGATGCTGTTTTCTCTATTGTTTCAAATTGTTTTGCTTGAGGTTGCTCTTGTATTTTTTCTCCTACTTTTCCTTTTTTCTTTTTTTTCTTCTTTTTTTTTTCCTCAATAAGAAAATTCTTACTACAATTAGGGCATATTTTATCTTTTGGATAAGGTTTGACTATTTTATATCCACAATTTATACAATTTATAGGAGATAAATCATCCTTTTGGAGAAAAGATATAATTTACCAACTTTTTTTTATTTTCTTTATTTTAATTTTAAATTTCTATATGTTCCATAGATAAAATATTTTTTCCATATATAACCTCTTCCCTATATAACTTAAAATATTCAATATATTGCCGTTCTAGAAGTAAATTGAACTTAATTGCATGATCTAAATAAAAAATCATACCCGTATGATTTAAATAGATAAGTATTAATATTTTACATCAGGTACTTAAATTTTTATCCAGATGGTTTTTTATATCAGATAGTTTTTTATTTCGATCATGACAAAAAAATTAAAACTAAAAATTCTTATTGTTATCATTTTCTTTCAGATAGTTCTTTTCAATTCATTAATCAATATGAATCAAGAATCAGATTCTATTGTAGAAGAAAAATCTATTGATAATGAAAATAAATATGATAATATTATTAAAACTCCTCCAACATCAAGTAATTGGCTGGCTGATGGATTGGATATTTGTACTACAAGTTATGATAATGAATATCCAGAAATCATTAGCGATGGAATCGGTGGAGCTATAATTGTTTGGGAAGATTATAGATTAGGGCCGGATGGTGATATTTACGCGCAGCGTATTAATTCATCTGGTGAAAGATATTGGATTAATGATGGAATTCCAATTAAAAGTGATTTTTTGATTGGTCAATATGATCCAAAATTGATATCTGATGGAGTGGGAGGAGCAATTATTACTTGGTGGGGTTGGGGAGGATCGGATTGGGATATATATGCTCAAAGAATTAATGCATCAGGAGATTTACAATGGACTGCTGATGGTGTTTTGATTTCTTCTGCTACTGGAGATCAATTCTATCCTCAAATTTGCCCGGATGGTTATGGAGGGGCTATAATAGCATGGAATGATCTGAGAGGATCCGATAGGGATATATATGCTCAAAGAATTAATGCGTCAGGAGATCTTTATTGGGATAATAATGGTACAAAAATTTGCACATACGTGGAGGACCAAGATTATTTTGATTTATGTAGCGATGGAGATGGAGGGGCTATTATAGCATGGGAAGATGAGAGAGGATCATATGAGGATATATATGCTCAAAGGATTAATAAAACAGGTGATTGTATATGGGATGATAATGGAACGGCAATATGTAATACTGATTATGGACAATATAATCCTAAAATAATTTCAGATGCTATAGGCGGAGCAATAATAGCATGGGAAGATACGAGAATATTCCTTAATAGGGATATTTATGCTCAAAGGATTAATAAAACAGGTGATATTTATTGGGATAAAAATGGTACTGTGATTTGTAATGCCCCTGATAAACAGGAATATATTGATATTATTACCGATGGGGCAAACGGCGCAATCCTAGCATGGGAGGATAGTAGAGATGAGGCAAGCTCGAATATAGATTTGTATATTCAACGTATTAATTCTTCGGGAGATGGACAATGGGATGCTAATGGAATAGCAATAAGCACAAAATTTGAAGATGTTGATAAAGTTCGTATTGTTAGTGATGGAAACGGGGGAGGAATTATCGGCTGGATTGATAATGATTTTAACCTTCCACGTGTACAAATTATTAATTCTACTGGAGATGCTCAACTTAAAGTAAATGGAGTATCTTTAATAACAAGAAATATTTTAAATGGAATCTTTTCTTTTGAAATGTGTGAAGGAAATCCGAGTATACCTGGTACTGCTTTCGTTGTTTGGCATGATGAAAGAGATGGGCTTACAAATACTAACATTCGTGCTCAGTATGCAAAAATCCCCAAAGCTCCTGTGTTAAATGCTATTTCACCCTCTATTGATTATGATGGTGATATAAACTTGAATTGGTCTAAAGAAGATTGTGCTATTGAATATTATGTATATAGGAATACATCTTTTATATCTACGTTGGGAGGTTTAACTCCAGTTGCTACAATCACTCAAAATGAATATACTGACACTCTTACAAGCGCAGGAACTTTTTACTATGTTGTTGTTGCGAAAGGTGCTTTAGGGGAAAGTGCGATTTCTAACTGTAAAAGTGTTCAAGCTATTCTTCCCCCTGGTGATATTAATTTAACTTCAACTGCTAACGTACCAGAAGATTTAGATGGTTCATTTCAATTAAATTGGAATATTTCGAAATACGCGGATAATTATTCTCTATATAGGGATACTTCATTTATCAATGATCCAACTACAGCAATTCTTATTGTGGCAGGAAACACAAATCGAACCTATAATATCACTAGTCTAACAAATGGTACTTATTATTATATCGTAGTCGCATTCAATGAATACGGAAATATGAGCTCAAATTGTTTAGAAATAAATGTTACATTATATCCCCCTGGATTTTTTATGCTGTATTCTACTGCAGGGAGTCCTGACAATGATGGCAATTTTAATTTAAATTGGGACGTTTCGAAATATACGAATAATTATTCTCTATATTGGGATACTTCATTTATCAATGATCCAACTATAGCAAATCTAATTGTGGAAGGCAATACAAATCGAACCTATAATATCATTGGATTAACAAATGGTAGATATTATTATATAGTAGTAGCATTTAATAAATGTGGTAATAAAACCTCAAATTGCCTAGATGTATTAGTCCAAATCGATTCAGGAAATATTGGTGATGATGATGATGATGATGATGACGATGATGATGGCGATGGAGAGCCTATAATTTTAAGTTATGATATACTAATTTTAGTCAGCATTTTTGCCATTGTATCCGTAATTCTAATCAAAAAATGCAGCAAAATAAATTGAACATATAAAATTTCTATTATTTATTTCTATCTTATATTTTAGAACAAATATATGAATATCTAAATGAAAAAAAATTATAAAAATAAATTTTCAGGATCGACGGGGAAAAATAATAATAAAAAAAAATATTGACGAAATTATACTTTAAAACACTTTTTTTTTTAATTATTTCTTTTATTTAATTATATAGGAAAGTTTTATCTCTATATTTTATCGATATAATTTTTAGAGATATTTGACAGCAAGTAATTTAAAAACTTCTAATAGTTTATTGTTCTGTTCTTCTGTTCCTATAGTGATTCTTATATATGGATAAAGTCTTGGTTTACTGAAGTGTCTTATTAAAATTTTATGCTTATCTTTAAAATCCCATAAAAACTTCAATGCTTGGGACTTGTCATTAAATTTGACAAGAATAAAATTAGCATCTGAGGGTAACACGGAAACTCCCTCAAAAGAATTTAATTCTTGCGTTAATCTGTTTCTCTCTTCGATAATTTTTTTGTTTTGTTCGAAAATTTTTACTCTATTTTTTATACAAGCCAAAGCGGCAATTTGAGTTATATAAGTTGTATTGAACGGTAATTTCACATTGTTCATTTCTTTAATTATACTGGCGTCTGCTAAAGCAAATCCAGCCCGTAATGAGGCTAAAGAGAAACCTTTAGACAAGGTTCGTACCACGATTAAATTTTTTACTTTTTTTAGTAGAGATAAACTAGTTTGTTCTGAGAAATCAGCATATGCTTCATCAACAACGACAATTCCAGGAAAACTACTGCATATTTTTAAAATTGTTGCATTCCCAACTGATTTTCCATTTGGATTATTAGGGGAGTTAATAAACATTAATTTACCCTTTGCTGAAAAAGCAGTATCAGGTATAGAAAAATCATCATTTAAGTTAATTTCATTGATCTTTGCATTATAAAGAGTCGCAAGCACCTTATACATTCCGTAAGAGGGGTAAAAAAATACAACCTCATCACCAGGATCAACAAAAACTTTAAAAATTACGTCTAAAATTTCGTCCGCACCATTTCCAATAAAAACATTATTTCTATTGGTTAGAGTGTCTTCATCTCTTAATAGTTGATTCAGCACTGCTTTACGGACTTCGAGCGCCAAAGGATCAGGATATAATCTAAGTTTATCATTAATAGCATTTTTTATTTCTTCTATTACTTCTGGAATTGGAGGGTAGGCATTCTCATTAGTATTTAACTTGATCCAGCCATCTCCAATTGGTTGCTCTCCAGGTTCATAAGGAGAGAATTTCTTAAGTACCTCTCTTAAAACGTCACTAAGATCCATACATATTACCTAATTTTAAAATGGATTAAAATAACTAAATTTCTATATAAAGTTATTATTAATTATATACTTAATATAAATTAATTTTATTCTTTTAATCTTTCTTCAATAGATTTTTTATGGGCAAATAAGCCTTCAAATTCAGCTATAGTTGAGGCAGAGCTACTTAATAATCTTAATCCCTCTTTATCACATTCTAAAACGTCCATAATCTTTAAAAAGTCATATATATTTAATCCAGAATATGTTTTGGCGTTCCCTCCAGTAGGTAAAATGTGATTTGTCCCAGCATTATAATCTCCTAACGGAACAGGAGAGTATGGTCCCAAAAATATTGCTCCTGCATTATTTATTTTTTCTAATACACCTTGAGGATTTTCAATTAATATTTCTAAATGTTCTGGAGCTATTAAATTCGAGATCCTTATACAATCTTCAATATCCTCAGCTTTAATAATTATTGAATGCTTTTTTAAAGCATATTCAATAATTTTCTCTCTTTTAGAATTTTTTACAACCGAATCTATATTATTATTCACTTTTTCAATTAATTCTTGTGAATCTGAAATCAATATTCCTACATTATCAGGTGCGTGTTCAACTTGAGAAATAAGATCCAATATAACGTATCTGAAATTAGCAGCTTTGTCAGCAATTATTAAAACTTCTGAGGGACCTGCTGGATTATCGATCGCCACAACATTAGATAATAACTGTTTTGCTGCATTTACATATCTATTACCAGGTCCCACGATTTTTTGAACCTTAGGTATTGTTTCTGTTCCAAATGCCATAGCTGCAATGGCCGTTGCACCGCCAACATTATATATTTTTTCAATTCCAAATTCATTCGCTGCTACAAGAATCTCAGGTGCGAATCTTCTACCTACTTGTGGTGGTGTGCATATAATAATCTCTTTTACGCCTGCTATATGAGCAGGAGTTGCAGCCATTAATACCGTACTCACATATATTGCCTGTCCACCAGGAATATATATTCCTACTGACTCAATTGGTCGAAAAATTTGACCTGCTTTAACACCCTTTTCAATCTCTTTTGACCATTCCTTTCTTAATTGAGCTTTATGGAATTTAATTAGATTTTTCTTTGCATATTTAATTGCATTTAATAATTCTTTATCGACTTTTTTATAGGCTTTATTGATTTCATCTTTAGAAGCTTCAATATCTTGTTTTTTGAAAACACCATCTACCCAAGGCTGATTTTTTTTAACCACATCATCGTCTCCGCCTTTAACTAAATCGTCAATAATCTTTAGAACTTCATCTTTTATCTCATCTAATAGAATGTCCGCTCTTGGAATATAAGAGGAGATATTATCCTCAGTTATTTGATCTGAGTTAATAACTTTTAAAGAAACCATATAAACCATCCAAATTTCTTAAATTTTCTCAAATGGAAGTATTTGCCGAGGTTCGTGTACTACGAGACCTTGCGTTAGTTTCCTTAATATTGGAACCAAACTTAAAAATTCCTCTTTTTTAATGATTGTATTTATAGCATACCAACCTTCAGAATTCTCTCCAGCTAATTTTGAGATTGTAGGGCGTTTTAAAGCCGGCAAACTTGCCAATAATTGATTAAGATTCTTTTCATGAACATTTACGAAAATATGAAGTTTCTTAGAAGCTTCCATTACACCCATTAGCAAAACCTTTAAATCCTTTATCTTTTCTTTCTTCCATTCATCCTTTAAGGCATATTTATTAGCGATTAAAACTGCTGTGGAAGTGTCTAAAACTTCAACAATTTTTAAATTATTTGCCCTCAACGTTGATCCCGTTTCGGTATTATCTATTATAGCGTCTACCTCCTCAGGGGGCTTTGCTTCAGTTGCTCCAAACGATAAGAATATTTTAACTTTCTCATTTTCGCCCCAGGTTTTCCATGGTGTAATGACTAATGGAGCTTTATTACCGTATAATTTGATATACGTTTTATTTTTTTTTATATAATCCAATGATAATGTCAAATACTCAGTTGAAATTCTTAAAACCTTATTATCGTCATTAAATTTTTTAAGAACATCGTCAAGTGAATTAATATTATCCCAGATAGTAGGAACGCAAAAAACAATTCTTACCATACCAATTTCAAGATTTAAAATAACCTCAACATCCGCATTTGTCTCTTTTACCCAATCTATACCTGAAATCCCTAAATCAAACTCATCTTCCCCTATTAAATAATTAGGAATTTCTTGTGGTCTCAATAATTTTATATAAACCTCTGGATCACCGATAGAAGGACGATAATCTCGACTTGAGGCAAAGTTTAATTTAAGTCCAGCTCTCTCAAAGAAAGAAGTGACTACTTCCTGTAAACTACCTTTAGGAATTGTGAGCTTCAAAATATTATCATTCATTTAATATCACATCTTATCAATCAATCGCATTTAACGTTATAACTAAATAATTTAATTATGCAAAGATTATGAAATTTTTGATTTACAGTAATAATATAATTAGGATTATTGTAATATTTAAGTTTCATAATAATATTTTAATATTTTTGTTAAAATTTGGTAAAAACTTAATTTTTAAATTGATCAAAAATATTTTACAATATAAGATATATCTAAAAACTAAAAGAATTTGAGCAAAAAGAGGAGAAGCACAAAATGGCTGGATTTGGCCTAATGTTTCATGTAAAAGAAGGAGGTGTGTCTGATCCTATTCCATGGAAACCAGAGAACCTTACAGATGATAGATCAATTATAGTCCTTGATGAATCTAATCAGAGAATTTGGTTATGGCATGGGAGTAAACAAGGATTAGTAGCACGGAGAACAGCTTTAAGACAAGCTGAATCACTTAAAGGGCATGGATATACCATTGGAAAAAGCATTATTGGGCGCGATATTAAGGAGATATTAGAAATAGACCAACGAAAAATTGGAAGAGAACCCAATACTGACAAGATTAATGGAGAGCTTCAAACAGTTTTAGCTAAGAAAGTGAAGGAATTAGATAATTTCGTTATTAGTTTTTCTACGATGGAAGCGGATGTTAGAGTAATCTCATCAGAACCTACTCCTAAACCA
>JAHPZI010000018.1:0-73477 GCA_019058295.1 Promethearchaeota archaeon | reverse complement strand
TTCTACGATGGAAGCGGATGTTAGAGTAATCTCATCAGAACCTACTCCTAAACCAGCAGTTAAACCAGAGAGCTCAAAATTACCTACGCCAACAGTTAAGGCAGAGAGCTCAAAATTACCTACACCCGTTGTCAAATTGGAACCTTCATCCGCTGCAAAAGAAGCGAAAGCTGAAGCAGCTCCGAAAGAAGTTGAAGAGAATGCCGTCGAAGAAGCAAGGATTTCTTTTGTATTAAAGGCAATATTAGACCATTACGATGATATTTGGGTTAGTAAGAAAAAAGATGGGTCATACAGTATAGAAATGATGGATGGACCTGTCTGTCAGTTTTCGATTAAAGAAAATTCAATAAAATTTTCAACAAATTCTTTTACTGGAATAAGTTCAAATGTTAAGACTGAAATTCAAAAGAAATATGCTGAATTAGCAAGATTATTATAATTATTTTTTTCTTTTTTTCTTAAAAAATAGTTTATTAGATATTTATTAGTTTATTAAGATTTGATAGATTTCTAAACAACGATTTTAAAAGTTTAAAAAGTTAAATCATTATTAAAATATGTAACTATCAATATTCACATTTTTATTAGGATTAATTTATGAAATTCAGTAAATTGGCAAATTTATTTTCTCAGCTAGAGAGCACAACGAAAAGACTAGAAATGATTGATATTTTATCAATCTTCTTTAAAAAAATCAAGGAGAATAAATATTTCGACGATTTAGATAAAATTATTTATCTTCTACAAGGTCAATTAGTGTCAAATATTAAACAATTCCCGAAAATGGGTATTGCAGAAAAGATGCTAATTGAGGCTCTCTCGGTCCACTCAGGTATAAATAAAAACAAGATTAAAGAAGTACTAATTAAGAAAGGCGATGTCGGCGCTGCAGCAGAATTGATTTTGTCGAAAAAAAAGCAACAAACATCTCTCATTGATTTTGGAAAGAGTGGTCCTACTGAATATCCTTCATTGGAAATAACAGATTTATATTCTGAATTAATAAAAATTGCGAAAACTGAAGGATCTGGTTCTCATGACATAAAGTTAGGAATATTAAGAGGGCTTATGGGTAAATTTTCACCTTTGGAAAATAAGTATTTGTTAAGGATAATAACTTCAACTCTAAGGGTTGGAGTATCAACTCAAACAATTATCGACGGTTTGGCTATTGGTTTTACAGGAGTTAAAGAGAATAGGGATATTATAGAACGAGCATTTAATTTACATCCCGATTTAGGAGATATAACACTAATTTTGGCTGAGGAAGGCATTGATGAGGTAAATAAAATTGAGATTTCTTATGGAACACCTATAAGAATGATGTTAGCCTCAAGAGTTCCATATCTAGAAATCATTACTAAATTAGGGGCTCCATTTACAGCAGAACATAAACTTGATGGGGAGCGACTTCAAATTCATAAACAAAATGGTAAGATACAATTATTCTCAAGAAGATTATTAGATATTTCTGAGCAGTATCCCGATGTATGTGAAACAATAAGAGAAAATATTAGGTGTGATAATGTTATTATAGAAGGTGAAGTTGTAGCGATGGATCCTTTTTATGAAAAAATGCTTCCATTTCAAGTTCTAAGTAAAAGAAGACGCGTGCACGACATTGAAAACATCGCAAAGGAGGTACCTGTGTGCGTATTTCTTTTTGATTTACTGAAGTATGAGGAAGAATCATATATTGATAAATCATTTTTAGAGCGACGTAAAAAACTTGAAGAAATATTATTAGAAAGAGATGATCTCAGGTTGGTTAAATCAATAACTATTAACTCAACCGAAGAGCTCCTAGACTTTTTTAATAAGGCTAGGAAGGAAGGAACTGAAGGAATCATGGCAAAATCAATTAAGGAAAATTCAGTATATCAAGCAGGTAATCGAGGTTTTATATGGATTAAATTAAAAGGATTAGAAGGAGGAAAATTAAAAGATTCTGTGGATGTTGTTATTATAGGCGCACTCTATGGTAAAGGTCGCAGGACAGGAGTTTTTGGGACATATATTGGAGCTGTGTATGACCCAGAAAATGATGTTTTTATTGCTTTTACTAGATTCTTCTCAGGTCTAACTGATGAATTATCTGAGTCTTTAACAAAAAATATGAAGCAATATGAAGTTAGTATGAAACCTAATTACGTGATATGTGAAGACAAACCTGAGGTATGGTTTAAACCAGAAGTCGTGATAGAAATTATTGGAGATGAGATTACTGTAAGTGAAAAATTTTCTTCCTTAGGTTATTCAATGAGATTTCCTGTATTTCAACGATTAAGACCCGAAAAAGGACCAAAAGATGTCACGACCGTTCGAGAAATTAAAGAATTATATGAAACGCAATAATCTAATAATAGATATTAACATTATTGTTTTCTAATATCTTTAGAGCTTTTGGATAATCTTTAAAACGATTATCTCCTAAATATAATTCCTTTAATGATGTAAGTCCCTTTAAAGATTCAGGAAGATATATTAATTCATTTCTAGATAAATTAAGAATTTCAAGTGAGGAAAGAGAGCCTATCGTTTCAGGAATACTAATTAATTTATTTTCACTAATATTTAATAATTGTAAAGAAGTTAGAGAGCCTATTGAGTCTGGAATCTTTTCTAACTCATTTCTTCCTAAATCTAATTCTTTAAGTGATGATAGGGAACCGATAGATTCAGGAATGATTTTTAATTCGTTCCAACTTAAATTAAGTTTTTCTAATGAAGAAAGGGAACCAATTGAATATGGGATTGCGGGTAACTTATTATCGTGTAAATTTAACTCCTTAAGGGAAGTTAGGTTGCCAATAAAATCTGGAAGTGCTTCTAACTGATTTAGTCTCAAATTCAAAGTTTCTAAAGAAGAAAGAGAACCCATTGACTCAGGAAGAAAAATTAATTCGTTCTTCCATAAGGATAATTCTTTTAAAGACGAAAGCGAACCTATGGATTCAGGTAGACTCCTAATATTATTAATATTTAAATTGAGGCTTTCAAGGGATGATAGAGAGCCAATCCAATCAGGTATGCTTAAAATCTGATTATATCTTAAGATCAATGATTTTAACGAAGATAGATTTTTTATTGCTTCAGGGATACTAGTTAGTCCTTTAAATATAAAATTTAATTCAACTATTTTGCATTTTTCAATTTTAAATTTTAATCGCCAATAGGTTTTCTTTAAATATAATATCGTAAAATAATTAATTAGTATATCAGCTAATTCTATTTTAGTAAATCTATTAATGGGCTTATTTTCACATAAAATTTCAAAACCAATTTTAAATTCTCGATCATTAATTTTTTTTATTTCATCTACTAATGCATTTTCCTCTATTATTTTCGATATGATATTAATTAACGTATAATATATTGTATTTAGACAATAAGGAGATTCCTCGTGCTGAAGAGCCCATTTCATTGGTTCTAATGTTTTTTCTATGAAGAGATTCTTCATAGTTTCAGCTGCTAACTGTCTTATTTTTTCGTGAGAATCAGATAATAATAAATTTTCTAAAAATTTAAAGACTTTATTAGTTTGAGCGCCAATATTTCTCAATATTCTTATGCTTTCTAGCCTTAAATTAATGTTATCGGAATTTTCGACGATTGAGATCAAATTTTCAACTGCCGAGATCTTATCTAAGGTCTTATTATTATAATTTCTATAAATTTTTTCAGGTGTTAGTTCCATAATGTTTAGATAAACCTATTTATATATTGTCAATCCGTTATTTTCTAATTGTTCTAACGATTCGGGAATATTTTTTAATTTATTATATGTTAAATTTAAAATCCTGAGGGAAGACAGGGACCCCATAGACTCTGGCAACTCTTCAATCCAGTTCCCCCATAAATTTAATTCTTCTAAGGAAGATAGAGAACTTATCCATTCTGGGAGAGAAGTAAAATTATTCCAACTTAAATTTAATTTTTTAAGACTTGTTAGATTTCTAAATGTGCTCGGTAAAGTCGAGAGTTGGTTATTTCTTAAAGTTAACTCTTCTAAGGATGATAACAATCCAATAGAGGTAGGCAGATCTTTTAAATTTGTATCGTATAGGTGTAATTCTTTTAATGAATGAAGAGAATCTAACCATTCAGGAAGAGTGTTTAAGAATTTATTTCCTCCTAAACCTAGTTTTTCTAATCTAAGAAGTCCTTTTATCCATTCTGGAAAAGTTTCTAAATTATTAACACCTATTTCAAGCTGCTTTAGTGAATGTAATGCTTTTAACGATTCTGGAAGTTCATTTAATTGATTTCCGTGCAAATCTAAAACTTCAAGCGAAGATAGATTTTTAATTGAGTCGGGAAGGATTATTAATTTATTATGACGTAGGTCTAAAATTCTTAAAGAATTGATCAAACCTATCGAAATTGGAACTTCTTTTAAGTTATTATATCGTAAATAGAGATATTTTAATGATTTGAGTTTTCCAATCGATTCAGGGAGTTTTTTAATGATATTATTACTTAAATCCAGATATTCAAGTGAAGAAAGAGATCCTATAGAGGAGGGAACCTTCAAAATCCTATTTATTTTTAAATCCAATTTTTTAAGCGATTTTAAAACTGCTATAAACTCAGGTAAAGTTTTTAATATATTCCATCCAAAAATATTACTACTCACACAAGATAAGTCTAATTCGGTAACTAAAGCATTTTCTGCTGCGAAATTAATCCTTATGAATTTTTTTTCAAAATAATCAATTATAATATAATTATTAATTATTTCTGCGAGTTCTACACCCGACAAACTTTCAATATTCTTGTTTTTAAAGATGTTCCTTAAACCGCTTTCAAATATGGGATTATTGATTTTGTTTAATTTTTCAATTAAGAAAGCTTTAGATTTCTGGTTATTTATTTCGCCCAAAATTGATATAATAGTAGTTAAACAATCCAATGAAGGCTCATGTCGATAAGCCCATAATATTGGAGATAAAGCTTTTTCTTCAAAAAGATTTTTTAAAGTTACGGCTGCAAGCTGTCTAATTTGGGGGTCTGAATCTGATATTAATAAATTCTCTAAAAGCTTAAAAACCTCATTAGTTTGAGCATCAATAACTCCTAAAAAATTTATGCTTTCTAGCCTTGCATTAATGTTATCGGAATTTTCGACGATTGAGATTAATTGTTCAATAGCAGAGGATTTGTTTAACTCTTTGTTGTTATAACTTTTATGAATTAATTTAGGAGTTATATCCATTATTTTAAGAATATAGATTTAGTTTTTTTAAATTAATGATTATAAATTAAAAAAAATATATTAAATTCTTTCTTTTAAAATACCCCCAAATTTAATTAGGGACAATTTTGAATGTGAATTATAGATCTTTTTTAAAAAAATTAAAGAATGGAAATTTATTTTCCATCGATGAGGTTCTTTATTTCTATTAATTTATTATATACGTCTACTCCTCTTTTGGTTAGCGTTATATACTTTTTACCATCATTAATTTTGATTTCGAGCAGCCCTCTTTTGATAAGCTCATCTTTGATGCGAAAAAATGAATTATAATAACTAAACTTGTTTAATTCGTTATAAAACGCATGTTTTTCGCACTTAAAGTTCTTGGAGGCTAAAATGTGATAAGTGTCTCGAAATCCCTTTTTCTTTAGAAGTGAGGTTAAATCGGTGATCGACATATTATAAAATCCTTTTATAATATAAAATTAATTGATTTTTATAAACTAGAGTAATTTCTTTTAATTACGGTATAATAACACGGACGTTAATGTATAATTTCTAAAATTACTTGACTGTAATGTATAATTTCTAAAAATGCTTTGTCATTTTTGGATCTGAAGCCCTTTAGTTTGTAATAATTTAATCGATTCGGGAAGTTTGGTAATCTCTTTGTTTAGAATTATATTTAATATTTTAAGAGATGAAAGAGAAGCAATGGATTCAGGTAGAGTCTTAAGGTTATTACTTTCTAAATTTAATTCTTCCAATGAAGAAAAGGAACCAATCCATTCAGGGAGCTCTTTAAAATTATTATAACTTAAATCAAGTTTCTTAAGGAAAATCAGATTTTTAAATGATTCTGGTAATGATGTTAGTTGATTATTAGGTAATTTTAAAACTTTTAGAGAATCTAGTGATCCTACTGATTCTGGTAATTTTTTAATATCATTGTCATACAAATTTAATTCTACTACTGGTGGCAAAAAATCAATCCATTCTTGAAAATTAGATAAAGATTTATTTCCCCCTAATCCTAATTTTTTTAGAGAATGCAAATTTTTTATCCACTGCGGAACATATTCCAAATTATTTAATCCTAGTTTTAATTTTTTAAGTGAGGAAAGTCCCTCTAAAGAATTTGGAAACTCAATAAATTGATTCCCATGTAAATCTAATACTTCGAGCAATGTCAGTTTACTTATTGAATCAGGAAGTGTTGTTAATTTGTTATGTTTTAAATCCAGAGTTTTTAAAAACCTTAGTGAACCAATTGAATTTGGAATCTCTGATAAGTTGTTATATCTTAAATTTAAATGCTCTAATGATTTAAGATTACCAATGGATTCAGGTAATTTGTCTATAATATTGTGACTTAAATCCAAATAGTTAAGAGAATTTAGAGAGACAATGGAATTCGGGATTTTTCCAATCCCATTATCTCTTAATTTTAATGAGGTGAGATGGTTCAAGAGGTTAATAAACCTAGTTAAATTTTGTAAAATTTTCCATCCATACAACTCTTTATTAATAAAGGATAAATTTAATTTAGTTACAAATCCTTTTTCTACTTCATAATTGATATCTTTTAAAATATCTTTAAAATAATTAATAATAATATAGTTTTTTATAATTTCTACAAGTTTATCAGTGCTAAAACTTTGAATTTCTTTAGATTTAAATAAAGGACTAAGACTTTTATTTAATTGATAATTATCAATTTTTTTTATTTTATCAAGTAAAATTGATTTAGCCTTTTGAGTGTCAATTTCACTTATAATTGAGGTGAGTGTCAATAAAAATTGCCATGATTTTTCATGTTCTAATGCCCATTTTAAAGGAGATAAAGCTTTCTCTCGAAATAAATCCTTTAAGGTATTTGCTGCAAGCTGTCTAATTAGGGGTTCTGAATCAGATATCAATAAATTTTCTAGAATAGAAAAAATTTTTTTATGCTTAAGATTAATTTTTTTTAAGATTTCAATACATTCCAATCTTGTATCAATGGAGAGATCGGCTTCTATTAAATCAATTAGCAAATCAGCAGCCGTTAACTTATCTATGTCTTTTTTCTTTAAATCTTCATATATTTTTTTTGGTGTTAAAGCCATATTCCTTTTGCTTCCTAATTTCGATTAATTTTTATAATATTGGAAAATATTAAATTCTTTCAATCAACAGACCTCCTAATTCAGATAGAAATGATTAACTAACAAAAATAACGAAATAAAAAAAAATTTTTATTTTTTTTTAATAAAAAGATTCCTATTTATTTTAAGCTAGCCACATCAATAATAGCATTCGCAATTGCTTCTGGTTTGTGTTCTTCAATGAAATGACTTATGTTTTCAAATTCTTTAACATGTCCTTCAAGTTGAGGCAGATGGTCAATCCATTGTTGCATAACTTCATCTTTAGCTGAGGGATCCCATTTTCCTAAAACGGCACGGACTCCAATATTTTGACCATTAGGGCCCCACAATTTACTAATATTGTCTTGTATAAAGCGATAGAAGGGAGTTGTATCCCGATCACCAAGATTGGGGTCTTTATATGTATTTCCATGACCCCATACTGGCGTTTGAAGTACTAATCGTTTTGAGCTTAAAGCATTTGCTTCCGTCTCAAATTGTTCTTTAAAAATCATTTGAGCCGTTTTCTTCTCAGGAACAAAATTTCCCATCTCTTTTTCACGCATAGAATTCATCAAATGTGCTACCAATTCTTTTGATTCCATAGGTTCAATAAAGATGATGGTTGCAGCAAAAGACCCCCAATTCTTGTTTGGAATAAATTTAGGTGATCCAGCCCATGGAGAGCGTGGAGAAGGATAATTAAGGTAAGTCAATCCTGTATCTGGTATCGGAAAAACAGTAGTATTTAATATGACAAGATTTTTTACTCGATCAGGAACTTTCAAGAAAGCGCCAACACCTATTGGACCACCCCAATCATGTATTATTAGAGTTACATTTTTCAAATCAAGATGCTCTATAAGTTCTAATAGATTCTCGGCATGATCCATACAAACCATTTCAAATGACGCTTGATCAGATAAGCCAAAACCAATATGATCCATTGCAACGACCCTGAAAGGTTTCTTGGCAGAACTGATCAAGTTACTGATAACATCTCTATATGTGTAGGAACATTCGGGATTGCCATGAACAAATACAATTGTGTTTTCTGGATTTCCTGATCCATGAATGCTATCTCTGTAGAAAATTTTTTTCCCAGCATCAAGTCCTTCTGTTATTTCATACCAGAATCCGCATCCTTGTGGATAATAATCAGCTGGAATGCTACTGACTGGTGTATTACTTGGAATGGAATCTGGATTTTTTTTGACGCTCATTTAAATCACCAATTATATCGCTACTTCTTTAAAAAATTTTAAAATCCGGGGTAAGTTTGCTTTTTTATATTTTTCGCAACAATTGCATCTAACTCGTTTCCTTTTTTGTCTGATTTAATTTTATATCTCCAACTTAAGAAATTACTTATTGCACCGTATCTCCTATTTACACGCCTCATTTCCCTTCTTGTTTTTCTCGGAATTTTATTTGGATATATAGTTTTGTAAGGGATATCTTCATCTTTAATGGATCCATCCTTCTCGTAAAGATATTCCTTAGCCGGTTCCTCCCGTGCTCTTCGATTAAATGGATCAAACATATGTTTCTTTTTGAATTTTATAGCTCTCTTTTCAATACCACGTGAAATTAATTCCATCATTGGAGTAGGTTCACCAAGAAGGTCCCTAAATCTTTCATCTGCTTTCATAACTCTTCGTCTAACAACACCATTTGGCGCAAATAGATCCATAGATCCTAACATAATCCATATTACTGCCAACTCTCGTTTGAAGAAGTTGGATTTGATATCCCTCATCAAGGGATTATCAGAATTCATACAATGCTCATACCCATTGAGTTGAACTTCAAACCTTCTTAGTATTGATGGCCCCCATGTTTTATACAATAAATCATACCCATACTCAGTCAGATTTAAGGTTTCGTGGGTTTCCATAGAGATATTTTTTTGCGCACCGCTCCAGAAATGGACATCTTCCCAAGGTACGTTCATTACACGTCCTTGTTCTTTAAGCTTACGCCATAATTCAGTACCGGGAAACGGGGACATGCGTGTTAGCTGTTCGTAAGTTGGTTTACAAGCTACGAAATAATTAAGATCTTCGTACATATTTGAATGGTTATGATAATCCCAACCACATATCCACGCTCCAAGTGTGCGAATCCCCAATGAATGAAGCTTATGAAACACATCTCGAGCATCAGCTTCTTTAACTTTCTTATAACCATGTTCGCCAGCGAATTTGGATTCCACACCAACGAAAACCGCTCCCATTCCTGTTTCGGGAATGGCATCCCATCCATAATTCTTAGCAAAATGCCAGATAAAATCCACTGAACCAAAACCAGTCCAGTCCATATTTTCTATAAGATCTTTGTTTTGCATCCATCTGTCCCTAGTTTTAACGAGCCACCGGGGATGGCGGAAATGATCTTCTTCTATTACAAAGAGTGAAGAACAATCCGGGAAGTGCTTACGATAAAGTTCAGCATTATTTACAAATTCGTCTGGTGTAAGCATTTCAATTCGTTTTTTACCATACATTTCGGTTGTTGAACAGAAATCGCATCCACCAGGGCAGCCTAAGCCTGTTACTTGAAAACCGATACCACCTCTAGGATATTTGTTTAGAAATGCTGGGGCACCACCACATTTAGGCATTAACTTTTGTGATATAGGGCGGTCTGTATCCTCGCCTAAATATTCACGAAGCCATTTAACACCCTCACCTTTTACCACATGGTCCACATATTTTTTTTTAGTTTCCTCGTCATATTGCGCATCGAATGCCTGAGCCCCATAGGAACCCAAGAGTATTTTTGTTTCAGGGGATACCTTTCGGATGTATTTGCACATTTTCATGACCATATCAAGATGAACTGGAAACGAACTGATGCCGATTGTGGCATAGCCTTTATCCACTTCTTCGGTAAAATTTTGCCATCTAGGATATTCAAGTAAAGTGGCAGGAATTTTAATATTCTGAGCCAGAATATGGTTTGCGTAACAGTGAGTATGTGAAATAAGAGTAAAAATATCATCAGCATGAGTAAAACGCTGACCAGTAGCATCTGTAAGGGAATCGTTAGCAGGGAGAGTAGGATAGGGATAACAAGGTGTCGTTAATAAAATTCTATCTGATATCATATTTAGCCCTTTTTTTTATATTTTTTTTAATTATTTACTTTTTAATTATTTACCATACTTTTGAATTGTTTTTAAAAAATTTTTATTTATTTTTTTTCTATAAATAATATTAGAATCCGCCGTAGCTTCGCTCTCCTATATTTTTTATAAGATACTCATCTAACTTGTTTCTTGCATTGCTTGGTCTCGCAGAATTCATATAAGTTTCGACTAAATTTGTATAAAAAGTTTCACTAGCGTCCATTTCTTTCTGGATCTTTTCCGGTATTTTATTTGGATATACTGTTTGGTAAGGGATATCTTCATCTTTCAGGGATCCATCCTTTTCGTAAAGATAGATCTTAGCCGGTTCTTCTCGTGGTCTTCGATTAAATGGATCAAACTGGTGTTTCTTTTTAAATTGCAATGCTTTCTGTTCAACAGCACTGGAGATTAATTGCATTATTGGGGAGGGTTCACCAAAAAGATCCCTAAATTTTTCATCTGCTTTTATGACTCTTCGTCTTACAACACCATTTGGCGCAAAGCGATCCATTGCACCTAACATCATCCATGTTACCACGCATCCTCGTTTGAATAAATTGGATCTGATATCCCTCATCAAGGGATTATCAGAATTCATACAGTGTTCATAACCGTTGAGTGTACATTCAAACCTTCTAAGTATGGACGGGCCCCACGTTTTATACAATAACTCATATCCATATTCGGTCAAATTTAAGGTTTCGTGGGTTTCCATAGAGATGTTTTTTTGCGCACCGCTCCAAAAATGTACATCTTCCCAAGGCACGTCCATTACACGTCCCTGATCTTTAAGCTTACGCCATAATTCGGTACCAGGGAACGGGGACATGCGAGTGAGCTGTTCGTAAGTCGGTTTACAAGCTACGAAATAATTAAGATCTTCGTACATATTTGAATGGTTATGAAAATCCCAACCACATATCCATGCTCCAAGTGTACGAATCCCCATCGAATGAAGCTTATAAAACACATCTCGAGCATCAGCTTCTTTAACTTTCCTATAACCATGTTCGCCAGCGAACTTGGATTCCACACCTATGAAAATCGCTCCTATTCCTGATTCAGGAATGGCATCCCATCCATAATTTTTAGCAAAATGCCAGATAAAATCCACTGAACCAAAACCAGTCCAGTCCATATTTTCTATAAGATCATTGTCTTGCAGCCATCGTTCCCTAGTTTTAACGAGCCATCGGGGATGACGGAAATGATCTTCTTCTATTACAAAAAGTGAAGTACACCTCGAAAAGTTCTTACGATAAAGTTGAGCATTATTTACAAATTCGTCTGGCGTAAGCATTTCAATCCGTTTTTGGCCGTACATTTCGGTTGTTGAGCAAAAGTCGCATCCACCAGGGCAGCCTAAGCCTGTTACAAGAAAACCGATACCGCCTCTAGGATATTTATTTAGAAATGGTGGCGCACCACCACATTTAGGCATTAACTTTTGTGAAATAGGGCGGTTTGTATCCTCACCTAAATATTCACGAAGCCATTTTACCCCCTCACCTTTTACCACATGATCCACATATTTTTTTTTAGTTTCCTCGTCGTATTGCGCGTCAAATGCCTGAGCCCCATAGGAACCCAAAAGTATTTTTGTTTCAGGGGATGCTTTACGGATGTATTCGCACATTTTCATGACCATATCAAGATGAACTGGAAACGAGCTGATGCCGATTGTGGCATAGCCTTTATCTACTTCTTCAGTAAAATTATCCCATCTAGGATATTCAAGCAAGGTGGCAGGAATATCAATATTTTGAGCCAGAATATGGTTTGCGTAGCAGTGAGTATGTGAAACAATAGTAAAAAGTTCATCACCATGAGTAAAACGCTGACCAGTAGCATCTGTAAGGGAATCGTTAGCAGGGAGAGTAGGATAGGGATAACAAGGTGTCGTTAATAAAATTCTATCTGATATCATAATTAGACCTTTTTTTATTATATTACATTTAATTAGTTATCATAATTTAGAAGGATGGAAAAATATTTAAATGCTGTGCATTAATTAAAAATAAAATTTAGCAAATTCAGTTATAAAAATACATTTTCTCTTCAAAATAAGATATGTAAGCAATAAAGCACAACAATAAAAGCACAATAACATATAAATAATAATTCATTCATTTTAATAATAATGGAAAAAAACGATTATAAATCTAAAATATTAAATACATTGTCCGATTCTGCTTCTGGCTTAACAATTACAGAAATTTCAAGTAAAGCAAAAATTCATCGCAATACTGTTTCAAAATATTTAGGCATCTTAGAAGCTGAAGAATTAGTAAATAAAAAGGACATAGGCGCTGCGCGACTATACTATAGTAAAAAAAGAAAATTTATCCGTAAGAAACTAGTTAATAATTTTATTCAAGCATTGCTATATGCGTTAAAAAGCAAACTTCCAAATAAGGAGGATCTTTGTAAAGAAGTTGGTTTAAAAATTTTAGACCACTTTGAATTTTCTCTTGGAGATCCTTACCGTAAAGAAATAGAAAAACTCAGAAAAAATTCTGATACTAAAGCTTTTTTAAAACTTTTTAGAGAATTCTATAATTCATTTGATTTTTTTCAAGATGATATAGATATTTCGATTTTAGAACTTTATCAAAATAAAGTATTATATAGAATTAAAAATTCAGAATATTTAGACAATACTGATGATTTCATTTATTTTTTTTATGTAGTGTGCGGAATTACCGAGGGAATATATTTGAGGAATTTAGATATAAAAGTCATATGTAATGTTGAAGATATTCATCTTTCAAGCAAAAAGGAAGAAAGTCATATTGATATTTCTTTGGAAATTCAATCATAAATCCTAGCTTTTTCTTTAATCTTAAATCCATTCAAATCCCTCAAAGAATTATATTTAAGTAAAAACAAAATAATTCTTAATTTAATTAACATAATAAAAGTTTAAGTGAATCATATCTTTTTTTCTTAATAATTTAATATTGGTGAGAAAAACTAATGGCTTATATGGATTATAATAAGATGTTTAGCTGCCCTCGATGTAGAGCTATAGGTACTGTTTATCTCGTAAAAATGGCTGGAAATTCAATGGTCATAAAACAAAAATGTCCTAAACATGGAGCAAGAAGCTTCAGAGTGCCTTATTTGCAGGAACAATATTATATCGATCTCCTTCGAAGTGGAGTTTTTCGATGTTTTAAATGCGGACAAAAAGCTACAGAGGATCAAGTGAAAATAAAAGGACCTTATACTGTAATCAAATGTAATTGTCCTACTCACGGAAATAAACTGCCCTTCCAAAAGATTTGGAGTTCTGTTTACGCTGAAATATCTAGCAAGGGCCATACAACACCTCAACCAGCACAACCTCAACCAGCACAACCTACTCCAAACGACGAAAATAAGTTTTGTCCAAATTGCGGAACACCAATAGAAGGATCAGGGAGATTTTGCGGCACGTGTGGCGCAGAAATAGACTAAATTGAAGATTATTACTTTTCTAAAAATATTTTTTTTCATATTTAAATGTCAAATAGGATTTAATTAGGTATTTCTCAAATTCTTAGTTTTTTATGCTACATAAAAATTTAAGTAAATGTTTTCATTATTTT
Source organism: Promethearchaeota archaeon (assembly GCA_019058295.1). Taxonomy (GTDB): domain Archaea; phylum Asgardarchaeota; class Lokiarchaeia; order Sigyniarchaeales; family SOKP01; genus LW40-45. Next base: position 59,425 of record JAHPZI010000018.1, on the reverse strand, counting down.
TTTAAAGATTTTATAAATATAATAAAAGTTATTAGTTTTTTGTAAATTAAAATTGGAGAGAAAATTTAATGAGTCACATAGATTATAGTACCATATTTAGTTGCCCTCGATGTGGAACCATGGGTGCTATTTTTCTTGTAAAACTTGCAGGAACTCAAATGATCATAAAACAAAGGTGCCCAACCCATGGAGGAAGAACTATTAAACTTCCTTTAATGCAAAAAGATCTTGTTATGCCTTACATTCGTAATTCAGTCTTTAAATGTTTTAAATGCGGACAAGATGCAACACCAAATCTTATTAAAATAGCAGGGCCTTGGACAATAATTAAGTGTACTTGTCCAATTCACGGTAATAAAGTGCCTAACCAAAAAATTTGGAGTACTATCTACGCTGAAATTACTAGCATGCCAGGCACACCAGCACCAGCACCAGCACCAGTAGCAACACCCGCAGCACAAGTTCAACCAGCACAACCAGAACCTGCTTCAAGTGGAAATAAGATGTTTTGCCCAAATTGTGGGACCCCAATGGATGGATCAGAAAAATTTTGTGGCGACTGTGGTACAGAAATAGATTAAATCGAATATTTTAATTTATTTTAAAATTTTTTTTTATATTTTTATAGGTCTAATAGTACTTAACTTACAATTTTAATAAGTTGTTATATTCGAGATAATTCTTTAAGGAATCTTCAATTTTTAGTTTAATGGTAAAAATAAAAGCAAAATAGTATATAATATAATAATATCTTTAAAATGAAAAATAATATATAAAATAAATATTTAGAATTACATCCTATTCTTTTTATATTAAACCAGAAATAAGATGAATACTATATTAATTTATCCCCAACTTGAATTTATTGGGACTCAAATCCCTACTCCCCCTTATTCTATTTTATTTATTGCGGATTACCTGATTAAACGAAACGTGAATGTAAAAATCTTCGATTTAAGATTTGATTCACTCCATCAAGTAAAGAATGCCATTTCAGATATTGAGCCCGAGTATATTGGCATTTCTGTAATGACTGGTCCGCAGATTTATTATGCATTGAAGATTTGTGAATCAATTAAGAAAGAATTTAAAAAAATTAAAATTGTATGGGGCGGGATCCATTCAACTATTCTTCCAACCCAAACCCTTCAAAATAAGTTAATAGATTTTGTTATTCGTGGAGAGGGTGAAAAATCTTATCATGAATTAGTAAGTGGTAAAAATAAAAGTCAAATAAATGGTCTTTCATTAAAAAACGGCGCCAAAATTTTTCATAATCCTGACCGCGCCTTGTTAAAAAGTTCTGAATTAAATGAATTAAGTATTCCATGGGATTTGATAAATCCAAGGCGTTATTTAAAAAGTGGTAATTTCAACATGATAACCAGTCGTGGTTGTCCGTTTAAATGTGCTTTTTGTTATAATGCTCTATTTAATAATGTTTGGAGAGGGTGGACTGCTGAAAAATGCATTGAAGAGTTTAATAAAATATTTAAATTTGGAGTTAAGAAAATAACTTTTTATGATGATTATTTCTTCGCAAATCCAAATCGGATTAAAATTTTATTCCAATATTTTAAAGAAAAAGATATAATATGGAAAGCTGAATTGCGTGTTGATCAAATGAATTACTCATTAGCTAAAGAGGCAAAGGAACATGGTTGTAGTAATATGTATTTTGGGGCAGAATCAGGCTCTCAACGCGTATTAAATATCTTGAATAAAAACATTTCAATAAAAGATATAATCAAGAGTGCAGAAATTACTAATAAATTAGATATCATCGCTGAATATAGTTGGATGATTGGTATTCCAGGTGAAACTAAAAAAGATATAAGAAAAACCATTTCTTTAATAAAAAACGTAAGAGAAATAAATCCTGAAAGTGAATTTTCAATAAAAATACTCTTTCCCTATCCCCAAACATTAATATATGAACAGGCTATAAAATCTGGTTTCACACCACCATCTAACCTTGTTAGCTGGTCTAATATTCGTAGAGAGCATGCTCCAGACTATTTAAGACATAAGAATTTTCTAGAAATGATTTCAATTACTAGTGCAATCATAGGGAAAAAAGTTTTTGAATCCAATAACGTGCCAATTTTTAAATTGATTAAACATCCGGCGAATTTTAGATGGAAAAATGAAGTTTTCAGCGCCGGATTTGAAAATTTATTCTTTAAAATTTTTAGAAAAGTAATTGAAAAAGTAATTAGTAAAAGAGATTCAATTGAATACGACCCATTCTCACGTAAAATTATATCAATAAAGAAAAATTAGAAAAAAATGATATTTTGAATCTTTAACATTTTACATTCTAGAATCACTTGTAGGAGGATCTATTTCTACTTTATTACGATTAAATATTTCTAGCATAATCTGATTGAAAGTTCCCAATCTTTGTCGCCATTGAGCGTCTTGCTCACCCTTAGCTTTTCTTATTGTGAGTTTCCACCTTTTTATTTTTAGTTTACCGCTTCCATCTAATATTAAAGATCCATATTTTCGAATTTTTAGTTCTACTAGTACTTGATCATATTTTATTGGGATAATATTAGCTACATCATGCCATCTTATCCATTTTCTTTTTCCTGCTGAATACATTGAACTTCCCTGGTATCTCCAAGCAAAACCGTTGTCACTGACTATTAAAAAGCCATTTTGATTATTAAGTTTGCATTTTGAAGTTATGATTGGATCACCGATTGGATCCATAGTCATCATTTTATGATATTTTGGAATTCTACCAGGGGAAACTTCCCATCCTTCCATTAGCAAAGTTCCTCTTATAACAGGAGTAGTTTGTGGCGGTGGTGAAACCTCAGAAGGGATTTCCCTTACATCTAATTCACTTAATTTAACTCCACAATTGATACAAAAATTAAACCCAACTTTTATAGCTTTACCACATGCAGGACATGTAGTTTTCTCTTGTTGAACCATTTTTTCCCCTTCATTCTAATTAAAAGATAAACCTTTAATTTTTTTCTTAGATATAATATATGGATTTAATTCTAGTATTATTTTACGATAATATATTTTTTATTCCAATTCAATATAAAGGAAGAAAAAGATTCTTCAATAAAATTTATAAAAAAATTCTTTACTAAGGTGGAAATACTAAAAAAATTATAGAAAGAGAAAAAAAATGTTGAATTTTTAAAGTTGAAATAATAACCTTTTACATTCTAGAATCACTTGTAGGAGGATCTTCTTTTACGGCGTTCCGGCTAAAAATTTCTAACATAATAGTATTGAAAGTTTCTAATCTCTGTTTAAAAGAATCTTTTTCTTCTCCTTTTGCTTTTCTAATTGTGAGTTTCCACTTCTTTACTTTATAATTGCCTTTTTTATCTTTTAATAGAGCTCCCTTTTTTCTTATTTTTAAATGTACTAATATTTGACCATTTTTTTTCGGTGTAATATTAGCGACATCATGCCATCTTACCCATTTACTTTTTCCACTTGACATCGCTGCCCTCATTATACCTGCCTGTCTCATCCCCATTTTGATTCTCCAAGCAAAACCATCATCACTGACTACTAAAAAGCCATTATCTTTATCCAGTACGCATTTTGAGGTAATTATTGGTTCACCTATTGCGTCCATAGATTGCATTTTTTCATACATATCAATTCTATCAGGCGAAACTTCCCAACCTTCCATTATTGTCATTTTACTTTACCAACCTTACTTTATTGTTAAATTAAATTTGTGTTTAATATTATAATTAGGTTCAATAATATTTATATTTCAAACTATGATAATAACAATTTCATTTAAATATAATTATAAAAAGACTCGGGAAAAAAATGAAATATGTATTAACTTAAAAAAAGTTATTAATATCTTCTCATCATATTAAAATACAACACATTAGTAATAAGTACTCATAATTAAAATCGGAAAGAAAAAAATAAAACAGCAGGTCAGATAACTTGAAAATTGCACTCATCAATCCTAGTCCAGTTTTAGGAGAAAAGGAACAATTTTATGGACAAAAATGGCCTCCATTAGGAATTATTTTATTAGGAACGATTTTAAAAGAACAGGGGCATCAGGTTAAATTATTAGATCAAGCATCGAACGGATTTAGTTTTGAAGAAGTATTAAAATGGATAAAAAAAGTAGATCCTGAAATTATTGGAATTACAACATTTACTGTAGGATTTTTATCTTCCATTAAAATATCCCAGATGGTTAAAAAATGGAATCCAAATGTAAAAATTGTATTAGGACATTATCATCCAACAATTTGTGCGGATAATATTTTAAGAAAGTATAATCATCTCGTAGATTATTGTGTTCGAGGAGAAAATGAATATATTTTATCTAATTTAATTAATTATCTGGAAAAACATCCTATTCGTGAACCTACTGATATATTAGGAATAAGTTATCAATTTAATGGAAAAATTAGACACAATCCTGATTGTCCAGTTACTAAAAATTTAGATGATCTGTCTTTTCCTGATCGTTCACTTATCAATATTCAATATCGGCAGAATTTAGCAGGAATAGAATTAATGGATTCAAAATTAGCTACAACTTTTTTTACTCGTGGCTGTCCTTATGGGTGTGCTTATTGCGCCGTGGCTAAATTCTCCAATAGACAATATAGAACTAAATCTCCTGAACGTTTAGTTGAAGAGTTTTCATATTTAGCTTCACAAGGATATTCTGAAATTGCATTTGTAGATGATAATTTTTCACTAAATCTTAAGAATGTGTTAAAATTTTGTAAATTACTAAAAAATGAAAATCTTGACATCAATTGGCATGCTGAAATGCGGGTTGATAGAGTTACAAGGGAATTTTTCGAAAAAATGGCATCGGCTGGTTGTAAATCTATTAGTTTTGGAATCGAGAGTGCTAATCAAAGAATTTTAAATTATTATAATAAAAATATAACACCTGACCAGTCTTTAAAAGCTATTAAAATGGCAAAAGAAGCTAAAATAGATTTTGTAATTGGATTATTTATGGTTGGTGCTCCATATGAAACAATATCCGAGTGCCAAAACACAATACAATTTGCATTGAAGTCCGGTTTGGATTTTTTCTTTTTAAATGTAGTTGAAGCTTGGCCCGGAATCCCAATGTGGGATGATCTAGTCTCAAAGGGACTTATTGATGAAGATAAAAATTGGGAGACTTCACTTAGAGTAATGGATTTTACTCACACAGAAAGACAGAGAAAACTTATATTGGGGTTGATTAGAAAAGCTTATAGGCAACATATTTCATTTAGAAATGTAAAGTTCCTTCCTAGTATGCTATTAAGTCCATATAAGAGAAATCTTGGTTTAAATTTCTTGAAACATTTCCCTACTGGAATGAGAATGATTATGCAATTTAGACATCTAAAAATGTCAGGTTTTGGAAGGTTTTCTGATGATAAAACCCCACTTTATTAATCTCATTCACTAATTAATTGTTTTAAGCTAACAAATTCGGCTTTTCTAGAAATAGATTCCTTGATAAAGTTGCTCAATCCTGTATTAAATTTATTTCCTGTATGACCCAAACGATCTGGTCTAAAGAAAACATTTTTAAATATACCGGAAACATTTTTTATATTGAATATTAAATTTTTCATATCTATTGCTTCAAAAGGATGAAATAATAATATAACTACCTCTTTTTTAAAGATCCATTTTCGTATTAAAGAATCACCCATAGGTTGAGGTAATCTAAATAATATATTGAAATTTGAAGGATGAAATTCTTGAATTTGATTATCTTTTGTTTGATAAGATTTTAACTTTTCAGGAGATCTGATTGAAGAATCATATTTAAATCCTAAATTGCTTAATATTTTGAAAAGAAATTTTGGAGGTCTTAATTTAGGAGCTCGAAAACCAATAATCTCTGAATTTGGACATGTCTTTTCTATTATCTTTTTGTTTTGATCAATTATTTCTTGACATTCTTTAAAATTCAATTGATTTAATCGTTCATGATTTAGACCATGACAAGCAATTTCATGGCCTTTACGCTCAATTAATTTTATATGCTCAGGCAGATGCTCAACAACATTTCCAGTACAGAAAAAAGTTCCTCTGATATTAAAATTATCTAATATTTGTAATATTTTCAATAATCCAACTTTCACTCCAAAATATGTATCTAAAACAGTAGGAATATCGCGTTCAATATCAAAGGTCAGTGCAATCTTCATTATAATATTAATTCATTTATTTATTTCTTTTGCTAATTCATAATATATCTCTTTTTTAGAATGGTATTGGCTAATACGTTTAAAACTACGACGCATGGTTAAATGTCTTCCACTTGTAAATACTGAAATGAAATTTAAGGTTTTAATTTTGCCCCTTTTTAGTTTTCTTTTCAAATATAATAAGGAATCTGAGAAAACCTTGTCGATTCCTAATGACTCTGGTGGTTGCTTAAATCCACCAGCTTTAAAAAATATGTCTCTTCTAACAATTATATTAGTGCCTGAAAGTTCAGGATAGCCAAATAACGTTTTGAAAAAATAATATAAGTGCGCATTAATATTAAGAAAAAAATAACTTGTTATAGTAAAAGTCAGAGAACCCAAATTAAAGGTTAGGCATTTTCCATCATAATATTTAACTCTAGCACTACAGGCAAAAAGATTTTTATCTCTTTTGAAAATTTTGTGAATTTTCTGTAAAAAAAATGGTTCTATTAATGTATCGGCATCTAAAAATATAAGTAAATCACCAGAAGTTTTTGGTGCAACATAGTTTAATTGAAAGGCCTTACCTTTTTGTGGTGAAATAAATACTTTTGCATAATTTTCAGCAATAGAAACGGTTTTATCGGTGCTTTTTCCATCAGCGACAAGGATTTCATAAGAAATATCACATCTTTGCTTTTTAATAGCGATTAATGTTTCTTTTAAATGATTCTCCTCATTGTAGGTGGGTACGATAATAGAAATTCTTGGCTTCTTTTTCTGATTAAATGTGTTCATTTTATTTTTTTAAAACATTTTGATTAATCATTTGAGTTAAGAAAATATATTAATTATTTAATGATGATTTCTAATTATTCTATCAAAGTTATAAATTAAATAATAAATTAATTGTGAAAATGAAAAAAGGATTTATAATTTCATTTATTCTTTTACTTTCAAATGTAGTACTTGTCGTTTTATTCGTAATACATCGTATTTTTTTTTCAATTCCATGGATTAATATGATATATGATTCTATTGTATTTTGGTTGTCATTAGTTTTTTACACATTTAGTGTATTTATCTATGGTGGAATTATAATTGCTTATGCTGTTCTACTTCTATTATACGTCTTTGGATACAACTTAGCAAAATCTAGACAATTAACCGGTTCAAAACTATATGTCTTTAGTCTATTAGGATTTGTTTTGAATACATTCATCGGAATTTATTATGCTTATTTTGGTATCTTATTTAATGAGAATTTAACACTTAATACAAGGTTGATGTTAATCATACTCTTTCTACCTATTATTTTTGCGCTAAGTCTAATCTTAGTTGTAGTTATTACAGATTTGTCTATCTTTTATAAAGATTTAAGAAAGGCGAGAAAAATTTGGAAGCATAAAAGGCCTGAATTTAAAATTGAAGTTAAGGGCAAAATAACATATATAAATATAGAAACTGATGACTTTCTTTTTACACCTATCCCAATGTTAATTATTGCAAAATATCTTCAGAGTCAAGGATTTTCAATTTCTTGGTTTATCAAAGGAGCGTTTAATCATTTATTTTCCTTACTTACTACATATTTAGCTGGATGGCCGCGAGGCAGAAATAAATTATTTCGATTTATAGGAATGAAAATAGGAAAAAATTGCCATATTTCTCAAAAAGCAATACCTGATCCACTTTTACCTGAATTAATTGAATTTGAAGATGGGAGCGGTTGTGGGATTGGTACTAAATTTTTAACTCACAATGCGATGCATATAAAACATGGGACATTCAGCTTTGGGCCTATTAAAGTTTGCGAAAATGCGAGAATTGGTGCATATTCTATCATATTACCTGGAGTCACAATTGGTCGAGGATCGATTATAGGAGCGGGATCAATCGTGTCAGAGGATATTCCACCATATTCAATAGCATATGGTTCCCCGGCTAAAATAGTGCGCCAATTAAATGAAGCTGAAAAAGAAGAGGTTGATAAAAAGTTTTAACCTATTATTATTCACTCATTAAGGTATGATAAAAGTTTATAAACTAAAATTTTAATTTTATTTAATAGGACAATATTGAATTATTTAATACAAATCTAATTAGTTGATAAAGTATGTTTTGCCCAAACTGTGGTACAGAATTAGTAAAAATAAACCAAAAATTTTGCCAAACTTGTGGAATTAACCTTTCACTTATTCTTAATAGAGGCCAAAATGCAGCAATAGCTAAATCACAGCCAACACCGATAAATTTTAAAACACCTCAATTAAGAACTGAGAGAGGACAAGATGCAGCAATAGCTAAATCACAGTCAACGCCAGTATATACCAGTTTTCCAGTTAGTCAGCAAATGTTAGTTAAAAAAAGAGAGGTAGGATCATATTCAAAAAAGTGTTTAGCCTTCTCTATAGTTTCTTTTGCGATAGGAATATTCTGTGTGTTTTCGGGGGGTGCTATATTAATATTAATTAATATTTCGAGGTATGCGTTTGTTGGGTTAATAGGATTTATAGTATCCATATTAGCTAATAGTGTAGGGGTAATATTTGGAATTTTATCTAGAGTAAATAATACAAAAGCTGGAAAGTCAGAAACATCAAATTCTGTTAAAACAGTTGGAAGCGTGTTTGGGATTCTAGGGCTTAGCTTCAATATAATAGAATTGGGATTAGCCCTAACAATTATTGGGATTGTTATCGCAGTTGCCAGCCTCTAATAGTTTTAGTTAATAAACTAATCTTTAAATTTTATTTAATAATATTATTTAATAGAAATCTATTTGGATGATAAAGTATTTTTTGCCCAAACTGTGGTACAGAATTAGTAAACCCAAACCAAAGGTTTTGTCACATCTGTGGAATTGACCTTAAAATTATTTTTACAACAGCTCAATTAAGAACTGAAAGACCTCAGTATGAATCACCTACTATATCGCAAAAAGACTCAGGATATACTTATATTTCTGTTAATAAATCATTGCCAGATGATCTGTACCAAAATTCAAGACGTTGTTTAGGTTATGCAATAACTTCAATTGTATTGGCAATTATTGGAATTATAATATCAGGTCCAATAATAAGATTCGGATGGTATATTGTAGGTTTCATAATATGCCTAGCGACTAATGTGGTAGGATTAATATTTGGGATTCTATCTAAACAAAAAAGTGTGAAAGCGGATAAGACGGAACCAATTAACACTTATCAGCAAGTTGGAAACGTGTTTGGGATAATAGGAATGATCATTAATTTAATAGCATTAGTAGTTATATCTCTTGTATTCCCATTTCTACTATTTATTAATTTACAAAATGAAAAAAATTTAATATTAATATTTTTATAATTTTTAATAATCCATATTAAATTAATAGAAATCTATTTGGATGTAAAAAAATGTTTTGCCCGAATTGTGGTAAAGAATTGAAAATACCAAATCAAAGGTTTTGTATTTACTGTGGAAATGAGCTCACAATTATTTCTAAAACTTCTCAATCAAGAACCAATAATACTCAATACTACGTAGCGATACCTAGAACCAAACCAATTTCCGCTGATATTCAAATTCCAGTTAGAAAGAAAGAGAGAACGATCCCGGGTCCACATTCAAAAAAGTGTTTAATCTTTGGAATATTATCTATTTGTATAATATTAGTTGGTTACTATATTGGTTCTAATATTTTAAATTATTTAGTTTATAGAACAATTTTCCAGAATTTTTACTCTAATTATTACTCTATTTATCAAACAAAAGACTTACTAATATTATTATTAGTTTTAATAATTATATTCATAATAGTTCATATTGTAGGAACAATATTTGGAATTTTATCTAGAGTGAATAGGGCGAAAGCAAAGAATTCTGAACCAGTAAATAATCTGGAGAAAGTGGGAAGCATTTTTGGGATTTTGGGGATTATAGGTAATGCAATAGCATTGATAGCTTCCCTTATATTTATAGTAGTAATTTTCATAATTTTCTAATTTTAATTAGTATCTCTTATTTTCAAATTTAATAAATTTTTTAGAATAATCGTATTCAGAATCTTTTTTCACTTAATGACTCCAACATCTTTAACGATGAATGAAAATCTTTTCCTAGATTTTTTAATTTATCACGACGATAATTACTTTTTATTGACCTTAAAAATTGCTTGAAAATGAATTTTGGTCTTGCTAATGAATAAAATTTTTTATAAGTTCTTCTTATTGTTTCTATTAAAACATCAAGATTGATATTATAAAACGGAAGTTCAGCTACTCGAACACCAGATTCCCAATATTTATTTTCATCAACCTTATTTTGTTCTACTAATTCATCCCAGATTTTAATACCTGGAAATACTTCAAACACATGAAACATCGCATAATCAATGTCCAGACTCAAAGCTAAATTTGTTGTTTTTTGTATATCATTGATTGTTTCGATTGGGGCACCAACAATAAAAGAAGCGAATAACATATCAATTCCCGCTTTTCTTGCTTTTTTTAAAGCCAACTTACACTGAGCAGGGGTAATATTTTTTTTGTAATAATCCAAAACTCGTTGACTACCGCTTTCCATACCATAAAAAATAGTTTTAACATTAGCTCTGTTCATATATTCATACATTTCTTTTGTTCCTTCAATTCTAGCTTCACAATGAAATACTAAATCGATTTTTTCTTTCATAATATTTTTGCATATCTCAATTACCCATTTAGGATTTATTGTAAAGTTATCATCCATAATCATGATTTCTCGATACCCTTGAGATTCCATAAGATGTAGCTCTTGAATTATATTGTGAGCTGATCTATGCCTCCAACTCTCATGATTAACTGAACAGAATCTACATTGATAAGGACATCCCCGGCTCATCATAATAGTTGCCGATTTCTCTTTAGAAAGCTCTAATCCTCCCATAGACATTTTATATTTTACTCCTTCAATTAATGTACGATTGGGAATTGGGAATTTATCTAGATTTTTTTCTAGTTCACGAGGCGGAGTTGATTTGACAATTCCGTTTTTTCTATAATATATTCCTTTAATATTCTCATAGTTGGTGTTATTTTTTTGAATCAATGGTAGTAGCTCTAACATAGTGTATTCACCTTCACCACGGACACACAAATCTATGAAGTTATACTTCTGTAATATCCTTTCAGCGCAGACAGTTTGATAATTACCTAAAATTATGGTTAGGTTTGGGTTCCACTCTTTTGCTAATTTCGCTATTCTTATTCCCGATTGAAAAGATCGGGTTAAAACTGAAATACCAAGGACATCAGGATTCTGTTTTTTTATCCAATTTAATACATCATCGAATGTATAATCTGTTGCACCATGATCTAATATCGATACATCATATCCCCCATCTATTAAGACTCCTGCGATATATAATAGTCCCAAGGGTTCCGCAAATGATGAAAACATGGGACGAGGGTCTTCTCGTTTTAAGTCCATCGGAACCGGAAAAATTAGCGCAATTTTCATAATAAAGATCCCCCATCTAATTACTCATCGTAGGTACCAAAACCTCGAGGTTTAGAATTCCTAAATGCAGATATTGCTCCCAAAGCCCCTTTAAAGTTTCTCATAATATTGTATGCCATATTTAGCATGAATCTACTTCTTACTGTACGATAGAGCATCTTCCACATAAATATCATCTTGCGCTCAAAAGAGAAAAATGTTTGGTATGCAGTTTGAATTTCATTTAACATTTGTTCTCGTTCTTCTGGGGATAATAAAAAGTCCATTACTCTAGTTGTTGTCTCCCATCGCTCAACTTCATAGATTTCCTCACCTACGAGAGCTTTTACTTTATCATATTGATTGATGTTTCCATTTGAATTGTAATCATCCCAAAATTTTGTTCCTGAAAAAATCTCTACAACATTAAAAAATGGCACATCGATATCAGATTTAACTGCAAATTCTATAGTCCTTTTCACTTCATCTAACGTTTCTGTCGGTGCACCGAGCATAAATAATCCAACAATAAGTTCTATATTTGCTTTCCGTGTTTTACGAATCGCTTCATAGAATTGAGACACTTTTGTTCTCTTATTATATATATTCAGAATTCTCTGATTTGCACTTTCAAATCCAAACCATATCGATTTACATCCAGCTTTTTTCATCAGATTCAGCATCTCTTGGGACGTTTGGTCAACTCGTCCATCTGTATGCCAATTGATATCAATCTTCTCTTTTTTCATTAGTCGACATATTTCTATGGTTCTTTTCGGTTGTAATGTAAAATTATCATCGACAAAATTTAATTGTGTATACCCATGATTTTGAATTAGAAGCATCTCATTTATAATATTCTCAGGACTTCTTGGTCTAAATCGACGTTTCGCAAATTTAGTACATGCACAATATGAACAATTAAATGGACACCCTCGAGACGACACTAGCGAAGTTAATTTTGATTTCGAGAACTCAAATCCTGAGAAATTCCATTTATATTCAAAATCAAGCAATCTTCTATCAGGAAACGGAAGCGAGTCCAAATCTATTATTAAAGGAGCTTCAGGAGTTAAAACAATTTTCTTATTAGAATCTCGAAATGCGAGACCTTTGATATCATTTGGTAATTTATTGTCATTCTTATCTAAAAATTCACATAGTTCTAAGAGAGTATACTCTCCTTCTCCTCTTACGCAATAATCAACATAATCTCCATACTTACGAAGTATGTTTTCTGCCTCCATAGTGGGATGATAATGCCCTATTACGATTTTTATGGAAGGATTCCAGTTTTTGATTACTTTAATGAGATTTATTGCTGGAAGAAATGCTATTGTAAAGACAGAAATACCTACTATATCAGGTTTTACATGTTTTAACCAATTTAAAACTTCATTTTTTCCATAAAATTTAGCTGCCGCATCCAATAATTTAACTGTAAACCCATTCTCTTTCAATATTGTTCCTAAATATAATATTCCTAATGGAGGCCACGGGGAATAAATTTTTGTTTCTAAACTTGGATTTATTAACGCAATTTTCAAATTTATATCTCACATTTTTAATTTATCACTAAAATAAATCAGGGGGATTATTGATTAACTTTACAAATTTATCTATATCATGAAAATTAAGATGACTTAAAATCATATCTTGTCTGTATTTGCTCATTATTGTTCGTATAAAAGCTTTAATCAAATATTTTCGTCTTAAGAAATTTTTATGGAATTGTTCCTTTATTATTTGATAGATTATCTCGCGTTTCATTTTCGCACCAGGTAAATCAATAAGATCTACACCTCTTTCCCAATATTTATCTTCATCTATAACATTATTTTGAATTAAATTATTGAAAAGTTTAGTTCCAGGTAATGCACGAGTAAAAATTATATGAGGAAAATCAATATCAAGTTTTGAAATAAATTTAAGAGTATTAATTGCCTCAGTATAGGTTTCATCGAATCCACCAATCATAAACGAACCAACAATCATCTTGAAACCCGCTTTACGGGCATTGTTCACAGCAGTTTCACTCATCTGTGGTGTTATTTTTTTATTATAAAAATCTAACATTCTTTGAGAACTACTTTCTAATCCAAGCATTAAGATTTCAAATTTTGCTTTTTTCATGGTTCTTAATAAACCAATAGAGCTCTTGTTTACTCTTCCATCACATACAAATACCATATCCAATTTTTCTTTCCTAATTTTATCACATAACTTAATAATTCTTTTCGTATTTAATGTAAAATTATCATCAACAAAAAGGATTTCTTGAAAACCTTGATTAGCTAATTCACAAATCTCTTCAAATATATTATTTACTGATCGAGTCCTCCATAGCCCTTGAGAGAATGCTGTGCATGCGCAGAAATTGCATCCAAAAGGGCATCCTCGAGAAGTAACCATCGTAGTAAATTTTCGCGGTGAAACATCAATTCCACCGATTCGATTCTTATATACATTTGGAATCAATTTTTGGTCAGGAAATGGTAATGTATCAAGATTTTTTAATAGCTGTCGATTCTTATTCTCTTTAATTTTACCATTACGTTTGTATGTTATTCCATCGACATCATTAAGATCTTTATTCAATTCTATTTTTTCAATAAGCTCTGAGAAAGTTATTTCACCATCCCCTCTCACACATATATCCACCCAATCATAATGTTCTAAGATTTTTCTTGCATAGAATGTAGCAAGATAATTCCCAAAAATGATTTTTAGATTCGGATTTAGGGTTTTTAATGCTTTAGATATTAATTTTGCATTCTCTACGGAAGCGCATAAAATTGAAAAACCTACTACATCTGGATTTCTCTTTTTAACCCAATTAATAACATCTCTATTTTCATAATTAACAGCTGCTTGATCTAAAATAGAAATTTTATGACCTGCATCTTTCAAATATGTGGCAAGGTACATTAATCCTAATGGAGGAGCAGAAGCATAAAACAATGTTTCGGTTTGGCCATCTTTTATTTTTGAAGGTGCGGGATTAATAAGATTGATTTTCATTAAAAAAATACTCCTTAATTAACCTTAGTAGTTATTTTTTTATTTTTAATCTTATTAAAATATAATAGAGAGATAATAGTTAAAGAGAGACCTTAATTTCATATAAATAAAATTGATTAGTGTTTATACAAAGTTATTTAGCAGATAAAGCTTCTATTTCTTCCTCTTGTTTTTCTAATAACATTGGAGTTTTTTCCCAACTTATTTCTCTTGGTAAATGGAACTGATGTAGAAACATATAAAGATGTATATAACCCGATAATGGCCATAAAAACAAAATGCTCATATGCCAATCTCCATACTTACGTACTGAATTGAACAAAAATCCAAATTGAAAAAATAAACAAGCGAGGGTCCAACTTAAGAGATAAAACTCTCCAATTAAGAAAAAGAGTATTGCTAATCCAATAAATATGGGCATCCACGAATCCATATTCCCTATGAATGTCATTGTCATATTTCTTGAAATAATTATCGATTTCCCATTCTTTTTTTCTCCTTCCATTGCCATTAATTGTGGCATATCAAAGATATATCCTGCGAGCCATCGTTCTCGTTGTTTTGTTAAGATCTCCCAAGTAGTAGGTACATATTCATAAACTTTTGCTTTAGGTGAAAAGTAAATTTTTATTCCATCCATATTTAAAAGCACAGAAAGATAAAGATCTTCTGTGCATGAATCTTCATTAAAACCTCCATATTTCTTAAGGTATTTCGTCCTAACAGCAAAATTTCTTCCATATGAAAAAGCTGATTTACCTAATCTATTTTTAGATTCAAATAATAATCCACCACCAGATAAAAAAGCATAATCAAGGTAAATAGCTCTAGTCAATGTATTAGTCTTCCAATTTTCAACTAAAACAGGTCCAATAACAGCATTAATTTTATTCTTTTGAAAAGGGGATAATAAATTTCTCAATGTATCTATTTGTAAAATACAACCTGAATCATAAAGGACAATAATATCATTTTTTACATATTTTAGACCGTAATTCATAGCTGGAGGCTTTCCTTTTTTAGGTAAATTCTCTGATAACACTTCTATATCTATTGTATGATGCTCTTTTGCAAAATTTTGACTAAATTCTGTTGTATCGTCTGTTGATCCACTTGTTATTATAATTATTTGGATATTCTCTTTTGGATAGTCTGTTTTAACAATCGAATTTAATGTTCTTTCTAATAATTTTCTTTCATTTTTAGAAGCGATCATTATACTTATTTTTGGATAATAAGGTGTTTTGGTTCGATAACCACGACCAAATGATGCTAAGAAATATTTTCCATAATATATAATCAATACTAACCACATGATTAATCCAAATAATGGAAATACAAACCACCAATAAGTCAAAGGGTCGGCAATGAATGTATCTATTGCTTCTTTAGTTCCAGATGACAAATAAGGGGGAAAATAAATATGTAATAGAACAAAAAAGATTACCAGTACAACTAAGTATATAAAACCTTTGAAATTGATATTTCATAACCTCTTTTTTTATTTTTTAATCTCCACTATCCAATTTCTTCAGGTTTTTAAAACTATAACTCCCTAATTTAATCAATGAGAAGATCATAATCAAAAATAGAGTTATCTGATAAATTAGCATATTCCAAGTAATTGTGCCAATGTGCGAATCAGTCCATATCTTCGTAGCATTGGGATTAATCCAATTTGTTAATAATACAAAGAAGCTCGAAATACCGTAAATTAAAAAGAATATAAAGATTACAAAAAATCTAGTTATTCTTTCTCCTATAGTTGGTTTGGTTTCATGTAAACCTAACCCTTCATGTCTCGCTCTCATGTATTCATAGAGAAAAATTAGGAAAATATTCGTCCAAACTATCCATGTAAAATCAAACTTAAATCCTAATATCGAAACAACCATAAAACTAGTTGGAACGAAACAAACAAGTAATAATATATCACTAATTCTGTCAATCACATTATCTAACCACGCACCACTTTTAGACTTTATATCCAATATCCTAGCTATCGCTCCATCAATCCCATCAATAATTCCTGTAAATAAGGCTAAAAAGGCAAGAGGAATAAACCAAGAGCCAAAGTACGGTTGTTTAGAAAATAGATTTAGAGTATGACCTTTACTAATCATTATTACAGCCCAAAATATGAAAAAGGATAAAATTAGATTTATATAAGATACCTTATTTGGAGTTAAACCACATTTTATAGCAATTATTCCGCCATGATATGTTAATGGCATATAAATTTTCCCTGCTGGATCTTTTTTCATTCTCGCAAACTGTTCTTCCAATTTGTGAGCTTGTCCGTGATCTTTAAGCCAATCCATCATGAATTCATCCAATGTCATAAGCTCATGCTTTGGTTTTTCTTTAAATAATCCACTTATAAAGATAATTAAAAGTAGTAAAAGTAAAACTGATGGAAATACAACAATAAATAAAAAATCTGCTAAATTCATATATTCTAAAATATTTGCCATATCACTCATTTTATTCAATAGTTCTGAATTAGTAATTTAAACTATTGAAATTTAAATATTTAAATTTTGGTTTTTTAGATACTTTAATTTTTAATATTAATAGAAAATTTACATTTCCAAAATAATAAGTAACAAAGTTTAATATTTATATCTTAAACCTTAATTTAATTAACATTCATTTCTAATCATAATTTCGGTTGGCATTTTGAAAAGCTACGATGTTTTACTCATCCATCCACCTAGAGTAGTAAAACCTATTAATAATAAAAGATCCAAATTTAAACGAGGGGAATATTTATTCATTCCAATGGGTGTTTTTAGCATTGCCGATTTGCTTGAGAAAGGGGGTTTTGGAGTTAAAATTATAAATTATCCATTAGAGCAATATCTAAATCGTAATTGGTCATTAGCCGACTTTCTTAAAAATATTAATTTTGATGTATGTGGAATAGATTTACATTGGATACATAATGCAAATGGTGCTATTGAAGTTGCTAGAATCGTAAAAAAAGTAAATCCCCATGCTAATGTAATTCTTGGAGGTTTTAGTGCTTCATATTACCATAGTGAACTATTAAAATACTATAAAGAAATTGACGGTATAATTAGAGGCGAAGGGGAAGTTCCATTTTTAAAATATGTTCAAAAGATTAATAAAAATCAATCATTAGATTCTGTTCCCAATTTATCTTATCGAGATACCTCTAAACACATAAAAGTTAATTCTCTTTCCTATACAGCAAAAACATTGGATGATTTGAATTTTATTAATGTATCACTTCTAAATAATGCAAAACAATATCTTGAGTATAGCAGAAAGATTATGGGAATCTCTCTCAATCTTCCAATTGGAAGGGGCTGTCCATTTAATTGTCCTTTTTGTGGAGGAGGTCAAAGAGCTCAGCAAAAACTAACGGGTCGAAATGAGGTCGTTCTCAGAAGTCCAGAAAAAATAATAGAAGATCTCCACAATATTCTCGACAATTATAAAGTTCCAAGTGTCTTTTTCGGACATGGTACATATCCTGCTAATTTAAAATATTGGAAAAAATTATTTGGGCTGATTCAAAAGGAAAAAATTGATATTAGTGGAGATTTAGAGATATGGCGGCTACCCTTTCCTAAAGAAATGTGGAGAATCTTTGAGAAGACTTTTGCTCGTAGATATTCATCAATCAGTATTTCTCCTCGAACATTATCAGCTAAAGTTCAGCAAAAAATAGCTAAAACTTGTGATCCAACATTTAAATTTCCAGAAAGTCAAATTAATGATTTAATAAAAAATGCAAATTTATCTCAAATATTATTACGGATATGGTTAACTATCGGTCTTCCTTTCCAAAATCGGTTTGATATTCTTAAGGATTTTCATTTTGCGACTAAATGCCTTTTAAAATATGGTAATTCCAATTTCAAACCAATTACAATTATGAGTGAACCTTATCATATTTTCCCTGGTTCTCCTGCCCATGAATCTCCTGAAAAATTTAAAATAAAACTAAAATTTAATTCTTTTCCGCAGATTGTTAACATTTTCAAGCGAACTAAACCATCCTATTTTTATAATGTAATTAACTATGATAAGAAACATTTTTCTGGAGGTTTTATTCGTTATGCAAACATGCTATTATTTTTAAGCACTGCACCTATGCTTCTAACATCTAGTTCGAAATATCCTAAAAAGAGAGATAAATAAGGATTTAATTATTGCATTATCTGATTATTTAATCACAGTTATATTTATAACTAATGCTTCAGTATTTTCATTATTCAATAACTCTAAGATTATAATCAATTATTAATGATAGAGAGAGGATTAAATACGTGCATAAACTTAAAATTTTGAAAATAGTCTTGATCTTTAGCGTTATTTTTTCTTATCTCACGAGCTTGTTCATTTTCATGTTTTTAAGAGATGTTCCAGTTTTTTCTTCTTTATTAACTGAATATATTACCTCTGGCAAGTCAATTTTCATTCCTATTTTACCTTACATCAATATATTAGGATTTTTGCCTCACGAATCTCACACAATCCAGTTTAGCCTCGGTCATTTGATTGACATCATCATAATTTATAATATCATTTGTTATATTGATACGGCTTTTTATCATTATGTTAAAAATGCATTCTTAAATGAAGATACAAAAATATTTTTTTATATAAGTTTGGGTTCTCTTGGACTAAATGATGAATCGATAGAATATCTCGATAATAAGAATAAAGGAGATCGAAATAAAAGAGATTATAGCTTAAATGAGAGAATTCATAATTTTAATGACAATTTGAGAAGAAAAATTTATAGAATTAATTTTATTCAAAACAGAATTTTGCATAGAAAAACCAAGTATATATTAAATAATCGCTACAATAATCTCAAAGTATTCTGTTATCATTCTGATTTTGAAAGTTTTTTGATTTTTCGTTTAATCAATCATTATTGCCATCCCAAAATTAATAATTTTGCTGATTTTAATAAACATTTTATACGGGAGGGGGGAAAAAAATGATAAAATTTGTTATTACCTATGATTTTAAAATTAATTTGCAATTTAAACTTAAAAATGAATTATTTTTAGAAAAAAGAGAGTAAAAAATCATAATAAGGTGAAAAAAATATGGAATGGAATATAGAAATGGAACAAATGTTTGGAAAAATCACAGATCAAGTACCTGAGGCATTTCGTGCTTCTGTTAAGCCTATGTTGCGAGAAGCTGCTGAAAAAACAGCACGACTTAGGAATTCTGGATTTGTAAGTGAAGATGATTTGCTTTCTGCACTATTTGAGATAACACCCGAGGCATTTCAACCAGCAGTAGTCGAAGATTTAAAAAAATTAGATATTGATACAGATCGCTATGTAAAATTATCAGAAATTAGAACAAAATATGCACGTACATGGGATGAAATTAGTGGTGCCTTTTTACCCGGGGTTTATCATTTTACTATATATCTCACTGACCGATGCAATCAAAATTGTCTTCATTGTGCTGCTTCGGTAATGGATAAACGTCCAGAATTACCCATTGAAACATGGATTGAAATTATTGAGGATCTTGAACAAAGCTTACGAAAACGTGGTCGTCGAGGATGTTATATATGGTTTGGCGGGGAGCCTACAATTCGTAAAGATCTTAAAGATTTAATTAAATATTGCGGTGAGAAGGGTTATTATCAATCACTTGCGACCAATGGAATTTTATTTAATGATGAATTGGCGAAAATATGCGCAGATGCTAAAATGAGCCATGTTTTTATTAGTTATGATAGTACAGATCCCAAACGGGCTGCAAAAATTAGAGGGCACCCAAAAGCATACGAAGCAGGGGAAAAAGCGTTAGATTTAGCTGCAAAATATGGACTTTTTACAATTGCTAATGTAACTGCACAAAAAGAGAACTTTGATGAATTAGATAAATTAAGGGAATATTTTAACTCTAGAGGAGTAACTCCCTTTTACAGACCCCTGATCAAACAACGTTCGGCCGATTTAAATTGGGACGAAATTGGCTTAAATATGGATGAATATCGACAATTCTATGATTTCAAATATAAACATGCTATAGAAGCTATCAGAAAAGGAGAAGCTTCATCGCTTAATAAATTCTATACATGGGATATGGTGCCATTTATGGAGTGTCCTGTAAATGATGAAGAAAGGACTGCGATCGAATGGGGCACAGGATGCCAAGCTTGCCGCTCAATTTCTGGGATTGATACCAATGGAGATGTATTCCCTTGTGATTATCCTTCTGATTTAATCTTAGGCAACATTCTTGAGCAAAGTTGGGATGAAATTATGGAAACCGAAATGTTTAAAAAAATTAGAGATCGAAAAATAAAAGGGAAATGCTCTACTTGTCATCATCTTGACTTATGTGGTGGGGGTTGTAGGGTCCATGCTGAAACCGTAACTGGTGATTTTCTAGCTGAGCTCCCGTTTTGTTGGCATGATGATGACCATGAGCATGATAATTGTGCTTAAAGGTGAAATTCTATGGAATGGGAAAAGGAGACACAGAAATTATTTGGTAGAATAGTAGAACAAATGCCACAAGGATTTCGTCCTTCCGTGAAACCATTAATCATAGAGGCTGCAGAAAAAAGATGTCTTGATCGGAATGCTGCTTATATTAATGATGCTGATGTTGTTCTGGGTATTTTTGACATAATTCCTGAAGCATTTAAATCAATAATGGTAGAAGATTTAACAAAATTAGGAATTGATGTCGAACGTTATATAGAACTGAAGGAAATCAAGGATCGATTGAAGGTTTCATGGCAAAAACTAGAGCGGGGGTTTCATCCCGGAAATATACACTTTGCCATGTATTTGACTGACAAATGTAATCAAAAATGTATTCACTGTGCTGCGGATGATCAAATAGCACGGCCAGAATTATCAGCAGAGAAATGGTGTCAAATAATAGAAAATGTTGAAACAGGTTTGCGAAAACAAGGAAGACATGCCTGCTTTATATGGTTTGGTGGTGAGCCCACTTTGAGAAAAGACATTGGTGAGATTATGAGATTTTGTAAAGAGAAGGATTATATTCACGCTCTTATCACCAATGGAGTGAGATTCGATGAAGATTTCGCCAAAATGTGTAAAGATAACAATATTAGTCATATATTTGTTAGTTTTGACAGTGTTGATCCTAAGAAAAATGATGAGATTCGTGGGTTTCCCAATTCCTTAGATTATGCTAAGAAAGCAATAGATCTTTGTTTGAAATATGGAATATTTGTATGCTCTTCAATTACAATTATGAAGCAAAACATTGATGAATTAGAAGAGATTAAAATATTATCAGAAAAATGGGGATCACAACCATATTTTCGATGTGTAGTGAAACAAAATCGGGCTGCTGAATTTTGGGATGAAATCGGTCTTAATTCAGAAGAATATAAAAAAATGTATGATTTCAAATACAAACATGCTATTGAGACGATAAGGAAAGGTAAGGCAGGTACATTACCTGCTTATGAAATATATGATATGATGCCCTTTATGGAACATCCAAAAAATGATAAAGAATTGGCAGCGATTGAATGGGGAGTAGGTTGTTTAGCTTGTAGGACAATGATGGGAATTGGTATAGATGGAACAATATTCCCTGCGGGATATCCTACAACATTGACTCTTGGTAATGCATTGGAGGATGATTTTGAAGATGTATTAAATTCACAGCTCTACAGGGATATTCGTGATAGAAAGAAGATTAAAGGAAAATGTGCCTCTTGCCATCATTTAAAATATTGCGGTGGGGGATGTCGTGTAACTGCGGAATATATCACGGGTGATTTCTTTGGATCGTTTCCGTTCTGCTGGCATGAAAATGATCATGAACATGAAGTTGATGTTTCTCAAAAAGAAGAAATTGAAGAAGAAATCGAATTAATTGAATGAAATTAAATTTGTAAAGACTAAGAGTGATTAAATTGCGTGTATTAATAATCTCTGGGAGTAGGGAGATTGTTCATGTTATGGTCCCTCCCTTAGGAGAAGCATATCTTGCAGCTTACCTTCTTAGTCAAGGTCATGAGGTTAAATTGCTTGATTTAACTCTTAGTAATGATTATAAAAAAGATGTTTCAAAAGTAATTTATGATTTTAATCCTCATTTAATAGGGATTTCAATTCGTAATGTTGACTCAACAACATACCCGGGAAATCTATTCTTTTACTTACCAGTAAAAAATATTATTTTATATATTAAAGAACTTGTAGAACCGGAAATTCCAATTGTGTTAGGAGGTGCTGGTTTTTCAATTTTTTCAGAGGAAATTCTTAGAGATTTAAATCATAATATAGGGGTAATTGGGGATGGTGAATATGTCTTTGCGGAATTTTTAAAAAAGATTGAAAACGATGACGATCCTAGAACAATTGAGAAGGGTATTTGTTTTATAGATCAAAAAGGAAAATATCATCATAAACCACCTTGGCGGGTTGAGAATCTAGATGATCTCCCAATACCAACAAGGGAATTGCTGGAAAATGATGCCTATCTTATAGATCCAATGAATAAATCAGGTCCAGTTTGGGGTAATATTCAAACTAAACGTGGTTGTCCTATGAAATGCATTTACTGTAGTTATAGGTATATTGAGGATTCTAATGTTCGATATAGATCCCCCGGAAATATTGCTAAAGAACTCGATTTAATTGTAAATAATTACGGAATTAAAAATATATTTATCGTGGACAGTGTTTTCAATTTGGATTATAATCACGTAAAAAATACCTGTCAAGAAATAATTAATAATAAAATAGCCCTAAACTGGGGCGTAAATTATGTCCCCAACAAAAAATTTATAGATTTAATGCCTCTCATGAAAGAGAGTGGTGCGGTTCATTTTGCAACTGGTATCGAATCTCTCTCAGAAGAGATGTTAAAAAATATGAATAAATCGAGATCTCCAGATGACGCGATTCTTACGTCAAAGAAGTGTATAGATTTGGAAATTGAGCAATTATTGCATGTTATTGTTGGAGGTCCAGGAGAAACTCTAGAAACAATCCAAGTTTCTTTAGATCGACTTGAGACTATGGAGAGTTATCAAGGAAATTTATGGCAAGGCGATGGAGATGTAATCATCTTTATAGGTATGAGAATTTATCCTCATACAATTCTTCAGCAAATTGCTGAAGAAGAAGGGGTTATCCAAAAAGGAGAAAATCTCTTAAAACCTAAATTTTATATTTCCCCAAAAATCAAGGAAGTAGATCTATTTCAAATAGTAAGAAAGTATGGGGAATCAAATCCAAGATGGATGATGCCTGGGCTTGGTTTTAATAATCCAGAGGGATTTGCAGAAATGAGCCAAGTTCAATTTGCTAAATATTTACAATAAATAAAAAAAAAAATAAAAAAAAAAAAGAGGTAGAACATAATGGAATGGCAACCAGAAGTAAAACAACTTTTTGAAAAAGTGTTATTAGGAGTACCTGAGATGGTACGCCCCGCCGTAAAACCTGCACTCCTCGAAGGAGCAGAAAAAAAATGTATGGAAAGAAGTGGAACAGAAGTCGCAGAAGTTGATTTAGTAGTTGCGTTGTTTGAAGTAACGCCACCTGCATTTCAACCAACAATGATTGAGGACTTAACTAAACTTGGAGTGGACTATGATAGATATATGGCTAAAGTGAAAAGTGATTTTAAATGTAATACCGATCTTAATAAAATGGTTGAAGATATGGCTAAAATTTGCGATATCGCTGGTGTAAAATGTAATAAGGATGCAATTTGGAAATCCTTTAATACTTATGAAAAGTTTTTTAGAGGAGCTCCCGTATCCATAAGAACCACCGCTAAACCCATTGGAAAAAGAGATGTAGCGGTAAGATATGTTGAATTTTTTATCCCTCATAATCCAGACCCATATACAACTGCAATTAATGAAGGATTACTAGAAAAAAATGGACATCCTATCCATAAAATGATTGTTGAAGCTATAAATTCATTCGAGATAATGGGATATGGAGTAGATGTTGATGCAGAAACTGGGTTATCAAAAATTTGGCCATTTGTTGTGCCCGGTTCAATTGATCCAATTTATTCCATGAAATCAATTCCAGAGAGTATGAACGCATATAAGGATTACTTCAATAAGCATGGATTAACCTCATTTAGTCTTTTTGCATTCGATTTCCTTCATAATACGACTAATATTTATTTCATGCTTAAACAACCAGCTGAGTCTTCTTATGAGAGTTGCGTTTCACTGGTGAAAGATCTAGGATTCGAGCCTGCGTCCAAAGAGGTGATGGAGGGATGTCGTAAAGCAGCACATCTTAACTATACTTTTAGTTGGGATTCAAATAAAATCGAGCGACTATGTTTTGGGATCACATGTGATTATCCAAAAGAAGTTCCTTCCCATCTTCATCCTTTAATGAGGGATTTCATAGAAAAAACACCTCTCCAAAGCGATTCTAAGAAATTTATTTGGGGCGCTACATTCTCTCAAAAAGGATTTTATTACAAGATTGAGAACGATTATAACGGCACGATGGTAGACTTTTTATCAATGGGTTGTAAGGCGGGACTTGAATCTTATAATTAAATTTTTTTTTAAAAAGATAAAAACAGAAAAAGTGATTTTAGAATAAAATTTATAATTGATGGAGATTATCATAAGGATTTAATTGCTCTTATTAATAAAGAGAAATTACCAGTTAGTCATATTATTGTTCACGTGCCACAAAATCCTATTGGGAATAGTTCAATATTTCTTCCAAGAAATCTCCCATCAATTAAAGAATTTGAAGAATATACTAAAATAATTCAAGAAAACGGAATAATTCCAATAGCAGGTTTGGATTCAACTTGTCAAGGGAATTTAGAAGCTCATTTTCAACAATATAGAGCTACAAAAGATTTAATTCAAAATTTAAAGAAGTTGGGATACAAAGATGTATTATTATCATCTCCAAATAATATTGGATTTTTTAAAGAAAATGCTCCAATGATGAAAATTTACTTATCATATTCACAATGTGTCACTTCATTAAATCGTGGGAAAATCTTTTTTGAAATTGGTGCTGATATTATTATTTTAAATCCTGATATCTTGAGATATTTTAAAGTATTAGAAAATTTTATTAAGCTTAAGAACAAATTTAAAGGATCTGAAGATCTTGATTATATCTTACCATTGAATATTGGGTGTAATTGGGGGTGTATTCATTGGTATCAACATCATAACTTACAAAGTCATAGAACAATAGGTTCCCCTGTTTTTTCAAATCAAGAAGAATTATCCGATGTTGAAGATGAGTTTGATTACCCACTACTCTACTGCTGGAAAAAAAGGTTAGAGAAACCTGAAAATCTCTTGAAAGCTGGATGGATTTCACCAAGTAATATAAAATTGTATGAAGATCTTGGATATAATACATTTTCTCTATATACTGGGGGATTTACTTCTAAAAAAATAATTGAAATAATTAGAAGCTACACCCAAAGAGAATTAAAAGTTAACTTTAATGAATTTATCAATATTCCTCAACCTTATGGTGAATTCTGGCCTTATGATAATGTTAAAAATTCTCTATTTGAGTTGAAATCTGAAATTGTTAATGAATTTTGCAATAATTACTCTTATGATTCTCACTATCCTTCAGAAAAGGAAATAAATAATTATTGCATTGAATTTTCCAAAAAGCTAAGGAATGGAAATGCAGAAGAGAAAGCTAAAATCTTAAGATTAATAGATGAAAAAATGAAAATTATGGAAAATGGAGTAATACAGAGGTGAAATTTTGAGAATATCATTAGCATGCAATTGGAAAATAGATTTATTGACTCTCATAGAAAATGATAATCATTTAATGAAAACTATAAATGATTTTTATGGCGCTTCCGACATGAGTTTCACTGGATCTGGGCGACCCTTTTTTTTAATGGCTAAACGAGATAAAGCTGAAATTGAAAAATTTATTAATAAAGTTCATGATTTAAATTTCAAATTTACATGGCTATGGAATGGTGAGTGTCTTGGATATTATAAATTTAATTCCAAAGAACAAACAAAAGCACTATACGAATTAGACTGGTTAGATGATTTGGGCGTAGAATATTTAACAGTTACAGATCCTTATCTCGCTCAATTTGCTAAAACCTATCATCCTAAATTAAAATTAAAGGTTTCTGTAATAGCTGAAGTCAATTCTCTTACCCGGGCTTTGGAATGGGAAGAAATAATTGGTACTGATGGTGTATTGACTTTATCTATAATGCTTAATCGTAATTTTCCCCTTTTAGAAGAAATTAGAAAAGCAGTAAAGTGTGATATAGAATTATTGACTAACGATTGCTGTCTTAATGAATGCCCTTTTCGTTTTTTTCATTATACTGAATGCTCCCACGCAAGCCAAACCCATGATTGTTTAGAAGGATATTATAATGATTGGGCTACTATTGCCTGTCAGAATCAAAAATGTTTTAATCAAGAACAGATAGTAATGTCTAAATGGATTCAACCAGCAGATCTTGATAAATATATTGAGATTGGTATTGATTATTTTAAGATATCTGGAAGGAGATATGGGACCAAATGGTTATTTAATGCATTAAAAGCTTATAGTTATAAGAATTCCAATGGTAACCTCGGTAAAATTTTTAATGGTTATTCATTCGAATCTGATCCGTTAATTTTAGCTGGTAATCAATTCAATGAATTTTCCGCTAGGCAAGTTAAAATGGGAACTGACACGGATAACCAAAGTCTACTGTTAAGCGTGCCCGAATTTGATGCAGTATTAGATGGGAACAAGCTGACTACATTCATTGAAAATATGCCACATAGAGGTGCTAGATGCGTAGAAACTTGTGGAATCACATGTTTTTATTGTCATAGTCTAACAAAAATAGCTTATTCTCAACCTGAAGGAGGAATTACAGAATCATATAAGGAATATATGGCATATCTCTTAAAATATCTAAATACAGGAGATATGTTTTTATCCAAAGAAGAGCGAAAACTTAAAAGTCCTGTTAAATCAGCCGAAATAGGAACATATTTTGGGATTCCTTGGGATAATGATGCAAAAAAATTTTTGAAAGAAGTAATGGACCTAATTCCCAGAGAGATGCATGAGGCTGCAACCAAGGGAATTGGATTTACTGCA
This sequence comes from Promethearchaeota archaeon, assembly GCA_019058295.1. GTDB lineage: Archaea > Asgardarchaeota > Lokiarchaeia > Sigyniarchaeales > SOKP01 > LW40-45. The sequence goes on along the minus strand of JAHPZI010000018.1, from coordinate 31,668 downwards.
GAAAGAACTGCAGAAAAGCAAGAATTAAAGAGGGTAACTAAGGATTTATTGATAGCTATAATAATTGAATTAGTTCCTCAACCGTTTAAACATGATTATATCGATTTTTTAATTAAAAAGAATATTAATATAAATCAATATATGACGGGAGATGAGATTGAATATATAACATCTCTCCCGTTAAGTACTGAACTCATCTCTCAGAAGGTAAAAAAGGTGGGAGAAGTAAATAAAGAATCTAAATTAGACGAAAAACAAAAATTAAAGGAGGTGATAATTAAATTGGATACAAAGGAAGAATGGGAAGCATATCTTATGCGTTTCATGAAAGCTTATAATGAATTGCCGGATTTAAAGCCTTTATTAGAACCTATTGCTCCATTAATCTTTCAATATAATATAAGTGATAAACCTGAAATGAATTACTGGCAATTTGTTGATAAAGATAAGATGGATTGGGGGATGGGTGAATATTCAGGACCTGACGCCCCAAAAATTATTCATAAAACGGATTTTGCCACCATCCAAAAGGTTAATTCGGGAGAGTCAGATCCGATTCAAGCAACGATGGCAGGAACATATATCGTAGAAGGAGATGTTAATAAACTTATGGCATGTGCACCTTTATTACCGCTTAACGCAAAAGCTCATGAAATAGCAAATAAATGAAAAAGCTAAAAAGAAAATAATCTAAATCTAAAATATTTTTATTTAAGTATTAAATAAGAAAAAAAATGTACATAAACAAAAAATAACCCAAAATAATAGGTGATATTAATTCAATTTTATGTTGCAACTAATTGGGACTTAAGCTTAATAGAAGAATTGGCTAAATATCCTGTGACAGATCTCTATGGAGTTTCTAATCATTCAATAGTGGGAGGAGGGCGCCCTTCATTTTTATTACCAGACATTTCAAAAGGAGATATAGCAGAATATATCGATAAAGTACATAAGAAAAAAATGAAATTTTCTTATTTGCTAAATGCTCCCTGTATGAACAATATTGAGTATGATTCGCATTATCATAGCAAGCTTATCGAGTATATTCAATGGATTAGTGATATTGGTAGCGATAGCGTAATTGTAACTATCCCCTTTTTAATACAGCTGATTAAAGAACAGTTTCCTAAGCTTAAAGTCCGAGTTTCTACCATCTCACACGTAAATAGTGTGAATCGAGCTAAATTTTATGAGATGCTTGGGGCGGATGAAATAACTCCGGATATAATGATTAATCGTGATTTTAAGACGCTCAGTAAAATAAAGAAAGCAGTAAAATGTAAGATCGTATTACTTTTAACTGATGGATGTTTATATCAATGTCCTTTTAGATATTATCATTATAATACCCTAGGACATGCTTCACAGACATATCAACAATTTGAACGTAATTATGTAGATACATGTATAATCAATTGTAGTATCATTAAATTTTCTACACCAGAAGAAGTATTGAAATGTCGTTGGGTTCGTCCAGAAGATTTAGTTCACTATGAAGAGATTGGGATTACTGATTTTAAAATCGCGGGAAGGCGTATGACCACTGATTGGATCCTAAGGTCTGTAAAAGCTTTTTCATCACGAAAATATGAAGGTAATCTTGTTGATATTATTCAAGGATTTTCGATGTCTCACGGTGGATTGGAAGAGAAAGATCCTAATATAGGAATAACTAAAACTATTGGAAAAGAATCAAAATCTAAATTATATATTGACAACACCAAACTAGATGGCTTTATCGACTTCTTTAAAAAGCAAGATTGTGTAGCAATGTGCGATGACTGTAACTATTGTAAAGAATGGGCAAAAAAAGCAGTGGTTCTTGATCAAGAAAAATCTCCACGTTATGTTCAGTCCTTAAGGGAATATTTAAAAAACATCATTACAAGTCGTGAATTTGGGCTTAATCTTTCTGAGCCTAGTGAAGAAACAAAAAAGGGATTAGACTGGGATCCTGAAACTGCAAATGTCTTTGAGGAGCTTATACAATTATCCCCTCCGGCATTTCAATCCATGGCAAGGATGGCTATTTCTTCTCTTGCAGAGGAAAAGGCTAAAAAGCGTTCCTCAAATAGGATAGAAGATCAAGATATTATTGAAGCATTCATAAAAGGAACTCCGGGTCCATTTCAAGCCGAAATGAGGGAAGGTCTTAAAAGATTTGGTCTTTTGAGTGAATAAATAGATTTTTAAATTAAGTTAAAATCTTAAATCGTCTCAATTATCATTCCACCTAGGATAACAGGTCCGCCTGTGGAATTATAAATTTTTTCTGCCCTTTTCAAATTGGATTGACTGTTCGAATAGACCTTGAAAATTATTTCCCCTTCTTTAACTCTAGCTCCTTGTTTCTTAAAGATATATACACCAGAAGTTTTTGAATTTGGACAGCCAGCTGCTTTAGCTATTTGATTGATAATTGCGTTGTTTACATCTGTAATATGTCCTTCCTTAGTGGAGTAAAATTCTCTCTCATAAGTCCCTAATTTAATATCTTCAGGCAGAATGTTGGGATCACCTCCCTGAACTTCAATAATTTGCTTCATTTTTTCGTAAGCCTTCCCGGATCGCAGGATCTCCTTTGCTAAACTTTGACCCTGTCCTTTTTCCGCTTTTCCCCCCATTTCAAGAATTATTCCCGCTAAAGAAGTTGATTTTTCAATTAAGGAATTAGGACCCGCATTATAATCTCTAAGCAAAGTTAAGGCTTCCTTAGCTTCAATTGCAGGTCCAATACTATGACCAATAGGTTGATGGGCTAAAGTTAGCGCACATTCTGCCTCAAGACCAACATTTTTAGCTATTTCTTTAAACAAATGAGCGAATTTCTTTCCATCGTTGGGGGTCGTAAATTTTGTCCCTGGTCCAACTGGAATATCTAAGACTATTTTTTTTACGCCAACAGATAGCTTTTTCGTCAATATAGAGGGAATCATCAAACCGAATGGATCCATCCGCAGTGGTCGTTCGATTTCAATCATGATATTATCTGCTGGAGCCAAATCAAGAGCACCCCCCCAGACAATGCAAGCTTTTAATTTAGAAACAATTTTCTTTAACTCCTCTGAATCAAAAGCAACAGGTGCCAACGCTTCCATACTATCAGCAGTTCCCGACGGTGATGTAATTGCACGAGTACTTGTCTTGGGAATAGTCAACCCAGCAGTAGCAACAATTGGAACGATAATTAGACTAACTTTATTACCGGGGACTCCGCCTGTTGAATGTTTATCATAGACTTCAGGACCAAAATCAAAGGTATTTCCACTTTTAGTTTCTGCTAGAGTCAAAGCTGTCATCTCTTCGTTATCCATACCATTTATAGAAACACCTGTAATAAATGAAGCTAATTCAATTGGAGAAAGATGACCTGAAACTGAATCTGAAATGATCCTATTAATTTCCTCACTAGTTAATTTTAATCCATTAATTTTTTTCTTTATGAATTTAAAGGAATCTGGAGGATCTATTGGCCGTATTGAAACTTCCGTATTATTTTGAATCTCTTTAATAGTATCTATGAAAATGCCAATTTCACCCGGAGCTACAATAGAATCTGAATAAGCAATCTGTATAATTGCAACGCGATATTTGTCATCTATAGACTTAGATTCAGGATTTTTTATATTAATACGATCTCCAGCTTTTAAATTGAGTTTTTTCGCATCATTAGCATTAATGATAACATCCTTAGTGGTGCCAGTTTCAAAATTGATTTTCTTTACTACAAGCTTGATATATCATCGACCTTTTATTATGTTTTTAAGAACTAGAGATATAAAAAAAAAATCACTTATAATTTTATTGAAAATGGAAAGGTTTTTTGTTCTTCAACTAAATTTTGATCGGGGTCTTTAAAACTTATATCCATTTTTATAATATAATCCCCTGCTTCAAGAGGTTTAAGATTAATTTCCCACTTTATATTATCGTTTGAACTAAGATAATATACTTGCTTTTTAGTTGTACCTCTCATTATTTTAAGTTCTTTAGGGAAGTCAATATTAATATTAAGTTCGAGAGCATCTCCCTGACTATTATTCTCGATTAAGATTTCTAACGGAAATGTTTGACTGATTAACGGAGGTCTCAGATTTTTTATAGAAATATCTAATGAAGGAGGAGGAGATATTATATTTGGTTTTATGGCTTCTTTTTCTTGAAGCAGAAACATGAATTTATCGTCCATCTCGCAATTTAAAGAAATAGGGCCAATAAAAGGCTCATCAACTTGAAAGTGGGACTTTAAGAGAATTTCGAACTGATAACTCTCACCAGCATTTATTGTTACTGGTAGATTAGGTTTTTTTTGAGCAATAATATTTTCAGAAAGGTTTAACCCAATGTTTGTAACTTTTATTCTCTCAATATTATAATTATAAAAAGAATTTTGAGAAATCTCTAATAAAGGTTGTGTATTTAGATCTATCTTTAAATTTATTATATCCTTAGTAGTGTATTGTTCTTTATCAAGGCTTAATTTTATTTCTAAAGAGAGAATTGATTTAGCTGCCACCAATACTTCTCTTAAAAGTTTTTCTTCAACTATATGAAAATCATATTTTTTAAAACTCTTAATTACCTTATCAAGATAATCTTTGTTTTTATCTCGGACCGCTATTGTTAAATTCTTTACAAGACTAATGGTTGGAGATTCCTTAAAAAATCCACTATCTACGTTTTTTTTTATTTGTTTAATAAAATCTAATCCTTGGTCTTGTTTCCCTTCAACAAATAAACATAAATACGATAAGGATGAAAATAGGATGTAAAGATAATCACGATCTGCCGTTTTCTTATAATTAGGTAGGTAATTAATAACTTTCTTGAAAAATCTATTCGCATCGGAGTATTCGTTAATAAATAAAGAACAATCACCTGCATTTCTTAAGGCTCCAATTGCGAGGCTGTATCTTTTTAAATGAATAAAAGAACTTGCCGCATTATTATAACATTCCCTTGCTAAGTTATATTCTTTTTGTTTAAAAAATGAATCTGCTGCGGAATTGAATAATTTTCCCGCTTTTTTAAATTGATCAGCATTAAAAAATAACTCTGCTTTACTTAACTTTTTTTCAGCTTCTATAAGAGGATCTTTAGGCATATTAAATACTTATAAGTTTTACACTAATCTTTAGTGTTAAAATTATGAATTAAAATAATTATATAAAATTTTTAGTGTGAAAGCGTAAATTTTTGGTCTTTTTTATTAGGTTTATTATTCTACTCAGTCGACCTTATTGATAATCTGATATTATTATCTATTAAGATATAAGATTTCTTAAGTTCTAACCATTAATAAAAACTTAATAAGTTTTTACTCAAAAATTTTATATTTTAAAATTATTTGAGTGAAAATACTTATATTAATTAAGTATATCTTTTATAATTATAGATTTAGACAAGAATTGGACTACAGATTATTTAAATTTCTAAATCTCTTTTATCTAATTAAAGATTTTATTATTTACATATAGGTGATAAATATTAAAGTAAATAAAAATAAGGTTAGATCTTGTTTTTATTGTGGCTCCTTATTATCTGAATTTAAAGAAAATGAGCAAAATATCTGTTCTTATTGCGGTGTAGATCTACTAAAGAACTCTATTAAAACAGAAAAAGAAAGCAAAATTTAACAGAAATTGATTTTTTTATTTTTATTTAATTGAGGTGAAAAAATGCTATGGAAGCAAAAATAAATTGGATAACCGGAATTGAGGAGTTGAGGGGTAAGAGTCCAAAAGAATACTATCGAGAACGTTTTGAGAATTTGGTAGAAGATTTTAAAAAGAAAAGTATGATAATTTCTTGCCCTATATGTCATTCAAAAAATCGTGGCTTTAGCAAATTCTGCCAAAAATGTGGAGCAGAATTAAAAAATAAAAACAAAGAAAAAAATACAAAAGAACTTTTTATTGAATATAATCAGTCTAGGGATTTAAAAGACTTAGATGAAGAAGAACACGCCATCGTCATCAATATATTAAATAAGGAATTCAAATTATAATTTTTGACTCGGTATGAATCTAATGTATATGAAATTGTTTTTAGATATTCCCATGAAACCTGAGCTTCGGGATATAAAATACTTATTTTAATTAATATAAATTAATGCTATTTTTTCCGAATCCCATGCTATGGGTCAGTCATATCCAATCTACAATTTTTATTGGATATTCATTCTATTCGGTTTTATTTTTTTTACCTTTTTCGGAATCCTTAGCTTCAGGATGTGAAGATAAAGACTCTTTCAAGGGATTGCTGCCTAAATTTTCAATTATTTCTGAAATCCGAATTACTTCATTTTGAAATACTTGCCCTTCAGCTGCACTACAGTGAACCATTTGAATTCTTTCAGGTGATATTCCAGTTGCCTTCAAGATATTCTTTACATATTCTACATTTCTTTCAGCAACTAAATTCCCGGTTTCATAATCACACTCACCTTTGTATCATCCAGCAATCATTACACCATCAGCGCCTTTTCCAATTGTTCTCATGATTAAACTAGGTGTTACTCTTCCGGTACAATTAATTCTTATAGGTCTAATTGTCGCAGGATATTGAGCTCGAATTGTTCCAGCCATATCTCCGGCGCCATAACCTCATTTCCAGCATAAAAAAGCCAGAATCTTACTCTCATTATTTATTGTTATTTTTATCACCACTCTAAATCTCTTCTAATATTGCATCTATTTGTTTTTCATATTGAGGTTCTCGATAATATCTGAGGGTTATAGCTTCAGAAGGACAGTTTGCTAAGCATGATCCGCATCCTCTACATAGTATCTCGTTTACTTCAGCTCCGTCATCATTTATAGTAATTGCCATGTAAGGGCAGTTCAATTCACATAAACCGCATTTAGCACACTTTTCTTTATCAACAGTTGCTCGAATTAAGAGTATACGATACTTATCTTTAGACATTAACCTAGCTAAAGACGAAGCCGCAGCTCTCCCATGTGCAATAGATTCAGCGATAGATTTAGGTCCTTGAGCAACCCCTGCAAGCGCAATACCAGGTATTTTTGTGTCAATAGGATTTAATCTCGAATGAAACTCCTTGAAGAATCCATCTTGGCTTGTTTCAAGTTTTAGCATTTTTTCGATTTTTCCAATTCCTTGGGCAGGCATCATTGACGCAGATAAAACAACTAAATCATATTCCATTTCTTTTAATCCAAGCGATTCTCTTAGCGTATTTTGCATTATGACTTTAATATTACCAGTTAAAGGATCATCTTTTAATTTAGAGATGTTTGTTCTAATATATCTTATCCCTTCTTTTCTAGATGCTGTAAAATATTCTTCGTAATCTTTTCCAGCAGCCCGTATATCCATGTAAGCAACATCGATTTCTGTATCTGGATAATGTTGTTTGATTAGTTTCGTATTTTTAATTGCAATCATACAACAGACTCCAGCACTACAATAGGTATTTTTGTTTAAATCCCGTGATCCTACGCATTGAATAAATAAAATTCTTTTGGGTCGTTTACCATCAGATGGTCTAACAAGATGCCCTATAGTCGGTCCATTCGGTGCTAATATTCTTTCGAGTTGTAACTCTGTGATTACATTCGGATAGATATTATAACCTAAATAGCCGGTTTCAGGTATATATTCATCCCAACCTGTAGCAACTATAATTGAACCAACTTCTAGCTCAATAATTTCATCTTCTTGATTAAAATCTATAGCTTCAAGTTCGCATGCATTTGTACATAATTCACATCTTATACAGCGATCCATATCAATTTGTGCTAATGATGGAACAGCTTGAGCAAACGAGACATAAATAGCTTTTCTTGGATCCATTCCCTCGTTAAACTCGTTATATCCAAACGCAGGACATACCTCAAAGCATGCCCCACATCCATTACAATCATTTGTAACATATCGAGCCTTCCTTCTTATTTTTACTTTAAAATTACCAATAAATCCTTCTACATCTTCTAGCTCACTATAAGTGTAAAGATTGAGCCCTGGAGTTCTAGCAGACTGAAGCATTACTGGACCAAGAATTCATATGCTACAATCGTCTGTTGGAAATGTACGATCTAATTTAGCCATTTTTCCTCCTATAGTAGGGTTTTTTTCAACTAAGTGGACTTCAAAACCTTGCTCTGCTAAATCAATTCCAGCCGTTAAACCCGCAACTCCACCACCAATTATTAAGGCCTTCTTAGTAATATCAACTTCTTTTACCAAAATAGGTTCTAAAACTGCAGCTCTGGCAACTGCAGACCTAATTGCGTCTTCAGCTACTTTTTGGGCTCCTGGTTTATCATTACGATGTACAAAGCTTGAATGTTCACGGATATTTACAAATTCTAAGTAGGAGGAGTCCAAATCCATTGATTCTAATACACTCTTAAAAACAGGTTCGTGAGTTTTTGGAGTACAAGAGGCTACTATTAATCTATTTGCATTACTTTCAGTCATTTTTTCTTTTATAAACTCAGCGCCCGGTTCTGTGCAAAGACTAATATATTCTGAGGCCTCAACAACATTCGGAAGCGTCTTTGAGAATTCTACAAGAGCAGTACAGTCTATAATCTCGCTAATGTTAATTCCTCATTGACAGACAGCAACGAAAATTCGAATTTCCTCGTTATCTTTAGAAATATCGCTTTTAGTTTCTACCATTGCAAATCATTCCTTTCTAATTTTTTGGTTATTCCTCCTTAAATTATTGTAAAATATAATTAAGAATTTAAATACACAATGTAATATAAAATATCTAATTGTGAAAAAATAAATTTAAATCAAAAATTTTGCTTATATGTTTTATAAGTTAAGAAACAAAATTTAATTTAAAAATAAAATTTACTAATTTTTAAAGAATTACTTGTAGTATGTTACTTCAAAATGGTGGACCATACTGGGTCATAGTAATAATTTATGTAATTATTATAGCTTTCATAGTAGGATTAATTTTGTTAAAAATTGGATTAGTAATTAGCAAAGCTGAAACTAGAACCGGATTTAAATGGCTTTTAGGAAGTTTTGGAATTCAAGTTGGAATGTTCTTTTTTATTGGCCTTCCTTTGATATTCTTGGGTCTCTCAGGTGCTTTTGGAGAACAAGGTCCTGAAATAATTTTAATAATTATATTTTTAGTTTTAGTATTATTTATGGAGGTTAATATTTTAAATATTCTTCACCGACTTGGAATAAAACGAGCATTGCTCGTCTTTGGATTAATGGTGGCTCCTTTTTTAATCGTTTCATTTTCTATCATTGCGTTGATAGTTCAATTTATTCCAACCTAAAATTTTAAATTCCTAAACTAAATGTTTAGATTCCTATTTCTTTATTTATTTTTATGTTCATATCAATAATTTCTTCTCTTGCAGCCTTAGCATACTCTGTTGGTTTTATTTTCCTATAGTGGTAAGCAAACATTATTTTTCGTGATGAATTTACAATTCCCCCTAAACCATCATCATTAAAACCATATTTAATATCTTTTGCTTGAGCCCCTTGAGCACCATACCCAGGAATTAAAATAAATGAATTTTTTAGTATCTCTCTGATTTGTTTTAATTCATCAGGATAAGTAGCACCAACAACTACACCAAGATTATGATATCCGGAAAAATCTGTTAAATTTTTACCCCATTTATTCACCAATCTTGCCATATAGATATAATTTCGCTCTAATTTTATCTCTTTTGCAATCATCTCAATTTGAGTATCAGGAATGCCTCTTATCTCAGCACTAAAAATATTTTGAAATTCTCGACTGCTTGGATTTGAAGTCTTTACGAGAATAAATACGCCTTTATCTTTATAGTCCAAAAAAGGTTGGACGCCATCAATTCCAAAATAAGCATTTACAGTGCAAGCATCAGCACCATATACTTTAAAATTAGAATGAGCATATGCTTCAGAAGTTGATCCAATATCATTTCTCTTAGAATCTAAAATTACTAATAAGTCTTTTTTATGAGCATAGTTTATAGTTTCTTTTAAAGCGCTTAATGCTTCATATTTTTCATAGAAGGCAATTTGAGGTTTAATAATTGGGATTAAATCGTATGCATTATCAATTAAGGTTTTATTGAATTCTGTGATAATTTCGTTTGGTTCATTAAGATCATCAACTAAGTACTTAGGAATTTGCCCTCTGTCGTCCATTCGGGGATCAAGCCCCATACAAACAACACTTTTCTTCTCTTTGATTAGTTCAATTAATTTTTCTACAAAGATCATATTTCATTCTTGATGTAAATAACTTTAATTATTGAGAATTATATTTTTTTTAATCAATTAACTTTTAGCATATTATAATCTATAATTATTATTAGTCTCAATTAATATAGATTTAATAATTTTATAATGATAAATTATGGATTAGTAGGGTATGGACTTAATGGTTTCAGTCATGTAATGGAGCTTTCGAAATTTCCAATACTTCAAGGACGCTCCATCCTAATTGCAGGATTTGATCCAAATCCAGAAGCTACTCAAAAATTAAAGGAATTAAATGAGATTAAAGCAGCTGAGTCATTTGATGATTTTCTGGATACTCCCGAACTTGATGCTATAATTATTAGTAGTCCACCACGATTTCATGCAGAACAAGCTGTTGCTGCATTGGAGGCTGGTTTACACGTGTTTTCTGAAGTACCAATGGCAATAGAGGAAAAATATCTTGAGAAAATTATCGCTGCTGAAGAACAATCAGGAAAAATATATCTCTTAGGAGAAAATTATTGCTTTTTTTCCGAGGTATTATACGCAGGTTATCTTGCTTCATCTGGAAAAATTGGTCCAATTGTATATGCAGAATCTGAATATCTACATGATGTTACTTATCGATGGAGAGAAGAAAGACACGGGGATATTGATGTCCCACGTGTGGACTCTTGGTATCAGCAGTTTGATCCTTTAATGTATGCTCATTCTATTGGTCCTGCTCAAGTTGCTATGGGTGGTATTGAGACTCCTATGCCCTTTATAGAAGTAGTAAGCTATTCAAATGATATTGGGGGATTTGAAGGGAAGGCTATATGCAATCCTGCTAAAGCGTTTCATGTAGGACTATTTAGAACCGAAACGGGAGCAATTGCGAAATGTGCCAATGCATACATTTTTGCCCGGGAGCCTAATCGCCTTATAATCCAAGTTGTTGGTAGGACGGGAACCTATGAATGCTATCAAATTGGTAAACCAGGTAAATTTTTCCTGGCAGATGGGCATAAAATCACGAAAAATCTCCATAGAAAAGGAAGATCAAAAAAAATTGATAAAGATCAATTAGCTGAAATTGTTCCACCTTTAGATGGTCTTCATTATGGGGCTTCAACTCGGATTATGAATGAGTGGCTAACCGCAATTGAAAAAAATAAAAAATCACCAATACATGCGAAAATCGGGGCAAATTTCTGTATAGCGGGAATGGCTGCATCTCAATCAGCTCGTTCGAGAGGGAAACCTATTAAAATTAAACAATTTATTGAATGAATAATTTATAATTGAACTTCCTATTAATAAAAAAGTATAATAAAATCAGTATATAATATAAATTATGACCAATGAGATTGTAGAAATAAGATTAACTCCTATTTTTGTGCCATTTAAAAAAGCTGTAAGAGCAATTATGGATTCCAGCGAAGGAGGGCATGGGATGGCAATTCATACAGATGAACCTTGGCAGGGAGGAGAAGCTGTTATTTGTCAAATATTTACTAAAGATGGAACAATGGGTCTTGGTGAGATGGTGGTTTGGTTACCTGAGACGGGAGTATCACCTAACCAAATAATTGATGCTATTGAAAATGAATTATATAAGTATGTATTAGGTGAAGACCCTCAAAATTTTAATAAAATCAATAAAAAAATGAATGATAATGTCGCTCGAACTGAAGTTGCTAAAGGTATATTAGATATGGCTTGTTATGATTTAATAGGACAAATCTCTAGTCAACCTGTATATGATCTAATAGGAGGAAAACAAGTTGATAAAATCCCGTTAACAGCTTTAGTTCCTCTTGCTGATTTAAATACCATGAAATTTATTACTAAAGGATATGTAAAGTCAGGTTATAAAACTATTAGATATAAATTGGGCAGAAATGTTGAGGAGGACATAGAAATCTCTAAAAACATCCGGGATGAAGTTGGATCTGATATAAGATTACGCGTAGATTATAATCAAGCTTATAAAACAGAAGAAGCCATTCGCGCAATCAATGCAATTGAGATTTTCGGAATTGAAGCCGCAGAACAACCTGTTGATAAAGATGACTATCTTGGAATGGCTTTTGTTCAAAAAAATGTTAATATCCCGATATTTGCTCATGAGGGTTTTTATTCTTTCAGAGATTTCACTGTCTTAGTTGAACTTGGTGCGGTTAGAGCTGCGGGAGTGAATATGGAGCTCCCTGGAGGAATTTCCAATATTATAAAAGTAATTGATTATGCCAAGCAAAAAGGAATGGGCACAATTATAAATAGTCAACCTTTAGGTATTTCATCAGCAGCTCTTATTCATTTAGCTACAGCTAAATTTGATTCATTGGGATTTCATCCAGAATTATTTGGATATATTATGTTTGAAGATGATCTAATTGTTGATGCTCTTAAATATGATAAGGGTACTGTGGAAGTCCCTGACGGTATTGGATGGGGCGTTAAATTAGATGAAAAAGCATTAGAAAAATATGCAGTTAAACCCGCAATATCTATTGAAAAATAATTCTCTTTTAATTTATATTAATATAGTATGGATTAGAAACTTTTAAATCAATCAACACGGACATATAATCCTTTCTCATGCATTCTCTAAATAACCATATAATATTACCTATTGCCCTTTGATCATTATCAATCTTTCCAAGTTCCATGTTAAATATTAATCGGCTTTTATTCGTTAATATTTTTTTTTGAATATATTTTGTTTCCTCTATGATATGTACCTAATATTTTAGTATTTGTAATTTCATCAATAGAAATTGACGTAATATCTCGATTTAAAATGACGAAATCAGCTAGTTTCCCTTTCTCTAAACTACCTTTCTTTTTTTCTTGCCCGAGTGAATAAGCTGCGTTATAAGTAAACATTTTTAAAGCTTCTTTTACTGTAATTGCTTGTTCTGGAACAAATCCGTCTCTAGTAATACAAATTTGAATTGCCTTTAATATATCGGGGGGTTCGGCTGGCGCATCGGAAGCTCCTGCTAAGATTATACCTGAATCAATAATAGACCTAAATGGATAGCAATTCTTTATCCGTTCAGGTCCTAATCTTTTTTCTAACAAAGTATGATCACTGTCTATAAAGAGAGGTTGGCTTACTATAATAATGCCAAGGTCTGCTGCATCTTTTATAGTTTCATCGTTAATTAGAGAAGCATGTTCAATTCTAAATCTTATGGGTTGATTGTTGTTTTTTAAAGATGGATTATTACCATCATTCTTTATAATATCTTTATAAACATCTACAATGATTCTATTGGCTCTATCACCAATAGCATGACATGCTAAGTGATATTTTAAATTGAAAGATTCTTTAAAAAGTTGAAAAAGATCTTCTTTTTCTTTTACCAAAAATCCTGTCTTCTTTTCTAATGAATCAGAAAAAGGTTCATACATATATGCTGTGAAAGCCGCGAAAGTACCATCAGCAAAACCTTTGATACCTCCCACATTAATTTTTTCATTATTACCAATTAACTTGATTATAGTATTGTTTAAACGATTTAGTTTTTTAGGTTTCTCAGTATCCAAAAAAATAGTGAAATCTTGTTTGATTAAATTCTCTTTAATCAAATATTTTAATAATTGTATTTCTACCCTCCCGATTTTCCCAGTGAATCCCTTTTCACCCTCCTGTACAAAACATCCAAATGATGTTATTCCATATGATGCTAATTCATCAGAAAACAATTGGATTGCTTCTTTAATTCTTTCAATACTGGGGACAGGTATTCTTTCTAAAATGATATTTTTTGCGTCTTCTATAAATATGCCCGTTGGGATGCCCTTTCTATCAATTTGAATCTCTCCAAATGTAAGAATCATTTCCTTAACATTTGACTGATTTATACCCATCAAATCTAAAGCGATAGAATTTACTCCGCATATATGACCATCAGATCTAAAAATTGCAATTGGTCTATTTAAACCAAATTCATCCAATTTCGTTCTATTTGGAAAATATCTTTCTTCTTCATTTATAAATCTATCTTCCATTAAATCAAAACCTAAAATCCATTCATCTTTTTCTCTCACTTTATCTTCATTTATTAAAACGTCTTTCAATTGTGAATAACTTTTAATATTTGATAACTCAATCTGTGTTTTAAAATAAATTGCTATGATTGGATGGAGGTGACCATCGATAAAACCAGGAACAATACAGCATCCCTTTAAGATCTTCTCTTTAAATGTTATTTTTTTATTTTCTTTTTCTTCAATATCTTTGATAGTTTTATTTACATTCTTTATAACATTATTATATTCTCCAATATCTAAAATTGTGTCATTATAAACCGCCATGCAATCATATATCGAATTATCTTTGTCCATAGTAATGATTTCTGCGTCTTTAAATAATGTGATATCCAAAGTCCTCAACATTTTTCTATTTAATTAATTTTCATAATCTTAAAAAATTAAAAGTATTAACATCAAATCGTTCCATTTTCTCTTAAAAGGATAATTTTTTTAAGTTTATTTCTTTTTTTTATCCTTTCTTCTCTGAAAGGGATTAATTTAGCTAAAATTTTCTTTATTTCCGAAAATTCGGTAATTCCTCGAAAAGTTATCCAAGAATAAACATCTTTTTCCAAATTTATATAGAATTCAAATTTCCAAGATAATTCAAACCTTTTAATTATAATTCTTTTAATTGATGAAATATCAACAGCAACTATATCTCCTTCAACTTTTAAAGAATTACTTGGAGCCTTAGAAAAATCGATTCGGCGAACTATAGAGGATTTTTCAATAACTCGTTTGTCTGTAATCAAATATATAGATTTTTCAACATTTTTTAAAAGTATATGCCCTAGATAGATTATTATATTAAAGAAAACCATATAAATTAGTGACCATATAATCCAAAATAAATCTATTTTTATTATACTAATAATTAACAAGAAGCTTGAGAATAATTCACATACAATATAAGTAATTAATATTGCTCGTTTTGATTTATAAAATGAGGGATTACTTTTCCATAAAATTTTTTCATCTATATTTAAAATTGGTTTAATGGTTTCCATAATTTATTTAAAAATTCAATTAATTATCTTCTATTAATTAAAATTAATTATTGTATTTTCCTTTGAAGATTGATAAGCAAGTTCAATAATATTATGCGCTTTATATCCAATTTCTAATCCAGGGTATGGTTTCTCCTCATTAAGCACTGAATTTAAAAAACTTAAATTCTCGTATAAATAAGGCCCTAAGTTTGAAGTTGTCTTTGGATAATTTTTCTGTTCCAAATATTCTATTGTAACATCTTTCATAGTGAATCTTTTTTTTTTCTTTTTAATTAGATATTCAAATTTATTAAGAGAAAATCCAGTATATCCATCCAAAACCAGAAATCCATTTTCAAAAGAGACTTCAAACCGCCTCTCATCCATTCTAGCATTATTCCAAATTCCGATTAAATTGCCCGAAAATCCATCTAAATATTCAATGTTTAAGATTGCAACATCTTCAATGCTTCCCTGCGTTAATTGAGAAACATAGCGTATTTTAGCTTTTAATTTCGAAATTTCAGCTTCTTCATTAAAAAGGTAGTTTAACAAATCCACATCATGAATACCATGTTCATATAAACAACCAGCATACGCTAAGGAAGGATCTTTTCTCCATTCAGACGGATGAGTTTGAGTTCCTAAAGGCCATTCCTGTGTATCTCGAAATATGAATGATAATCTCTCTCCAAATTGTAGATTCTTATCTAATAAAATTTCTTTGAATTTCCAGAATATCGGACAATATCTCAAAACTAATCCTGTTTGTGTAAGAATTCCATATTTTTTTTCATAAGAAATCATTTCTTTGATATCATCTAAAGAAAAAGCTATTGGTTTTTCACAGAAAATATTCTTACCTTCCTCGGCCGCTTTACAAAAAAATTCTTTATGAAATTTCGTGGGAGTCGCTATGTATATGATATCAATTGAATTATCATAAATTAAGTCCTCTGGATTAGTCGTAAAACGCTCCACATTATAAGGATTATTTTTTTTTAATTTATTCAATTTATTTTCATCAATATCAGCGATTTGTTTAATATTGATATTTACTCCATTTTTAGATATTAAATTTTCTTCTTTTATTTGTTTTAATGAGAATAAATGAATTAATCCAATCAATCCCGTACCAATTACACCAATATTTATATTCAATTTAGTATTTCACCCTTTTCAATTACAAATTAATATTTAATGATGATTAAAAGCCTAAAAGAGCTTTTCCTTAACAAAAAAGTATAATGAATAAGAAAATAAAAAAATATTCTTTTTCTAAAAATTTTGTGAAAATATCACACTTTCTTATTTATTTTTGAAAGTTATAAAATTAATTATCTTCAATCTCATTTTTCTCTTCAAATTCATCAAGAATTTTGTAAATTTCCTCTATTATATCTTCAGAATTTATCGTTTTTTGTTCATTTGCAGCCATATTTTTTATTGAGACTTTATTTTGTTCCATTTCTTCTTCTCCAATGATTAAAGCTATTAAAATCCCTAACTCACTCGCTCTGCTCAATTGACTTTTTAAATTTTTAAATTTATAATCTATAATACAAGGAAAATCTTCACTCCGAATAATATCTGCGAGCTGAATAGCGTAATTAGCTACATTTTCGTTAACGCATGTGATATAAACTGTATCAGAGAAATCCCTTTCATAAACAAACTCTGGAATTAAATTATACGTTTTTAAAAATAAAGAGAACATCAACACTCCCATTCCAAATCCAATCCCAGATAATTGCTCATCAGAAAATAAAGATAATAAATCGTCATATCTTCCACCACCAAAAATAGCTCTTATATTTTCTTTCCCTGTGTCAAATACCTCGAATACAGTTCCAGTATAATAATCTAATCCTCTTACGACACTCGACGAGAATGTACAATAATCTGAAAGCCCCGTTTCATTGATTAAATCCTCTAAAGATTTAATTTCTTTATATCCCTCAGAATCGTAAAATTTTTCAGGAATATTATCAAATTTATCCAATAATTCTTTTATTCCGTCAGAATCCTTCAGTTTCAAGATTCCTTGAACAATGAATTCATCTTGGAAGGAATCAATGACATACTTCTCAAATTCGCTCTCTTCCATTTTATCTGATTTATCTAAAATCTTAAAGACCAGAGGTATTTTATCCTCGGGAATCTCAAGAATAAGCTCACAAATAGCGTCTATAAATCTACGATTATTATAAAAAATCTGAAATTGATCAGCGGTTGCACCAAAACTCACAAAAATATCAACGCTGATGTTAAATATCTCTAATTCTGCATAAAGACTATCTTCGCCTAAAATATCAAAATTTACTTGCTTAAACTCTCTTCGACGCCCTTTTTGAGGTCGTTCGTATCTATAACAAATAGGGATTGAATACCAACGTATGGGCTTCTTAATTTCCTGACTTCTTTTAGCAATCATTCTCGCAAGCGTTGGAGTAAGCTCTGGTCTTAAAAGTAATCTCTCTCCTTTTTTCTTTTCAACAACAAACGATTGCTCATTTACCAATTCATCAGAGGATTTCGCAGCGAAAATCTCTATTGGCTCCAGAAGTGGGCCCTCAAATTCTTCATAACAATATATATCTGCAATCCCCTCTATAATGCTCTTTATCCAATTTACTTCCCTTAAATCAGTCGGGTAAAAATCCCGCATCCCCCTTAATGGCTCCTTAGAAAATTTCTTGGACATTCAATCACTTGTATTCATTCTATTTATTTGTTAAAAAACATCAAAACAAATATCATTTTCTATTTCTTCTTTAATAACTTATAAGTTAAATCTATTGAAAACTGTCATTGACAAATAATTCATCCAAAGACTTACGCGGTCTGGCAGGAGGATCTTGACCAGGAACGCCAACTGCCAATAAGGCAACTATTTCCCAATCATTTGGAACTTTTAACAATTCCCTGAGCTCATCTCTCTTAATTGCTCCCAACCAGCAAGATCCCAAACCTAATTCCGCTGCTTGTAAAGCCATGTGTTGAACTACTATTCCAATATCCACTTTATAAAAATAATCAGCTTCTTTTTTATTTCCTAATGCTACAAAAATCACGGCTGCTTTCTCTATGAAACGCTGTGGTACAGCTTTTTTTCTCAATACCTTCTTGAATTCATCATTTTTTATTACAATGAATTTATAAGGTTGCTTATTAGATGCAGATGGAGCGATTTGTGCAGCTTCCATAATTAATTTGATTTGATCCTCTTTAATTGGCTCGCCTGTAAACTTGCGAATGCTCTTTCTCTTTTCAAACACTTCTCTTAAATTCATTATTTTTACCTCTTTTTTAATTTGTTAAGTTTCTCAAAGTTTTTAATTTTCTCCTCTTTTTTATCTATATCTTGGAAAAAAAAGGGTATATCTTCGGCATTATTTGTGGATTTTTAATTGGGTTACAACCAATAGTAATACTCTCAAGACCAGTAGTTCTGGATCCTTATATATTCGCAGCTACATCGTTCTTAATTGTGAGTATTGTGTTTCTGCCATTAATGATAATAGAGAGAAAGAATCTTAAAGCGAAATATGAAAATGGGCTATTAACTCAAGATGAGAGTGAATCTCTTTTAAATGGTTGGAAAAAAAATAAAAAATTTTTAATATATTTAGGAGTTTTATTTGGTCTTGGACGTATTTTTTACTTCATAGGATTTGAATTAGCAGGGGCAATTAATGGTGCATTAGCAACGAAGACAAGGATAATATTTGCATTAGTATTTGGTTATTTGTTTTTAAATGAGAAAATTTCAAAAAAACAAATAGTTTTTTCAATTTTTTTGTTTTTTGGTCTTTTTTTAGCTGTAACTGAGTTGAAGGTGGATGTATCTGAGTTTAATGCCGAAATAATACTTGGAGTAATAATTTTAGTAATTGTATGTGGTTTTTGGACTTTGGCTCATACCCAGACTAAACCTATTATTGACAATAAAGAAGCTACACCGGTTTCAATAGTTTTTATAAGAAGCATTATAGGAACAATAGTCTTATTTTCTACATATCTATTGTTCTTTCCCTTTCAAGTCAATCTGTTTTACGACCCTGTTAATATTTTTTATTTTATAGCTATTGGAGTTGTTCAAGGATTAGGTTTATTTTGTTGGTATAAAACGATTTCGTACATGGAGATCTCAAAAGCTACAATACTAGTCGCTCCTACGCCGATTATTACAGCTTTATTTGCTTTTTTTATATTGGGAGATGCTTTTACGTTATTTCACTTAATTGGAACCATTATAGTAATATTTTCAATAATAATGATTGTAAGAGAAAGAAAGAGTGATGAACAACAGTATGAAATAAATTAAATATGAAATAAAAATTAATTAAAAATTAAAATAATTTTTATAATAATACATTGAAACCTTTTTCGCTATTGATAAAACCCGCTTCAGCAGATTGTAATCTCAGATGTGAATATTGTTTTTATATAGACCATTTAGAAGAGGGAACAAATGCTCCTCGCATGTCTGATGAAACATTAGAGATTTTGATTAAAAGTTATATGAACACAAATCAATATAATAACTATTCTTTTGGATGGCAAGGAGGGGAACCTACATTAATGGGATTAAAATTCTTTGAAAAGGTTGTAGAATTCCAAAAAAAATACGGAACTCCTGGTGCTGCTGTAAGTAATGGCCTTCAAACAAATGGGACGTTAATTACGGAAGAAATGGCTAAACTTTTTGGAAAATATAAATTCCTTCTTGGAGTGAGCCTAGATGGACCTCCATATCTTCACGATTATTATAGAAAAACTCTCGGTCAGACACCAACTCATTCTTTAGTTATGCGTGGTATTGAGATTCTAAAAAAACAAAATGTAGAGTTTAACATCTTAATTTTAGTTAATAATAAAACTGTAAAGAAGGCAAGGGAAATATATCAATATATGAAGTCACAAGGTTTTTTCTATCATCAATATATCCCTTGTATTGAATTTGATAAAAATAATAAACCTCATAGCTATTCAATAACTGGAAAAGAATGGGGAACTTTTCTATGCGAATTATTTGACGAATGGATAAAAGAGGATATGTATAAGATTTCTATCCGTTTATTTGATTCAATTTTGGAATATTTAGTATATGGACGGTATAATGTTTGCTTCATGAATAATAATTGTTGTCAGTATTTTGTTGTTGAATATGATGGTAATGTTTATCCATGCGATTTTTTTGTTCGCAAAGATCTTTTACTTGGAAATCTGAAAACAGGTACTTGGGATGGTTTTTTAAAATCTCCGTTATATCTTCGCTTTGGACGCCAAAAAGTTAATTGGAATGAGTATTGTAATAACTGTCCTTATCTAAATCTCTGTCATGGAGATTGCCAAAAATTTCGAATTGGTGGTTCTAAATCATCAAGAACATTAAGTCTTCTATGCAAAGGCTGGAGGATGTTTTATGCACATACTTTAACGCAATTTAAAAGAATAGCGCAGCAAATTAGAACTGAACGCAATATTAAGACTCATATTCCAATTAAAATACCAAAAATTGGTCGTAATGATCCATGCCCTTGTGGAAGCGGTAAAAAATATAAAGATTGTTGTATGAAATAATAAATTTAAATTCAATTTTAATTATATTATGATATATGAAACAATTAGGAATAGTATAATTTTTATTCAAAAAAGTTGATTAAAATGACTGGAAAAGAAATTTTTAAAGGAAAGATCGGTCGCACACTTGATGAATCAGAACCCTGGTGGCCGACACCGAAGCGACTTGGCGATGGAAGTCCAAATGTAATCGTGATCTTGCTTGACGATACTGGCTTTTCGCATTTTGGTTGCTTTGGTTCTTCCATTGATACTCCAAACATTGACAAGCTCGCCTATGGAGGGTTGCGATATACAAATTTCTACACTACGGCATTATGCTCCCCGACGAGGGCTTGCTTGTTAACTGGGCGTAATCATCACACCGTTGGAATGCGGGCACTCTCAAACATGATTTCGGGGTTCCCTAATCTACGTGGTTCCATTTCAAAAAACGCAGCGACTCTTGGAGAAATCTTACAAGAAGATGGCTATGCCACATTAATGACAGGAAAATGGCATCTTACTCCAATGGAGGAAGCAACGATGGGTGGACCATTTGATACTTGGCCTATCAGGAGAGGATTTGATCGGTATTATGGTTTCATGCAAGGCGAAACCGATCAGTTCTACCCTGAATTAACTTACGATAATCACCCCGTTGATCCTCCGTATGGGCCTGAAGATGGATATCATGTTAGTGAAGATCTCGTTGATCGTTCCATTGAATTCATCCGGGATCTAAAATCCATACGACCTGACAAACCTTTCTTTTTATATTTAGCCTTTGGCGCGACTCACGCTCCACATCAATCTCCGCTAGAGTATCGGCAAAAATATCGAGGGAAATTTAACGCTGGTTGGGACATCACGCGAGAGGAATGGTACAAAAGACAGCTCGAAATGGGCGTCATTCCACCAGGAACAGATTTGGCTCCACGTAATAAAGGTGTGCAAGCATGGGATGAATTATCCGAAAATCAAAAAAGATTCGCATGTCGATTGCAAGAAGCATTTGCAGCTTTTCTTGATCATACAGATCATCAAATCGGACGATTAATCTCGTTCCTTGAAGAAATCGATGAAAAAGAAAATACATTAATCATCTTGTTGTCTGACAATGGAGCGAGTCAAGAAGGCGGTCAAGAAGGAATGATGGATGTATTGAGATATTTTAATGCAAGGTCAACAGATGTAGACGCCATTCAAGATCGCTTAGATGATATTGGCGGACCAAATAGTTCTTCAAATTATCCATGGGGATGGGCCCAAGTGGGCAATACTCCACTCAAATGGTACAAAATGAACACACACGGAGGGGGAGTTCGAGATCCTTTAATCATGCATTGGCCAAAAAGAATTAAAGATAAAGGCGGGATCCGAAATCAATTTCACCATGTTACCGATATCGTTCCTACCATCTTAGAACTTCTTGATATAGAACCCGCTCCATCTTATAAAGGATATGATCAGATCCCAATATCAGGAACATCAATGGTTTATACCTTCGATGGACCTGAAGAAAAGACTCGTAAGGACATTCAATATTTTGAAATGTTTGGTCACAGGGGTATTGTACACGATGGTTGGAAAGCCGTTACTCATCACATTAAGGGGCACCCATTTGATGTGAGAGAATGGGAGCTATATCATTTAGACGAAGATTTTTCTGAATGCCATAATCTCGCCTCAGAGAAGCCTGAAAAACTAAAAGAAATGATTGATCTATGGTGGGCTGAGGCTGGGCGCTATGATGTGCTACCGCTTGATGATAGGCTCCTTGAATTATTTGGAAGTCGATATCAACCGGGATCCGTGCATGAAAAGCGTCATTATATCTATTATCCCCCTATGAGCCACATACCAGCAGATGCAGCTCCACAAATGGGAGGTCATACATGGACAATGGATGTAGAAATCCAACGAGCTAGTGATACCGACGAAGGTGTTCTTATTTCTTTAGGTACGATGAATGGAGGATTTACGTTTTATATCAAAGATTCTCATTTGGTTTTTGATTTTAACATGTTCATGGAGCATCATGTAGTACGTTCTGATATAACGGTACCTACTGGAGAATCCACGGTTCGCGCTCATTTCGTGAGGAAAAAAAGAAAAGGGACCCTCACTCTTTCAATAAATGGAAAAGAGTGTGGTTCAATCCCAATTCCATACATTCTTTATATTTTCTCTTCCACAGGTATGGATATCGGTCAAGACAACCTTTCTCCCATTACTAATGACTATGAAGGACCTTTTAAATTTTCCGGGGTTATTCATCGCATAATTATCGATGTTCCAGAATACAAAGGACCTTTTACGTCACTGGATATTTTTGCGGGAAGAGCTTCAGGGGAAAAGCTGAAAGGGGATAGACGCAAGCGCGCTGAGGCGTATTATCGGTCAGAAATGTCTAAGCAGTAAATTCTTATAGAAGAGAGTCTATTTTTATATATTTCTTTTTTTTAATAATTTTATTTAAAGTATAATCCTAATTTTCTATATATTTTACATCTGATTTTTTTTAAATTACTCTAAAATATCTTTTTAAAACATTCATGAATGAAAGATTTATATAATATTAATCTGTTTTTCCAAATAATACATAAAATAATTTTTTCAAAATAGAGGAGTTTAGAAAAATGTCAACAGAAGAAAAAGTATGTGTGCGAGTCCTTGGAGCCATGATTGGCTACGCCACGGAACAACTTGCGATAGTCGACGAAGAATTCAAAGGAAAATTAAAAGGAATAAGTGAGGTTATCCAATGGAAAATCGGTGACGATATCGCATATTACACTGAAATAAAAGATCAGAAAATAAAAGCATCTGATGGAACGGCATCAAATCCAACAATAACCTTTGAGGTCCCTGATGTCTCTGATGCATTAGCTCTATTTACACAAAGAGGGGATACGGATATAACTAAAATAATATCGGCAGGAAAACTTAAAATTAATGGAGATGCCGCAACAGTCCAGAAACTTGGTTTTATATTAGAGACTGTAGGAGAATATATGCAAGGTATGGGAGGTGACTGATTTTATGGATAAAGTTGAGTTTCAGGCAAAAATGATGTTTTTCATAATGTGCAAAAGTTTAGAAGAGATTGCAAAGGTTGACGAGGACTTACAAGAAGAAATGGAAGATTTTGATGGCAAAATACAATGGAAAATCGCGAGTTTTAAAGGGTATCAAGTCATTGAAGAGGGCAAATATTCTTTTAAGATGGATGAGGAAATTGACGATGCAGACCTCACTATGACAATTGAGGATGCTGAAGTGGCCAGAGGCTTCTTTTTAGGACAAGTAGACGCCACTTCGGCATATATGAGTGGAGATTTAAAGATTGAAGGCGATTTGCAATTGGCTATGGGCTTTGGTTCACTGGCGGAATTTATCCAAGATTATTTAGAACCAATTAGAGGGTAAGCAAGAAATCACATTTATAATCTTAAAATCAAATAATTTTTATTTTTCTTAGTTTTTTAATCAATATCTTGAGCAATAAAAATCAAGTTAAGGGGATTATTTTTGCGCTAATCTCCCTTTTATTAGTTTCTTTACAGCCAATTGTGGCAATTGCGAGACCACAGATTATTGATTTTTATATTTTTGCAGCTATGACCTGCTTAATTGAGGCAATAATATTTTTACCATTAATGTTAATTGAGAGAAAAAAAATAAAATCGTCAATTCAAATTGAACCACTTAATTTTCAAAATTTTGAATTGATTTTGAACGGATGGAGAAAAAAAAAAAAATTCTTGATTTATCTGGGTATCAATTTTGCTATTGCTCAAATATTGTTTTTCGTAGCTTACCAGCTTGCGGGCGCGATAAACGGCTCGCTGGCTCAGCAAACGACTATAGTCTTTGCGCTTTTATTTGGGTTTTTAATAAATCACGAAAAAATTTCAAAGATTCAAATTTTTTTTGTATTTCTCTTATTTTTTGGATTATTTCTTGCTATTACTCAAGGCTCTTTTAATTTACTTGAATTTAACTTAGGGGTACTGATAATGATCATTACAGCTGCATTATGGTTATTGGCTCATACTTTGACTAAACCAATAATGGATCGAAATGAAATGACCCCCACTCAAATAGTTTTTGCAAGGAATACCCTAAGCGCATTAATCTTAATCTCTACATATTTTATTTTTTTTCCTTTTGAAAATGTAAATCTTTTATTTGATCCAATAAACCTATTTTTTTTTATCAGTATGGGTGTATTATATGGATTCGATGTATTGTTTTGGTATAAAAGTCTTAATAACATTGAAGTGAGTAAGGCGACAATCATAGCGAGTCCAATGCCAATATTGGTAGCTTTTTTCGCTTATATTTTTTTAGGTGAGATCTTCACAATTTTTCATCTAATAGGTACAATTATAATAATTTCTTCGATTGTGATTATCGTAAGAGAAAAAAAAGAGGATTAAATCCTTAAAACAAAATTTTTTATATCTCATCGCTTTTTATTTTCTATCTTGAATAATGAAAATTATGCAAAAGGGATTATTTTCGCATTATGTGCGCTCTTTTTAGTAGGCTTGCAACCTATTATCGCAAATTCAAGACCCCTTTCATTAGATCCGTATTTTTTTGCAGCAACGACATGTATAGTTGAAGCCATTATCTTTTTACCTTTAATGCTCATCGAAAGAAAAAGAATTAGATTATCTCATGAGAAAGACCTAATCCCTCAAGAAGATATATTCACTCTTTTAAATGGCTGGAAAAACAATAAAATTCTATTAATCTACATAGGAATAAATTTTGGAATAGCTCAGGTTCTCTTTTTCTGGGGTTATCAACTTGCAGGATCGATATCTGGTAGCCTAGCTCAAAAAACAGTGGTAATTTTTGGTCTTCTATTTGGATACTTGATAAATCAGGAAAAAGTAAAATATCCTCAAATTATCTTTTCACTAGTATTATTTTTCGGACTCATTTTAGCAGTTACGGCTGGAAAATTTAATTTATTGGAATTTAATATCGGTGTAATAATATTGATTGTAACAGCTGCAATCTGGATGCTTGGACATTCATTAACTAAACCAGTATTAGATAGGAATGAGGCAACTCCAGTTCAATTAGTATTTATTAGAAATTCTTTAAGTGGATTCTTTTTAATCTCTACATATTTCATCATCTTTCCAATTGAAAATTTTTATTTAATATTCGACTCAATCAATTTTTTTTTTATTATATTAATGGGCTTAGCATATGGCTTAGGATTATTCTGTTGGTATAAAGTACTCACATATTTAGGTACATCAAAAGGTACCGCTATGACCTCTGGAACGCCAATCATTACCATTATTTTTGCAACAATTATATTAGGTGATATATTTACAATTTTTCATCTTATTGGAACAATAATAGTTATAACTTCTGTTATATTTATTGTAAAACCACAAAAAAAAGAAAATAAAGATAATCTTTCAATA
Source organism: Promethearchaeota archaeon (assembly GCA_019058295.1). Classification (GTDB taxonomy): domain Archaea; phylum Asgardarchaeota; class Lokiarchaeia; order Sigyniarchaeales; family SOKP01; genus LW40-45. The sequence continues at coordinate 5,426 of JAHPZI010000018.1, read as the reverse complement.
GGAGTTAGAGAAATATAAAAAGAAGAAAAAGTAAGATTAAAATAAGCGAATTTTAAGATTAACTTTATATTGAAAAAGAAACTAGTTTTATTCCAAATATTTTAAACATATAAATAATCCCTATAGATTATTCATTGGAGTTAGTTTCATATGACAAAGGAGGATAAAGAAATCCTTGATTGGGAACAGGTGGATATATTTAAAGATCCGCTGGTGCACTGCGATTTCCGCTCAGAGAGTTTAGGCGGAGGAACAAATGCAGTAGGAGCACTTGGTAATGGAAGATTAACCGTTGGAATTAGTCCATGGAGTGAATTAATCTATTTTCGTTGGCCTACACTATCATATTATGATCATCTTCGATATTTTACTAAAGCCTACGGATTAAAAGGAGGAATATCCTTGAAGGATGTACGCTGGGGTAAAGATGCACCGAGTTTGGATTGGAGAAGGTATGGAAGGCCCTATGAGGTTTATCCTGGTTTGGGTGCGAGAGGAGGAATTTATTTTGAAAAAGGAAATTTAAGCTGGTTAGGAGATCCAACGTGGACAAGTTCAAGACAATATGAACCTGAGGGGGGTCCGAACCTTTGCACTCAATTACTAAGAAATAATACAAAAATCAAAGTGTGTCAGTGGGTCGATTATAACTATGATTTATTAGTACAGGAATTCAAAATTAAGGCAAAATCTGCAGAAAAATTCTTTTACTATGGTACATTTGCCCCATCAAAAATATTAGATCCCAATTTGGGCGTGCCAGATTCAAAAAAAAGGGGTTTTGCCGCAATTTATTTACCTGAACAATCAATAATTCTCTTTTTTCAACCTGAAATGAAAAATAAAAATCAGATCTTACCTTCTCTTGATGGAACATTATTACCTGAACAAATTGATAAATTATATCCAGAAGGAGGAGTTTTTATTGCAATGAGTTTATTGAATCCACCAGACGGATTTCAAATCGGGGCGGATCGGAGGGGAAGATCTATTTCCAAGAATGCACCAATCAGCGCAAGTGAAAATGCTATGAAAGGAAGATTAAATGGAAGTACTGGATTTATTGGATCGGTGGATGCTGGTTTTGAATGTATACTAAAAGACGAAGAAACAAAAATCACAGTACTGACCGCAATAGCAGATAATGCAGTAGACAGCGTGAAAATTGTTAAAGATGCTCAAATTCAAGATTTTAATCTATTGAAACAAAAAACTATAAAATATTGGTTGAATCTTTCTGAAAAGATAAATCTATCACCACAAGCTAAAACTACAGAAAAAAGAGTGGCTAAACGTTCAATAACCAATCTTTTTATCGGGCGTGACCGTGATAGTGGGGCAATTGTAGCCTCACCGAGCCGACAACCTGCATATAATTTTGATTGGCCTCGCGATGGGGCATTTTATGACCTTGCACTTGATCTTGCTGGAATTTCTGAAGTTGTAGATCAGCATCTTGATTTTTACCGCCGCTCACAGCGAAAAAAGCGATTTTCAGCAAATTTTTTATGGCTTTTAGGATTAAAATCTCCCTTTTATTCTCCAAGTGGTCATTGGTATGCAAATTTATCTACTGATGGAAAAAAAGGCAATCTTTCAGTAATTCCATATGAAATTGATGAGACTTCCCTAATAATTTGGGATCTTTGGCGACATGAACAGTTTATTCAGGAGAATGAGCGCTCCACATATCAAGATCAGTTTCTTGAAATGCTCGAGCTTGCGGCAAATGCGATTAACAATACTGTTAAAAGAAAAAAAGGATGGGTTGGGAAAAGCTGTGAAGACGATAATTTAATTCCCCATGCCACTTTACACGGAGCAGCAGCAGTTTTGACAGGACTTGCCTCAGCGGTAGATGCTGGAAAACGTTGGGGAGCAGATCCAAAACAAGTAGAGCGATGGAGAACATCTGCGATAGCATTAAGAAATGGCATTCTTCGTAGGATTGAAGATAAAACTATTTTAAATAAAAGTGGATGGCGAGGGATTCAATGGTCGTTATTTCCAGCACCGTTGTTTGAACATTACAATGATGAACGGGCAAAACTGCTCATCGATCAACTGACAAAGGAAGTTCAAAAAAAAACAGAAAGAAAATACCTTGGATATGTCTATCTGGCAGAACAAGTTTTTATTTTAAATATTGTTGCTTCTAAAAAACCTGAAATTCGACCATTACTTTCTCGCGCAGTAAATGAAGTTATTAATTCAATTCCAATATCCGGCTCTGATTGTTATGGGGAGGTTACCTTATGGATTAACATGCCTGGAGAATCAAAACTAATTCCGCAACAAAGAACCAGCATTCCGCATCTCTGGACAGGTATTTGTGCTTACTTAACGGTGGAATCTTTTTATCGACCAGAACGATTTTTAACTCAGATTCCGCCGATTCCAAAATAGTTTTTTATTTTATTAGATATCTTCAAGTAATCAAGAAAAGAATTGTGTTAAAATCATTTGAGTTCAATGATATATAAATAACAATTTAAATTCATAGCTTTATTTTCTCTAATATATTCAAAAGGATTTATTTAATTTCTTTAATTTATTAATCAAAATTACTTAAAATCGATTTGAAAATTATTAAAATGTGAGGTAAAAATAGATGGTACAAGTTTCGGGCGACTGGGGTTTTAGAAATCGCTTCAGTAGGATTATTAAGCCTAAATCTGGACGATGTGTGATGTTAGCAATAGATCATGGATATTTTGGAAACGTGCCCGGTCAATTAAAATGTTTTGAAGAGATGTCACCCCTATTTAAGTATGCCGATGCCTTGATGTTAACACGGGGAATGTTGAGAAATTGTGTCCCCTCAGAGGTTGAGGCCCCAATTGTTTTAAGAGTGTCAGCAGGAGCAAGTATGTTAAAAGAACTTTCTAATGAGGAAATCAATGTAGCTGTGGATGATGCCATTAGATTAAATGTTTCAGCAATTACGTGCTCAATATTTGTTGGAGGAGAATATGAAAAACAAACTCTCATGAACTTATCGAAACTAGTAAATTGGGGTCAGCAATATGGCATTCCAACGTTAGCCGTGACAGCGGTGGGTCGTGAAATGGTGAGGGATGCGCGTTATTTAGGTATGGCAAGTAGAATGGCTGCCGAAATGGGAGCAACTTTCGTGAAAACATATTATTGCGAAAATTTTGAGGAAGTTACTAGCATTTGTCCAGCACCGATAGTTATTGCAGGGGGTAAAAAAATTCCTGAAAAAGACGCTCTACAAATGGCGAAAAATGCCGTCGACAAAGGTGCTAAAGGAGTAGATATGGGCAGAAACATTTTTCAATCAGATAAACCAATTGGAATGATTAAAGCTGTTAGAGCAATTGTGCATGAAAATGCTTCAGTGGATGATGCTTACGAAATATATCAAAGTGGTCCAGTAGGTTTGTGAAATAGCCTTCATTTTTTATTTTTTCTTTTTATTTTATTTTTATTTTAAAAGATCCTATTATAAATATTGGTTTAACAATAATACTTCAATTATTAAATTTTATTTCATTGACTTTATGGTAGAATTTATATATGTATAAAAACACATTTTAAATAAGTAAGAGACAAATTTTTTTTTTCCAAAAACATGAGATCCTACAAAATAAAAGCACTTTTTGTTTTTGGGCTAATTATATTACTTACGTTTAGTGGGAGTATAAAATTATTTAATCTAACAAATAGAGAAACAGAAAAAGCAAGAAATCCTATAAATGAAGATACTAACCTACAAAATAGTGGTCCTATAGTTTACTTTGAAGAGGATTTTGAAGGAGACCTCTCTAATTGGGAAGAAATAAATGGATTATGGCATCTAACGGATACTGGGAGTGCATGGCCAGATCCATGTCATTCTCCCACATATTCTATGTGGTTTGGAGATGAGATAACAGGCACTTACGATACAGGGTCTCAGGAATTTGGTAATATTACCTCAGTTCCAATTAATTTATTAAGTGAAACCGAAGCGTACTTAGAATTTTATCATTGGAAGGAAGTTGAGGGATATGAAGGTTATGATGAATCTTATGTCAAAATCTCTACTGATGGAATCATTTGGGATACGATCTATCAAAGTTATAAAAATTTGACACCATGGTATTTCGTATCAATAAATATTTCAGCTTACTGTGGTTCTAGTACTGTCCAAATATGTTTTTATTTTGACACAAATGATGAATTATTTAACGATTACAGAGGATGGCTTGTCGATGATATTCGGATATCAAATTCGAGCAGTAGTCTAACTGATGACAACTATGAGGAAAACGATGATTCTTCTACTGCGTATGATTTTTCTTATAACTGTAGGGAGTTTCTCAGCACAATCGATGGTTACGGAGTTCAATACGACGATGATTGGTACTGGATTTATTTATCGGTCGTAGGGGGCAATTTCATTGATTTGTACATTGATTGTTTATTCTCTCACGCAGAGGGAGACATCAACATTCAACTATATAATGAGGCATTTAATTTAGTAGATAGTAGCCATTCTACAACTGATGATGAACATATACTCTTTACGATAACGTATACAGGATGGTATTATATTAGAGTATACGGAGAAAATGCCGGAAATCAGTATGATTTATGGTGGGACGAAAGACTTAGTGATGATCCTATCGATGATAATTACGAGCCGAACTATGATCCTTCTACTGCGTATGATTTAACTTCCTATGAGAATGCATTGCTCAGCAGAATAGATGGTTACGGAATTCAAGCCGATGAAGATTGTTATGAAATTTATGCAACTGCAGGAGAAACCTTGTATGTTGATTGTTTATTTACTCACGCGGAAGGAAACATCAACATTGTTCTTTTTGACAGTGAAATAAATCAAGTAGACAGTAGTTTTTCTACAACTGATGATGAACATATCATCTATTCGGTAGAGACTACAGGAACGCACTATATTTTAGTTTGGTGGGGGGATAAGGGAAATTTGTATGATTTATTGTGGTACACAACAAGCGGTGGTCCTATCGATGATAATTACGAGGAAAACGATGTTTACACCTCAGCTTACAATTTAACTTTACATGAGAATATCTGGCTTAATACCATCGATGGTTACGGAATTCAGGCCGATGATGATTGGTACGAGATTTATGCAACCGCAGGAGAAACCTTGTATATTGATTGTGTATTCTCTCACGCAGAGGGAGACATCAACATTGCTCTTTTTGATAGTAGTGGTACTTTTGAAGTAGCCAATAGCACCTCTACAACTGATGATGAACATATCATTTATTCGGTAGCGAGTACGGGAACGTATTATATCCTTGTTTACTTCGATAATGCCGGAAACCAGTATAATTTATGGTGGAACACAACAGGCGGTGGTCCTATCGATGATAATTACGAGGAAAACGATGTTTACACCTCAGCTTACAATTTAACTTTACATGAGAATA
>JAHPZI010000017.1 GCA_019058295.1 Promethearchaeota archaeon | reverse complement strand
CTATCGATGATAACTACGAGGAAAACGATGTTTACACCTCAGCTTACAATTTAACCTCATATGAAAATATATGGCTTAATACCATCGATGGCTACGGAATTCAAAACGACGATGATTGGTACGAAATTTTTGTTACTCCTGGTGAATTGCTTTTAATTGTAGAATTTAATTTTAGCTACACAGTAGGTTATCTTAATTTCTCTATTTACAATAGCACGGGGGCTTATATCACTGAATTTAAGATAACTATAGATAACAATACAATCAATTATTGGCTCTCTTTGAACGGAACGTATTATATTCTGGTTTCAGGGGAAAATTTGTCATCTATTTATAATTTTAGATGGTATACTGATAGCGGGGCTCAATCTCCTCTACTTCCTGGTGGCGATGACGATGATGATGACGATGGTGGTGGTAGAGATGAGATTATACCAGGATATGATATGATTAATTTAATTGGTGTAATGTTGGTTGTAAGCGTTATTGTTTTAATAATAACTCTTAAAAAACGTAAGTATTAGACTAAATTAAAGATAAATTAAATCCTTTTTTTCCTTTTAGTATTTAATTATTTACTTTTTTTACTGCTTTTTAATTTTTATTTAGTTAATTTAATATATTTTGATTTATTTTTTTCCACATTAAAAGAAACATATTAAGAATATATTACAATGGAAATACCTAAGATAAAGAATCTCGAAATTAAAGAAGTTATAAAAGATAATATCTTAATAGCGCATCAGAATAAGGTGCCTAGTGATTTTTCTTGCTGTGATGGATTAATCATTTTACCTAGAAAAGGGCGAAATTCTGAAACTGTTATTCTTGATTTGAATATTCAACCTAAATATTCAATAGAACTCTATAAGGATATTGGTCCTATTTTAAATTATGTCTGTACGCATGGGCATTTGGACCACATGGCTCATGTATATGGATGGGAAGCATTAGAGGCAACTATACACGCACCTAATCCTGAAGCAAATTATCTAATTGATTTAAAAAAGTTTCATAAAGATAATTTCGATTCGAGAGTGAGTTTTAGCGATGTTAAAAAATTTGCTGAATTAAATGAATATTTTACCTGCAATAATGTGAAAGCATTTGAACCAGGAGATAGATTAACATTTGAAAATTTGATAGTAGAAACGATTCCATTTCCAGGACATGGCAATGGGCATGTTGGCCTTTATATTCCTTCCGAAAAAGTATTACATATAAGTTGTATGGGATTTGACCAACCAGAACCAGGAGTTGATGGATATGGTCCATGGTATGGTTTTCAAGATTGTTCTATTGAACAATATTTAGATGATATTGATAAAGCAGAGAAACTTTTCCTTGAAAAAGCAAAATTTTTAACCTCAAGTCATGGCTACGTTGTGAAAAATCCAGATAAAACACCATTTGAATATATGAGGAGAAAAATAAAAGAACGGCAAAAATTAATCAATATGGCAGCAATAAAGTCAGAATTAAGTTTAAATTTAGAAGAAAATGTAAATCTCTTATTAGAACAAGACTTAATTTTTCAAAAAAAGAAAATGAAATCATTTCTTAAGAAGATATATACTCTTTGGGAATATTGGATAATTAAAAAGCATCTTCAACAGACTTATAAAGCCTTAGAAATAGAAGAAGAAGATTAATCTTCTTCTGGTTCTAAAATTACTTTCATTGATTCGTTGGCTTCACAGACAACTTCAAATGCCTCTCCAGCCTTATTAAGTGGAAATCGATGCGATATTAACTCCACTATATCAAACTTTTTGGATTTTATCCACTCATAAGCTTCGTCAAGATCTTCGGGAGCAGCTCCGTAAGATGTCATAATTGTTATCTCATTTCTCCAATAGTCATTTATGGGTATCTCAAGGTTAATTCCGGGTTTGGGAACAGCAAAAAAGATGATTGTACTCCCTGGACCAGCACAATCTAAAGCTTGTCTTGCTGCCGACAAGGCACCAGTACATACAATTACAACATCAGGGGATCTTCCCTCATTATTTTCTTTTACTTCTGAGATAATTTCATCATTTGCGTGAATTACCTCATCAGCACCAAACTGTTTAGCTTTTTCTAATCGATATTTACTTATATCAGTAGTGATCACTTTTTCTATGCCTTTAGCTTTTGCCAGCATAAGATGCAATAATCCCGAGACTCCACTACCTAGTATCAAGAGTGTTTGTCCCTTTTTAATATTAGCCAATCTTTGAGCACGACATACACATCCCAAAGGTTCAATAAACACACCCTCTTCATATGAAACATCATCTTCAAGAATATATACACCCTTTTTTTCTATATTAATTGTTGGAACTCTAAGATATTCAGCAAAGCCACCAGGATCGAAATTTGTATTGTGAAGCAAATTGCAAGCGGTATGATGCCCTAGTTCACAGTAATGACAATCAAAACAAGGAACATGATGTGATACAAAAACTCTGTCTCCAACTTTAAAATCTTTTACAGCCTCCCCTACCTCAACAATATCACCAGCAATTTCGTGCCCTAAAATAAGATTATCAACGCCGAGTTTTTTCATTTTTGCGAAACGATAATATTCCAATATATCAGACCCACAAATACCAGATCTTTTTACCTTAACCAAGAACTCACCAGATCCAATTTGAGGTTTAGGCATATCCTCAACTCTAACATCCTCATTAGAATAATACTTAGCAACTTTCATAATTATCAGTTTATAATCAATATAATTTATTTAATATAGAGCATATAATTAAAATTTAGTAATTAATAGAAGCAGAAACATCTCATCTTCTGAGATTATAAAAAATTAAAGAAATCCTTAAATATTTTAATTTTATTTATCTGATAATATGTCCTTCATACAAGATGAGATTATTCTTCCCTTTTCTGTAATTTCTCTTGTTGCTGGTTATCAATTAGCTGTATTTTTTTTATATCAATATTTTAAATTAAAAGACGAAAATATTGAATTGAACAAAATATTATTAGCCTATGCTTTATTCTTTTTGTTTGCGATAAGCGGTGCGCTATTAAGAGTATTAAGTAATTACTTTTTACTAGAAATCTCTTATAAGGATATTTTGTTATACCTATCATTTATAGTTTTTATTTTAGCACCTAATTCTTTTCTATTAATAGTGAGCACTAAACCATTTCATCAAGTTTCTGATCCTCGTATCCCGAGAATAATTATATTGATAACTATAATTTCTCTGATTTTAACAATTATTATTAGTAGTTTTGTTGAATTTCCTTATATTCTTCTTTTCGTGTTATTAGGATATGCTTATCTTTTATTCTTTCAATATAAATTAATTAAACTATCAACAGGTAGAATTAAAAGGAGATTAAAGTTGATTTTAATCGGTGAAGTAATATTATCTGTTGCGATTCTCATTGGAAATAATGAGTTTAGAACTATTTTTTTAGTTGAATATAAAGAAATCCTATTATTAATTTCAATGCCATTTGTTATGTTAAGTTTATTGATAATTTACTTTGGAGTTTATAAATTTCCCGTATTTCTTGAATTTGATTGGAAAAAAAAAATTATTCATTTTTTTGTTATAAAAGAGAACCCAATTGAAAAGATCTATTCATTTGACTTTAAAACTGTTTTAGATAATTCCAATTCGTATCAGTTTACTGAAGTAATGTCAAGGGTAATAGTTGGAGTTGAAGATATAGTATCTGAAATCACGTATATTAAAGATGTTAAAACAAATATTATTAAAAAAGGAGATATAACCTTTGTATTAGAGTATAGTAGCAAATTTTCGGAACCATTAATCTTTGTTCTAGTAGTTAATGGGGAAGGAATTGAATCATTTAAATATTTTCTAAAACTGGTTAAAAAACAATTTCAAGCTTTCTTTAAAGAGATTTTAATGATATTAAATGAATTTAAAGGTGGGGAAAAGAAATTGTTTGAAAGTTTTGATATAATATTAAATAATTTAATGTTGTAAAAAGTGGAGGATAAGGATTAGTGATTTTTATTGAATATCCTATAACTGGCCCATTAAGAAGGCATTTATTGGTTATGGAATGGAGTTTTATATTCTTATCATTTGAACTAGCTTTTATATTTCTTATTAAATATAAAGAATCTCTCAAAAATACTAAGAATTCAGAAGAATTGAGTTATAGTATTTTATTTTTTACTTATGGCCTTCAATGGTTCTGGTTTATAATGAGTGATTTTTATGCTCAGAGTTCTGAAATGAGAACGATATTTTTAATAATTGGTTATTTTACTTTGATGATTGGAGCATTCATATTCATCGTGGTGATTGAAAAGCATAATATTTTTTTCAAAAAATATTTATTCTCATTGCTTTTTTTAATCACTTTTGCAATTTTTATAGTATTTACAATTATAGACATTAAATATGCTCAAAATTTATCATATCTCACTACTTTTATTTTTGTACCCTTTTTCATAAGTTATATAATGAAATTAGCAAAAAAATCGTCACTAAAAGGAGGAGGAATAGTGAATTTCATAAAATTAATTTCTGGATTTGTATCATTAGGTATAGGATATATGCTTACAACAGATGTTGTAGCGCAAAATTTTGGATTAGAATCTAGATTATGGGGAGATATAATTCAAATTATATCCCTTTTTATCATATATTTTCTCTATACTTCGCTTCCTCCACTCTCAGAATACGACTGGTATGACAAGATTAAAAGCGTTTTTTTAGTAAAAAACTCTGGGCTATGTTTCTATTCCAAAAATTTTCAAGAGGAAGAAAAAAATTTAGAGCAATCTTTAAAAATAGCTGGACTGACAGGAATTGAGATGATTCTTGAATCCCTAACATATGATAGGGGACTTTCGGTTATAAAAAAGCAGAATTATTCAATTATAATTTATCCAAGCACACATATTATTGGAATAATTTTTTGTACCCAGGAATTAAGCTCTTTAAAAGAATTATTAAAAAACTTTGTATCTCGAATTGAAGCTGTTTATGCAAGCGTATTATCAGAGTGGAAGGGCAATTTAAAAATCTTTGAACCAATCGATTTGATTTGCGAGGAAGTCTTTGAAAAACTATAGATTTATTAATATTTAAAATTAAAAATAAGGCGGATAAATCAGTATGATATTTAATTTGAGAGAAAAATGTCACGATTCGCCCAAAAAAGAGTTCTTTTATGGCGCAAAAATTAATCGTGAAATAAAAGATGTTTATTTAGGACTTTGTTTTTTAGAACCTGAAGAATTAAATAGAAAAGTGGGACCTGGAAAAGGACACGAGGAACTTTTATATTTGATGAGCGGTCAGATTCAAGTTAATACAAAAGATAAAGAGATCACTTTGAACGAAGGTGAAGTATTTTTTATACCGGATGGATTAAAAGTGTTTCTGAGAAATTTATCTGAAGAAAGAAGTTATTTTATCATAGCAGGAGGGCATACTAAACATCATAAACACTAAGTTATTAAAAAGATTAATTATGCGCACTATGGTAATAATTAGATAAGATCTTCTCAACAATATTGTAAAAATATTTAATTTAAACCAAATAGAAAACATTTATATTAGGTTTCGATCATTGTTATAATAATTCGTTTCTAATTTAAAAAATAGGTTTTTATAATGGCAAGGAGTTTTACAGTCTCAGATGTACTTGGAATAGTGGCTATAATTTTAGCAATAATAGGATTGATCTTTGCAGGTTTAACAGGTATAGTATTAGGAGTAATTGCGATAATCTTGGCATTAATAGGCATGCGTGGATTTAGCGGTGAGAGAAAAAACATTTTTTGCGTAATAGGATTAATTCTAGGTATAATTTGTGTGATTGTTGGGTTAATTGTAGTTCTAATTCATGCAGCTCATGTACCTCCAGGTCTAGCAAAAAAATAAATTCTTTTTTTTTTTAACTTGGTAAATATAACTATTCTTTTTTTTTACCATTCAATTAGGTGTCCTTGGTGAATATTTTATGAAACCAAAAAAAATTTGATAAAAATGTAAACATTTAAATATTTTCAGATTTTAAGTATCAATTGCACAGAAATCTAATTTTAATGAAAAAAATTATTTAAAGGTGAAAAGTATGCCATATATTTTTGTAACTGGTTATTATCCGACTCATAAGGTACCAGAGGTCGTAAAAAAGTACTTTGAATCGAGGAAAAAATTTCCGCCGGGTGAAGGTCCAGGAGAAATTGTCGTAGACGCTGTAACCAGAGCAACTAAAGATGGTTTAGAAACCATTACTATTACGAAAGTAACAAATGAGGATCTTGGAGAAGCTCTGGGCCGTTCAATGAATTCTTTAGTTTTGTTCCAGCCCATTGAGGGATTTGAATACTCAATAATAACTTACGCGTCAATCGAAGAAGCTTTGGAATCGATAGGAATGAAAATGCCCGATTAGTTAAAAAATATCTAAAATCTTTCAAATTTTAACTTCTCTTTTTTTTTAATTATAGCAAGAATAGGAATGATAACAAATGCATTTATATTGTATTTTGCATTCAACCCTTAAAATCTTGCCTTCTATGAGGAGAAGACCATATATTTTATAACAATATATTTTATATACTACCATAAATTTTCCAATTTAACATTTTATTTACAAAAAAATTTAACTAAAAAAATGACACAAAACAACGATATTAATAAAATTGAAAATATAGTTGATTCCTTTGATAATGCGATGAAAAAGGGTTTCGTTAGTGGACTAATCTTATTTGTTTTAGAAAAAGAAACAGGTCACGGATACAAAATTGCCGAAGAAATCGATGAACTAACTGTGGGCGTATTCCAACCAACTGTGTCAACTCTTTATCCTTTGCTAAAATCATTAAGCGAAAAAGGTTTAATAGATTGTATTGAAGTAGATGATTCCGGTCGTCAAAAGAAGATATACGAGATAACCTCCAAAGGAAAAGAAACGTTAAAGATGATAATTCAAAAGCATCAAATTATGACAGAATCCATTAAATCAATTATCTTATCAACTCTTGATATGACCGATGAGACTGAACCGTCATTTTTAGAAGATATAGAGAGATTAATTTCTCTTCCTCAGATGGAATTAATTGGGGCACAATCTCCAGAATCTAAAGTGGAAATATTGGAATATCACAAAAAATTACTTGAGGAACGAATTAAAGTAATGCAAAAAAATCTTAGAGCGATTGATGATATTTTAATAAAACTAGAGAAAAAACAAAGAACAGGTGACATTGAACATTCATCAAATAAATCGTTAATCATCAATAATACCGGAGGGAAATAAAAGTGGGAATAATATTTAAGCTTGCTGTAAGAAATATGAGGAGGCGTAAAGCAAGATATATTCTTACTACGATTACACTCATAATAGGTGTTGCGCTTTTTGGTGGCATCTTGATAGCCAGAGATTCATTTAAGGTTATGTTTGTTAAGGACATTGATAATCGCATGGGGACAGCAGATGTTCTTGTTCGTAAAAGTGCAACTCAAGATGAGTGGTTTAGACCGAGAGATGTTGAAGATATTGAAGATTTACCACATGTCGAATATGTTTCATATAGAATTGCAGGTTTTTCAGTATATACTAGTTGGGTTCCAGGAGGAAATCAGCTTGAGGATAGTACGAGAACTGCGGTATACGGGATTGACATCGATTCAAGCGATGAGGATGAACTTGGAAGCAGACCTTACATAATAGAATCTGAGGTGAATGGAGATACAATTGAAGAATTGCTTGATCATGGGAGAAATGATATTGTAATAACAGAATCTTTAAAAATAAAGTTAGGTAAGGATTTTGATGCAGGTGATGAAGTAATGGTATTGCCTATAGATTATCATTTAAAAATAGGGATGGATCAAGATGTAGTATCGGCAAATACTGATTTATGGCCTAAATATAGAGTTGTAGCAATCATACGAGATCTTGGTGAGGCACGTGATTTTGATCCTGAAACACCTTCATCATATGATAGTCCATCATCAGGGCCTTGTTTGTTTGCAGATATCGAGACTGCTCATGAACTTGTAGATGGAGCTGTTAGTCATGATGGTGAATATAATCTAGTAGCTGTTGGCATAGATGATGTTAATAACGCTGCAGATGTAACTGATGATATTAAGGATGAACTTGGTAAAGATAAATGGAGCGTAGCAGACTTAAAAACTGATACAGTTGATCAGATTAACGATACTGTTGACATGATGATGACGATATTATTAATGTTTGGTGTTATAGCTCTTATTCTCTCGATTATTCTTATCTTAAATATTTTTAATATAATAAAAGAAGAGCAAGAGTATGAGACTGGAATGCTCCAAGCAGTTGGAGCGTCAAAATCAGAAACTTTCAAGTTGTTTTTGACGCAAGGAGTTATAATGGGAGTTATAGGAGCAATAATAGGAACAATTTGCTCATTTTTCATGTCATATTTTATTTTTTATATAACAGTAGAATCTCTTAAGGGTATGCCGGGTCAAGTTGGTGAAATGTTTGCTGACATGGAGTTTGAGATTATTTTATACCCACAAACCCTAGCAATGATTTTTGGTGTTGGTGTACTTTCATGCATTTTAGCTGCTATTTATCCTAGCTGGAAAGCAAGTCGAAAACCTCTTATTGAGTGCCTAAATCCTCTTGCACATAAAGCCGAAAGGGAGAAAAAGCATCATAAACAAAAGATTTTGTATATAATTCTAGCCATCTCGTTAATTGTTTATGGTTCTTGGCTTTTATACACAGTAGTTGGAGCTAGTGCTGGTCCTAGACGACATGTTAATGGCGGTGATGAAGGATTGTCTGAATCAACAGCATCGATAATTGCTCCTACGCTTATTTTATTTGGTATAATTGGGCTCTCGGCTATTTTTGTTGCTCCTATTACTAAGGGATTTATTAAAATATTTGGTCCATATTTAAAACAAACGAAATTGCTCACAAGAAAAAATGTTTTGAGACATCGTAAAAGAACAGTGCTTACATATACAATGATTGCTATAACAGTAAGTTATCTTGTTAGTATTAGCGTAATAATGGGTTCAGTTAGAGAAGGAGTACACACTACTGTCAATAACGTAATGGGGTGTGATATTCGAGTATTTGCCCAAAATACACCTCGTTCGTTTGAAGATGAACTTGAGGATATAGATGGAATTGATGATGTAATGGGAGTGACTTTTAGAAATGCACTTATATTTGATGAAGATAGGAATAAATGGATTGGACATGGGCAATTAGAAAAGGATTGGGATAAATCTGTTACAGTACACGTATTAGATCCCGACAAAGTTGAAGAACATATGAAGGAAACAGAAGTACTCGAGCCAAGTGATATGACGCTTAAAGAGATGATGGATGAGATAGAAGACGAAAATACCATGATTATTACTGAGAATGAAGCAGACTACTTTGATTTAGAAGTAGACGACAAGATAAACGTATCATTTTCACTTGGAATCATTTTTCCATCTTTTAATGCAATGCAAGCATATGATACGGATTCTGCTCAAGAGGTCACTTATGAAGAGAGAATGAAAGTAATAGCAATTGTCGAAAAATTTCAAGGGTTTGCTACAGGAGAAATAATAGGTCAAGAAGAAGGCGCATATAACATATTTATTTCATGGGACACATATGAACAGATTGCACGTAAGAATCTACCTGGTGGAAATACAGATATTATATTCAGACAAAAACCAGAATCAGGATATGATGACATAGATTTATATTTGCCTAATTGGTACAATTTTTCTGATGTTTATCCGATTTTAGATGATATTAGTGAAATTGATTATTATACGACGCGCATGGATTATATCGGCCCTTCATATGATTTAGACGTTCCAATAAATATTTTCGACCCTGCTATTAACTTTAATTCATCTGTTGTTGGTATCAGAACAAATTCTATTGGAAATTTAAAAGACGATAGCTATTTTGGCGAACACCTATTAATAAATCAATCAAATGCGTATCCCGGCGATACAATGGAACAATTACTTAATAATTTTGATGATGTGTGTGTAGTTGATAAAACATATCGAGATTATTATAGGGAGAATTATGATGAATCTTTTGGAATAAATTCAACAATTGCGATATTTCCGCAAGAATTTGAACCAAGTCCTACTTTTATAAACACAGGAGAACTTAATACTACTGTTTTGCTTAAAGATGGAACAATTATAGATGGTAGCGTAGCAAATTTTACATTCTCAGATAATGTGAATATGACATTTAAGAGTAATAAAAATTCATTAAACTTCAATATTACAGTTAATCTGTTTGACTTCATTATAAAATATCTGAAATTTATGATTCCTTATGGCGTTACTATAGAATCTTCGGTTAATTCCTCAATTGAAAATCTAGAGCTAGAAGTATATAACTATTTCACAAAAAGCTTTGAAAAACTAGGAGATATTAATAGTAGAACTGAAAAAAACCATACGTTATATTTTAATCAATATTTCCCACCATTCACTTATTTTCCCCTACCAGACATATCATCTTTAACGAGTAATCTCACATTAAGAATAACCGGATATAATTCTACTTATAATAATGATTTTAGCATAAATATTGATTCCTTGAATTTTCTAGTAAATCAATCCACCTATACTCTAGAGCCTGATAAATGGCCTAATTATACAGTTATAGGGATAATTGCAGATCCCTTATTGTACCGTACAGAAAGATTGAATTGGATCGCAGGTTATGAAGTAGGTGCTGATATAGCGGAAACTCAAAATGCTATTTATATTAATTATGAAAAAGCGAGAAATCAAGTGTATATCGACTATAACGGAACTAGAAATAATGGAACATACGACAAAATTACTCATGTCTTTATACATTGTAAATCTGTTGATGATATTGCGAAAACTGCATCTCTATTGTGGACCCGATTAGAGGCTTTAGGTTCAAACTGGACTATCCTTGATCTTAAAACAGGATCACCTTCGATTCCTATTGATTCATTAGCATTTAGATTAAATGTCTTTAGTTGGTATATCTGGGTTGAAGAAGGTGAGGATGATGAAAAAATTTTAGAAGAGATAACGGAATATATGGAAGATCATGGCTATATCGTATTGTTTGCTTTCACAAATTCCTATATCACATCAATTTTCGAAAGCATGGTAGATCTGATTAGTTTGATTATGAACGGAATATTGGTATTTGCTATTATAATTGCTATGATTGGACTAGCCCTTCATTGCCTTCTTACGACAATGGCTCGTCGAAGAGAAATCGGAATGCTTAGATCAATTGGGTTAAATAAAAAAGGAGTCGTAAGAACAATTTCTGGAGAAACATTAGTCGTGGCATTTTTAGGAACAATAGTGGGAATAATTGCTGGATTGTTTACTGGATTTCTTATGGTCTCATCTATTCCAGACACGGGATTTCTTACGGTTACTCTTGTCATTCCATGGCTTGTAATTAGCTTATTGATACTTACAACAGTGGTTACTGCAATTGTTAGTTCAAGATATCCTTCAAAATGGGCAGCAAATATCAATATAATTGACGCCGTAAGAACAAGATAGGTGATATAAATGGATGAAAAGGATTTGTCTATAAATAATAAAAAGAGAGCCTATGAAGTTCTTTCTCATGTACTTGATGAGGGAGAAAATGGAGAGAAAGAAATCTCAAAACCTTCTGAAAAAATTTCTAAAAAGGCTTCTAGAAAAATCTCAAAATCTTCTGAAATAATCTTTAGTAAAGCAACAGAAAAAATGGATCCTAATTTAGTTCTTGAAGTGAGAAATCTCAATAAAATCTATCCACTCGGAGATTACCATGTCACAGCACTTAAAAATATAAATCTACAGATTAAGAAAGGAGAATTAGTTGCTATAGTAGGTCCATCTGGATCAGGTAAAACGACATTGATAAATTGCCTTGGAGCCCTCGATTTTCCAGATTCAGGACAAATAATATATAATATTGATGGTAAAGGAACTGGAAGCGATATTACTAAAATGAATAGTAAAGAACACAAAGAAATGCGATTGCATCAAATTGGATTAATATTTCAATTCTATAATCTCTTCCCAATTCTTACTGCATATGAGAATGTTGAGCTTCCATTGCTTCTTGGAGGGGAATCTAAAGAAAATGTTAAAGAAAAAGTTGAAAGACTTCTTAAAAGCGTAGGTCTCGGTGAAAGAATCTATCATAGACCAACTGAACTATCAGGAGGAGAACAACAACGAGTAACTGTCGCAAGATCAATGGCAAATGATCCTTTAATATTACTTGCTGACGAACCAACAGGTGAACTTGATACAGAAACATCAACTCAAATTGCAGAAATCTTTCTCAATCTAAAAAATGCGGGTCAGTCTATTCTTATGGTCACTCATAATGTAAGAATAGCTGATGTAGCGGATAGGATTATAACTATTACTGATGGAGAAATCACAGAAGAAAGAAAGGGTGGAAAACCATTATCAGAAATTTGGAATGATTAAAAATGTGGAGGCATTAAACAATGAAGTCAAAAAAAAGAAAAACTGGAAAAAAAATCATTAGTGAAGAAGAGGGAAAATATACTCCAGATGATGATGCAATGATCCAAGTTTTTGAATTAACTAAAGTTTATCATATGGGTGAAGTTGAAGTTCACGCCTTGGATGGAATAAGTCTGAAAGTTAGGAAAGGAGAATTTGTATCTGTAATGGGCCCTTCTGGATCCGGAAAAACTACTTTACTTAATATGATTGGTGCACTTGATAATCCCACTGGTGGAGCAGTATTCATAAATCGAACTAACGTGGCACATATGGATGATGAAGAGCAAACGAATCTAAGACTTAAAAATCTTGGATTTATCTTCCAATTTTATAATTTAGTTCCGGTTCTTACAGCTTATGAAAACGTCGAACTTCCTTTAGTTTTCGCAGATCAACCTGAAGATTTAAGAAGAGAAAGAGCAACAAAATTCCTAACGCTTGTAGGTCTGGAAGATCGAATGGATCATCTCCCTGCTGAACTTTCTGGCGGTGAGCAACAAAGAGTTGCAGTTGCACGCTCTCTTGCTAACGAGCCTTCACTTTTAATCGCCGATGAGCCAACAGGTGAACTTGATACTAAGATGGGAATGGAAATTATTAATCTTCTCCATGATCTTAATAAGGAACTTGATCAAACCATATTAATGGTAACTCATGATCCAGCAGTAGGGCGTCTGGCAGATAGATTGCTCAAAATGAGAGACGGTAAAATAATTGACGAAGTAATACTAAAATAACGGTTTTTTTTATTTTTTATTTATATTTTTTTTTTACTTTTTTTTTATTTTAATAAGTGAGAAATTAGGATATAATACGATTAAGCTTGTTTTGTCTATTCCAGTGGCACCCATTAAAATTAATTTAAATTTAATCTTATCACTGTCATGATGCATTAAATAATACTGATATCAAAAGGAAGATATATTTATTTAGATTCTTTTTCTTTATAATAATTAAAAATATGGAGGTATGTGATAATGCCAAATGTTATGATTGATGGTCCAGAAATTGATGTAGAAACAAAAAGAACACTCGTAAAAGAGATTACTGATGCACTTGAAAAAGCCTATAAACTTCCAAGAGAAGTCTATGTGGTCTTAATTAGAGAAAATAAACCTGAAAATGTTGGTGTTGGAGGGTCACTAATTTTAGATCGAATAAAGTAATTAAAAATAACCAACTTCAAATAGAATAAACAATGAAAAAGAAAGAGAATAATTTAATAAATTAGATGACTCTTTAAAGAATAAATATATCCATAAAATATTTGTATATCCTTAAAATATTTAAAAATTGAAATTAAATTTACATAAAAAAGAGGTAATTAGTAATGGCAGATATAAATATCAAATCGTTAGTTTTAGCAATTATTCTTGGTTTTGCATCTTGGCTTTGGGCATTTATAATTGTTGGCTCTGCGTTTTATAACTATGCTACGAATCAACCAATTGAAAATCCCAATATAGGATACTATGTTGCAATGTTAATCGTAAATACAATT
Source organism: Promethearchaeota archaeon (assembly GCA_019058295.1). GTDB lineage: Archaea > Asgardarchaeota > Lokiarchaeia > Sigyniarchaeales > SOKP01 > LW40-45. The sequence goes on along the minus strand of JAHPZI010000017.1, from coordinate 84,912 downwards.
ATTTCAATTGTCGTCCTGATACTTTACTTATGGAAATGGGAACAAAAGAATCCTATTATTCCTGATAAATGGGTGATAGACGCTATTATTCTTGGTGCTATTATCTGTGGAATGAATTTTCTAATGGATATTTTATTCTTTGGAATTTTTACACAGCGAAATTTAATAGCATATTTTTGGCTTGAAACGTCAACTGGTTATGCTTATCCGGCAATAATAATTATAACGTTAATATTGGCATATTTAATCTATGGTAGAAAAGAGTAAAAATTGAAAACAACTTTTTTTTTTTTAGTATTAAAAAATTAGTATAGAATACAGATGAGTTCGCTTTATTACTTAAAAAATATAGAAAAAAGAAAATAAAAAAAATAATAAAATTAATCTTTTCTATTCAGAGAATTTTGAATTATCATTTTAAAAGGTTTATCTTCAAGAGTTTCATACAACTTTAACTCGTCTTCTAAGAAATCCTTCAGAGCGATTCTTATTGCTTCGGATCTTGAAGGATAGACCCCCAAATCGTTTAGGATCTGGATGGCGGAAAGATAAAATTCGGGGAGATTTATCGTTATTATCTTCATATTTGGTAAAAACCTGAACTTGTTAATTAAGATATTATTATTATATTTTGTCGTAGGTTTATAAATAGAGGATATTAATGCTTTAATGATGTTAAGCGCTTAATTGAAGACGAATAAGATATATCAAACTGCTAATAGAGTTTTATGGAAGACGAAATTAATTATAAAAAAAACTAATAAAAAGAGAAAAAGATTAATATGGTTTGTTTATTGATTTAATATGAATAACCAGCGAAAATGATGATTTATAAAGTTCTGTATGACTAATTTCTTTTATATTTTTTAAATAAGTGATTGTATAATCCTCTTCTCGCTTCAAATAAGTTATGTCTTTAGTTTTATGGTTATTATCTAAGAAAGCATCAATTTTAAGGACATTTTGCTTTAATTCATTAGGGAATTGAGGCATTAGATTGAAAGTAAATAATAAATCGGGTTCGGATTCATTTTTCCCATCCATAACAAATAAAACATTTGGCTCCAAGATGGCTAAAAAGCTCTCTAACGAATGAAAATAATCATCAATTTTTACTGTTAATTTAGTTGGTTCGCTGTTAATTTCAAAAGCTGAGCAATCTGAGATGCTAGGAAAAATGAATCTCTCTTTGCCGCGAAAAGCGAGACTAATTTCGTTCGCATTTAAAAAATTTTTAAAAATTGGGTCATCTTTTTCGATAATAAACTCGTCTTTAACAGGATCGCTCTTGATATAAATAATTAAAGAACCAGATGCTATTAAATTGATTTTTTGATAATAAATGTTAAAAATTGGATTATATGGCATACTAATTACATCTTTCGATCCACCTAATCCCATCTGTGCTAAAATATTGGATGGCGTCTGACTGGTTAAAGTAAACAACAAAAAAGACCTAAAATCTGACAACTCAATATAACATGTAAAATCCTTGAAATATTCCTGTACCTTAATTATTAAGTTCTTTAAATTATTAGACATGATTTTCCTCAAAATTTTAGAGTTAAATATTTCAATTAATTATCAAATTTAATTAAATCTGTTTTAAATATTTTGATAAGAATTCCTTTAGTTTTTTTTTCACATGTGAAGTAATATGATGCTCGATTTCGCAAGAAATATTATCTACAACCTCTTCGTTAGGAATTTCTAAAACTTTTAGGAAAAAAACTCGTAATAATTCATGAGTCTCGTTTAATTGTTTCGCAATAATTTTTCCTTTTTCGGTTAATCTTATTGCTTTTCTTGGTTTCCAGTCAATTAAACCTTGTTTTTCTAATTTTTCTAGCATTCCTGAAACGCTTGCTGGTTTTACATCTAAGTTTTCAGAGAGTTCTTTGTTAGAAACCCAACCTCCTTTTTTTTTCCGCGATATTATATAAATCTCATCTAAATACCTTTGATAACTCTCCGGAATCTCTGAAATTATACTTTCTCTAGAATTATTTGCCATTCGTAATTCAAATATTATAAATATACTTATAATATTTAATTTTTCTTGTAAGATTGATAATAATATTTGATCAAGAAATAATAAATTTGTATTTGAGATTTCATGAAAAAAAATTTTTCAGGCACTTTATTTTTAGTAGTAGGAAATTCCGGTTCTGGGAAAGATTCAATAATTTATGGTGCAGCAAAGAAATATCCCCAAACTTTGAAAAAAGTTCATGTTGTTAAGAGGTATATTACGAGACCCGCATCTGAAACAGAAGATAATTATTCTATAACTCCTTATGAATTCAAAGAAATGGAGAAACAAGGAAAATTTGCTTTAAAATGGCATATCTATCAATTAAATTACGGTGTCCCTATTGAAATTGATGATTGGCTTAAGGATGGTTATCCAGTTTTGGTAAATGTGAGTCGAACTATTGTGGACGAAGCGAGAGAGAAATACGAAAATATTAAAGTCGTATTTATAGAAGTTCCTTTTGAAATTACGTTGCAGCGAGTCACAGATAGAGGAAGAGAAAAAGGGGAATTATTAGAGATGAGAATAGAAAGAGCAAAAGCAAATCAGAAATTTCCAGGAGCGGATTTTGTTGTTGATAATTCTGGAGATTTAGAGGATGCAATTGACCAGTTTTTAAACTATCTCCTGAAAGTCGTAAATCAAAATAAATAACAAAGAGAAAAACTTTTTTGCTTTTTATTAATTTATTTTATATACTTGTAGTTAGAATTGTCAAATGATGGCCTCGGTAGTATAGCGGTCAGTATTGGGGACAGATCAAGTATCTATTACTAGATTCCCCAGTGTGAATCCCTAGAGGGGCAAGATTTTTCTTGTGCCGGGGAAAGGCGGGTTCGATTCCCGCCCGAGGCCCTCTTACTTAAAAAATTAAAGAGATAAGAATATATTGGTAGAATTAGACCCTGAAAAGCTTCGAGACATACCTGGATGGGAAAAAAATGCTCCAATACCTATATGTATGGGAGGAGATTATAGAGCTCTAACTTTTTGTTGTAAACCCGGATTTTCTCTAGCTTTTGCCTATAAATGCAGAAGAGATAAAACTCTAAGCGAGATTGAACTTTCTCCAGAAGAATTTATAACTATAAAAGAGAATTTTTCTAAAGAAAATGATTGGGATTCTGATATAGTATGTTTTGGCTCAATATCTTATTGTTGCATGAGGCGTGGAGGGTGCCCAAGAAGAGATCTGGCCTTATCAATAAGGTATCCCGATATGACTAAAGATGAATTTATGGAGATTTATTTTAGTAAAAAGAAAGAATTGTCAAGAATAATTTTAGAGAATATTAAAAATCCTGAGGGGAAAAAAAAAATAAAACCATATTTAGATTTATTTTAAATATTTTTATTTAAAAAATACTATAGTCGCATTTATTCTTGCGAAATAACTTAAAAAACTCTCCAAATTTTACGAATAATCTAAAATATTATTGGAAAATTGACAAATTTATATATTATTAGAGTAATTTTCTTTTTTTTCATATGAATAATAAGAAAATATAAATATAAGTTCATCACGTTATTAAGTAAGAAGTGAACGTCAATGTTAACTTTTTAATATGATTTTAGAACAAGTTCAGAGCCACCCCTATAGACCAGATACTTTTATTAACAAAATCATTGTTCCTCATGAATATGTTTTAGAAAGCGATAAAAGAAAAGTTAATCGTATTCTTCTAAAGGAACTCGCTATAGCTCCATTAATTGTGGAATAAAATAAAGATAAGTACTTTTTTTAAAAAAAATAATTTATGTTCGATTGATTTTTTTAAACATAAAAGGGCCACAAAAAGTTAATATAAACGAAATCAATGCGTATCTTATAAATCTAAGAACGACGTTTCCGCTAACTAGCATGTCTAAACATATGTAAATTACTAGTAATAAAACAATGCCTATAGTTAAATTAATTATTTTTTGTTTCTTATTTAATTCTGAAGGTTCATAATTCACATATTCATTTTCTAACAGATATCCAACGCTTAATCCTAACATTGCACCTCCTACTAAAGCAAAAGTGCCTTCATCAGCATATAGAGGAGGATTATCGACGAGTCCAAGTCCCGCTGTAGGGAATAATAAAGTCCCAATTATAAATATTGATACTGATACAGCGACAGCGATTAAAATCTTTATTATTAAGCTTAGCTTATTGATTTTAGGGGAAATGATAGGTTCTAAATAAATAAATGCGATTAAAAGACAGATTCCAATTGCAAATCCTCCAATTATATCTTCAAGGTCGTGAACTCCTATGATAATTCTCGATATTGAGATTAAAAATATAATTATCGAAAGAATAATTGGCACAATATAAGGTTTAGGTTTGTCTTTAAACTCATATGCCATATAACCCCACGTCGCCACGGCAGTTTGCGTATGTCCAGAGGGGAATCCATATGAAGTTTCAACCAAGCCATATTCTTCTTCCGGAGCTTTATTTGCAGGTGGTCTAGGATCTTGAAATATCTGCTTTACAAATTCATTAATATATCCAGAGATCAATAGGTTAAAAGCGAGATTTTTAGCAAATTTCTTATCGTAAACGATATAAAAGATAGCAATAATAATAATGAAGACAACTGGTTCACCTAAATATGTTATCACTTTAAAAATCGCTTGAATCAATGGATAATTTAAGTAAAACGCTTTATTATATCCTAATGCTAGTAAAATCATACCTACTATGATAATTATTATTGAAATTACACAAATCACAATTAAAGCTTTCTTAGATAGAATTTCTTCTTCAGACATATTTTTTCCTTTATTCTGATAGTTTTTTTAACTTATGGGAATATTGGTATGCCTTTCGTCAATTTTTTTTAACTTAACTTCTAAAATTCCATTCTGAAGTCTAGCTTTAGCATAATCAGAATTAATTGCAGCGGGAAGCTCAATTTCTTTGTAATATTTTATTCCAATACTATCCGACTTGGTCGAAATAGTAAGAGAATGTGTTGTTGCTTTTAATTCTACGTCATTCTTAGTTACACCTGGCATTTCAGCAATAATTATAAGTTTATCGCTTTCTTCGTTGATTTCTACTAATGGTTCTCTAGTAGAATCTACCTGAACTTTTTGATCTCTTGAATATGGTTTAGGTTTAATATTTCCAAAAGAATCAATTCTTGGCTTACCTTCTGGTCCAATATTAATATTGAAACCATACATAAATGGAAAACCAAATTTATCTTTGTTTTTCATTAATTCTTTTTGGATATCCTCAGGAGAAAGTTTTTGAAATTCAGGAGGTAAACCCTTTGAAATCTTCCCTAAGATTTCTTTAAATAACCTCCTAAATTGTTTAGATTTAAAGAGCTTATTTGGATCTGCGAATAATTTAAAGAAATCAGATGGTCCGCCCATATCATCATCATCGTCATCATCATCGTCCCATCCTTCATCGTCGTCCCAATTATCTTCTCTTGGCAAGCAATTTCACCTTAAAACATTATTAATAATCTTAATTTCATTAAATTTTAATACTTTAAATTTGTTTAAATACATAGCATCTAGGTTAATAAAGATAATTTAGGTTAATAAAGATTATTCCATTTAAATCTTGATTATTATGAGCTAAAAAAAAAGGGTGATATTTTATTTACTCAGAATTAAGCGATGACGATAAAGAAATGTATTTGGATGTTTTAAGAGAAGCACCGATGATACCTTTCTCAAATTTCGTAAGTAGGGGCGATATCCCAGATAAGATTGATATTGCTAGGCCGAGAAATTCTATAGATCGCGAATTTTATCGATTAGTTCGCCAAACACATCGAGATCGATCTAGCAGATTAATACCCCTATTAGGGAGTGCGGGATCAGGTAAAACACATGCATATCATTCATTCAAAGATAAAGAGCGAGAAAATAGAAAGAAACTTGCTCAAACTGAAGAATCCCAAGAAATTGAAATTAGTAAATTCGAACCCGTTGATTGGACAATAGTCTATGTTCCGAGTCCGCCAGCAAGTATTCGTGTATTACTCCATGTTTATACTTGTATTATTGAGGAAGTTGGCCCCGAAATTTTAAACAAAGTTTCAGAGAAATTACTTAAAAAGTGGGGTGGCGATAAGAAAGGACTATTTCAAAAACCTAAAATTGACGAAGTTATCCAAATGGGTATTCGTGAATTTCCAGGAATATTTGCAGATTGCGTTAAAGCGCTAGTAACTTATCAATTAGATAAAAACAAAAAGGCTTTAGCTGAAAGATGGCTTCTTGGAGAAGATTTAGAAGCTGAAGAATTAAAGGAATTAGGGATTAACAGCGTAATTGAAGAAGATGATATATGCCTTGCAATGATTAAAATAATCACTGAAAATTTAGATGATGTTCTTATCCTTTATTTTGACGAGCTTGAAAGTCCCTATCGGATGCACGGCGAAGCAGCCGAGAGGAAACTTCTCGAGATTTTAAAGCGACTTTATAACGAAGTAAAAGGATTAGTAATTAGTATTGCCGTTTTAAAAGAAATTTGGCCAAGAGTTTTAGAAATTGCTGATGCTCCACTAAGATCGCGCATGGAACCCGAACAAGAATTGAAGCCGTTTTCCTTGAATGATTTAAAGATCTTTTTCTCAAAAACTATGGAGACTTTCTGGGACGATAATAATTTAAATCCTCCATTATATCCATTGTTTCCTTTAAATGAAAAATTAATAGAAATGATTTTTGAAAAGACAAATGGAAACCCAAGAAATTCTATTAAACTTTGTAGAAAGTTCATTGATAAAGTAGTTATGGAAGAGATGACCATAGAAGAGCTTATGGAAGCAGGAGTTGATATCGTAGCAACAGCAAAACCCCCATCTGAGGGTGAAGAAATTATTGATTTTTCTAAACCTCGAGAAGTAATTAGAAAAAAGATAGAAGAGATATTAGCAGAGGAAGAATATTTAATAGACGTTAATCCTCAATCTGTTGCAGGAGCTGCTTTAAAATGTATAATAAAAGTTGGAGAGGAAAAAGGAAAAGATTTCAAGACTCAAATGGAATATAAATTCATGCTTGGTAAAAGAACTCAAACTTTAGCCGCACTTATCGAAGCAGAAGGTAAAAAGTGGGGATTAGAGGTGCCATCCATAAAAACATTTGAGAGGAGTGCGGGAGTCGCCGGATATTATGCTGCTAAACGCCTTAAAGATGCAATTGGGGAAAAGGCTATTAATGAGGGTATCTTAATCGTTCCAATAGGAACTGGCGGAGCAAAATATGATATGATGATGCAAAACACACCTGGACTGCATAAAGTTGAGATGAATAACGAAATTGGAGAGCGATTAATAGAAAACGCTTTAAAATATCCTACAAAAGAAGGTTGGGATATAGCAAAAATAATATGGAATGATATAGATGATTACGTGCCACCTATAGTTGAAGAATCTCAGGAAGAAGGATTTTCCTCCGATACTACAAGTAATGAAAATAAATAAAAAATTAAACCTTTTTCAACAAACTTTTAATATTATCATCTAATTTTTTTAAATCAAGGGCAATTTTTGAAGCACTATTGGAAAGCTTTACTAGTTTTTCTAATATTTTGATTTGATCAGTATCCTCAAGAGAATAAGATAACTTTATATTTTTTTCAATGAGAGGGATTAGATTTTCATAAATCTTGTATTCCAGTTTTATATCTTCTAATTCATCTAACTTTTTTCTTATTCCCTTATTAATCGCATCTCTAGTTTTAAGAAGATTTGGCAAATCTCCAACGTGTTCCGCTTTTTTTTTTAATAAATCAACTATTTCAGTTTCTCTAATCTGCTCTGCAAGGTCAGCTGCCTTAAGATAACTCTTTTTGGCTTTTTTATAATTCGACTCTTTTAAACTTTCTTCTGCTAATTTTATTTCAGTCGATAATTTTTCAGGAATTATTTCACCTAAGTCTATTAATTCTCTGGCTTCTTGTAATTTTCCCTCATCAAGCATTTGCTTTGTTTTCTCATTTATGGTATCTTTAATAATGATGGGTTCCTTAAGTTTTTCGAAGAGACTTATCGTTGAATTTAAAACATCTTTTAAAAGCGCTTGTATCTTCTTTTTATCTTTTGGAGTAAATTCTTGAGCTATTTTGGCCTCAATTTTCTCAAAGATACTCTTTAATGAGATGAGATCTTCCTCTTCTTTGAGTATAAACCCTAAATAATAATTATTCTTTTTAGAAATTGCCTCTATTTGGCTGGAATAATACAGAGAATTCTTAAGCCTATGGGTAGCGTCAGTCAAATGTTTTTTAATATGTTTTTCATTAAAAATTTTTAAAATTTCAGGTGTAACTTTTTCTTCAGTTATATAATAATCAGCAATAATTTGAGGACCAAATGATTTTTCAATTTCATACAAAAAGATTCCGATTGGCATTAAATTGAGTCTCCATTGATTTATAACTAATAATTAAATTAATATTAAAGGATTATAATAAGTATTTAATTTTAATCTTTTATTTGATGTAAATAATCTTGGGAATATATCTCAGAAATATCTTTTTAATAAAAAAATATGAATGGTAAAAATGGCAACAGTAGAAGATACTTACTGCGAAGCGTTTGAAGGTTTAGTGGTTCAATTATTGGTGACAGCTCAAGATGCTGAATTCTTAAACAGAGCCGCGAATGCATTTACAGCTTTACCTTCTACTGTGTTCGGAGATGCTGAAGGTGGTATAGTCAGATGGTTATCTGAAAAAGAAACAATTGATGGCAGGTTAGGAGCAATAGTGCAATTATGGGTTACAGGAACGGGTACAAAATCTCAAGCAAAATTCTACGATCAACTTGGAAGAAGAATGAGGCAGGGAATCTTGGTTGTTCCAACAACTGCCGTATTTAATGCATACCCAAACAAAATAGAAACTAAATTTAATATGATGAATAATGTAGGGCATTGTGGAGATGGATATGAAGAGATAATTGAAAAATTTGGTCGTAACTTAATTTCCGTTCCAATTATGATGGGACACGATTTTTTAATTGAACAAGAACTCTCCTATGCAAAAGGAGTAATGGGTGGAAATTTATGGTTATTTTGCGATTCTGTTAATTCTGGAATTAAGATAGGAAGGGAGGCAGTAAAGATTATTGCTGAAATAGATAATGTATGTACGACTTTTGATGTTTGTTCGGCTGGCTCTAAACCAGAAACTAACTTTCCAGAAATAGGTCCATCAACTAATCATCCCTTCTGTCCAACATTAAAAGATAAACTATCTGTAGAGGATTTTAAAGTTCCTGAGGGAGTGAAATCTATTCCTGAAATTGTCTTTAATGGTATTGATATTGATAGTATTAAAGAAGCTATGTTAAAATCCATCCAAGGAGTAATCGATATGGAGGGATTAATTAAAATTTCTTCTGGCAATTACGGAGGTAAGCTAGGTAAATTTAAAATTTTTTTGAAAGAATTAGGCCTTAATGAAAGTTACTTTTATTAATTTTTTAAGATAGCGAAATGGATTGCGAAATTCTGATAATCTTAATCATAATAATAAATTCTAGTAGCTTTTAGAAAATTTTTTTAAATGATCTATATATTTAATTCTTGATAAACCATGTTCCTACAAATAAGCGACTTAGAGTTTAATATTTTTTTTGTTCTAACTATTATATTAATAGTTGTTAAATTAGTTCTTTGTTTATTTCTTGGAATAAAAATTTATTATCAAAAAAAAGAAGCTGGTATTTTTCATTTTGGTTTCATATTTGGAGTTTTTATTTTTGTTGTCTCTATGCTTATATCAAGAATTATGTTTTTTTATTTTGACTTCTTTCTAACAAAATTTGACTCAGAAACTTATTATCAAATGCCCAATTTAATGGTTTGGAAAATTGCAATGTTAATTAATTCTATAGGTGCTGCAGTTTTTATCTTTATAACTGATTTAAAAACATTTGATTTTAAATTAAAGGGTTTATTAGCATATGTTATAATGATTTTAGGTATTATCCAATTTATTTATCCAGTTAATAATTCTCAAGATTTTGAAATTCTTTCTTATTTTGATCTTAGATTCTTAATAGTTGGAGTAATAATACCTATTTATTTTTTTTATCTTGCATGGAAACCTTCACCATATCGTATCCCAAGTATAACATTAGGAATCGGAATAATCTTATATACATTAGGAGCCTTAATTACTGCAGAATTAATATTAAATGCATTAGCCCAGATTAGAATATTGGTTTATTTTATTTCGCTTATATTAAAGGTTTTAGGACTATTTCTTTTCGTTTATGGAGTATCCATATTTACAGTGAAGTTCTCAAAATAAAAATCTTTAAAAAAATATTATTAATTATTAAACTAAAGTGAGATATTTATGGGCAAAGTATTACAAGATATTTGGATTCTTAACGAGTCAGGATTAGCTATTTTTAGTCGTGTTTACGATGAAAAAGTTAACGCACAACTTTTTGGAGGATTTATGAGCGCATTAGACACATTTGCTCACGAAATCTCGGATTCAGGGGTAGATAGTTTTGATATAAGTAATAAAAGGTTTTCATTCTTAAAAAGAGATAATATCCTTTTTATAGCAAATTCAGAAAAAAAATATAAAGAAAATAAGGTTCATAAAGAATTAAATAAAATTATAGAAAGGTTTTTTGAGTTATATGAGGATAAATTAAAAAACTGGAATGGTGATATTAAGATTTTCTCTGGCTTTCAGAAAGAAATAACAGAATCCATTGAAGATCCCATTAATAAATTTCAAAAGAGTTTTTGGTAATAGATTTTAATTCATTTTTAATGTTATTTATTAAGACTCAATGGTTCCTTTTTCATTTTCATTGACTTCGCAAGTAAAAGGTCTGGATTAGAATACCATTTAGGATATTTCTCCGTGAAGATCTGATCAATTTTTTCGATAGGAACATCTGTAAAAACACCCCAATCTCCTATATATTCTACAAATTTATTCCCTTTTGTATCAACCTCAGAAAAAAGGGCATCATTTTCCCCATCGAACTCTACCATTGGGAAAAAATCCCCTTTAATGCATGTATTTTTATCAAAAACAGGTGTAGCTTTCACCCATCTACCGTCTAAATATAATTCGCTGTAAGCATGACAATAAAAAGCCGCAGTACCCATAAGATCACGAAGTCTTTGAGAGATTTTATGATTGATAATGTCAACCATATGGATGCGTGCAGGGATGCCTACTGCTCGGGCAAATGTCGATAATAATGTAGCTTTTGACATACAAAATCCATTTCTTCTTCGAAGAGTAACTGATGCCTTTAGGTTTGCTTTTACTTTTGGATAATAAGAGAATGCGTTGTACTTTATTTCATCACGTACCCAATAAAAAAGGGCAATGGCTTTATCTTTATTACTCTCTATGTCTTTCGTAATCTCAAGAGCTTTATCCATTACTTTTTTTTTATGAAAATCCAGAAACTCGGTAGATTGTAAATATTCCATGTCTCCCATGATTATTCAAAATATTTCCCTAATTATAAATTTTAATCTTATCTTTTAAAAACAATGAAATATGAGCATTACTTGCACCAAAATAGCATAAGAAAATCAATAATATCAAAAATCGCTAATTTCTGGAAAGAGTAAGATAAAATTACTCCCTTTACTATAATCCCCTTTAATCTTATCTTCAACCTTAATTAAGCCATTATATCGTTCCATCAATTTCTTTACAATAGATAATCCTATTCCCATCCCTTTCTCCCCCTTTAATTCCTTAAATCCCCTTCGAAATATTTTTTCTTTTAACTCATCCTTTATTCCAATTCCATTATCAATAAATTCTACTTTAATATAATTGTTATGATCTAATTGTTCTTTTGTAACTTTGATATTAATTTCAATTTTTTCGTTTTTATTGTATTTTACTGCATTATTTAAAATGTTTTGAAATACATCGATAAGTAGTTCATTAGCTTCAACCTTTAATCCTTCCATAAAGTAATCAATATCAGTTTTGATTTCTTTGCCTTGAAAGCCCATGCGTATTGAATATATTGCTTCTTCTAGAGTTTTGGATAAGTCTACTTTTTTTAAAGAAACCAAAAAAGCCTCTTCCAATTCAGACAATTTTTCTACATTTGAGATAAGCCTTATTGCTTCATTTGTAGCTTTATGAATCGGTTTAATCGCATGATCTATTAGATCTAATTCATCAATTTTAGATTTATAGTGAGTATATAATTCTGTTGTGCCATGAATAACTTGAATTATATTACGGATATCATGAGAAAACAAATCTTTATAAAAAATTAATTGTTCAAATGCTCTTCGGCAATTTTTATTTAATATTATTAGCTCCAAATGAGATTCTATAACCTCTTTGAATTGGAGCATTAAGTTTTCAATATCTATATTATATTTGTTTTCTTTGGAATCAAGAATGCAAATTGTCCCAAAAGCTTCACCATTAGGCCATAACAATGGAAATCCTAAATAGGAGATCATGTTTAATTTAATATCAGGATTCTTATCCCAGTCTTTATCGTCTAAAGCATTCGGAACTAACAGTTTAGCATTATTCTTAATAACAGTTTCACAATAAAGGCCGGAACCTATTAAATGCTCTTTATCTCCAACTTCATAGGGATTGCCTTCGGTTTTACTGGAGCGATACACTTCGATGTAAGGTAAATCAACATGCATGATTAATGCGACGGGTACTGATGCCAAATTCGCTAAAATATTTACAATATTCTGCCATTTGTCAATTATTAATTCAGGTACAACGACATCTATCATATTTCTTAAAACAAGTCAAATTATTGTTGTTAACTATAAAAATTATCTATTAATGATTTTTAATTCTTTACATTTTTGAGTAGCCTTTAAAACTACAGAAATTTATTTATAATCTTTTAGAATTTCAGAACAAATTGTAATCATATTAAAACCAGAATAAGAAGAAAAAGTTAGATTTTATAATAAGATATACATTTATCTTATTCTAATTTCTAATTCTTGATTAGAACTGATGATTATGGTTTCATTAAAGGTTAGTTCAATTTTATCATCTACCCTCGAAATTTCCAAATCAGTCTTAACTGACGATCCATTAAGACTTGCCTCATCAATCATATGATCAGTCCCTTCTGGTTTCCAAATGCTCAGAGATTTTAGTTCAAGCTTTCCAAACTGTGGTTTAATTAAAATTTCTACTGTTTTTTCACTCAGAACTGTTTTAATTATCCCCCATGATGAATCAGTAATAAAAAACGCTTGAAAAGGATTATTCTCATATTGAGGTAAGAAACTTATTCTTTTATCAATCGCATTCCAATGATATCCTAATGCGGCTTCAAATACTCTCCATGAAGACATTGCTCGAATGTAGTGATCACCACATTCTACTTCATTCCAAGGATTTCTATAGGTTCCATCATAGCGATCACGAATTGCTTTTAAAATTTTTAACGCATTATCTAATTTACCATGATCAATCATTAAAGCTGCAACCTCATATTCCATTCCTGTCCAAACTTCATGAGCGTAGGGAAATGGATTTCTTGGCTCCCCTCCCAGGGGCCATGAACAAACCAATAACCCTTTGTCGTGTTCAGAGGCGAAAATTCTCGGTTTCTGAATGATCCCAAAAAAATCCTCCTTAAAATTATATTTCATTATACTATCTAATGTAGTTTCAAGCTTATCATCTGGTAATAGAGAACCTAAATGGAGCATATTTGCCCAGAACTGACCAAAAAGTTGGTCAGAGAGACAGCCTGTTCCATATTGAGAGTGCTTATGTTTCTTTTCATCATATTTCTGAATCCAATATTCTCCATTCCATAATGATGTATCATAATTCTTCTTTCCATTATTAAATCTTCTTATACACTTCTCTTTGAAATCATTATCATATACCATTTCTGCCATTATTTCAAAAGCTTTTAATGCGACAAGGTATAGCCCCCCGATAAATAGATTTTTTCCATAAAAAGAAATATCATAAGTATTTGGTTGTTCTCCTTCAATAACGCCTTGCTCATTGGGATCACACTCCTCAAATATATGATTCATCATTTTTCTTAATTTAGGATAAGCCTTTTTAAACCATTCAAAATCATTCGTGGATAATAATATTCTATAGGTTTTTAGAATACATCCGAATAACCCATCCATTGCAGGGCGCTCTGGACCCCCTATTCGAGTATCCTCAAGTTGGGGCAAATAAGTGGGTACAACTAATCTATGTGGTAAAAGTCCTTTCCGAGTTACACGATTAAATTCGTTCTCTAACATAGAACTCTCTAATGTGGGATATAATCTTGCTTGTGTAACAGCATAATTCCAAACATGTGTACAGTTCATTGGACAGCAACCACCATAAGCTTCAGTATGGTGTGAGGTGCTGGCACCACAGCACCCCTCAAATCCCATGAAATCACCTTTTTTAGTGATAAAACATGAAGGTGTTCTAATGGTTGACATTGTTGCCGAAATTGAGTCAATTATCTCATCAGGGAGTGTTGTATTGAAAATTAGCCAATGAAAAGCTCTTGTTTGAGTCTCAAGTAAATCAAGATTTTCTATAGTATGTTTAATAATATTCTTTACGTTTCTGAACCATCTATTGTACCTATTTCCAAGCCAAAATTTACTCTTTTGATCGACTTTAACTTTGCGATATAAATTTTTATCCCAGTTTTGATACCTATTAGGGAAAGACCATCCTAGTATAAATATAATATTCCTCTCTTCCAATGGGGAGAGAGAGAATTCATTTAATAATATCCCACGCCACGACTTTCCATGAGCAGAGGACTCTGTTGTGTTAATTTGTTTTTCTTTCAAATTCGATTCTTTTAGAAATTCTATCAAATTAACAACAGAAGGAAAGATCATACAATCTTTTTCCAGTGAGGCAAAGAATATCTCTCCGTGCAACATATCATCAAGCACCGTGTTCTCAGAATACATATGAATTCCACAGGCATTATTAATTGATGATTTACTATTTTTATTCTTATAAAAATTAGGATAAAAATTCTGATCTAATTCAGAAATGCCATCCCAACCAATAAAATTTAGTATACTCCCGCCAATACGAATTTGCACTGAATGATTTTCATTAGGGTTTTTCACTTTAAAATTAAAAATAATAACTGGTAAAGCAGAGTTTTTTATATCAAGTGGGATCATGGGATTCCATGCTTCAAGCTGAATTTCAACGGGGATTTTGGGATCATGATAAAGAATCTTCGCAAAAGGGTATTCACCTTTAAATTCTAAGTCTTCGAAACATTCATAGGTTTTATGACGCGCTAAAATATCAGGAGGGATAATATAATCATTAACAGATTCCGCTGGTTTATAGTCTTGTGGTAATTTAATGTTCTTTTCAAGGAGTTTTGTGAGCCAACTATTCGATCCTTCTATTCGAGTTTGTAAAAAGAAAAAAGATTCTGGAATAAATGCTAAATGATTGACATTATTTACAATTTGCCACTGTCTTAAACTGCCATCCCCTGCTAAGGAAATGTTACCTGTTCCAATACCACCTAATGGGAAAGCTACACAATTTAATTTAGGTCCTTTAAGTTCTCTCATATATATCCCTTTTAATTTGAATAACTATTGCTCCAAGAAAATAAATTATTAGTCTTGAAGCTAATTGAGATTTATTTCAATTTTGAAGCTATAAAGTCAATTACATCAATTACTTGAATTTTTTCTTTTATTTCAGGTTCTATTTCTTCATAACCATCTCTGAAATTCCCTATACAGAATGGACAACTGGTGGTTAATATGTCTGCTCCGGATTCTACGGCTTCTCTAATCCGTTCCTTTGATATGTCTTTAGACAAATCCGGAAATTGGCTCTTTACACCTCCTCCCGCCCCGCAGCACCACGCATGTTTCCTATTCCTTTTCATTTCAATTAATTCAACACCAGGAATTTTTGCAATAACTTCTCTTGGTATTTCATATAGATCCATGTGCCGTCCTAAATGACAAGGATCATGATAAGTTACTTTTAATTTTTCACCCTCTTCCGGTTTAAATGGAATTTTATTATTATTTAGAAGTTCAACGAGTACTTCAGTTATGTGTTTCACTTCAAATGGTAATTCTTCTCCTAATAATTCAGGATAATCCTTCTTTAAAGTTCTATAGCATCCCGCACAAGCAGTAAATACAGTTTTAGCCCCCATATTTTTGAATAAATCAAGATTATGTTTCATAAGCTCATCAACAGATTTGTATTCACCTATACGAGCCCCTATAGAACCACAACACCACTCATCCTTCGATAAGGCCATTTCCATGCCCGAGGCAATAAGAATTTTCATCATATTTTTTAACGTGTCTTGTTGTCGGAGCGGCATAGTACACCCTGCAAAGAAGACTAAATCACCTTTTTCCTTAATGTTTGAAAAGTCTGAAGCCCATTCAAACTTTTTAGCAAAATCCTCTCCATAAGGATTCTTCATGGCATCATTGTTCATATAATCTACTAAGTCTTTATGCCGATCTAGCGGGGCGAATCCCGCTTCTACTAAATCTTTTCTCAGAGCATCCCATACTTTATAATGATCAATCCATTTAGAAGTATTAAGAATGATATTCTCATTATGGGTTTCATGACAAACTTCCGTACAATTAGCGCATTCCGTGCATTGATATACAAATTCAGCTAATTCTCTGCTTAAAGGTAATTTACCCTCTAAAACACTCTTAAGAACGTTCATTCTTCCTCGGGAAAAATAAATCTCAAATCCCTCCTCACCCTTAGATTCCTTTACTGGACATGTGAGGTATCGCCCAACAGCACGTCTTATTGAATAGCCACAATCTCCGCAGCCCATGCAGCTCATTATAGCTTTCCATTCTTCTTTAAGATTTTTTAATTCGGTCATTTTTTAATCCTCCCAAAAGTTAAATTTACCTCTACTCAAAATATAGTTTGGGTCAAGCGTTTTCTTAATTGCTTTCAATGTTTTATAATAATCTGGTAAATATGCTTCAATCTCAACCATTATTTGAGATGCCATTTGTCCCATCATGTACCATTGTGCACCCCATTTTGTTACCATTTCCAAATAAGATTTCCATAGTCTAAGATTGATCTCATCAAATTCTTCATGAATCTCTCCATTATAATAACTTGGGAAACTTGCAAATCCGCAGGTTAATTCTACATTATTACCATCAATTAAAAATATTGGTCCACTTGAGCTAATAGGGCGTTGACCAGTTATTTTTGTAAATTTACTCATATCCTCAGAATGCGCCATATCCCATTGGTCAATTTCATACAAATACTTCGGATATATATTAGCGGGAACAAAACATTCGCAAGAGAGCGGTTCGAGTGCAGGAACCACGCCCCATAAATTATGATAGAATTGCCAGTGCCCTTGTTCTGCATAATGCCATTTAGCTATGTTTCCATCAGAGATTTCCGGACCTAAAGGTTCACATTTATTGTTATTCACAATGATTTCATCCAATTGTTTAACTTTTTCTTCTAATTCTGCTTCTGAATTTGCTTCAATTGTATAAAATATAATACCTCGTTTTCTCTTCAATTGTTCCCACATAGGCATTAATCCAAATTCAGTCCCTAATCGAACAATAACATCCATTATATACATCAAATCATAGATATCAATCCCTTTACGTCTCACATCCAACATGATCTGAGAAGAAACCTCTCTATCCTTACGAGGTAATATAAAGGTTTTATAAGCGGCGTATGGAGGTCTTGGAAATACTTGAAGGGAGATTTTCGTTTTTACTCCCAAAATTCCATTATCTCCACAAAAAAGTCCAGCCAAATCAGGCCCATTACCAAATCTGTTAAATGGAGTTTGAGAAAATTTATTTGCTTGGGATCCCGTCTCTATAATATCTCCATTTGGCAAAACAACTTCTAAAGAAACTAATTGATTCGTACATGATCCATATTTAGCACATCCACCCCCACCAACGGACTGATGAGATATCCCACCCCCTATGGATGCAGTCATTCCAGATCCAGGACCCATACAACCTGTATAAAGATCAAAATGGCATAAATATTCATTCAATTTGCCCCATGAAATTCCAGATTCTACAGTAACTACCATATTGTCCTCATCTAAATTTATAACATTATTCATCCGTTTCATATCAAGTACAATTCCACCATCTCCTATTGGTTTGCTTCCACCAAATTCATCATCCCCTCCGCCACGAGGGACTACAGGGATATTTTCTTCATTAGCAACTTTTAAAATTTCAGAGATTTCTTTCGCGTCTTTAGGTCGAATTACTATATCTGGAATACCTTGTAAAAGTGGATCAACTACTCTTGAGTAAGCATGTCGCACGATGAGACTATTCGAGATAAATTTTTTTGTTACGATATTTTCTAACTTTTTATATATTTCCGTCATTTTCAATTCAAATATATTTGTTTTTCTACTAAATTTTATATTCTTTTAGTTTAAATTTAATCAAATAGAACTTATAAATGCAATAATATTTAGAATTTAAGATAGTTATATTTTTTATACAACCTTTTTATACTTTTAATTTTACTAAAAAATTGGATAAGTTCAGAACTATGGAAAAAAATAGAAAGTATGTAATTTTAGGAATTTTGTTAATTATTTTGATTATTCCTATGTTTTTAGGAATTTATATCGAATATCTCTTTTTACAAGAATTAAATTTATTTGTTATCTTAATTTTAATTTTTGGCCTATTTATGCTCCTTTTAATAGGAAAATTGATTGGAATTTATGGTTATGACAACGAAAGTATTGAAAGGATGAAAAAACACGATGTTGTTGACGTTATGATTAATAAGGATAATAGAATAAGATTATGGCTTTTCTTTCCGATAATCATGATAGTAGAAGAATTAATTTTTAGATACTATATTATTGGTTTTTTATTGAACCAATTAGATTTAGAAGTT
The DNA here is from genome assembly GCA_019058295.1 of Promethearchaeota archaeon. GTDB lineage: Archaea > Asgardarchaeota > Lokiarchaeia > Sigyniarchaeales > SOKP01 > LW40-45. The sequence continues at coordinate 65,971 of JAHPZI010000017.1, read as the reverse complement.
ATTTTTGCCATATTTATCTCAAGTCTGATTTTTTCTCTGTATCACGTTCACACCTGGTTTGCCTATAAGAATCTAAGGATTTTATTAATTTATCTTTTTTATTCATTTTTATTAGGGTTGTTTAACGGATGTATTCTTTTAACCTTAGGAATTTTCCCTTGTGTTGGAATTCATTCTGGTTTAGCGATGTATTTATATTATAGCCTTTATAAAAAATATTTCAAAACAGCAAATTAATAAGAAAAAAAAAAGGTTTATCGAAATTATAGTTTTCTTAAGGCTTTTTTATCTAACTTGCCTATGACTGTAAGCGGTAAATTATCAGAAATTTCAATTATTTTAGGGACTTTGTATTTAGCTAAATTTTCTTGAGCGTATTTTAAAATATCTGCTTTCGTCTCCTCATTATTCTCGTATCCTTTTTTCAAAAGTACATATAATTTGACAATTTCGGAACCTGGACGATCTGGATCGGGTAACCCTATGCATGCGCAAAGCTCAATTGCGGGATGTTTATTCATTTTATCGTCAACTTCTACGCTGAATACTTTATATCCCGAAACAATTATCATATCTTTTGTACGATCAACAATTTTTACGTATCCATCCTCATCCATGATGCCAACATCTCCACTATAGAACCATCCATCTTGGAGCGCATTTTCAGTTTCTTTTGGTTTATTCCAATAACCTTGAAAAATTTGAGGACCTTTTATTGCTATTTCACCTGCTTCTCCAAGTGGAACTTCTTTAGTCCGATCAGAAACATCTACTATTTTAACTTCCGTATTTGGGAGTGGAACACCAACCGTTCCGATTTTCTTTGGTCCTAGGTAAGGATTCATTGTCACACCTGGAGATGCCTCTGTCATACCATATGCTTCGACAACTTTTCCTTTACCAACCACATCTTCAAATTCATTTATACTTTTAGTGGGAAAAGGAGCCGCTCCAGAAATATATCCTTCAACATTACTTAAATCTAATTTTTTAAATTTTCGGTTATCTAAAAGCATAAGGTAGAGTGTAGGTACATTATAAAATAGAGTAATTTTACCTTCATATTCTTTCAATTTATTTACCATATATGTTGTATCTCGAGGGTCAGGGACAAGGATTTGACTACACCCGTTAAAAACTGTCTCTAGGCAGAATTGTAAACCCGCCAAATGAAAGAAAGGAAATCCAGAAATATAAATGTCTCCCGCATTTGCACCAGGTTCAAACCAATGTCTAACTATTTGTAACATAGATATTAAATTTCTATGAGTTAAAATTGCACCTTTAGGAGGACCAGTTGTTCCGCCTGTATATTGAAGTAATAAAACATCGTCAGGCTCTATTTTGACATCAGGAGGCTTATCACTTGGATATTTTTCTATGATTTCGTTATATGTAAAGTATTTTATTCCTTCAATAGGTTCTACTTTTCCAATTGGAATTTTGCCTATTTTTATCAATTGTTCTATCATTGCTGGTTCTACATCTAAAGCATCCGCTGCACTAGTAGTGATAACAACCTTGACATCAGTTTTTCCCCCCTGAAGAGCTTCTCGAACCTTTTCTTCGTAAAAAGAATCAAGTGTTACTATGGCAGCTGCTCCACAATCTTTTAATTGATATGTTATTTCGGAGGAAGAAAGAAGGAAATTAATACCCGACGCAGCACACCCAGCACAGAAGGTACCAAATAATGAAACAATAAATTGTGGAAGATTAGGCAAATTTATTGCTACTCTATCACCTTTTTTCACTCCGTTTTCTACAAGGCAGTTAGCAAAACTATTAATTAATCTTTCTGTTTCTTTAAAGGTTGCTTTTGAACCTTGAAAATCATAACAAAGATTATCTGGATACTCATTAGCTGTTCTCTGAAACATTTCGGCTATTGAATAAATTTCTAACTCAATTTCTGGTTTAACGTGTTCATCGTAAGATTTTAACCATATTTTTGACGAATATGGACTACTTTCATCTATTTTTTGAGTCATTTTTAATAACTTTATATATTTTTTTTAAAAACCTACAAAATTTAATATATAAAATTCAGATAAGTCGATATATAAAGTTATTTACATTCGAATTTTAGGAATATTCATTAATACATTTTAAAAGCATATAAAATAAATAAAAAAGATGAAAAAAGGTTAAAAAATTCCAATAAAACGATTTCAAGAAAGGCGATTAGGTAAGGGTGTTAATTTAGAATTTTTGGTAGCCTTTTTCCAAAGTTTATATTTCTCAATTAATATTTAAAGATTTCTCAAATAAATTATAAACTTGAAACCTATTCCAACAGGTATAAAAAAATTAACCTTTTAAGGAATTTTACAAATTACTTATTTTTCTAAAAATTACTCAAATAATTTGATGAAATTCTTATTTTAATGAAATTTCTTCAAGTAAATTAATAATTGCTTTATTTTGCCAATAGATTGCTTGAATCATACGCATAGTAGCATAGTCAAATACTGCAGTATCTCTAACTTTATATCCTTGGATGGTCTTCAATGTTTTATCATAAATAGTTTTTGCTTTCTCTATCAATTCTTTTGTTTTTTGAGTCATAAGATCACTTTAAATTTCAATTGAAGTGTTAAGTATCTTTAAGATTATATTAATCAAAAAATTATTGTTTAAGAATAAAATTTTTTAATTTTAGCCAACAAATCTAGTTTGCACTTGTTCGTATAAATTTTGTTTATAAACTGTTCTTATTCCTATAAATGAACCCAAAATGAAAAGAATTAAGGGTGGAATAGTTATCATTAATATAGCAGGTAACCCCACGATTACCTCTAAAGCAAAATCTTCGGCATATACATCTCCCATCATGAGAGTTAATGGATATGTAAATAAAAGCGCTAACAGTATGGGGAGAAGTCCTTGTAAGAGATTCTCAAGAAGAATGATTTTAAAAACGCTTTTTTTCTTATATCCTAAAGATCTTAAAATACCATACTCATAGTTTTTATCATAAATATTCATAACAGAATTATAGAATACTATGAAAAACGACACAAGGAGAGTATAGAATATGATTACGTATAGGACAGAAGCATAATTATCAACAAAATCGTATGCCTTCTTATTCATTTCTTCCGAGTCAAAAACTACCTCGATGTTATTAAGGTCATAGATTTCTTTTCTAATTTCGTTTCTATTTGCGGTATCATCAATGATTATATAAATTCCATCAATTAAATTTAATCCATTATGAAGAACTCTTTGTCCTGCCGATAATGTTATATAAGGAGTGACAACTAATTCCGAATGTATACCAACAATTTTAAATTTAAATTCCATATTAGCAGCATTTATTATGGTTAATTTATCCCCAACTTTTTTATCGAGTTTATGAGCATGAACAGACGATATTACGATTTCATCATCATCTTCAGGCGGGGAATTATCCTGTTTATCACCATACCATGAAAATTTATGAAATTTACTATGGGCAATATCAATTCCCTGCAAATTAAGATTTTGATCCTCTTTATCTCCTTTAGCTTTTGCTAAAACTTCTCCTTTACTGTAAACTTCAATATCATTAACACCCTTAATGTTTTTAATTTGCTCTAATACATTAAATTGCATGGATAAATTTACGCTTGTTTGAAAAATGACATTTAAATCCCACCTTTCAGAGGGTTCAACTGTACTTTCTGGGGTAGCATATGTTCTATCTATGTTATAGTACATAGAATCAAGCAGACTTTCTGTTGAAGATACAATGAGTAGGGAAAAGGTCATAGCGATGACTGTAAAGGTTATTCTTTTTGGATTCTTAAATAAATTGCGGAATACTAACCGATTAGTTATATTCCGCGATTTTTTGCGTTCTTTGGGTTTTTTGATTTTCCTAGTAACCTCCTCCTGCTCATAAATCAATTCTGCCACAACCATCTTATTAATTTTCCTGATTGAAAAATAGGTACTAAAAAATACGAGCAGCCCTCCAATCACTAAACCAAGGTACATCACTTCTGGTAGAAAAATGAAGGGAAAATCAAATACGGTTAGGTTCGCCATTTCGGCAAGCATTACGCTCATCATTAAATACCCCAACGCAAACCCCACTATGATTCCAATTGGAATTGATATAACAGAAATTACGAAAACATTAAATAAGAAATATTTCAGAATATCTTTTCGTGTATATCCTAAACCCAATAGTACTCCAATTTGTTGTTTTTGGCTATTTACGTATCTATTAAATATGACATACACAATAATTCCCCCCAATAATGCCATGAAAACTAGCAAAATCGTCATGATTTCGCCTGTGTCTTTAACATCCGATTGCATTAATGAGTATGCATATGAATCCTCAAATTTTTCAGCTTTTTCAATATTAAGCCCACAAATAACATTAAGATATTCTTTTACCTCATCATTTCCCTTTGACACATCGTCTTTAAAAGTGACAGCGATGTTATTATAATCTACTATCTTGAAATAATTTATAAGGTCTGTGTAATCCTGAGGAGATGTATTATTTAAAGCAATAAAAGATTCAATAATATAATTTTTAAGAGTATTTTTCGCTAGAAAAATAACACACATACTTCCTTCAATCGGAAAAAGGTATTCGGGATTCGATGTCGATGATATAAATTCTGGGGCATTACATATGCCGAGGATTCTTAATTCAGCATTGTTAAGCCCATCTACTTCAATTTCATTCCCAACATCAATTCCATTTTTCTCTGCGAATACACTATCTATTACTGCGGTAGTGTTTTCATTTTTATCAAAGTTTTCCCCTTTTTCAATATTGTATCTATAAACTTCTGGCTCGTCAATATTCGAATCTAAACCTATGAGTAATACATACTTTTTCTCATCTTGACCCGGCAAGGTCATTGATGTTGTCCAAAAGAGGCGTCCAGTATAATCTTCAACCTTATCAAGATATTCTAAACCGTCTAGTTGAGCTTGAGTAATCCATGTATTATCAGATAATTGATAGGTGTAATCAGCATGGTTAGCATCATCATAATATAAATCCAACATGGGAGTTGCTGCTTGTATCGCATAATGTAAACCTAAACCTCCTCCTAGCGATAGTATTATAGTGAATATAATGAGATAACTCCGCCAGCCGAGGTTCCTAAAATCTTTAATTGCTTTTTTAAGGATTATATTCATTTTATCATTTAATTTTTATTGTTGTATAATTCCATCTTTTAATTTGAGAATTTTAGTTGAGAATTTTTCGGCAATGTACAAATTATGTGTTACTATTAAGCAAGTAATGCCTTCATTTTTATTTAATTCAATCATTAAATCTAAAATTTTATCGCTTGTCTCTGTATCTAAATTTCCCGTAGGTTCATCACATAATAGAAGAAAATTCCTCCCTACAAAAGGTATTTTTGCTAACGCTCTTGCAATTGCAACTCTTTGTTGTTCTCCTCCACTAAGCTGAGAAGGATAGTGAAACAATCTCTCTCCTAATCCAACCTTCTCTAAATAATCAGTCGCAATTTCTAGGGTATCTAAATTACTTTTTAACTTTTTTTTGAGAAGATCTATACCTATTATAACATTATCCAGAGCATTGAGTGAGGGGAATAAATTAAAAAATTGGAATATAAAACCAACACGTTCTCTTCGATAATTAGTTAATTGCTTTTGATTATAATTTTGAATTAAATCTCCAAAAATACTCAAAGAGCCCTCTTTTTCATCAGGACTCGTTATGCCTCCAAGTAAGTTTAATAGAGTTGTTTTACCTGACCCTGAGGGTCCTAAAATTACCAACCTTTCTCCATTTTTTACGACAAAATTCAAATTTTTTAAGGCTTGAACTTCGATTTCTCCTGAGATATAAGTTTTTGAAATCTTTTCGCTTTCAATTGCGTTTCCTATAGGGATCGCATTTTTTTTACTTTTAGACATAATAAACACGATTAAATTAAATCCTAATTAAAAATCTAAAATAGTTTATTAAAAAATAAATTGAATCATTAAAAATCTTGTACTTAATAGTTTATTAGTTTTACATCTTTTTAATAAAGTAGTGATTGAAATATGTCAGAATTGGAAAAAGTTAAAAAAATAATTGAAGCTCACGATTCAAAGCCTAAACTTTGTCCTTATTGTTTTAGAAGACTTCATCCTAAACTAATTAAATTTAATAGTACTGTAAATTATTATTGTTCGGTCTGTGAACAGTTTATCGATTTAGATTGGGATTATTTACATGCTATAGCTATATTTCTAAAAAAATATACTGTTTTAAAAGATGATATTTCTGGAATTGATCTAAGAAAATCACTTAAACCCTAATCAAATCTCAATGATTTTCAAAAGTAGATTATTTCGGGAATTATGAAGCATCTTGTTTTACTTTAAAAAGGTTATCATGCTTCTTTTTTACTAATTCTTCCCGAAATTTTTTAAGAAATTCATTTCTTTGAATGCATTCTTTTAAATTTGAGCAATAAGAGTCAATAAAGTGCCCTTTCTTTGATACAGTTTGTTCTGCTTTTTTAATAATAATATCACCTCAATTATTAAATTTTTATTTTCTTTAATATATTCCACGATTATTACACCCCAAGTTTTACAAATTTTACTTAATTTATAGGAGTAAATTCAAATTCTTAAATTTCTCCTTCATAAAATATTGAAAAATTAGTGTTTTATTTAAAATGATATAAGTAAAATGCGAATTATCTTCTTATAATTAAATTTACTAAAATATAATTCTGCTAAATTATCTATTATCTTAGTTGAATCTATAAATTCTAAAAAATTAAAGAAAAGAGATTTTCTTATTCTTTTTATAGTTTTAGCTTTACTGGTTAAAAATTCCTTTAATTAATAAGGTTCAATTTTAAATTCGCTCATATTAAATATATATTAATCTTATTCAGTAAGTTAGAAAATAAAATGTTTTGGTGAAACCTTATTAAAAAAAATATCTTTACATTTATCGTAGGAGGTAAAGCTGGAGAGGGTGTGAAAAAGGCTGCTTCTGTTGCTTCTCAAATTTTTATTGAGAGAGGAAGACAAGTATTTCAGATGGATGACTATATGAGTTTAATAAGAGGAGGACATAATTTCTCGGTTATAAGCACTGCTACACGTGATATATATAGTCATTATATGAAAGCAGATTTAATTATTAATTCTGATAAGAGAAGTTATGAGATGCATGCTGATGAGCTCGATAAAAATGGTCTCATTATTTATAATTCTGATGAAATTGACAATGCTGAAGGAATTGGTGTTCCTTTTTATAGCGAAGCTAAAAAATTTCCTGCAAAAAATCTTTTATATGGTGTGGGAGCAGTTGCTATTTTAGCGTGTTCGATAGGAATTAGTAAAAATGATTTGAATGAAATTATTAAAAGAGAATATCCTCATTTTGTAGAAGATAACATCTCGTTTGCGAATTTTATTTATGATTATGTTTTTCCTAAATTAAATAATAAATTTGAGATTGAAAATGGAGATAAAAAAAGACCTATTCTAACTGGAAATCAATCGATAGCTTTTGGAGCTATTGCTGGGGGTTTAGATGTCTATTTTGGGTATCCTATGACTCCAGCCTCCTCAATTCTACACACACTTGCGTCTCAAACAGATAAATTTGGTTTAGCTATAGTACATCCGGAGAATGAAATTGCTGTGATTAATATGGCAATTGGCTCTGCTTTTGCTGGAGCTAAAGCTATGGTGGGGTCAAGTGGAGGGGGGTTTGCTCTCATGAGCGAAGGTTTCTCGTTGGCAGGGATGACTGAAGCGCCTGTATTATGCGTCTTATCTATGAGACCTGGACCTGCTACTGGTGTACCAACCTATACAGAGCAAGGTGATTTAAATTTTGCTCTAAATGTTGGACATGGCGAATTTTTAAGAATTGTAGCCTGTCCCTGTTCAGTAAAAGAGGCTTTTTATCTATCAGCAGAAATGCTTGATCTTGTTTGGAAATTTCAAACTCCTGGGATTCTATTAACTGAAAAACATCTATCCGAGAGTAGTATGACAGTTGATATTAACATGGAGAATACAAAATGGGCAGAACCAAAATATCATAAAAATGGTAATTACAAAAGATATCTAGATACGGAAGATGGAATTTCCCCATTGTTATTTCCACCCTCAAAGAACGTAATTAAATGGAATAGTTATGAACATGATGAGTTAGGGATAACTACTGAAAATCCCGAACTAATAACAAAAATGCATAATAAAAGGTATAAAAAAGATATGCATATTATTGATTTTTTAAAGCAACTAAAAACGGTAAATGTATATGGAAACGGGGGACCTTTAATTTTTACGTATGGTTCAACTACAATGAGCGTGTTAGAAGCTCTTCACTATGGAGACATTGAAGCGACTATAATACAGCCAATATATCTTAGACCCTTCCCGGTATGGGAATTGGAAAGATATAAAGATGAGCCCGTGATAACCATAGAACTGAGCAAAATGGGACAATTCACTTCACTTTTAAAAGAAAAAGCAAATATTAAGAGCAAAAATCTAATTAACAAATATGATGGACGTCCATTTGATCCAATCGAATTAGCTAAAAAAATTAAGGAGGTAATTTAAAATGAACACGTTAGATACATATGCTGAAAATACATGGTGTCCTGGTTGTGGGAATTTCGGAATTTTAAACGCTTTTAAAAAAGCGATTGTAAAATTAGAGGAAAAAGGGATTAATAGAGAATATATTGTAATTTCCGCGGGAATTGGATGTCATGCTAAGATTTTTGATTATTTGAATATAAGTGGTCTATATTCACTACATGGGAGAGATATTGCAACGATCCAAGGAATGAAAATTGCGAATCCCGAATTAAATGTTATAACATTTTCGGGTGATGGAAACGCGATGGGAGAAGGACTTGCACACACGATATTTGCCGCGAAAAGAAACTTTGATATGACTCTAATTTTGCATAATAATGGTGTTTATGCTTTAACAACAGGTCAATATACACCTCTTTCAGAAAAAGGGTGGAAAGGTCCCTCTACTCCCAAAGGAAGTGTTGAAGAACCCTTAAATGCTCTAGCAATTATGCTAGAAGCAGGTGCCACATTCATTGCTAGAGGATTTCCAGGAAAACAAGCACATCTCACAGATATTATGGTAAAAGCTATTGAGCATAAAGGTTTTTCATTCATAGAAATTTTACAACCTACTGTTGCATATAATGACACTTGGCAATTCTATCGAGAGAATACTGAAATACTTGAAAAAGAACCGAAATCTTTTGATGAGGCGATGAAAAATGTCAAAAGAAAAGATAAACTGCCAATTGGTATATTTTATAGAATTAAAAAACCCACTTTTCATGAAGAATTGTATGGAAATTGGAATCCTGTAAGAAATAGAATATCAAGAGAAAAAAGATTTCAATTATTAAAACAATATTTAACTTAAAATCTCTATTTTAATTTCAAGGTCTTTTAACATATTTTTTTCGAAGTTTATAAATTATAAAACTCTTTTTAAAATTACTTTATTCTAATTCTTCAATTATTCTTTATTTTAACTAAATTATAAGAACAACATTTATTTTTTTAGTAAAAGATCTGAATAGTGACAGTATATATAACAAGAAAGATCCTTTCTAATATACGAAATCAATAAAGAGTAAGAAATTTTCGTAGTAATAATAAAAAGTGAGGTTGAAAAAATTGAGTGATAAGGAAAAGAATGAAATTGAAAAGGAGTTAGATACAACTGGATTATATTGTCCAGAACCTTTATTTGAAGTAAGAAATCTATCTGAAACGCTTGAAATTGGTCAGTGTTTTAAAGTTATTGCTGACGATCCTGCTGCTGAAGAAGATTTGAAAAGATGGGCTAAAAGAACTGAGACAGAACTTTTAGATTTTAGAAAGGAGGACGATATTCTAACATTCATTTTCAAGAAAAAAAAATAAAATAGGAGTGATATAAAATGGGAAAAAGTATATTGTATGTACAAACAACTGACGATCCTGAACGTCAATATTCTCCGCTAGTGTTGGCACAGACAGCAAAAGCTATGGACATTGATGCAACAGTTTATTATTTAGGGACAGGTTTAAAAATATTAAAACCAGGGGAGGCCGAAAAAATAAAATTGGGTGATTTTCCATCTGTTAAAGAAATGATTGATAAAACTATGGAAGCTGGCATAGAGATTTTAGTTTGTGAGGCTTCAAAAAGAATGTTGGGCTGGGAGAAAGTTGATTTAATTCCAGGTGTAAAAATTGTAGGAGCAGCTACTCTAAACGATTTAGTTTTAGAGAATGACGCTACTCAATGGTTTTAATTAATAAATTTCTAATAAAAATTTTTTTTATTAATTCATATAATGATTATTAAAATAATGAAAGAAGGATGATAAAATGAGTGTTTATTTAGATTACCAAGCAGCAAAACCAGTGGATGATAGAGTGATTGAAGAGATGTTGCCTTATTTTAATAAAAAATTCGCAAATCCTTCATCGCTTCATGGAGATGGAGATATTGCCACTGAGACTTTAGAAAAGGCACGCAAAAAAGTTGCAGATTTTATAAACGCCCCTAAATCCTCAGATATCTTATTCACTTCAGGTGCTACTGAATCTAATAACTTAGCTTTAATTGGCTCAGCCTTGAGAAATAAAAGAAAAGGAGATCACATAATAATTTCAGAGATTGAGCACATTTCGATATTGAACCTCGGTAAGTATTTAGAACGACAAGGATTTAAAGTGAGCAGAGTCCCTGTAGATCAATATGGAATAATAAATCTCGATAAATTGGAAAGATTTATTACTGATAAAACGATTTTGATTTCTATTTCCACAGCTAGCAATGAAGTTGGGTCACTACAACCAATAGAGGAAATAAGTAAAATCGCTACTGAGAAAAAAATTTTATTTCATACAGATGCGGTGGCAAGTGAAGCAGTTATTCCTATAGATGTTCAGAAAGTACCAATTGATTTAATTACTTTCTCATCAAACGATATTTATGGACCGAGGGGTATTGGAGCGTTATACTTGAAAGAGGGAGTTCGTGTTAATCCAATCTTAATTGGAGGGGGTCAGGAGAGAGGGATGAGATCTGGTTCTGAGAATATACCTGGGATAGTAGGCTTTGCAAAAGCAGCTGAAATAATGAAAAAAGAAATTCATAGTGAATCAGCCCGTTTAAAAATTCTGCGTGATAAATTAATAAATGGAGTTCTTAATTCGATTCCAAAATCCCACTTAAATGGTCATCCTGAGAAACGACTGCCTAATAATGCTCATTTTAGGTTTGATTATATTGAAGGTGAATCTTTAATTTTATCATTAAGAGATCAAGGTGTTGGTGGTGCAACCGGGTCTGCTTGCTCATCTAAAACTTTAGAAGCATCCCATACGTTAATAGCAATGGGTTTATTACATGAAGAAGCCCATGGGAGCTTATTATTTACGTTAGGGAGATTTACAAAAGAATCTGATATTGATAAAGCTATAGATGTATTACCAGATGTCATTAAAAGGTTGAGAATATTATCTCCTCTGACACCTCCAGATTTATTAAAAAAATATAATGAGGTGAATAATTAAATGAAATCAACAAGTTATTCTGAAAAAGTTCTGGATCATTTTAGGAATCCTAGAAATATGGGAGAAATTGAAGATGCTGATGGATTTGGAAAAGTTGGAAATCCTGTTTGCGGAGATCTTATGTTTATGTATATAAAAGTTGGAAAGAATCAAGATGGAGAAGAGATCATAGATGATATTAAGTTCAAAACATTTGGATGTGGTTCTGCGGTTGCTACATCATCAATGATTACAGAGATGGCAAAGGGGAAGACACTTGATGAAGCCTATAAGATAACTAGACAGGATGTGGCTGAGGAGCTTGAAGGATTACCTCCGATTAAAATGCATTGTTCAAATTTAGCTGCTGACGCTTTACAAGCAGCAATTCGTAATTATCGTGAAGGTACAGAACCTGAAGTTAATGTTCCAACAACTTGCCAAATAGAGATTAGTGTTATTCTTGGATTTGATGAATTTCTAGGTAAAGGAGTTTATAAAAATAGACCTGATAATCTAGAGGAATTAAGAGATAAAAGAATTTTAATTGTAGATTCTGGAGATGCTTCTTTAGCTCTAGCAATGAAATTAACTGAATATACAGGGAGAGTAATTGTTGTCACTTCTTCTAAAGGGGTTCCTGGAAGAGAAGAATTAGCGAAAGAATTGAAAAAGTCGGATGTAAAAATTTTGTTCCAATCTGAATTATTAGAAGTTAAAGGAGAACTTGATGAAGTTGAAAAAGTAGTTATACATGATTTTGATGAAGATGAAAACTATGAATTGTTCGTTGACGCTGTTATCCATTTAGATTATAGAGGGTAATTTAATTATTAGTAGAAATACCAATAATTCTTGATTAGAAGTGAATTAAAAAGATTTTTTTTTTTCTTCATTAATTAATTATAATAATTATATTTTAATATAATCCTATTTTTATGGTTATTTAATATGGAAAGAGTAGTAATTATTGGTGGTGTTGCTGGTGGAGCATCCGCTGCTGCTCGATTAAGACGCCTTAAAGAAGATATCGAAATAATTATGCTTGATCGTGGTCCATATGTATCTTTTGCTAATTGTGGACTACCATATTATGTGGGCAATGTGATAAAAGATCAAGGTTCCTTAGAATTAGTTACTCCTCAGACATTTTTAGATAGATTTAATATAGATGTTAGAGTAAATAACGAAGTAATTTCAATAGATCGAGAGAATAAAACTGTTGAAGTGAGAAATTTAGAGAATCATGATGCCTATGATTTAGAATATAATTATCTTATTTTAGCTACAGGTTCAATTCCGATCCTTCCTCCTTTTCCTGGTCTTGAAGAAGTACCATATTATCAATTATGGACAATTCCAGATGCCGTTAAAATTCGAAAATTTGTTGATAATTCTCAAATTAAAAAAGCAGTTGTAATAGGAGGAGGTTTTATTGGATTGGAGATGGTTGAGAACTTAGTTAAAAAAGGTATTAAGGTAAAAATCGTAGAGATGCTCGATCAAGTAATGCCGCCTTTAGATAGGGAGATGGCTCAATTTATCCATCAAGAATTAATCTTGAATGGAGTTTGTTTAGTGTTGGAGGACCCTGTGGATTCTTTTGAGCGAGATTCAGATGGAATCATAATTGTAAAGACTAAAAATGGACGTACGATCGATACAAATTTAATAATAATGTCAGTAGGAATTCGACCAGAAAATACTTTGGCAAGAGAGGCAGGTCTTGAATTAGGGGAACGAGGATATATCATTGTTAATGGGAGCATGCTAACCTCAGATCCAAATATTTATGCGGTTGGTGATGCTGTTCAAGTATTACATTATCAAACTAAAAAGCCAATATCAATGGCATTAGCGGGTCCAGCTAATAAACAAGGAAGGATTGCAGCAGATAATATAGCAGGAAGAAAGTCTCAATATAATGGAATTTTGGGGGCTTCAGTTGTAAAGGTTTTTGATATCACCGTAGCTACAGTTGGTCTAACGGAAAAACAATTAAAAAATACGGATTTAAATTATGAAAAAATATATTTACATCCGAATAATCACGCAGGGTATTATCCTGGAGCAGTTCCAATGGCATTTAAATTATTATTTGAAGTACCTTCAGGAAAAGTTTTAGGAGCTCAGATTGTAGGCGGTTCTGGAAGTGAAAAAAGAATTGACGTTATTTCCACAATCATTAAAATGGGAGGTACCGTATTTGATTTAGAAGAATTAGAATTAACTTATGCTCCACCTTATGGTTCTGCGAAAGATCCGGTAAATATGGCAGGTTTCATTGCAGCCAATTACTTGAAAAATGATATGCCTATTTGGCACTGGCACGATATAGATAAGCTTAAAGGAAAAGATAATATCATATTAGATGTGAGAACTCCTGAAGAATTTAAAGCAAGGACTATTGAAGGAGCTATAAATATCCCCTTAGAAGAACTAAGAAACCGATTAAATGAGATTCCAAACGGAAAGCCTATAATAACATTTTGTGAAGTGGGGTATAGGAGCTATCTAGCTACTCGAATATTATTACAACACGGGTATAAAGAAGTATTTGATTTAACAGGAGGATTTAAAACTTACGAAATTGCGTCTGCTACTACAGAAGAAATTGTGGCTGCCTGCGGTGCTCCAAGTGAAATAATGGAGGAATTTGTAAAGGAAAAATCTATTGAAGATGATAATTATGTAATTACAGATGCATGTGGATTATCCTGCCCTGGTCCTTTAAACGCTTTAATAAAATCTTTAGAAACTCTTCCTGAAAACAAAAAATTAAAGATTTATGCTACGGATCCGGGTTTTAAATCAAGTGTAGAAGCTTATGCTAAGCTTAATGAGGCGGTCGAATTATTATATTTAGGTAAAGAAGAAGGAAAAATAGTCGCAACCCTTCAAAAAGGAGAGCTCTCTGTTGATGAGATTAGCGCTCCTATTAAAGCCAAGAAAAAAACAAGAAAAGAATTAAGACCTCTAGAGGCACCTCCCATTTCAGATATTACAGTAGAGGAATTATATCAAAGACTTAATTCGGAAGATAAACCAGCGGTTTTAATAGATGTCCGAACACCTGAAGAATATAATGGTGTGGGGGGTCATATTGTAGAAACGGAGTTAATTCCATTAGGAGACCTTATGTCAAATCTTAATAGGGTTGATGATTATAAAAATGATGAGATTGTGCTAATTTGTCATAGTGGAGCTCGTTCTATGATGGCAGCGAGGTTATTAGCCCAAGCTGGATTTAAAGATCTTCGAAATCTATCTGGTGGAATGTTAAATTGGCATAAAAAAGGTTATCCTACAAATAAGAGAAACCTGAATAATCCCTCTTAATAAAAAAAAAAGAAGATCTATTCGATCTTTTTAAATACTTTCTTTAAAGCTCCGCATACGGGGCATTTGTCTGGTAATTCCCCTGAATGCGTGTAACCACAGACCGGACAAATATGAATTTCTTCTGCTTCTAAATCTTTACCACTTTCTACTGTTTTTACTGCATTTTCATATAGTTTATGGTGGATTTTTTCAACTTCATTTGCGAAATTGAAAGTTCTTTCAGCAGCCTTATTGCCTTCTGCTTTAGCAGCTTCAATAAATTCGGGATACATAGAAGTGAATTCATAATGCTCTCCCTCAACTGCGGCTTTTAAGTTTTCCAATGTAGACTTAATACCACCTAACGCCCGTAAATGATTATGAGCGTGTACAGTCTCAGCTGCGGCAGCCGCCCGGAATAATTTCGCCACTTGAGGAAATCCATCTTTATCTGCTTTTTCTGCAAAGGCTAAATATTTTCTATTTGCTTGGCTCTCACCTGCAAATGCTTCATTTAAACCTTCTTCTACTGAAACCATAATTTCACCTTAGTAAATATTCATTTATGTAATTATTTCAATTTGCGTATTATGAATTATAAATTATAATTCAAACAATCTTAGGATCTAATAATTTTTAGAAATAAATTTTATATTTTTAATTTACATTTTTATCAATATAATACATTCAAATTAAAAATAATAGAAAAGAGTGAATGGTATGAAAGAGACACCAAAAAAGTTATTTACCGCATATGTAGGAGAATCACAAGCCAGAAATCGATATACATTTTGGGCAAAAGTCGCTAAAAAAGAAGGTTCTGTTCTAATCTCATCTGTATTTCTGGAAACTGCTAATCAGGAGTTGCAGCACGGAAATTGGTTCTATAAGATGCTCCAGCAATTCAAAAAAGAAGAAAGCTTCGATGATATGAAAGTATTACCTGATGCAGAATTTCATACGACTTTAGGAAATACCCTTGAAAATTTAACATCTGCTAAAGCCGGAGAAGATATGGAATGGCAAACTCTCTATCCAGATATTGTAAAAACAGCAGAGAAAGAGGGATATCCCAAGATTGCTGCTAGAGTGAAAGCAATAATAAAGGCTGAAAAACATCATGCAGAAAGGTATGGAAAACTAATAAAGTTAGTAGGAGATGATGCTTTCTTCAAACGTGGCAAAAAGGTTGTCTGGGTATGCATGGAATGCGGATATGAAGTAGAGATGGATGAATTGCCTGAAGATTGGAGATGTCCTTCTTGTGATCATCCAAGGGCCAATTTTAGATTAAAATGTGAAGAATTCTAATATTTTAAAAAGACAATCATTAAATATCAATCCAACTATTTACTGTAATAGAAAGCAATAGACCATACTTAAGTGAAAAAAAATGCAACAAAGAGAAATATGGAAATGTAATGTATGTGGAAAAACTTTAGAAATCTTAAATCCTGGCGCTCCAACACAAATATGTTGTGGCCAAGAAATGCAACTAATGGAGGAACAAACTGCTGACTGGAAAGGAGAAAAACATGTACCGAAAATTACGATTGATGGAAATAAGGTAACTGTTGATGTTGGAATATCAATGGGTACACCACATCCAATGACAGAAGAACATTGGATTATGTGGATTGAATTAAACTGTAAGGATAACTGCTATAAGAGAAAATTTTTAAAACCAGGGGACGAACCAAAAGCTACTTTTGTTGTAGCTTCAACTGAAGAAATCTGGGCACGAGAATATTGTAATATACATGGCTTATGGAAATCATCGTAGGATTTTTAAAAATTTAAGTAAAATTAATCTTTTTTTTTTTTATCAATATAATTTAGTTCAAAATTTTATTTATGATAATGATAATTTAGAATTAGGTTAAAATATGACATTAGTTCTCCAGCTCATCGTGATCGCTTGCTTTTCAATGGTCATTATCGCCTTGTTTCGTGAAAGGACTGATTTCTTGACCTATAGCATGTTAGCCATGTTCATTGCTGTTGTTGCGACATTTATTTTCTTACCAAAAGAAATTACGGTTGAAGGTTTGATTTTAGCCATTGAATGGGAAGTTGTCTTTTTCCTGATTGCAATCTTTACGATAGTTGAAATTTTAGAGGACAAAAGAATTTTTGAAGAATTAGCCCTTAGAATCACGAATAAGTTTCATACAAACACGCGAAAATTCTTCTGGGTAATGTGTTTAATATCAACGCTATGTGCAGCATTCATTGAAGATATTTCTGTGGCCATAATCTTCATTCCGATGATTATTCATACGTGCAATAAAATGCATATTAATCCCACACCTTTTCTCTTGGGTACAACTATTTGCATCAATCTCGCAGCGACACTCACTCCTTTTGGTTCTTCACAAAATATATTAATTAGCGCGGAATTTGACTTGACAGCTACTTGGTTTGTTTTAAGTTTAGGGCTTTATTTTGTAATTTCGACCTTAGTGACATTATTGTTATTAGATTATTTCGTCCTAAGAAAATCATTAAAACGAATTTGGCTACCACATTGTACAATCAATGAAGAACCATTGGAACAAACTCATATTCAGACTCATGAACTAACTATTATGGAAGATCACATTGATAAAGGAGTCTACAATAAAAATATGATCGCCTTATTCATTTTCATCATTCTATTATTTATCATTCCAAATATCTTATTTGTTGGAATACTTGGAGCTTTGATGTTTGTTCTAATCAATCCGCGAAAAGATACTTCTGGTAAAAAACGCCCTTCAATTTCTTATTATTTTACCAAAATTGATTATAAGTTAGTGTTTTTCTTTATATGTTTATTTATATTAGTGTTTTGCATGGAATTAAATGGCACTATTAGGTTATTAGAGAAAATTATAATAAGTTTCTCCATAAATGATTTATTTTTAATGTGTCTCTTTATTTTGATAGCAACTTCTCTTTTATCAGGTCTTTTGGATAATGTTCCCATAACTGTTATATTCATCCCTATAATTACCGTTATGATAACCGAATTAGGCTTTCCGGCCACTCCATTATTAATAGCATTTATTTTAGGGATTAATTTAGGAGGTAATTTTTTACCCCAAGGTTCTGCTGCAGATATGATGACTCTTGAATTAAGTAAAAAGAATCACATTCATGATTTGAATTATAATAAGCTACTAAAAATAGGAGGGCTTTTCGCATTGCTCCATATCTTAATAGGAATTATCTATCTCTGGTTTTACATCTATGTGATATTATAACAAAGATCAAAACATCTTGGAATTTCTTTGAAAGAATTAATCTTTGTTTTTATTCTTAAAAATACTGGAATATTCCAACTTAAGGGATTCATATAAATAAGATGGATTCTTTAATCCAATAGAACATTTTTTCATAAGGACAAGTTGAGGTACTTCTATAATTGCTTCTTCGAAAGTTAAATAATTCAGATTTATGGAATAAGATAAAAATTTTAAGAGAATACATTAAAGAATTAGTACCTGCATTTAAGAAAAGAACTTGTTGGTCTTGTGGAAAATCTTTAAATATATATGATTTTCTTTCAGATAATTTGGAATTTTCACCCGAACAGATTCTGGACCTGTGGCAAAATCCTATTTTAGAATTCCATTGCTGTGAATGCTTCAAACATTTAAAAAGAGATGAGCTAAATAATGTTGAACTTCAAAATACAATAAGGTATTGTAAAAATTGTCATAAACTTATGGATATATATCAATTTGCCATAAGTTATAATTATTTAAAAATAAATGAACTAAAGGATATTTGGTTAAATGAAAATTCTGTTATTTTTTGTAGTGCTTTCTGCGAAAAATATTATTATAGAATAAAAAAAAGAAAAAAATAAATAAATTTTAATCTATTTTTCTGACCTTGCCTAATTTAGGCATTGCATGCTCATATTGTTTCATAACGAATCTGGAAATTACAATTCTCTGGATCTCGGAGGTTCCCTCATAAATCTGATAGAGTTTTGCGTCTCTAAACAGTTTTTCCACAGGGTAGGTTCTAAGATATCCATACCCTCCAAAAATTTGTATTGCTTCAGTAGTAACTTTCATTGCCACATCAGAAGCAAATGCTTTTGCGATTGCTGAACTTAAATTATTATCCATTCCTTGGTCAGCCTCCCAAGCTGCTTTATGTGTCAATAATCGGGCAGCTTCAATATCTTTATACATTTCGGCTATTTTGAATTGAATTGCTTGATATTTTTCAATGGGTCTTCCGAAAACTTCCCGTTTTTTTGCGTAATCAATTGAATATTCCATTGCTGAACGAGCACACCCTACTGCGAATGCTCCGATTGCTGGCCGAGTATGAGCAAAAGTCTGCATAGCCAATACAAACCCTCTCCCTGGTTTTGCCAAAACATTTTCCTTTTTAATTTTTACATCTTTTAAAACTACAGATACAGTATTTGAAGATCTTTGTCCTAACTTAGGGATATGTTTTCCCAATTTAACACCTTCAGTATCAGTCGGGACGATAAAGGCAGCTATTCCTCTATGTTTTTGCTCTGGATCAACCGTAGCAAAAACAGTGATATAATCTGCGTGACCTCCATTTGTAATCCAGAATTTTGTTCCATTTAAAATGAAATCATCTCCATCTTCCTTAGCAAGGCATTTCATTCCAGCTACATCAGATCCCATAGTTGGCTCAGAAGTAGCAAACGCAATTAATTTAAAATTATTTATGAGGTCCCCTAAAATTCTCTTTTTTTGTTCCTCATTGCCACCAATAATAATTGGTTCTGCCCCTAAATTATTATCAAATATCGAAGTTGCAATACCTGGACAAGCAGAAGAGATTTCTTCAACAACGATGCAGGCATCCAGTAAGCCAAGTCCTAGACCACCATATTTCTTAGGAATTGCTAAATTCAATAAATTCGCATCATAGGCCTTTCTAATGACATCGATTGGAAATTCCTCACTTTCGTCATATTTACTAGCAACAGGTAAAACTTCATTTATAGCGAATTCCCTTGCCTTTTTTTGTAATGCTTTTTGCTCTTCGGTTAAATTAAATTCCATTTACAACCCTCCTGATTTAATAATCCTCATCCTTAATTTTTGAAGGTATTTCTTTAACTTGTCGAGCAAGTTCAGCTGCGAGATCTTCACCTTTTTTTTGTATCTCACTTGTAGGATATCCCCGAAAAACAACGGGCTCAAGAATATCCCATTTCATGTTTGTTGATAACTCATCAAAATCTTTTTGAGCACCTCCGCTCCATCCATAGGATCCAAAAAACAAAACTTTCTTAAACCGCATTCGTTTTTTCTTTAATAGATCCAATAAATACTTCATCGGAGGAAACATCTCATACTCATAAGTTGGTGTTCCTATAATTAATCCTGCAGATTTATATACATCCGCCAGGATAAAAGAAGGATCATCATTCGGAACTCTATAAATTTTAACAGGTACATTTTCGGATTTAATGCCTCTTATTATACTGCTCAACATTGCTTCAGTATTACCGTACATACTTCCCCACACAATACATATTTCAGGCTCCGCATAATCTTGATTATAGTTCGCATAACGTATATATTTCTTGACTACAACCTCGGGTTTTCCTCTCCACACCAGACCATGGGAAGGAGCTATGGTTTTTATTTCAATATCTTTCAAAGAATCAATAGCCTTCAAAACACTCGTAGAAAACATAGCAACAATATTAGCATAATATCTCAGCATTTCTTCTTCCCAATATGGCTTATGAGCATCTGGTGTTTCATCATCAAATATACTTCCCTTATGGACTCCATAGGCACCAAAAGCATCACTTGAGAAAAGCGTTTTAGTACTTTTTTCATAAGTAACCATTGTTTCAGGCCAATGTACATTTGGAATTTCAGCAAACATGAATTCCTTCCCCTGTCCAAGGTCGAGCGTATCTCCTGTTTTTACTGCTTTAACATTATTTTTAATTTCATAAAATCCATCAACTAATTCGACTCCCTTTGGAGTAGCGATAATTTCAGCTTTGGGAGCTAGTTGATGAAGCGTATATGTAAATCCTGTGTGATCAGGTTCGAGATGATTTAAAATGATATAATCAATATCTTTCACATCTATTGGAATTGATTTCATATTCTCAAGAAGAATGTGGGAGGCTCCCCCCCATTCACGAACTAATTCGATGATCGCAATTTTATCTCCTTTCACAATATAGGAATTAAGTGCTACTCCTTTTGGAATTGGCCAAATTCCTTCAAATAAGTCTTCAGTATGTATATTCGCTCCAATCCAATAAATGCCATCATTTATTTTTACTGCTTGCATTATTCATCACTATTTATATAGGATTCTTTTTAATTATTGTATATTAAAAATTGTATATTAAAAATGGATTTAAATTTAATTTATATGAATTATAAATTCTTAAGTAAAATAATAATAAAAAATTATTTTTCGATAAAGAGAAATTATAATTTATTTAACCATTTATCAATAGAGGTAGATAATAATGGCTGAAGAAGTAAAAACTAAAGTAGGTCTAAAATTGGAAAAAGATATGATTTTCAAATGTGAAATGGGTCAAATGGCAGTAAAAGACTGCTATATCGATGAAACAAATCAAGAAGAAGTAGAAATGTGGGGTCCAAACCCTTCTAAACTTCTCGGTATGGCTCTTTTAGGATGTTTAAGTGCAAGTTTTATTTTCTGTCTAAAAAAAAGAAATTTTTCAATTGATGATTTAAAAGCAGATGCCGAAGTGATAATAGGAAGGAACGATAAAGGTTTTTTAAGAGTTAAAAAAGTAAATGTAGAGATCGTTTCTAAAATTGATGATCCTGCTGTGCGAAAAAGAGCAGACCAGTGTAAGAAGATGTTTGAAAATTATTGTACAGTCACCGCTGCCGTTAGAGAGGGAATTGAAGTAAATGTTGATCTTAAGTATTGATGGACTATTATAAAAATAAAAAAAAGAAAGAAGAGAGTATATATTATTAATTATGATATTTTTTCAAACATATCCTTTCCTACACCGCAGACCGGGCAAGTCCAATCGTCAGGTAAATCTTCAAATTTAGTTCCTTCTGCTTCCTCATCGTATATATATCCACAAGCGGTACATTCCCATTTTGCCATATTTTGCACCTTAAATTTTAATTATATGGATTTTAATAACAAGAATATTAAAAAATTTAGGTCTATAATTTATAAAATCTTCTTATCAGTTATTAATTATTCAGTTTTACAAACATGTTCTTGCTGCATTTACATCGAGGACAGCACCATTCTTTCTCATCTAAATCTTCAAAACATTGTTTTTGCTCATCATCAATGTATAAATAATTGCAACGTTTACATCTATATTTTGGAATTATTCCTTACCTCCATTTTATTCTTCAGGGGGTTGCCTTTGAAAATTATCTTTATAATTCCCACATTTACATTTCCAATCCTCGGGCAAGTCTTTATATAATAATTCTTGTTTTGCCTCATCATAGACATATCCGCATTCTTCACATATCCATTTATATATGCCAACAGCCTTGCGTAGCTCATCTTCTTGAATCTCGGATTCCATATTCTTGTTAACATATGGGATGGCCTTTTTTTCGCCAAATAAGATTGCTCCTTTAAGTTTATTATCTTTAAGGACAATTTTTTTATAACAATTCCCTTTCTTATCCACAGCTTTCAGAATTCGCCATCCTGCTCCTATTTGATCAATATCTTCGGGATCGAACACCCCAACAGAAGTTAAATCGATTCCAACTATCTTAAGTGTATTTTTTGGTACAGTAGCTTGATATTCTACAGTTTTCTTACCAATCACTGAGGCGGCAATGATTTTAGATTGTTCTATACATGCGGGAATAATACCCCAAGTTTGATTATTAAATTCAATGCAGTCGCCAATAGCATAAACATCCTCCACACTTGTCTCTAAATATTTATTTACTATAATTCCTCGATTAGTTTCCAAGCCTGTATGTCTTGCTAAGTCTATGGTTGCTCTAATTCCAGCTTGAATTAACACTATTTCTGCCTCAAATTCACGCCCATCTTTCAATTTAATTCCTTTTACTTTCTCCTCTCCAAGAATCTCTTCTGTAGTGGCGCTAAGAACAACCTTTATTCCCATATCCTCAATAACTTTTTCTAGCATTCCTCCGCAATCAACATCCAGTTGTCTTGGTAATAGCCTCGGAAAAAACTCCACAACAGTAGTGTCTAATCCACAATTTTTTATCTGTTTAGCAAGTTCAAGACCTAATAAACCGCCTCCTATAATGATTGCTTTTAAAACCTTATTCTTATCTATGTATTCTTTTATTTCTAAAGCATTATCAATATTTCTTAATGTAAAGACTCCTTTACCAACCATCTCATTTGCATTCTTGATCGGAGGAATATTTGGCATGCTACCTGTAGCGATAATTAATTTATCATACTTAATCGGCTCACTCTCTCCCTCAAAGAATACATGCTTATGTTCAAGATGAATTCTATTTATTTTCTTACCTAAAGTGACCTTTATATTCTTCGTGTTATACCATTCTTGTTTAAATACAATTAGATCCTCAATAGTTACTTGCTCAGAAATCAATTCTGGAAGTTTAATTCGAGTATAATAGGGATAGTTTTCAAGAGAATATATCTCGAGCTCCGCCTCTTTATCAAGCATGCGAATATTTTGAGCCGCAAAGATTCCTGCTACTCCATTTCCTATAATTACTACTTTCATCATTTTTTAATGGTTTTTTTAATATTTTAAAGTTTTTATTATAAGTTCTAAATTTGAACATGTTCGAAAGAGATTTTAAATTAGATATAAATTATTTGTTATTTGGTTTATAAGAACTATATTTATAAACTTAGTTTTCCTAAAGAATTAAAACAAATAAAGGTTTGAAAAAAAATGGAAGGAGAAAGAATTTCATATCATAAATCGGTACAAAAAGTCTATGAACGTATAAAAAAAGATGGCATGATTAATATCTGGGATCGGTTTGAAGCTCAAGGATTTGGTGGTGTTCCCGATAAAAGATGTCCATTCTGCTTAAAGGGTGCTAGATGTGATTTATGCTCTAATGGACCTTGTCGAGCAGATGTAACTATTGATAAACGAGGGGTCTGTGGAATCACAGCGGATGGTATGGCTATGCGGATGATGCTTCTAAGAAATGTAATGGGTACTTCCACATATCATTATCACACAGAAACTACACTAAAAACGTTAAAAGCGACAATTGAAGGAAAAACTCCGTTTAAAATTAGTGAACCGCAAAAATTAAAAAGTTTTGCAAATCGATTAGGTTTAGATACTTCTGGTTCGGATAATGAAATTGCTTTAAGATTATATAATGCCGTTAAGGAAGATTTCAATAGACCGTTTGATGAGCCCAGCAAGGTTGTTGAAGCTTTAGCACCTAAAGAAAGACAAGATGTATGGAAAAAAATTGGAATTTATCCTGGCGGTCTTTATGGTGAAATGATGTTCTCTACAAGTTCATGTTTGACGAATGTAGATGGATATTATGCAAGCTTAGCCTTAAAAGCAATGCGATTAGGAATTGCTATGGCATATCAAAGTCAAATTGTCAATGAATTTATTCAAGATATTCTTTTTAATGTTCCAAGGCCTCATAAAATGCGGGTAAATCTTGGTGTATTAGATCCTGATTATGTTAATATTTTACCCAATGGACATGAACCGTTCCTTGGATTTGCAATGGTTCAATTGGCAAGAAAGCCTGAATGGCAAGAGAAAGCGAAAACAGTTGGTGCTAAAGGCCTTCGAATTATCGCTAATATTGAAACTGGACAGGAAATGATTCAAAGATGGGAGATGGACGATGTTTTCTATGGTTTTACGGGAAATTGGATAATGCAAGAAGCAGTTCTCGCAAGTGGGTGTATTGATGCATTTGTATGCGACATGAATTGTTCAATGCCAATCGATCCACTTTATGCTGAAAAATACAAGTTCAAATTAATTCCCGTATCAGAAGTAGTTGCCTTTGAAGGAATTGATGAAAGACTTGATTATATCCCTGAAAAAGCAGAAGAACAAGCAGCAACATTGCTTCAAATGGCAATTGATAATTTTAAGGAACGCCATGAAAGCATAGATCCTGTAATAGGATTAGATATGAATGAGGCTGTGGTTGGCTTTTCTACAGAAAGTATTGTTGAAGCTTTAGGAGGATCCTTAACACCTCTTCTTGATGCAATAAAAGATGGTACTATAAGAGGTGTTGCGGGACTTGTTTCTTGTACAAGTCTTAGAGATAAGGGTCAAGATGTACATACTGTTGCTGTAGCTAAAGAATTAATTAAAAGAGATGTCTTGGTGCTTTCTATGGGATGTGGAAATGGAGGAGTACAGGTTGCAGGATTATGTTCTCCGGAAGCAAAAGATTTAGCAGGCCCAGGTCTCAAGGCTCTTTGTGAAAAATTGGGTACACCTCCAGTCCTAAGTTATGGAACATGTACGGATACTGGACGGGTAGCAGATCTTGTTGCCGCTGTTTCAGATGCCCTTGGAGGTGTTCCAATCCCTGATTTACCTGTTGTTGCTGTCGCGCCGGAGTATATGGAACAAAAAGCAACTATCGATGCGATATTTGCACTTGCGTTTGGACTTTACACCTATGTGAATCCTGTTCCTACGGTTACAGGAGGACCAGATTTAGTCAAATTATTAACTGTTGACTGTAAAGATGTTACTGGCGGAATCCTACATGTTGAAACCGATACGATTCAAGCTGTTGATGCAATGTTAGAACACATTGAAGCAAATCGTAAGAAGTTGGGATTATGATTTATAATTTTACTTATGTATTGAGGGAAAAGAAATGGAAGTAGCTTCTATTAAAAATCTGAATAGTTTGATTGATTATCAAGATAACTCAGTTGTGAGTAAAACTTTAATCGATAAGAAGGTAGGTACTGTTACCCTTTTTGCTTTCGATAAAGATCAAGGATTAAGCGAACATACGACACCTTTTGATGCTCTTGTTTATATCTTTGATGGTGAAGCAGAAATTACAATTAGTGGCAAACCTTACCATCTGAAAAAAGATCAAATGCTTATCATGCCCGCAAATGAGCCACACGCTCTAAAAGCAATTGAAAAGTATAAAATGATGCTAATAATGATTAGATCTGAATAAATATAATTTTTTTCTTCAATTTGATTTTTTTTTCCTTAATTTACCTTTTAATACTGGTAAGTTTTAAATATTTAAAAGTTGAAATTATTCATACAACAAATTTTCTTTTATTAATATAAAATGTGAGGTATTAAAAATGGAAACTAAACAAGTTGGAATCATAATTGATATGGTTGCAGCTATACTAGGCGTCATTGGTGCTGTCTTGATTATTGCTGGTTCTGCTGATATGATAATGATTGGCTGGGTACTAATAATTGTTGGCGTCATTGTAGGAATTATTGGGGCTGCTTTAATTAAATTGTGATTACCAGCACCAAATATGTTTTTAAAAATAAAATCTTTTTTTTTTATTTAATTTCTTAATCTTAACACGTTAAAAAGAAAAGTGAGGATTAATAATATAAAGAGGTGTCAATATGGTAAAAGAAGTTTATAAATGTAATAAATGCGGGACGGTCCTTTTCGCTACAGCTGACTATATAGAGTGTTGTAAACAAGAAATGGAGTTATTAGAACCACAAACAGCAGATTGGAAAGGTGAGAAACATGTTCCAAAAATTACAATTGATGGAAATAACGTAACTGTTGATGTTGGTATTTCTATGGGGTCCCCTCATCCCATGACTAAAGAACACTCGATTCAATGGATTAACTTAATAGGTAATAATTTCTATGAAAAGGTAAATTTAAAGCCAGGGGATGAACCCAAAGCAACCTTCGTAGTTGATGATACGGAAGGACTTTGGGCACGGGAGTATTGCAATCTCCATGGATTATGGAAGTCCTCCTAAATATAGGTAGGAAGAGTAGTAAAAATATTAAAATTATCAATTTTTTTTTTTTTTTGAAAACCTTTAAATACTTTTTTGTCAAAACTTTAATTATCAATAAAATTTGGTAGATAAAAATTTGACAAAAAAAAAAGAACGGTTATTTGCTATATTGTTTTTAATTTTGATTTTACCAGTATTTCCAACTATAATTGAAAATAATGCAAATACAAAAAATAAAATAATTGATGAAAATTCAACTGCTACATTAAAGACATCTGGCTGGAATCCTGGTTTTAATTATACTATGACTATTAATGCGAGCTATAATTGGATTGAAATTAATGAAACGGGAACTAGATTGACAAACTTTGTTGATACTAGTGGACTTCCCAATGATGATGATGGTTCTCAAAGATTAAATCTCACAGAAATCGGAGCATGGAACTTTAAATATTTCGGACGAGTATATGAATATCTTAATGTGTGTACAAATGGATGGATGACATTTTCCTATCATGGAGATCCGACAGATTATGAATGGGATTCATTTGAAGGAGTTCAACTTGCATATATTCCACAGGATTGCAATGCTCCTAATATGGGAATGTTTAATGGTAGTATTTTTCTATTTGGATGTGATCTAGATCCAGGTGATTCGGATGGTGGTGTGTATTATGAAGTTAAGGATACTGCTCCTAATAGAAAGTTAATAATAGAATATTATTGGATTCAAGAATTTGGTTCTTATAAGAACCAAACATTCCAAGCCATTTTCTATGAAAATGGAAACATTAAATTTCAATACAAAAATACTACATCAGTCAATGGCTTCTCTTTTATGAGAACATATCCTGTAAGTGGGTTAGATAACGGTGATTTGATAAATTATAACAATGTCTCTATTGATCTTCTTGATTTTACTAATGGTGTTAAAGAAAAGGCAATTTTATTCAAATTAAAAGAAGCTACATCCACACCACTGCCAACCCCCGATGATGACGATGATGATGATGATGAGGCTGGTTTTGAAATAGGATTAATTATTATTGTTGTTGTTCTTGTTAGTATTGGCGCTGGCGTTGCTGTAATAATCGTTTTAATTAAGAAAGGAATTATTGCGAAACCCAAATCTAGGTAGGAAGAGTAGTAAGAATAAAAAACAATTAATTTTTTTTTTTCATTTTTTAACCTTAACACATTAGATATCATGCCGAAGTCTTAATAATCCAAATTTTAAGGGAAATAGAAAACAAGAACATGTTCGAGATTAAAATTATATCAAGTTTTAATTATCCTTTAAATAAGAACTAAAAGAGGTAAAAAAAAATGACTTTAACTGAAAAAGGAAAATTAGTGAATAGAAAGATAATTAAAATTGATGATGATTTGTGTACTGGCTGTGGTAATTGTGTGGTCGCCTGTGCAGAAACATAAGTTATCTCTTATGTAGCATAAAAGGCGCCCTCGAAATTATTGATGGAAAAGCTAAAGTTGTGAATGATGTATTTTGTGATGGGCTTGGTGCGTGTATTGGAGAATGTCCTGAAGGTGCTTTAAGGATCATAGAAAGAGAAGCGGTAGCATTCGATGAGGAGGCTGTAGAAAACCACTTAGAAAAACTGAAGGAAAAGGAGAAATCTACACACACCCATCAATGTAATTGTCCATCATCTCAACCAATAGTATTTGAGGAAATATGGGAAGATTCTGAACTTACAGGGGAAATTCCATCCGCATTACGACAATGGCCAACAAAATTAACATTAGTTAATCCTACCGCTCCATATTTCAATAATAAAGAATTAGTAATCGCCTCAGACTGTTCGCCATTTGCTTATGGTGATTTTCACAGAAAAATCCTTAGAGGAAAGCCATTGGTAACAGTTTGTCCGATGTTAGGTCTTGGAGAAGTCGAGTTGGAAAAATTGGAGCAAATTTTAAAATTAAATCCAATAGAAAGCATCAAACTGGTGTTAATGGAAGTTCCTTGCTGTCAAAAAATTAAAATATTCTTAGATCCAATTCTACAAACGATTGATCGCCAAATTTCAGTTGAGGAGACCATCATTGGCAGAGATGGTTCAATTATTCAAAATAGGAAAATTTAAATTTTTAAGACAACCTTTTTTTTAATAATTTTTCTCAGCATAACTGATAAAGCAGATTTAGATTTTCCCAATTCATTAGCTAATTCTTCTAAGGAGATTTTTCGAGGAACTTCAAAAAATCCTGAACTAATTGCTTTTTCTAAAATTTTATCTTCCTCAAAACTTAATTTAGAACTATGATCATCAATTTCATAAGGAGAATTACCAATTCTTAATAATTCAAAATCAATTCCTTTATTTTCAAAAAGAGTTAATAAATCATCGATTCTTTTCCTCGTTGAAATTAGCCTCCAATAAGCATAACCCTCCTTGACCTTAACCGGGAAATTTACTAAAACTCCATATTTTATTACTCCATACAACAAATAAGGATCTTTTGTTTTAACATTAAACCTAATTTTGTTCTCTTCCTGTTCTAATATACTAAACTCAAACACTGAGGGATGGTTCTTGATTACTTCTACAATAGATTTAATTTGATAATGCATAATCTCGATTATTGCGTTTCCAATAGATTTTTCAAGATCATATGGAAGGAAATTAATGATTTCCATTTGAATATCATTGAATTTTTTAAAGATTTCACTTATCCAAATCTGATCTGGGAACTTTACTTTAACACGGGCTAAGCTTGATTTTTCTGAAACCATTGCTACTTAATAGAGATTAATCGTTTAAAATTTTTAGGGATAATTTTATAAAATAATACTATTAAGTAATATTATGGCTCAAAATAAAAACCTACTATTAGGTATATGTGGAAGTCCGCGAAATCAAGGGACTGAGTTTGCTGTTGAATATGCATTGGATTATGCCGCAAAGAAATTTGGATTTGAAACTGAATTTTGGACAGTTAGAGGAAAGACCATAAAATTCTGCGTCCATTGCGATTATTGCATTCGTGAGAAAAAAGGATGTATGCATGTTGATAATTTAGCGGAACTCTACCCTAAGTTAGAAATAGCAAAATTTCTCTTATTAGGAACTCCTGTTTTTCAAGGGAATTTATCGGGGCAACTAAAAACGATCATGGATCGCTGTCGTGCGTTAATTGCCAAAAATCCAAATGTATTCAAAAACAAAATTGGAGTAGCTTTAGCAGTTGGTGGGGATCGAAGTGGTGGACAAGAAATCGCAATAAGATCAATTTTAGATTTTTATCAACAAAATCATGTGATTTGCGTTTCAGGAGGAGCATTTGGAGCTAATTTAGGTGCCTCATTATGGACCAAGGACCTAGGTAAAAAAGGCGTAGAACAGGACGAGGAGGGTTTGAAAAGCATTAGAAAAGTTATTAAAAGGTTAGCGGAATTTAAAGAATAAATAAAAAAAAGAAGATAATTATGCCTTCACTTTGAATAAATCTTTAAATATCTTTTGAGCTTCTTTCTTCCGTAGGCCAGAAATACCCCATAATTCTTTAAACCAATATTTTCCTTTCCACATTATAACTGGTGTATTCACAACACATCCTTCTTTATCACAAAACATTCCTACAAAATTAGAGTCCTGTAATAATTGTTGTACAAATTCCTCATCGTCAATGTCTTTCTCGACATAAGGAAGCTCGTTTTCCTTCATCCAATCCTTAAATTCATGGCAATGTGGGCATCCTTCTTTAGTAATCACAATAGGTAATTGAATATCTGACATATTAAATATAAATTAAAATGTAATAAATAAGTTTGATCTAATATATTATAATTTAAATAAGAGCATTAAATAATATTTCAAAAATTATGCACTCCAAATCTTAAATCATATGGTGGATTAACCAGCGTAAAGCTTTTATAATTTTTTTTTTTTCTTTTGCAATATTTATTGGAAAATATTTAAGTTTCATTCCACAATCCTGTAATTCTTTCAGATTGAAAGTTGTATTAATATCTTCTGAATTTATAACTTCTTTATTGTTAATTTTGTTTCCAATAATCAAAATGGGTGTTTTAACATTCCCTATTTCTTCGCATCTATTAACAATTTTTTGGAACATTTCTTTTAATTCGGCAATAGAATTTTTTTCTGCTATATTAATCATTAGGATAAAAGCCTGAGCTTGATGTAAACAATCTCCAAAATTTAAACATGTTTCACATTCAAAATCTCTTTCTATACTATCGTACGTCATGATTTCAATATTATCTATCACTAATTCATAAATTAGTGTTGGCAAATCAGGATTGGTTTGATTATAAAACTGAATTGCCTCAATATTTTTGAGAAATGTAGTCTTTCCAGCATATCTTTTTCCAAATATGAAAATCTTTTTTGAAGAATGTGGGATTTGAATTTGAAAGGTTGGTGATAATTTATTAAAATATTTTTTAAATAATTGAAGAAATTCCTTTCTAAAATCATTAGAGCTTAGTTCTAAAGGATTTCCTATTGATGTTTTTCCCTTGATCTTTTTTAAAAGCGACGGTAATTCTCTTAATTTTTTTAATTCTGAAGCATACTCTTCAAGTACAGATTTTTTACTTTCCAAATATTTAAAAACATCAACGATTTCGTTTTTAAAATAGGCCGCTCTAAAGATATATGAAATCATGAGCACAAATTGCCCTCCTCGAGCAAATTTGGAATCAATATAGAAGATATGGTTTAAAGTTTGATACTTTCGAAAAGCAAAAATAAATGTTCCAATCTCACTTTGGAATTCTAAAACCTTTCCAAGATCTGGAAAATCAACAGCTTCAGTCAACACTTCATTACAATAAAATAAATTTGGGCCAATAATCTCATCAAAATAGGAAATACAAAGCAGTTTAGTTAGGGGGAATTCAGGTAAATTATCTGGCATTATATCAGTATCAAATCTAAATCTTTTTATTGTATATTTTTAATTTATTTTACCAAATCTTTAGTTAATTAACTTAAATTTATTCCTTAAAATTATTAATGTTATACTAACTAAAATATTAAAAATAATGTCGATATCCTTTCAAAATGCTTTTATTTCCTAGATAAAATCTATAAAATATAACCAACAAATTATAATTTCTTAGACCTCTTCTATTGATTGATATGTCCGAAAATCAAAATGAACATTTCAATAAAGCAATAAAGAATTTATTTCACGGTGAATCATGGGAGCAAAGAGCAGCAGCGGCAAGTAAACTTGGAAATTTAAAAGATGCTCGAGCTACTAACTTATTAATAAAAGCACTTAACTCTGAAAAAGATACTGTTGTCATTAATCGAATTATTGAAGCGATGGGTAAGATAAGTCATCCAAAAGCTACAATGTCAATCATTGAATTTTTAAAGCAAGAATTAGAACTCCCAGAAAAAAAGCAAAATAAAAATAGATTATTTATTATCATTGAAAGTTTGATGAAAATTGGTGATAAAAGAGCGCTAGAGCATTTAGGCATTTTACTTAACTCTTGTCATGCTGATATAAGAGAATTAACTGAGCAAGCTTTTGAATGTATAGATGTTAACTGGCGTGATAACCTAAAAAAAAATTATGAAAGCATTAATGAAAAATCAGAATGAAATAGAAGGAAAATCTCAAAAATATAAAGAATAATAAATAATTGTATTAATTAAAATTAAGAAATCTCAAAAAAAAGGATAAAAGCAGATGTCGGATGAAGAATTAATTGCAAGCTTAAATACGAAAGTAGAAGGCGCGAATAAGTCACAAGATATCCAAATTTTCACGTTGTCAACTTGTCAATGGTGTAAAAGGTGTAAGCGTTACCTAGATTCAAAAGATATAGAATATAGTTATATTGATGTGGATAAGATTCAATATGCTCATAAGAGGAAAATTTTAGATTTTCTTAAGGCAAAATATAAGGAAAGAATATCCTATCCATTTCTCATTTGTGATGGTAAGGCTATAGTGGGATATAATCCGGAAAAATATGATAAAATGCTAAAATCTGGAGCTGATTAAAATGAATATGGAAACAAAAGAAGGGATGATTGAATATTGTAAGATGGTTTGTGAAAAAAATAACTGGATTTTGAATAAGGACGAGGAAATATTCAATGATTTAATTGATGGATTAGTATCTAATAAAAAAGAGTATGGTTATCAATCTTGTCCTTGTCGTCTTGCGTCAGGAAACAGAGACCTTGATAGAGATTTAATATGTCCCTGTGACTATGCTCCGCTTGATGTAAAAGAGTTTAAAGCTTGTTATTGTAACTTGTATTTGCATCCAAATTTTTATGACAGTGGGGTAATGTATGTCTTAGTTCCTGAGAGAAGACCCGAAGATAAGGATAAGGGAGTATTAGATTATTTTAGTCAACAAAAAGACTAATATTTTATAATCTTAATTTTTTAATACTTTACATTCTCATTGTTAATTATGACTGATAAAGAAATAACAGATGAGGAACTAGAAAAAGAGCTTGATAATGCTTTTAAAGCTAATGAAGCCAAAAGAGATCATTGTGGTACTGCACTTCCCGGTTCTAAAGAAGTAGGACTTCAAAGAGATAATTTAAAACTAAAAAAGGAGTAAAAGGATTTATTCTTCTTTTTCTACTATTTTTAAAGTGCTTTTTGCACCTATTTTATTAAATTCACTTGGAGCGATTTCAATATGTTTTCCTGTTATCGCGTTTGCGATTGTTGCCGCTAATATTCCCCAAGGACAAATCGAATTAGTTAATTCATCTGGTTCCATAAATGAACGGACAACTGATGTTGAACAATTTATTGATTCTACGGTAAATTCTTTATCTGAGATCCATTCTATTTTAATTTTCTCTGCCATCCCAATTTCAGCAAATTTTTTCATCGCTATTTCCATTGCTTCATTTAAATTAACTTTTTTCAACTCATCCAGATCAAATCCGATTCTATTAGCATATCTTTCTAAAAATTCATAAGTTTTAGGAAAAACATATTTATATAATACAGGAGTTCCAACTAATTCCTTAGCGCTTCCTTCATATCCAAAAGTAATTCCATGCAAAATCATCGCAACGCCATGTAAGCTTTGTCCTTTTTCTGCTGTTCCATATGTTTTAAATTTTATGGCTTTTATTGAAGCAAACAAACACACTCCTATAAAAATTGAAATCATTAAGGAGACCAAATAATTAGGCATTAAGAATGGAGTCGGGAGATGAGCAGTAGGATTTACATAAAAATAAAAATCAATATTAGAGGTGAAATAAGCTATAGCCCAGGCATCGAATCCCATTGGACCTACGATTTTTCCATGTTCATAGATAAAATCTTTTTTATATCTAGCGATATAAAATTTTATAGTAAGTAATGTAAATGCTATAATACCTCCAATAAATGTATGCCAATAGATAGTCGGGATAAAAAATTCCCCGGACCTTTCTGAATTTAATCTTGGCAAAACTGCAAAATAAATGCATAACGCAGACAGTATATAAAAAATTCCAACAGCAAACCAGCCATTTGTTTTATGTGCTTTCTTTTCTAAAATGGTTAATTCGTTTAAATCTTTTATTTGGGATATCATTATTAGAGCATTTGTTATAGCTAGTCCAAAACCAATAGTGGACAAATATAACATCAAATGATTTAAAAATATCATTTCAGGAGGGACTTCTAAAAACAGCATATTAAATTATCACTTTTATAATTATTATATAATGGAAAGCTATTTCTTATAAATATAATCTCATAAAATATTAATGTTATATTTATAAATTAAAAGAGGAATTTGGGAATATTATATATTACTTAAGTTGCCTATATATATTTAAACATAAAGTTTGAATCACTGTAAAATCGCTTAGATCTTTTATATTTCCAATCATAGTTAAAGCAAAATTATTAAAATTTACACATATAGTCGCTATTTTTTCTCCTCCAATGGTGGAATTAAATAATACTCTACTATATATTTGTTCGCTTGCTTTTTTGGAAGAAATTAAAAAACTGATTGTTTCGGGAATATATTCACTACAATCATAAGAAGGATCAAATCTTTTAGAATATATTACTTTACCCATTAAATCAACCAAAAAGATCTGTTTTATTTTAGGATTCCATTCCAAATTTTCAAATACTTTGACTAATTTATTTGGCTTTTTAACGTATTTATCTTTACTTTTAAAAAAATCTAATGCTAAAAAGTCCTCTTCGAAATTTTCCGGTAATTGATATTGTCTGATGATTAAAATTTTCCCTCGAGGTTCTACTAACAAATTTTCATTTCTAACTGTATTTAATAAAATCCATCTTACTTTCTCGTTAAGATTAGTTTGATATAATAATTGCGCAGAGTTTACAATTAAAGGAATTAGAAAACTTATATCTTTTTTATTCACATACTGTTTAGCGTGAATATAGAGAATGTTACCTCCTTTTGGTTCGAGAAAAATGATAGATTTTAAGGCTCCGCCTTCCTCAACTTTTTTTATTGATGTATCTAACACATCTAAACCATGAGAGTTGATAATTTCTTCAACATATGCATCAAACTTTCTAAATCTCGTAATCTCTCCATCAAATTCTCTTTCCAGCACATTCTCATACATTTTTATAAAATTATCCATGATATTGTGAATTGCTGAATGTAATAATTCAATTAATTCCTCGTTCTTAGTAGTTACTACAAATGTTAATTTTGTGTAATAATTATCATTTTTTTCAAATATGATATTAGTCTCTTTTAATTTCAGTGATTTTATATCTTCACCCCTCTCAATACTGGCGAAACTATTTAGAGCAGATAAGAATCCACTAATTAAATCATCATCTTTTTCTTTTCTTTTTTCAGAATGCCAGCTATATAGTAGTTGACCTCCTTCCGTAATTATTAGTAAATCCTCCAGCAAAGATGGTTCACCTAAATATGATAATTCAATAGGAAAAATTGATTTTTTAAATCAATTAATAATAAATTGTTTTTTAATTGCTTAAAAGCTTTATTTTTATAAAAATTAGAACATATATTTAAGTGAAAATATCAATTTCTTTATTTTAGGTTTTTTAAATGAAAGAGAGAATAAAAGGAAGAAAGAACTTTCCAACTGAAGAAGTGGATCCAGATAATTTTATTCCAGATGATGACGTAAGAAAGATGGTTCAAAATATTGAAAAAATCAAATTTAACCAAGAAGATTTCTTTAAACTTTATAATTGCGTTCAATGTGGCGAATGTGAAACAGATTGGGATAGATTTAGACTAAAGCAAAAATTCTTAGAAGATGGGAATACATTCAAAGGACTTGATGAGATTATTGAAAATTATAAGAAGTATAGATCACCCTATCGTACAAATCAGATGCGTATTAAAATACCAGAGGGAATCCCTAAAACTTCAGATACACTCTTCTTTATGGGGTGTCTCTCAACTATTAGAATTCCCAGATACACTGAACATGCCCTTCAATATTTACTTAAACAAAAGGTTGATTTTACAATTTTAGAGACTGAAATCTGCTGTGGATGGCATTTACTTGCGTGTGGTCTAAAAAATGAATTTGAACAATGTATTAAAGAAAATAAAGAAGTTTTAAAAGATTTTAAGACAATTATCTGTCTTTGTCCTGCATGTTATGTACTTTTTAGTAATTATATAAAGCCAGAGATGGGTGATGACTTTGAAGTGAACTTTATCGCAGATTATTTGAAACCTTCAGCAGAAAAAAAATCAGGAACGGTTAGTGTCCAACATTTATGTCATTTAAAATATCGTGATAGAGAAGATGTAGAATATCATGTGAATGAAGTTCTAAGAAATTCAGGTTATGACATCAAAGATATACCTTATTGGTGTTGCGGTGGCGGTATCGGTTGGATGGGGCGGACTGATGTTATTGATAAGATTGCGCGTAAAAGAATGCAGGACCATCAAGCCGCAAATAGTGATTATTGCACCTCATATTGCGTAAGTTGTTGGTGGATTCTAAGAAGATATACCAAATTATGTAAGATTCACCCGAAACCAAAAGATATTTTTGAATTATTACTATAATATTTTTAAATCTATTTAATAAAGGAATAAGGTTTAATTAAGAAACCGATGTTTTTTACATCGCAATAAATGAAGGAGGTCATTTATTTGAAAGAATTTAATGGTATATTGAAAATGAAAATAGAAAGAGTAGGTACCTTATCTGAAGGACCTGAATATTATTTAAAATTATATAAACCAAATGAATTTGGTCAAAAAGAATTACCAATTAGAAAAACAGGATTATTATGGCAAAATGATCCAATACTTCATAATTTCATTGATAAAAACGTTCAGATTATAGGAGAATCTGTAATCGTAAAACACGTTAAATTTGATGGGACCATTAAAACAGAAAGTATTATTTATAAAGAAATGAAAGAAACGTAAATTATTTTATTCTTTAAATTCTGTATTAAATATGGAAAGAGATATTAACCTTACTAATAAATTGGTAAAATTTTCCAAAAAAATCGGTATTGATATAATAGGCTTTGCTAATCCTGAGTATTTTGAAAGATATAATAAAAGAAATAAACCTGAACATTTCTTAAAAGATGTCAAAACGATAATCGTAATAGGTTATCACCTTTTTGATCAACTCTTGGATGTATATAGTCAAAATCCAAGGACGGGTAAAAGTTTTCAATATGCAGATTCGATCTTAGAAGATCGAGGGTATCAGATAAAGGAATTTCTCTCCAAACAAGGATTTGAGTCAGAAGTAATCTCCTATAATCCTGGTCTTTATTTAAAAGAAGCCGCTGCAATAGCTGGTATAGGACCGATTGGAAGAAATAATTTATTATTAACTGAAGAATTTGGTTCACAAGTACGTTTAAGAGCGCTTGCAACTAACGCTCCTTTAGTAACTGGAAATCCTATAAATGAAAGTTCTTATTGTGTTGATTGTAAGATTTGTTTGGAAGCATGTCCTGCAAATGCTTTTTCCGATGGAGAATACAATAGAGACAGATGTTTGAGTTATAATCAAAAGAATTTAAAACGAATTTCTGAATTTTCTGAGATTTGGTGTAATGTCTGTATTGAATCATGTCCAGTCTATAGAAAAAGTAAAAATTCAAACGCATAAATAAAATACATTTAATTACATATTTTTAATACATTATAATAAGCTTATCTTATTTTTTTATCTCAATATAATAAAAAACTTATTGAAACATAAATTAATCTAGATTGAAGTAATTAAGGAAAAATTTTTAGGAAGGTTTTCATTGAAATGAGCGAAAAGATTGAAAAAGCAAGAAAGCATTTCGAAAATCTTATCACAGAACAATTAGATAGAATTGAGAGACTCAAAAAAGAAGGCGATTGGATAGATTACTCTAGTCTTAGCCCTATAATCATCGGGATTATTGGTGGAGATGGAATAGGACCAATAATTTCTAAACATGCTAAAAATATTCTTGAATTTATTTTAAATAATGAGATAAAAAATAATCAGGTTGAAATAAGAGAAATTGAAGGTTTAACAATTGAAAATAGAGCAAAAGTTATGAAAGCAATCCCTGATGACGTGCTTGGAGAAATAAAACAATGCCATGTTTTACTAAAAGGTCCTACAACAACACCTCGAAAGGGAGATAAATGGCCAAACATAGAAAGTGCAAATGTTTCGATGCGCCGAGAATTAGATCTTTTTGCAAATGTCCGTCCTGTAAAGGTTCTGGAAAAAAATATAGATTGGATGTTTTTTCGAGAAAATACTGAGGGTGCTTATGTACTTGGCTCAAAAGGTATTAATATAGATAATGATTTAGCAATAGATTTTAAAGTTATTACTACTCAAGGGGCTGAACGTATAATTCGATTAGCATTTGATTATGCTAAGAAAAACAATATTAATAAAGTGACTGTTGTTACTAAAGCAAATGTTATAAAAACGACAGATGGAAAATTTTTATCCATTGCTGAAGATATTTCTAAAGATTATCATGAAGTGGATTGGGACGATTGGTATATTGATATCATGACTGCTAAATTAATTGATCCCACTCGTCAGAGTCAATTTAAAGTAATTGTTGCTCCAAATTTATATGGAGATATAATTACAGATGAGGCAGCCCAAATGCAAGGAGGTGTTGGAACTGCTGGTAGTGCTAATATTGGAAAGCATTATGCAATGTTTGAAGCAATTCATGGATCAGCCCCTCGAATGGTTGAAGAAGGAAGAGCAATTTATGCAGATCCCTCAAGTTTAATAAGAGCAGTAGTTATGATGTTAAATCATATAGGGTTCCAAGAAAAAGCTAAGAAATTAGAAATGGCTCTTGATATTTGTGGAATTTATGAGAAGAAAGTAATTTTAACAGGTAGACCTAATGGAGATACTGGAAAAGACTTCGCTGATTATTTAATGGATACCATCCAAGATCCCAAATTAGACATAAAATGGAAGAAATACCAAAAATAAAGTTCACTTTTATTAATCTATTATTCAGATTAGATAATAAGAATCTTTTAAATAAATATTCAATTCAATTAAATTATCCATTATAAAGTGGTTTTTTTCTAAATTTCATTAAAAGAAAATTTGTTTAAAAATATAAATAAGTGATTTCAAATGGGAAAAAAAAAGGAAATAATAGCACATACTGTAAAAGACTATCCAAAGGATTTAGAAGCATTATTCGAGAGCTTTGTAGTAGTTTTGGAGAATAACGAAATACTTGTCACCGATGCATATAGAGTTGGTAAATTTGCTATAGTAGAGGTTGGCCCTCGTGAAAATTTGTCATCTAATTTCAGTTGGGGTAGAGCGGAATTAAGTCTAGGATTTCGAGAAATGGATAATGTCTTAGATATAATTTATACCGGTCATCCCCGAATGTTTAAATTTTTAAGACCTGAGATAATTAAATGTTTTAATAAAGCTGTAAGACAACTAGAACAACCTCCTTTAAACATTTCTATTCAAACTCAGACTTCAACAGAGGAGGGTAAATTTTGTTCTAATTGTGGTAGAAAAGCGTCGCTTGATGCCAATTTTTGTGAAGGTTGTGGAAGAGCCTTCAATTCTTAATAAATATTTACTTATTTTTTTGAATATTTAATTTATTTTATTTTTTTAATCTTATTTCTGATTATTAATTTTTAAAAACCAAAATCAATTAAAAAAAGAAAGATAAGAACAAATTAAAAGAGATTTAACATTATGAAAAAACTAGCACTAATAATGTTGATTGGGACATTAGTTCTATTGATTTTAGGTATTTCTTTTACAATTTATGGATCTCTCGAATTTCAAAAATCGCTAAATAATTGGGGGAACTCTGAAGATAGTTCCGGTACTTCTAATAAAATGACTGATTCAATTATATGGATGACACTAGGTTATACTCTAATTGGTATCGGTTTTGTATTAATAATAATAACATTTATAGTAAATAAATATTCAGACGAGAGAACAAAAGAAAAAGAGAGACTAAAGAGAATAGAAAAAATACATCAAGAGGGGAAAAAAAAAGATGTTCCACAGAGAGAAGTTGAATTAAAGAGAATTATTTGTCCTAATTGTGGCGTCAAATTGGAAAAAAAAATGAATTTTTGCAAATTTTGTGGAGAAAAAATAGATATTAAATGATAATTTTAAAAATTCGGGTAATAGATGAAAAATGGAATAAATATCAATAAAAGCAAGTGATTATCATGAAAGAATATCGTAAGGAAAAGGATTTGTTAGGAGAATTAAATGTACCTAAAGAGGCATATTGGGGGATTAATACTCAACGAGCTATTAACAATTTTAAAGTAAGTGGAAAAAGGCTGCCTGATGTTTTCATTAAAGCGCTTGCTGTTGTTAAACAGGTTTGTATTAAAGCTAATTTAGAACTAGGATTATTAGATGAAAAAATAGCTAATGCATTATTAAAAGCGGTAGAAGAAATTATTACAGAAGATAAGTTCTTAAATCAATTTCCTATTGATGTTTTTCAGACTGGTTCTGGAACTCAAACTAATATGAACATGAATGAGGTTTTGGCGAATAGAGCCAATGAAATTTTAGGATATCCTAAAGGCAAAAAAGAACCTGTACATCCAAATGATCATGTAAATATGGGTCAATCGTCTAATGATGTTATTCCTTCTGCAATGTATTTAGCAACTTATAAAAGTATAAAAGAAGAATTATTGCCAATATTGCGTGAGCTTAATAATATTTTAGAAAAGAAAATAGACCAATTTAATGATATTATCAAAGTTAGTAGAACTCATTTGCAAGATGCAGTTCCAATTCCTTTATCTTTAGAATTTAAAGTGTATAGAGATCATAATCAGTTTATTATTGAGAAATTAGAAAGCAGTTTCCATCATTTAGCAAAAATACCTATTGGAGGTACTGCTGTTGGAACAGGATTAAACGCTCATAAAGATTTGGCAAGATTAGTATGCTCAAATTTAAAAGAATATTTTGGATTTTCCATTGAACCAAGTGAAAATAAAGCAGAAAATATTTCATCCCATATGATCCTTGTTGACGTGAGTGGAATTCTCCGTCTTATTGCTCTCAATCTTTTAAAAATGTCTAATGATATTCGTTGGATGGGAAGTGGTCCAAGGGCAGGATTAGGAGAATTGAAATTGCCTTCTAATGAGCCTGGTTCTTCTATTATGCCAGGTAAAGTAAATCCTACTCAATGTGAAATGTTAATTCAAGTAAGCCTACAAGTATTAGGTAATGATTCAGTCGTTTCATTAGCAGAAAGTCATGGAAGCATTTTAGATCTTAATGTTTGTAAGCCGATAATGATATATAGCATACTTGATTCAATAAATATTCTAAGTAATGGTGTAAGATCATTTACAGAGAATTGTTTAAAAGGATTAGAGGTAAATAAGGATAATATTAAATCTCAATTAGATCGAATGTTAATGATTGTAACAAATCTAAATCCTATTATAGGATATGATAAAGCATCAGAAGTCGCTCAGAAAGCATATAAAGAGAATAAAACTATAAAAGAAGTAATTTTAGAGATGGGTATAGAAATTGAAGGGGATCTTGATGAGTTATTAGACCCAAAAAAAATGGTTTAATGTTGGGATGAAAAAATGACATCTATCGCAAAAAGGATTTTAATAGACCATTTAATTGAAGGAGAGTTTAAAATTGGAGAAGAAATTGGCATTAAAATAGATAATACTCTTACTCAAGATGCAACTGGTACGATGGCCTATCTTCAATTTGAAGCTTTGGATTTAGAGAAAGTTAAAACAGAATTATCCATCTCTTTTGTGGATCATAATACACTTCAGACTGACTCTAGAAATGCTGATGATCATCGTTATTTAGCTTCTGTAGCAGCAAAATATGGAATAAAATTTTCAAAACCTGGTAATGGTATTTGCCATCAAGTTTTTCTTGAGAGATTTGCTAGACCTGGAAAAACATTAATAGGCTCCGATTCACATACTCCGACAGCAGGAGCTATGGGAATGATCGCAATTGGTGCTGGTG
Source organism: Promethearchaeota archaeon (assembly GCA_019058295.1). Lineage (GTDB taxonomy): Archaea > Asgardarchaeota > Lokiarchaeia > Sigyniarchaeales > SOKP01 > LW40-45. Next base: position 23,692 of record JAHPZI010000017.1, on the reverse strand, counting down.
GTTTAGACGTTGCTGTGGCTATGGGTGGAGGATTATTTTATTTAAAAACACCAAAGATAATTGGAATAAGATTAACTGGAAGTTTACCTCAATTTATTTCTGCTAAGGATGTAATTTTAGAATTATTAAGAAGGATAGATGTAAAAGGAGGAGTTGGGAAAATTTTAGAATATTTTGGTCCTGGAGTAAAAACCTTATCAGTGCCAGAACGAGCAACTATCACTAATATGGGAGCGGAAACAGGAGCAACAACATCAATATTTCCTTCTGATGAGAGAACTAAAGATTTCCTTCATCTTCAACAGAGAGATGAGCATTTTGTTGAAATTCCAGAGGGAACAGAAAACGATTATGATGAAATCATTGAAATTAATTTGTCTGATTTAATTCCTTTAGTAGCAAAACCACATTCTCCTGGTAATGTGGTACCTATCTCTGAAGTTGAGGGAATAAAGGTTGATCAAGTAGCTATTGGATCATGTACAAACAGTTCTCTAAAAGATATGTTAACAGTTGCAGCTTTATTAAAAGAAAAAAGGATTCATAAAGAGGTTAGTTTAGGAATATCTCCAGGATCTAAACAAGTTTTATATCATTTAGATAATAGTGGTGCTTTATCTGATATCATTTCAGCTGGAGCGAGGATTTTTGAATCTGCTTGTGGACCATGTATTGGAATGGGATTTGCCCCTAATACTGATGCTGTTAGTATCAGAACTTTCAACAGAAATTTTCCTGGGAGGAGCGGAACTGAAAGTGCTAATGTATATCTTGTTAGTCCAGAGTCTGCTGTAGCTGCTGCGCTATATGGAGAGATTACTGATCCACGGAAACTTGGAAATTATCCTAATATTGAAATGCCACCTGCCTTAAAGATTGACGATTCCATGATAATTGAACCCGCTGAAGATCCAAAATCAGTTGAGATAACAAGAGGACCAAATATAATACCATTATCGGAAATTCAACCGTTATCTGAAAATCTCATTACTAAAGTCCTTATTAAAGTCAACGATAATATTACAACAGATCATATTTTACCTGCAGGGGTAAAAATTCTGCCATTTAGGTCGAATTTACCAAAAATCAGTGAATTTGTATTTAATCAAATTGATTCCACATTTCCAACGCGATCCCTTGATGTTAAAGATGAAGGAGGAGGTGTTATCATTGGTGGAGAAAATTATGGACAAGGTTCGAGTCGAGAACACGCAGCAATGGCACCAATGTATTTAGGCATTAAAGCTATTATTAATAAATCATTTGCTCGGATTCATCGAGATAATTTGATAAATTTTGGGATAATTCCATTAAAATTCGTAAATAAAAATGATTATGATAGATTATTAGATAATGATATTTTAGAGTTTAAAGAAATTAAGACTGCTCTCATTAATAATGATAAAGAAATAAATGTAAAGAATAGAACTCAAGATTATGAATTTAATGTGACACATGATCTTACAGAACGAGAAAGAGAGATCATTATTGCTGGTGGAAAACTTAATTATACCAAGCAAATAAGATTAGCTAAACCTTGAACATACAAAATATAATAATTAAGGAACCTCATAGAATTGAAAATCTTGAAATATCAACAATGGACATTACTTTTTTTAATAATCTTTTCAATTATATTTTTCTTCATCCTACCTTTAGAGAATTTTCAGCAGGGTGAGTTCTGGGGAATACCAACAATATTTTGGGCAGTCTCCTTAATTATCATTATAATTATGCATCATACATACATATTATTGAGTTGGAGACTTGAAATGCATTATTCATTAATCACAAAAACATTTGGAAAACTTGGATTCCCTCTGCATGTAATTGGTTTTTACATTTTCCTCTTTTTAAGAGTTATTTTTTTACTTGCATTAAGCTTATCTAATGCTGGGACCTTAGCTATTCCTTTTATAGTAAGATTAGTTATTGTGTTGATTATTTCTATCCCTATGTTTTATACATTCTACTCTGTATTAAGGTATTTCGGTCTTGCCAGAGCAGCGGGAGGTGATCATTTTTCTCAAAAATATAGAGATATGCCCATTGTAAAGCAAGGTATTTATAAATATATGGGTAATGCATTGTATATATTTGGATTCTTAATGTTTTGGATCCCCCCTTTATTGTTTGGTTCAGTGACGGGATTATTGATTGCATTGTTTAGCCACACCTTTATATGGGTTCATCATTACACTCTCGAAAAACCAGATTTAAAATTTCTCTATAAAAACAATAATTAATATAAAAACTAAAGAGAATTTACTAAAACAGCTCTAATTAATAATGTGAAAGAAATCTTTATTAGAAATAAAACTCAAGATTTTGAATTTAAAGAACCACATAATCTTTCCACCAGTGAAAGGAAGATTATTATTTCTGGAAGAAAATTGAATTATACAAAAAATATGTCATAATATCTGAGTGAACCAACCAACGATTCTTAATTTATTTTCAAATTTGTTTAATTCAGTTATAATACCTTTTAATCCAGAACCATCATGAAGAAAAGATTTATTAAATGATATTTTAATTTTCCCGTTTTTATCTGGTTTTAACTCATCACCTTCCATGAATTTCATAGGAGAGGATTTTAAGTTGACAAGTGCATGGTATTGAATTGTCCCTCCAGGTTTAATGATTCCTCCTTTTGGTTTATAGAATGGATTAATAAAAACATGTGCTTCAATTTTTTTTTCTTGTTTAAAAATTCCTGGTGTGACTAGCATATTATCTCTGCTGATATCTCCTGGAGAGATATTCCCTTTCAAAGCTAAGCCAACTCTATCTCCTTCAAAAGCGCTTTTAAAATTTCGATCATGCTTTTGGATATTCCTAATGATTACTTTCTTTCCAATTCCTTCATATCCAACAAGTTCAAGCATTTGGCTTGTATTTAGTTTCCCTTTTTTTACTACGCCTAGTATTACCGTTCCAATTCCTTTTACTGGAAAGGAATGATCAATAAGAACTTGTGTATAAGAATTATTCTCGTTGCTTTCCTCACTTAAAACAGTATCTTCCATCTCAATGATCATACTTTTAAGAAGATCAAAGTCAGATTTCTCTCGAATTTCGAATAGTTCAAGACTTCCTATTGAAGTAGTTTTCAAGATATCATTCAGTTGTTTCTTTGTCTGTTTTAATTTCCATTCCGTTTTAGAATTGATGTTTGCTATTACTACTATGGATTTTTTATTAAAGATTTGATGGAAAATGTCCATTCCAACTAGTATTTCTCCCACAGCCGCGTTTAACCCTATATCTAAATCAATTACCAACACATAAATATTGGTAATCGTTAAAACTTGTATGAGGGGTTTTATTTTATCCGGATACTCTACGGGTGTCAGTGCACAAAAAACTTGACCTAAATTCGCATCTAAACGATTATAAAATTGAATATCTGATCTTGTACCTGGTGCACCGAAAGCCTGCCCTATGAGGTTACATTGTTCAAAATTATTACCAAAAATCCCAATTAAAAAATTTCGTTCTTTAGTCTGACTCATACTAATTTAGAAAATATCACATCAGAGAAAAATTTTTCTCAGTTATAATTTATAAAGATAATTTATATTTAGAGAGATGTCTGTTGAAATAATAAATACGTTTATTAAGGTCGGTTTTTATGAATGAGATTAAAGAATTTTCGATAATGAAAGACGGTTTAGACTATAAATATTTTATTGATGGAAAATGGAAGAATTCAGAATCTGGTAAGATTATTCCAATTAGAAATCCATATAATAATGATTTAGTAGGTAATATTCAAGCTTGTACAAAAGAAGAAGCAGATCGAATAATCGAATGCGCTAGAAGTAATAGTGAGTGTTGGAATGAAATTCCTATTAGAGATCGAGCAGAATTTTTACGTAAGGCAGCTAATTTGATGATAAAATGGTCTAAACCTTTAGGATCTTTATTAATGAAAGAAATCGGTAAACCCATTAAAAGTGCGATTTCTGAGATTACAAGAACTGCTGATATTTTTAATGCTACAGCTGATTTCGCCTCTCAAATTTCAGGTGAAACAATAATGGGGGATATTTTTAAAGGATTTACAAGAGAAACAATCTCTATGACCTATAGAGTTCCCTTGGGCGTTGTATTGTGTATAGGTCCTTTTAACTATCCCTTTAATTTAACCGGCTCAAAAATTGCTCCGGCTTTAATAGCAGGAAATACAGTAGTAATGAAACCTCCAACTCAAGGAGCTCTTACACCATTACATTTCGGTGTCATTTTAGAAAAGGTTGGTATCCCCCCTGGTGTCTTTAATATAATAACTGGACGAGGTTCTGAAATTGGAGATTATTTAACGGCTCATCCAAAGATAGACATGATAAGTTTTACAGGCTCATCAGAGACAGGAAAACATCTGGCAAAAATAGCTGGAATGAAGCCATTATTATTAGAATTGGGCGGAAAAGATGCTGCTATAGTTCTTAATGATGCGAATTTAGATCTTGTAGTAAATGCAATTATATCTGGAGCCTTTTCATTTAGCGGTCAACGCTGTACAGCTGTCAAAAGAGTATTACCTATGCCAAATATCGCTGATAAGCTTGTTGAAGATGTAACAGAAGCAACACTTAAATTAACCGTTGGTGATCCTGCCGAAAGTAATACAATTGGACCTCTTATTAGCTCAAAACAATGTGATTATGTCCAAGGACTAATTGATGATGCCTTAGAAAAAGGAGCAACCCTAAAATGTGGAAACAAACGTGAGGGAAATATTATGTGGCCTACAGTTTTAGATCATGTAACAACTGATATGCGTGTTGCTTGGGAAGAACCTTTCGGACCTGTACTCCCTTTCATACGTGTTTATAGTGCCGAAGAAGCCATACGGATCTCAAATCAATCAAAATATGGCTTACAAGGAATGATTTTTACCGAAAATATTGATCTAGCATTTAACATCGCTCAAGAATTAGAAGTAGGATCAGTACAAATTAATGGAAAAAGTTCAAGAGGGCCTGATCATTTTCCTTTTTTAGGAACAAAATCTTCTGGACTAGGAACTCAAGGTATAAAATATTCTATTGAAGCAATGAGTAGACCAAAAGTCGTTGTAATGAATCTCACTGAAAGAGGAAAATTAGTAAAAGAATGTAAGTATGATTAATTTATAGATATAACTGATGAGTTTTTCATAACTTATATTTTACACTATATATTCTAAAAAAATAGAAAAAAAATCTAATCTCGAAGGATTCTTTACAGAATGAGATACAATTTTAATCTTCCTTCCTTTATATTATAATTATAAATTTTAAATATAAGCAAGCAAATTATTGAAGTATTAATCTAATCCACAGAGTGTGAATTTAAAATGAATGAATATAAATCAAAACAAGTTGCTACTAAACAAAATAAATGGATGGTAGGTCCAGGAATGGGGTTACTTATCATGGGTCTTGCATATCTTATTTGGTGGTTGGTATTTATTGAATATGCTATAAAAGATCCTCGTTGGACACACAACATCGCTTATGCTATAATTATTATGAACGTGGGATTAGCATGGTATCATAAAAGCCCTGTTTCAAGAACTATAGCTATGATTCAAGCTATGATGCTTCCAATAATTGGAGGCGGCTCATTTAATACAGTTTTCTTAACATTAATCTGCTCAATAATATTTATTATATGGGTTCTTGTTGTATTAATTGAAAAAAACAAAGAAGGGCTCTTCCTAGAAGATAAATTGAGTAAGAGAGGTATGAATTGGGTAAATATGCATACACTAATCATCGCTTGGATTCTTATAGCGCATATGGGTCTTATGTTTTTCCTAGTGAGATTACCCATAGAAGCACAATTATATGGATACGGTCCAAGAGCAGGATATTTAATGAATTTACCTCCTGAGAGCTTAGAATTGGCAACATGGGCTTTTGATATAGGACTATTTGTTTTATGTATTGTAATGATCTGGGAACAATATAAAATGGGTTATAATATTAAGGAAAATCCTTGGCCTAAATATAGTTTTTATATAGTCTTTGTTGTTATGGTTGCTGCTTTAGTAGCTTTGTTTATACAAGGTATTACTGTTGGAACGGACTGGGTTAAAACAATCTATGGTTAAAATTTTTTTTTATAAACTTAAAATTTATAATGTTAACTCAATTTCATAAAAGTAAATAGATAGAATAAGTGCTTAATATATGAAAAAGGAAGATCTACCATTAGCGCATGCTGGTATGACCTCTGAAATTGAACTTCAAGAGCAATATTTTAATGAAGGGAAAATATTTATCCTGCAAATTGAATCGACATTGAGATGCCCCCAGTTATGCAATTATTGTTATGTCGGTAGCAAACCAGATTCTCCTAAAGGTATGAGTTCTGAGAAAATAAAAGAATTATTGGATTCAGCAGCGAAAATTGAAGTAAGAATGATTGACTGGTTAGGTGGAGACCCTCTAGTTAGAAAAGATTGGTATGAACTTTGTCAATATGCATTGGAATTGGGATTAATTAATAATATTTGGACAAGTGGAATTCCATTGGCCAATCCCGAGATTGCCAAAAAAGTAGTTGAGGTAACTAAAAATGGTTTTTTATCTACCCATTTAGATACTCTTGATCCTGAGTTATACAGTCAATTACATGGAGGTGTGGGATGTGATGGTAATCCTGATAACATTGAACAAATTCTTAAAGGCATTAAGAACACAATTTCTGCTGGGAAAGATCCAGAATCGATGGTGAATTGTATCACCTATACTTCTCCTCTAGCAGATGGAGATGCTAAAGGTATGATCTCATATATGCAAGAGAAATTCAATATAAAAACCTGCTTGACTCTATTTAATCCAGTTATTCATCAGAATGCTAATAAATCATGGGAACCCACAATTGCCCAGATTGAGGATGCCTTTGCTCATCGCGATCTTATAAATTATCCTGATGATCCCTCATGTGGAGCAATGGATGTTTCAAAGTTTTATTGCGGGACCGTTGTATGTATAACGTCAAAAGGTTGGTTGACCCCTTGTTCAGTAATTAGAACCGAAGAATTTGGAAACGTTAATGATGAGAAACTTGAAAACCTCATAGAAAAGAAAAAAAATCGATTATTATTTCTAGATTTTAGAGATCCATCTAAACTACCTGGAAACTGTAGTAATTGTGCTAATAACTCTTTTTGCTTTGGTTGCCGAAGTAGTGCTTATTATTATGAAGGAGATATGTTAGCCGCAGACCCAAAATGTTATCATTTTAATCAAAATAAAATTAAAGACTAAAACTATAAATTATAATTTATAAATGAAAGGTTTAGGAATTATTTGATCATATTTTTCTATAAAAAATTTTAATCTAAAATTATTTAATAAAGAGTGTTATTATGCTCCATAAAAAATACGATTTTAGTGTAAATGATGTAAGTGAAGTATATGCTGGACCAGGAGGAAAACTTTGGGAGTTATTAATGGGTGAACAGATCCATGTTGGCGGTCCGGAACAGACTGATGTATTAGCAAAAAAAGTAGGTCTTGATACTGGGGGAGATAATACTTATCTTCTTGATATTTGTTCCGCTTTAGGTGGTCCAGCAAGACAAATAGCTGAGATATATGGAACTAAAGTAGTTGGTCTGGATATAACTCCAGAAATGTTAGAGGAAGCTAAAAAAAGGACGGAAGGTAAACCATATGCGAATAAAATAGAATATAGATTAGGTTCAGGTCTAGATATTCCTGCACATTCTGAAACATTCGATGTAGTATGGGGTCAAGATGCTTGGTGTTATATCCGGGATAAATCTCGATTGATTGAAGAAATTTACCGTGTCCTAAAGTCTGGTGGTTTATTGGGGTTTACAGATTGGATATGGGGGCCTATAGATGCTCCTGAATCTGATGCGGATTATCTTATGGAGTTTATGGTCTTCCCGGATTTGCAAACGCTTGATGGATATAGTAAATTAATAGAAGGAGTGGGAATGAAACTTGAAGAAAAGGAAGATCTAGGTGAAGATTTTGCAAATCATATGGATAAATATGGTGAAATCCTCCAAGGGGCGAAACAAGATATAATAGCAGGTTTTGGGGAAGATTTATACAATGAAGCTGAAAAAGGTGTACTAGCTTGGAAAAAAGCAGCACATGAAAATTGGGTAAGTAGAGGTTTATGGATTGCTAAAAAGCCCTAAAATTTTTTTTATTTATCTTTTTATTTCTTGTAAGGTTAAATTTAATATATGGAATCTGCAGTAATCATCTTTTCAAAAGCACCAATACCTGGTTTAGTAAAAACACGCTTAACGCAGGGATCCTCTTTGAGTGAAAAAGACGTGGCCCTAATAGCTGATGCTATGTTAAAAGATACAATTTCACTAACTTCGAAGAGTCATGTTGATAAAATTCTAATAGGATATCATCCAGAAGAAGCATTTGATATTATAAGAAGAATAGTCGAATCTGTTCGAAAAGATGGATTCTTAAATAAGAAAATTGAGTATTTGAAACAAGTAGGATCAAATTTTGACCAAAGGTTTGGTTCAATTGTAAAAGAGGCATTTAAACTAAATTTAAATTATTTAATTGTACTTGGTGCGGATTTACCTTATTTAGATCCTTTGATAATAAATAATACTTTAAAAGAATTAATAACAAAGGATAAGGATAATTTATTGGTTTTGGGCCCTTCTAGTGGCGGTGGTATATATCTTGTTGGATTAACAAATGAGTTTGATTCCAATTGGTTTTCTGAATATCAATTATTTAGAGGGGGGATTGAATTATCCCAATTTATAAAATTTTGTAAGAAGAAAAAATTCAAATTAAAATTACTACCTCCTTATGGAGATATAGATATAGAAGAAGACTTAGTTTCCCTAATATTATATATTGAAGCAATTTCTGCTTCTGAAATAAATTTTGGATTTCATTATCCTTATTATACTGCTCAAATTATTGATGATTTAGGTCTTTCTATCATTAAATTTGATGGTCAAACAAGAAAGCGTAAAATTGGCAAATTAAAATAAAATTGATGATAATGCTAATTAGTGTAATAATAATTACTTTAAATGAAGAAGAAAATATTGAAAAATCAATTATAGCAGTAAAAAAAGCTGCTCAAACGAAATTAAAACTATCAATTCCATTTGAGATTATTGTAAGCGATGGAGGTTCAAATGATCGAACTGTTGAAATTGCTAAAAATATTGCAGATAAGGTAATTATTGGTCCAAGAGGAAGATATAAACAATTGAACGCTGGAGCAAATGCTTCAAAAGGTGATATTTTATTATTTTTACATGCTGACACACTATTACCAGAGGGGGGATTGCTGAAGATTTATTATGAAATGCGCTCCTCTAAAATTGTGGGGGGTGGTTTTGAAAAAAAATGGTTATGGTCCCCTGATCTTAAACTCTCTAAATTCCTTAAGACTATTAATTATTTTTGGAATGGATTTGATAATTGGTCTATTAGATTACTTAAATCGTTTCCGGGTGATAATGCAATCTTTGTGCGAAAAAGCATTTATGAACAGCTAAACGGGTTCTCTGCATTATGGATTTGTGAAGATTTAGATTTTATTAAAAGATTAAAGAAATATCAAAAGAAGAATCTTGTTTATATTAAACCAGCAGTATTGACATTAACCAGACGCTTCGAAAAATATGGATATTTTAAAACAATCTTTTCATGGTTTTTAATATATATGCTATGGAGATTAGGAATGGATCAAAAGCGACTTAGAATTCTCTTTAATAAGTATTCGACAAACCCTGAACAGGGCGATAGAAAACATTTGAGATTTTGAAATTATGTATAAAAAAGAGATTAGTATATGAAAATAATAAAAAATCAATTTTTTTTTATAATTTAAACAATAAAAATATTTTAAACATTAATTTAAATAATACTAGTAGAAGTAAAAAAGGTGCTTATCTAATTATGTCATATATTAAGCAACATGAAGATATTTTAAAAAATGAGATGGCAAAGCTAAAAAATGAGATCTATATAATAGTTTTCACTGATGTTAAGGAACAAAATGGAAAGAAAGTGAGAAGGTGCATGTCTTGTGATGGTACTATGAGCCTATTAGAGCACCTTTCGGAGTTCTCAAATGGTAAATTGATGATAGAAGAGAAATCTATAGATATTGATATAGATGATGCAAAAAAATATAATGTTAAAAGAATACCAACGATTCTTTTCATTGATCAAGACGAAAAAGAGGTTATTAGATATTTGGGAAATCCGCTCGGTGCTGAAACAGCTCCATTTATTCAGAATCTAATATATTTCTCAGGTGTGAGAAGTTTTTATGATGATGCAATCATAACGAATTTAAAGAATATGCAAAAATCAACATTAAAACTTTTTATAACCTTAACTTGTCCTTACTGTCCAAGTGTCGTACCAGTTTCTGGTTTATTCGCAATATTATCTAGAGGGAAAGTAAAGACCGAAATAATCGATATTGATGTAAATCAAGACCTTGCAATGAAGTATCAAATTCAGGGCGTGCCCCATGTTATGATTAATGAAGACCAACATATTTTTGGTGTTTTTTCTCCTCAAGATTTATTAGATAAAATTACGAGGGGAAAAGTAGATTTAGGAGGCATGTATGCGTAAATAATGTAAGAGGTGTTTGAAATTTCGTCTCAAGATCGATATAAAGAAATAATAAAACGGGAAATGGCTAAATTAAAAAAAGCCGTAAAATTAAAAGTATTTACATGTAAAACAAGGCAACCAACAGGAAGTCAGATAAGAGAGTGTATGGATTGTGGACAATTTATGTCCCTATTAAGAGTTTATGAAGAGAACTCAAATGGTATGCTGAAGATTGAAGAATTATGCATAGATGATGATTTAGAACTTGCAAAAAGATATGATATTTCTCGTGTGCCAACTATTCTTTTTTTAGATGATAATGGAAGAGAGATGATACGATATCTCGCTTCCCCGCAAGCTGGGGAAATCCAACCATTCATTCAAACAGTTTTTGCTTTTGCAGGAGCAGGTAATTATTATGAAGCAACAATAAAACAAAATATTGATAGAATCCCACCTTCTACGATAAAAGTTATGATAACAAACATGTGTCCATATTGCCCTCAGGTTGTTTCCGTTGCGAATTTATTTGCTCTAGCAGGAAATGGAAAAATTAGAACAGTAATCGTTGATATAATGGCTAATCAAGATATTGGTCAATATTATGATGCAGCTGGAGTACCATATACTGTAATTAACGAAAAACCAGCAATTTCAGGAATGGTTGGACCAAATGAAATTTTAAAAGCTTTAATGGGGGGAAATATTCGTGTTCAATATTGAAATGACTGATTTAGATCCTGATAAGATATGGGATTTTATTATATTAGGGGGTGGTCCAACAGCAATAGGTTGTGCAATCTATGCTGCTAGATTTGGATTGGATATATTAGTAATTGGAAAAACATATGGGGGCTTGATTGCAACAACTCATATTGTAGAAAACTATCCAGGTATTACCTCCGTAAGTGGTACTGAATTTGTAGAAATGTTTCGAGATCATATGGATTCTCTAAGTATCCCTTACATTTCAGATGAAATTAAGAATATTGAGAAAGCTAAAGATCACTTCATTTTGTATACTTTTTTTCAGAGATTCAAAACTCGCACAATCTGTATAGCTACAGGTTCAGAACGAAGAAAACTAGGAATTCCTGGCGAAGAAGAATTCGCAGGAAGGGGAGTTTCGTACTGTGCAACCTGTGATGGACCATTTTATAAAGATAAAGTCGTTGCTGTAATTGGTGGGAGTGATTCAGCTGCGAAAGAGGCTTTATTTTTATCACAACATGCTAAAAAGGTATATATCATCTATAGAGGTGAGGAAATTAGAGCTGAACCAATAAATAAGAAACGTGTTTATGAAACAGATAATATTGAAATTATCTACAAGACTAATATAACCAGTATTAAAGGAGATGGGAACGTAAAGTCTGTCATTTTTGATAATGGTCACGAATTTAAAGTTGATGGCGTGTTTATTGAGATCGGGTCTAATCCAGCATCCGAGATTGTAAAGGATATAGGAGTTAAACTAAATCAGAAAAAGGAAATAATAATAAATCGAAAATCTGAGACAAATATTCCTGGAATATATGCAGCTGGAGATGTAGCAGATGCACCCTTTAAACAAGCTATTACTGGAGTTTCTGAAGGAGTTATCGCTGCGTATTCTGCATTCGATTATTTAAAAAAATTTAATATCGAATATTGAAACTATTGATTATACAAATAGAACAATATCTTTAATTAATTGTATAATGTTTGATTATTGGCTCTCAAAGACAAAAATTAAAATATTAATTGAGAAATTTGTAAAGAAGATCTTTTTTGGGAGAATTTCTGCCAATAAACTTACACTCATAGGGTTAGTTTTAGGTCTTTCAAGTGCCTTTTTTATATTTTTAAGTGCTAAAATTCAATATACTTTTGAATTAATTATCATTGCTGCGATTCTTATGACGTTATCTTTTTTTTTTGATGTTCTAGATGGGATTTTAGCGAGGCTGGAAGGACAGACATTATTTGGAGGAATCCTTGATATTTTTTGTGATCGAACTGTTGAGGTGTTTATAATTATCGCTCTTATCTCAACTAATCCTGAACTTCTAATGTGGCCTGGTATCTTCTCTCTTGGCGCAATAATATTATGTATAACAATGTTCTTAGTTGTTGGAGGGGCTATTAAAGCCGAGGAATTAGAAGAAACGCAAAAAGTGATATATTATAGAAGGGGGTTAATGGAACGTTTTGAAACCTACATATTTTTAATGATAATTACACTAATAATTCCATTACGTTTTATCCTTTTATGGCTTTTTGCTATTTTAATTTTTATCACAGCTATCTTAAGATTCAGAGATGCTTACCTTATTTTTAAAACAAAGAGTAATGTTTCCAAATCAGAATAAGATTAAAGCTGTGTTACTATTGGACATAATAATTATTGCTTTTAAAATTTATAATTTTAAAACCTATTTTTTAAATATAAGTCAAAATTTAAAATAAATTGAATGATTTATGAATTAAATATAAGAAGATGGTTTTTTAACTAAACTCTCTTTTTAATATTTAAGGTGATTCCGTTAATATGAGCACAGCGGACGATATAATAAATAAGATCTATAAAGACTATAAAAGTAAGATAGGATTATTTTGTTTAAATTGTCTAATCATGCGTACATCATTTGAAGATCTAAACGAATTTGTTAAAAAAAACAATATAGCTATTAATGAAAATACAAAGACTAAAACCGGTTATATAAAAGAAATAGTAGTTCACTTTCATAATGTTTTTAAAAATGTTAAAAGTATTCAAGAGAAATATTCAAGTCCAATCGATGTAATGGGTGATTTGTTATTAAAGGATGAAAATATAAAGAAACATTTACCCGAATTTGATTACATTGCTAAACAAGAGCTAGTAAATATTTTTGCTGATTATTGTGCTGATTTTAAAATTTCAGTTTTTAATACTTCAAAAATAACAGAGTATTCATTAGATTTATATTTAACAAAAAAAACGCCTCGCTTGAGAACTGAATCAGTAATAATACGTACGGGTGCGGAGATGGATTTAGATAATTATGAAAATACTTTAGAATTAATCCAGAAATCCTCAGAAATCGCTATGTGGAGTGTATTCGTTACTACACCTGCAGGTGTATATAAAATTGGATTTGATCGTATAGTTTCGGATATGGAAAAGTTCAATGTTTGGTTTTATGTTGTAGATCCACGTCATAAAAAAATTTATGGCATAACTAAGGGTAAAAAATCTAAAAACTACAATCAATCTTTAAGTGAGAATTATCTTCAGAAATTACCACGTGAACCTGTTCGAGCACCGTCCCAGGTTATAAAATTTTCAAAATATGAATTTAAAGAAAATGAATCTTATAATCCAAAAAGATTTCATATGTATGAAATATTCTCTGAAGAGGAGGTCGGTGAAGGTCTCAGAATTCCTGGAGAGAAACATAAATATCGGGATATTTTTAGAAATTTAATAATTATTGATAAAACTTCAGGTATATCAATTTTTTCTTACGCAAACGAAATAGAAGCTTTAGATCATGATTTAATTTCGGGATTTTTAGTTGCTATGGATCAATTCGTATCGGAGTTGGGTGGAGGTGCCGACACTATGCGAGAAATAAATTATAAAGGATTTTTTATACAGGCGGGTTATGGTGAAAAAATCAAAGTCGCACTTTTCCTCTCTAAATCAGCAGATAAAATATTAAAAGAGCGTTTGGCTTACTTTATAAATGAATTTGAAAAAAAACATAAAGAACAGATAAAAATATTTCAGGAAACGGGAAATGTTTCTTATTTTAAAGAAGCCTCAGTAGAAGAAATGGTTAAAGAAATTTTAGATATTTAAAAATTAGGAGGTTAAAAAATGCCAAAGGAACCAAGAAGAACTGGAATTGTTGATGGAAAGTTCTATCCATGTCCGAAAAAACCAATTTGTGTTTCAACTCAAGTTTCTGAAGATGATGAAAAACATTATATATCACCAATTAAATTAACAACATCTGTAAAGGAGGCAATGAGTAAAATAATATCCATCATAAATACATTAAAGCGTACTAAAATATTAGAAGAAAATGACAATTATTTAAGAGTACAATTTACCACTGCTTTATTTAGATTTAAAGATGATGTTGAATTTTATATAGATGAAAAAGAGAAATTGATACACTTTAGAAGTCAATCCAGAATAGGGGGTTATGATTGGAACGCAAATAGGAATCGAATGGAAAAAATAAGAGAATTATATATAGAATAAATATTAAGATTAAATAAATTGATAATAAGAGGATAAAAAAAATGAGTGAAGAAGCTGAAAATAAATTAATATTTGTATTTAATGCAGATTCAGGTGGTGCTTGGGCAGGATTGAAAGATTCATTGAAAAAAACTTTTAAAAAATCTACGTATGAATGCAATCTCTGTGCTGTAACTTATGGATTTTTCGGTCAGAAGAAAGAATGGAAAAATTTTGTTAATGATCTTGAAGTTCCAGTTGAACAAATGAAAAGAGATAAATTTAAGTTTGAATTTCTTCATAAAGACGAATTTTATGAACAATATAATGTAAAAGATGCGAAATTTCCAAGTGCTTATCTAGATGACGGTAAAGAATTAAAAGTATTTATTTCCCAGAAGGAAATGAATTCGGTAAAAGACATCCCTGAATTAGAAGCTTTAGTAACCAAAAGGCTCGATGAATTTAATTTAAGATGAAAAAATTTTTTCTTGAGATGGGTTGTTAATATGGAAGAATATGATTTAGTTGTGATTGGTAGTGGTGCTGGATTAAATGTTATAAATGTTGGGATTAATCTAGGACTGAAATGTGCGCTTGTTGAAGAGAGTAAGATGGGAGGAACTTGTTTAACACGCGGATGTATCCCTTCTAAAATATTGGTACATCCAGCGGATTTAATCCGAGAAGCGCAACATGGTAAAAAAGTTGGACTGACTTTTAAAGTTGAAGATATTAATTGGGATCTTATTGCAGAAAGAATGTGGCATCAAATTGATGAGAGTAAAATGATGGAAAAAGGATTACTAGAAGTTCCAAATCTAAAGGTTTATCAAGGTACAGGTGAATTTACCGGAGAATATGAAATGACAGTACATGGTAAAGATGGTTCTAATCTTGGAACATTTAAAGGAAAACGCTTTCTTATTGCTACGGGAGCTCGCTCATTCATCCCACCTATTGCGGGCATTGAGGAAGCTGAGTATGTTACAAGTGAATCCTTCTTCGGTGAAAAATTCCCTAAAAAACCTTGGAAAAGTCTAATAATAATTGGTGGTGGGGTAATTGCGGCAGAATTTGCCCATATTTTTTCAGCATTTGGAACAGAAGTAACCATAGTTGAGATGCTACCACGACTGGTAACTACTGAAGAACCAGAAATAAGTAAATTTTTAGAAAATAATTTAAAGAAATATATGACTGTGCTTGTAAATCATAAAGCTATAAAAGCCGAATCAAGGGGTAAATTAAAAGTTGTTACTGTTGAAAATACACAGACAGGGGAAAAAAGAGATCTCAAAGCTGAAGAGATTCTCGTAGCTACTGGGCGTAAATCAAATGCAGATATCTTAAAAGTAGAAAAAACTGGGGTAGAAACTAATAAAGCTGGTTGGATTATTACTAATGAATATCTCGAGACTTCAAAGGAAAACATTTGGTGTATAGGAGATGCTAATGGACTTTATCAATTTCGCCATAAAGCGAATTATGAGAGTAAAGTAGTTAGAACCAATATTTTTGAGCAGGATAAAGAGACTGTAGAATATTCTTCAGTTCCTTGGGCAATTTTTACTTGGCCTCAAATAGGGCATGTTGGACTAACTGAAGCAGAAGCAATTGAAAAGGGTTACGAGATTTACGTCGCAATTCATCACTACTCAGAAGTCGCAAAAGGATATGCCATGGGCTATGAAAAAAATGATACTGAGGATGGTTTTGTTAAATTAGTTATTGATAAGACATATCGTATTCTAGGTGCTCATGTTATTGGTCCTAATGCAGCAGTTTTAGTACAGCCCTTTGTATATCTAATGAATTCCGGTTTTACATGTAAAATGGGCGACGGAATGAATTTAAGTCTTATTCCAAAAGAAGCCCGAGCATGTCCAGAAGGTGGTTCATTTATGCCAATATACAATTCAATGATTATACATCCTTCACTCAACGAAATAACTGGTTGGGCAATTGGCGCTTTAAAGCCCGTTAATATTAAGCAGGAACACCATCACTAAAGTAAATCTCTTTTATAATTTTTCAGTAAGCATAAAAGTGGTTTATAATTATTATTTTATATTAAGGTGAGTTAAAATTTGAATAACAAATGGTTAATTTATGGTGCATATGGCTATACTGGAAAATTATTAGCCGAAGAGGCTGTTAGAAAGGGTTATAATCCTGTATTAACAGGGCGTTCTACAGAAAAACTTTTACCCATTGCAGAGCAATTAAAATTAGATCATCTAATATTTAATTTACAAGATGAGAAAAATATTATTGAGAATATTCGAGATTTTGACTTAATCTTGCTAGCAGCTGGTCCATTCAAATATACAAGTTCTCAAGTTGTTAATGCTTGTTTAAAAACCGGGACTCATTATATGGATATTACAGGGGAGGTCCCAATATTTGAGCAAAATTTTAAATTAAATAAAAAAGCTACAGAGCAAGGGATTTTAATCCTGTCGGGTGTAGGTTTTGATGTAGTCCCTACTGATTGTATGGCTAAATATGTAAGTGAAAAAATAAAAAATCCTACTCATTTAGAATTAGGAATTACAGAATTGGGTGGTGCTAGCCCTGGAACTTTAAAAACTATGATTGAATATATGGACACGAGCTTATTAATAAGGAGGGATGGGCAACTCATACAAAAACATCCCAATATAGTACTTAAAAAAATTCGTTTTGTTGATAAAGAGCGCGAGGTAAAACCTGTTGTATGGGGTGACTTATCAACCGCTTATCGTACTACAAAAATTCCTAACATTACTACCTATATACCTTTTCCAAAACAATTAGTTAATTTATTAAAATCGACAGAGTTTTCAAAAAAGGATTCTTTAAGAAATAAGTCAACTTCAAAAAAGAATTTTAAGAAAATAGTTCAACAGTCGATTGAGAAAAATGTAAAAGGTCCTGATGAATCCGCTCGTCAAAAAGGACGATCATATGTTTGGGCAAGAGTTAGAAATGATAAAGGTTCTGAAGCTCAAGCTTGGCTTGAAACAATAGAGCCTTATCAATTTACTGCGATTTCTGGTATTAAATGTGTTGAAAAACAATTTAAATTAAGATTGAATGGCACCCTGACACCAGCAATAGCTTTTGGAAAAGATTTTATTTTAGAATTCCCTAAAACAAAACGTTTTGACTCTATTTAGCGATAAAAATTTAATAGAGTATGTACTTTTTTACTAAATAAACTGGTTAAACAGGAACATAAACACTAATATTAATGCTCAAAAATCTCAATGCATCGATTCCAAATAGAAATTTTTTTTTCTTTTATTTATCTTTTAATTCTTTGATTAAGATATTTTTGAATCTGAATCCTTAGTGAACTTAATTTCATTTGCGCGTCTTTTTGCGTACTTGTAAAAGTATTTTTCTTTTTTTAACTCTTCCCTTTGTTCGTGAAATGAAATAATCTTTCGACCTAGCGACTTTAATGTTATATCAAGATCCTCATCGAAATACCCTGATAACCTTGTCGAAAAAATAGGGTAAACCCTTCTTGCTATAAGTTTCGAAATTGTAATAATTCTTCTGGTATTTTTATCGGAAGTTCTGATTTGAAGCGATAATTTGGGGCCCTTCTTGGTCAGTTTCAATTTACTATCTCCTAATCTCTTTTTGGTTATCTTAAGGGCTACACTCATCGGATTGCGTGGTTTCCTTTTGGTACGAGGATGTTTCCGTTGCACTATCCTTGTTATTGATACTCCTAAACCAAACAATGTTATCGCTACGATAAATACCACAGCAGATTCCAGACCTGCAAGCCACATAATTAAAACAAACGCGGGAAGACAGTAGCAGGCAGCTTGAACTAGTGCAAGTATATTTGTTTTTACCCTTATAGTAAATACAATGTAAATAAGGGCACATATAACAAATATTATTAACCCATATGTTAAAAAAGGAATGTTATTGGGATTAACAATTGATTCTCCTGATATCAATAGCACAACAAACATAGTAATAGATGCAATAACTCCGAAAACCGGAATGGAAAATATAATGATTATGAG
This sequence comes from Promethearchaeota archaeon, assembly GCA_019058295.1. GTDB lineage: Archaea > Asgardarchaeota > Lokiarchaeia > Sigyniarchaeales > SOKP01 > LW40-45. The sequence goes on along the minus strand of JAHPZI010000017.1, from coordinate 4,847 downwards.
AATTATCAAGAAAACTATAAATAAAACTGAAAGCATGTCGGCAACTGATGGCGTTTTTACATATGTATCCCACGTTATCGCTGATAAAAGAATCAAGGGAAAAATGTAGCATATCATCTGAATGTAGAACAGAGGTCTATATCTTATTGCTAATATAAAATATATTGTCACGCACGCGATTAAGATTATAAGAAAACCAATATAAAATAAAGTCAATGTAGGGCTGAAAATTCTGAAGGCACTAGGATAAACAATAAGAAGAGCAAACAGTACGACAGCTACCCCCGCGCCGATAACCGGTATTAATAGAATCAAGAATAAAAATACGAGTGCAGCAACCGTTAGAACTTCAGAGGAAACATAATATTGATACATTATAATCTTTTTTCTTTTTCTTATATCTTCTTAAGATAATAAACAATTAATTAGTTTTTTATTAATTTAGAGTGTATAAAATCTTTCATTCACCTGAAGAAATTTTAGATACAACCATAAAAAATTAATGAAATTGATTAAATATGAGATTTTCCTGGAATTTTACACAAATTTTGCAAAAACATTTCTCGGAGAGTGATATAAAACGGGCGATGGGGCTTCAGATTGGCAATAGATATGAAAAAGCACAAGTTACTATTGATATCTATTGGTGAAATATAAGAAATGTTCTGGCAGAATTATATAGAGTGCTAAAAAATAATTCGAGACTTGTTCTGGTGGTTGGGAAGGATGGACTTATGAAAGAAAAATGTGTCAAGATTGCTGAGAGCTACGAATTTACCTTAGAAAGAGCAATTCTAAAACGATATAAAGATTTCAAAAAGAAATATTATAAATATGAATATATAATCATCTTAAAAAAAGTCATGAATTAAAGCTTTAGTGTCTTATAATTAATATTTATAATACGGTTTTCTCTTTTTCATAATAACGATTATTGCCACTGTTGCTATCCCACCAATGACTCCTATCGCTATTAATATAGGTACAACAATATCAGGTTCTTCCTTAGCCTTTTTCCCGTCGTCATCGTCATCTCCACTTACAGGGGGTATTACTGGAGCATAAGACACATCAGACTTAATTACAGTAACGTTAGCGAAGCCAAAATTTCCTACGGTATCATTACAGTAAAAGAAAATCCAAATCATATCTCCAAAATCAATAAAAATCCACATGGCATCCCAGTCTGTATCATTTATTCTACCATTTGAAATAAATGTACGATTCTCGGTATAATCAGTTCCATTGTATAATCTATACCACATTGTATCGTTATTTGCTTCAATAATAGTTATGGTAAAATCTGGTGGTGTGCTATAGACAGACTGATTCACGATAGGTTCGATTATTATAATTTCAGGAGCGATAATATCCTTTCTAACAATAATATCATCAAAGACCATCAATCCGATTGTTCTATTTAAGAAGATTCGAATAATAACTGTTCCGTTTTCAAATTGATTCCATAAATTATAATTTATTGTATCTTCAATTGAACCAGAAGTAACGACCGTAGAGTATGTGAAATTGTTAGTATAATCACTAATGTTTGTACTATTTATGAGCATATACCAAATAGTATCGAGATTTTTTCCCGAAACTGTAATTGTAAAATTGAAAGTATTCATACCGAAAAGATCATTCGATATTGGATCATTAATAGCGATATTTGGGAATATAATGTCCTTCCGCACGATTACTTCTGCCATCCCGATATTGCCAACCGAATCGTTGGCAAAAATTCGAATAATGACCGTTCCATTACCCATTTGATTCCAAACATTTTGATCAACTTCATCATTCCAGGTATAATTATCTGTGTAGTGATCACTATCTGTTCCATTTATGAGCATATACCATCGGGCGGCAACATTACTCCCATCTTCAAATAAGACATTACATTCTGTATTATCAGGTGCGTCTATTGAAAAGAGTGTATTCGGAACTGGATTATTTATAGTGATTTGAGGACCTATAATATCTTTTCTAATGATTGTTGAATTAAATCCAATATTATTTGCGGTGTCGTTTGCGTAGAATTCGATAATTATGGTACCATTGGGACAATCGTTCCAAGCGTCTTGGTTAATCTGTCCTGACCTTAGAGAGCCTGATCCCCCGATTGTATAATTTATTGACCAATGAGTGCCATTCCATAAACGATACCATATATCGTCTAAATTGTTGTCAGTAAGAATTAAATTGTATGAAGGAGCTGTTGCATTAAACAATTCATAATAATCGGGATCAGTTATCGTAATCTCTGGAATGATGATATCTTTCCCTACAATCACTTCATCAAACGCCATTAATCCGTTTGTTCTATTCAAGAAGAATCGAATAATGACCGTCCCATTTTCAAATTGATTCCAGAGGTTAAAATTAATAGGATCTTCATAAATACCAGTAATGATTGTATCGGAATATGTGAAGTTATTTGTACAATCGAGACTGTTTGTTCCGTTTATTAGCATATACCAAATGGTATCTAAGTCTTTTCCTGATACTGAAATTGTAAAATTCATTGTGTTGTTCCCAAAAATATCATTTAAAGAAGGATCATTAATAACGATATTGGGGAATATAATATCCTTTCGTACGATAACTTCTTCCATTCCAATGTTGCCTACTGAATCATTGGCGAAAATTCGGATTATAACAGTTCCGTTTTCCATGAAGTCCCAAACGAACTGATCCACCTCGCCATTCCAAGTGTAATTATTAGTATAGTCCGCGTTATCCGTTCCATTTATGAGCATATACCATCGAGCAGCAATGCCGCTCACATCACTAAAAATTACATTGCAATCTGCCAAACCTGGGGCGGTTGAGGAAAATAATTCATTCGGAGTCGGATCATTAATAGTAATTATGGGAGCTAAGATATCTTTTCTAATAATAGTTGAATTCATTCCAATATTATCTGCGGTGTCATTTACATAGAATTCAATTGTAACCGTACCATTTGGACAATTATTCCATACATTTTGATCGATTTGTCCCGACCTCTGAGAGCCTGATCCTCCGATTGTGTAATTTATCGACCAGTGAGTTCCATTCCAGAGGCGATACCATGATTTACTGACCCCCAGTCCTGTAATGGTAATCTTAAAATCTGGAGCAGTAATATTATATAATTTATTTTCAATTGGATTGAAAATAGTAACATTAGGAGGAATAATGTCTTTTCTTACAATTACATCTTCTTGAGCAATATACCCTCTCGAATCGTTTACAAAGAAATGAATCAAGACAGTTCCATTACCAAAAGTATCCCATGCTGTCTGATTAATGTAATACGTGCCACAAGTAATGCATGTAATGTTATATTTTTTCGGATTGCTCCCTAAAGTATACCATCGAGTATCGACGATACCTTCCCACACAATGGCTTGAATGCGTGGGGCACTCTTACTGTAAACAGTATAATTTACTGGTGAAGTCAAAGTAAAGACAGGTGGATCCCAGTAAATAGGATGATTATCTTGACGAACGCCCCCAGGAATATTATAAGGAGTATCTCCTTCCCCATCATCATCTGCATCAACCCCTGTATAATCATCCCAATAGTTTCCGAGGTTACCATTATCCCACGGATTAAGTGCATAAGAATCGTACGCATTTTCAACACCATTAGCAATAAAGGTATTATTGTAAATGAGATTAACTTCTGCGTATTCATCAGAGATATAAATACCGTATCTTGAATTGTTTATTATATCATTCATCGTGATTGTACTATCATCTCCTCCTTGTATGTTTATCCCGTCTCTCGAATTATTTAATATGGTATTCATTTTTATGATGCAATCATATGCCGAAGATAAAAACATGCCATCCCTATTTTCCGTTATAGTTATATGATCAATGATATTTTCAGAAGTATAACGAAGATATATTCCGGCTTCACTATTATTAGATATAATTGATTTTGAGATATTTGTATCCTCACTAGAGTATAAATATAGACCATAATTACCATTATTTTTAATTGTGTTGTTAAATAGCGAACTATTATAGCACTGCGATATATATAGACCATCCCCCTCATTATCGAGAAAAGTATTATTCGATATAGTATTGTCCTCTCCTTTATAAAACCTTAGTCCGGTATCGCACTTTTCAACATTGGTATATGATATTGTGACGTTATTTGATTCACGAATATAAATACCCATTTCCTTATGAGAAGATATATTGTTATTAGAGATAGTGATGTTATTCGAATAATAAACAAGAATTCCATAAGATCCGTTTGATATATTGAGATCAGTTATTACAGAATTGTTACAATTTTCCAAAATTATTTGTCCTGAATCTGAATAATTTGCCGAAGTTAGATAATTTTTATCCCTATAATGATATATAGGTTTTCCGTTTACTGTATTTGAGGTGTCGACGAGATAATTTGGCATGGGGTATGATCCAATAATTTGAATTAAAACTCCCGTTCGTATCATTGTATTATTTTTAATTGTATTATTAAAAGAACCGGAAGATAAAGAAAGTCCAATATCATTACTTTCATAGTAATTTAACGAAATGTTGCAATCATCAGACTCCCTTAATGTCATACCAGTATTGCCGTTTTCAATTATCCTACAATTATGTACTGATATATTATCGCTTCTGTATATGTTAAATCCATCAAAATTATTGTAAGTTAAATTTGAGTAGCTAATTGTAATATTATAATCATAAGCCAAATAAATTCCAGTAGAACCGTATGATGTATCTACATCGATTATTTCTGAATGATTACAATAATATAACATAATCTGTCCTGCATTAATGAAATTGATAGGCATTAATCCAGATTCATTCACATAATAGTAGACTGGTTTCTC
>JAHPZI010000016.1:58020-99899 GCA_019058295.1 Promethearchaeota archaeon | reverse complement strand
ATTACACAAATTATGATTAAATCATCGAATCATCACTGAATTTGGTACCCAATCCTTATTTTTTCTTTAAATAACTTCGTAAGTATTATTTTTCATGCTCGAAGTGTTGATTTATTTATTACTTGATCCTATGTTTGGTCCTTTGATTATTCTTCCATTAGCTTTTATTGTATCATATGCATTGTGGAGTATATTAATGCGTGCTCGTAATAAAATAGGTCCGTTTAGGCATATTGTAAATGGTTTAGCGTTTGTTGGTGTTATAGTTCATGAGCTTAGCCATTTTCTCATATGCAAACTTCTTGGTGTTCCAACAGACAAAATTAAAGTAAAACTTTTAGACGAAGTTACAAGGCAAGTCAACCCTCACGGTTCTGTCTCTTTAAAAAACGATAAAAAAATGTCTTTTATGCAAGATTTCATGGTTACTTTTGCGCCTTTGTATATATCTACTTGGCTTTTCTTTTGGTCCCTCTCCATTGTTTTAACTCCCTCATTTGACGATTTTATTCGAGTGTTAGCAGGTTTATTTTGTGCTTCATTATTAATGGGAGCTGCTCCTTCTCACCAAGATTTCGTAACTATGGTTGCCTCTTTTAAAAGCGATCCTCGTTACTCGATATATCAAATCTTTTTAGTACTTTTATCTGGTTTGTCAATATGGCTAATCACTACGTATTATAATATCAGACTAGCTTTTAATTTTCTATACTTCGTGATTATTGGCTTTTTATATTTTATTCTTAAATATCTATTTAGGGGTATTAACAAATTAATTTTCTTGTCTCGGTCTGAAGGATTAAGTACGTCTAATAGAGTCAAGCTTGGAGCATTTACTCGGAAAAGGTTTAAACCAGCTAAACCTTATAAATTAGGAATAGAAGAACCTCATTGGTGATGAAAAAAATGAAAATATTTTTATTTTTTGTGTTGATAATTGCGTTTTTGATGTATTATCAGAAAGATCCTGTAATAACCGTAGTTATTGTTGTAATTTTTCTTGCTCTTTACTTGTTTTTTAAAGCAAGAAAGGGGAGACGTAAGGAAGGGCGGGGAGGTTTTTTTAAAGGTAGCAATTCTTTAAGGGATAATAGAGTGGATGATTTAGTTACCTTAGTTGTTGCCCAACAATTGATTAACTCAACTTCCAGTAAAGAGTATAACGATTTTTATCAAGATGAGCCCGATGATAGGGAAGAACAAATTGAAAGGACTAAAAGACAAATTCTTGAACTACTAGAAAATTAGATTTATGATAACTCAAGATAAAGTTTTTACTGATTTTAATAGATTATTTTCACGAAAGGCTGTTATTTCGATATATGGAGCTTCCGGAACGGGTAAATCTACTTTATCATTGCAGGTTATTGGGACCCTTTTAACATACTCAGAGCCTTACGAGGATTGCTGTGTATGGTTTCAAGCAAGTGAAGCTTTTTCTAAGCAAAGATTATATCAAATGTTTAAGGATAAGCCTAGTAAATTAGATTATTTGACTAAAAATATTTTTGTAATTCCTTCTGATGGACCATGCATGTCATATTCTCAACAAGCAGATGTTATTAGTAAATTTGTCAAGAAAAATTCAATTCTTCCTTATAATTTGAAATTTATCGTTATTGATAACATATCACACTATTTAAGATTTGAAATCATGAAAGCTGAAGGCTTTTGCGGATATTCTGCTCTTGTAAATCCATTTTTTAGTGAGCAACTATATCCCCTCATTATGTTTTGCGAAAGAGAATCAATTAAGCTTATTATTATTCACGAAGTTTCTTATAGCCCAGCTTCAGATAAGATCTTGCCTTTTTTAAATAAGCTATTTTCCAGAATTGATTGTCTTAATATCTTTTTATCTAAAGATTTCAGAGATGGGAGAAATCAAATGACTGTAGAATGCGAAGATTTTACTTATGGTTTTAAATATCAATTAGGTGATACAGGCCTTAAATTTGTTTAATAATTTCTTCAATTTTTACATCTGAGCTTTTTTATTTTTCTTTTTTTTTTTATATATATTTAAAATATCTAATTGTCACGTAGAAGAAGGTAATAAAACGCATTCAATCAACTTAATCCCCCCAAGTATCCTTTCCTTGTCAGTAGCGTTTTATTTTTCTTTTTCTACTCTTTTTTTTTATTTATATATTTTTTCTTTAAATATTCAGAGTTTTACCTAAGATTAAATAATTATATTTTATTGAAAAAAAAATGTCAGATCTTAGTCAAATTAAAGGAATTAACGCTCGGCAGATAAAACTACTTCAAGAAAATGGCATTAGTACTGCCGAAGCTTTAGCAATGTCTAATGGTGAATCAGTGTCTTCAATCGATGGACTTGGAGAGAAAACTGCAAAAAAACTAATATGGAACGCAAGAAACGCTTTAGGAATGACTGATTTTGTTACTGCTTCAGATATTGATGAGAATGTCGAGTTTATGACTACTGGTTCCTCTGAATTAAATAGAATTTTAGGCGGCGGATTTCAAACTGGAAAATTAACAGAAGTTTATGGTCCATTTAAATCTGGTAAAACTAATCTTGCTCATACTTTATCAGTCACAGTTCAATTACCTAAAAAACGAGGGGGGCTTGAAAGTGCTGTAGTATATATTGATACAGAAAATACCTTTTCAAAAGAGAAGATTAAGCGTATCGCAAAAAGATTTGGACTTAATCCTTCTGAAGTTCTTTCTAAAATTTATCACGCCAGGATCTATAGTTCAGATCATCAAGCACAGATGATAATGAAAGCAGAGACTATGTGTAAAACCCGTAATGTAAGATTGATAGTGGTAGATAGCTTAATGTCCCTTATGCGTGCGGAGTATGTAGGTATAGGAGTGTTAGCAAAACGTCAGAGTGTTCTTAATAACATGCTTCACGCTTTATCAAGGATTGCAGAGACATATAATTGTGCTGTGTTGCTTACGAATCAAGTGACAGTCAAAATGATGGGGATGTTTTCTTCCGAAGATGCTATCGGTGGGAATATATTAGCTCACGCCGCACATTTTAGGGTAATGTTTAAGACAAAGGGCTTTTCTTCTAATAATTCATTGAAACGAAGGGCCATAATAGTCGACGCTCCCGATTTACCCCCCGAAGAATGTGAATTTTTTATAACTTCTGCCGGAATTGCCGATACTGATAAAGTTGAGATGCCATCCGTGGATGCCCCTGTATTGGATTTCGAGGTCGAAACTCTTTATGAGGAAAGCAGTAAGCAAGAAGATTCTAGCAGAGTTTCGCTGACAAACGTGAAAGGAATTGGTAAGGGAACTGCAAATAACCTTAGTTCACTGGGTATAAAAAGCGTAGATGATTTACTGACGGCAGATCCAGAAGATATAGCTTCTCAAATTAGCGGATTATCTCCTAAAAAAGTGTTAGAGATGCAAGAATCTGCTAAAACATTAGTATGAAATTATTTTTTTATATTTCTTTTATTTTCTTTTTTAATTTATTATATTAGTCAAGATTGATATTAAAATATCTTAATATAAATTCTTTAATTTCAGGAATTTTTTTAATAATTTCCTCAATTTTTCTATTAATTATTCCCTCTAACAATTTTATCTCATTCAACGGCAAGATTGGAGTATTTTTTCTGATCAAATCAACTAATTCCTTGTAGTCTATGCCGAGTTCTTTTTTACATTGGTCATAAATATCAGGATAATAATCTTCTAAGACCAACATGCTCACATATATATTGGCTAAGTAATTGATCTTATCTCCTTGGAACTTTTTTCTTTCAAGTTCCTTAATATTCTGTAAAATGCTATGAATGTGAGTCTTTATCCTTGCTTCATTAAGATTATGTAGATCAGAATCATTCATTTTTACTCAAACTTACCTTTTGGATTTTTTTAGATAAAGACTAATTTAAAATATAAAGTTAAGAAAAACAAAAAAAGATTATTTATGCAATTTTCTTATATTAACATCGACACCAGATCTTTTTCGATGAACCATCAAAGCCGTTAATGCTACTCCACTAATTCCAAATACAGATATTAACGTTCCAACAACCATTTCAGTGGGTAAATTAGCAGAGGCATCATCTAATTCTTCTTCAGCTTCTTCTATAAATGAAGTTGATTCTACTGGTTTAGTTTCGTTGGCATCGATAACATCACCAATTTCATAATCTTCGACAATAACATAGGCAATATTAACATTTGGAACATTACAATAGACTGTTAATTTAATTATATATTCTCCTTCTATAGCTGTACCAAAAGAAAAAGAATTTAATCCATCTATGTCAGCAATTAACTCGTTGTTATAAATATCAAACTCAATACCGTTAGGATCTTCTATTTTATAAGTTATCCTTACCTCGTTATTTTGTGTTATCGCAATCGCAGAAACTCTCCCAATATAGAATTTATACATCATATCGGTTTCCAAATCAACATCATGGTCAATATAATCTCCATTACTAAATCTGTTTACTTTGTATAATATTATATTATCAGGCTCTTGTGAGTCTATTTTATCGTGTAGGCATTCAGGTCCTTGTTCTATTATGATATGAAGATTAAAGTTGGTCGGTGCGTTTGCGCAAAATTCAAAAATATAATCTCCTGACATTACAGTTCCGAAAGGTATTTCAAAAAATCTTCCATACTCAGGATTAAAAAACATTTCACTTTCAAATATTTTAAAAACTTCACCATCCGGATCCCATATACAAATTTTCATATTCGTTATATTATGAGGCGTTACTAGTTCAATATATATTAAATATGTATAATGTTTTTCCAGATAGAGTTCGAAATTTTTCGTATCAGCACCCGCAAGAAAAGTATAAACTTTATCAGGCAGTTCTAAATCACTTACCTTTAATGAATCAATCGATTCACTATTAATATTAATACAATCTTCAGTATCGTGGCTTAAATCACTGTTGCTGCTATTTACAAAATTAAGATATATAATAAAACTTACAAACACTAAAGAAATTATTAATATAAACATTATTTTTTTTTTAATATCCATACACCTTTAATTCTTCAAATTCCGCTATAAGTTCGTTTATTTGTTCACATTTATCAGCTTTAATGCAAGTAAAGCAAGGACAGTCAGTCCAAAAATATGCTTTCTGGTCTTTTTTCTCTACGATTAATATAGGTACTCTTTTTTGAGGGCAAAACATTGCAGAATTGCTAATCACACCACTTTTAGGTAATGGGTATGAATATCCACAAATTTCACATTTAGCAAATCGTTTATAATTACTCGTTTTGTAAATGTATAATGAACAATCACAATTAGGGCATTCTCCAATCTCTTCGATTTTTTTCATAATATAATTTTCCCAATAATTTTTTGTTAATTTTGATTCTTTTAGCCTTATTTAAAAGAAAAAAACTGCGAAATTTTTCTTTAAATAAATAAGGATATAGTATAATTTACTATGATATTTTCAGGTTATTTTGATTCTATAGGCGAAGGAATTGAATATCTATTAGCGCTAGGATCTATTATTGGATTGTTAGGTCTTGTTTTTGGGATAATTCTATTTATTTGGGGAGGTTCAAAGTATCGAGTCAGTTATGTAACCTTAATTATAATATCAATTATCCTTTTGAGCTTATGCGGTGGTTATGGTAGAGGCTTAAAATATTTTCGCATACATTAAAAAAACCTTTATTCAATCCTAACTTATATATATTCTGAATCCAATTTATTCAGTGGTATCCTTTAGGAACTTCTTTTCCTGTGCTACCGACACCTAATAATGCCGGATTAATGAAATAACTCCCAAGAAACACCATAACAAAACCTAAAATCATTACCTTAACCCCTGAACCTGATTTACCGCAAAATAGTGTAAAAAGACCCCAGACAAACATTAGAGCGCCAAAAGTAACTAAGATCGTTCCTACAGTTGTAAAAGCCTTTGATAACAGCGCGCCTGTCTGGAATCTCAAATTAGATCCAAAAAGAGGAAAATATATCGCTAAAAATCCTATAATTCCAAAGAATATCCAAAAGATTACACTAGATTTTTTATTCTCCTTTTTAATTATTATTACATCGCTTTTATATGGCATTTAGAATCACTTATTCTTTTTAATATTAAATAAATTTAGTTGTTTTTAAAGGAAAAATTAAGATTGGGTGCAATATCTTTTTCTTATTTTTTTCTTAAATAATTCTGAATTGTAAGTATATGATAATGGGAATTAAATTACAACAGATAATTAAGCGAAAAAAGGTAGATTTTTCTCAGTTAGAAGGAAAAATTATCACAATTGATGCTCCAAACATTATTATGGGGCTTTTTAACTTCTCTTATAAAAATAAGATCTATTCTTATGAAGAAATGATGACAGATCGCACTCAGCGAGCAATTTCTCATTTATATGGAATTTTGTTCAGGATAAATTTTTATTATTCCAAAAAGATCTTTCCAATTTTTTGTTTTGACGGGAGGATATCAGATCTAAAGCGGATTGTAACAAAAGACCAATTAAATGACTTTAGATTTATTTCAAAATGGTATCGAGATGCTTTAAAATCAGGCGATAGAAATTTAGCGAGGTATTATGCTACTAGTAAAGAATTTTTATGGCCAAACATTCTTTTAGAATCGAGAAAACTGTTAAGTGCTTTAGGAGTACCTTGGCTTGACTCTCCCGCTTCTGCTGAGTCTCAATGTGCCCATTTAGTAAAAGAAGGCATTGCCCATTACTCCAATTCGCAGGATTTTGATTCATTATTATTTGGGTGCCCAAGAGTCATTCAAAATCTTTCAAAATCGCTAAGAAGGAAAGTTCAAAATAAATGGAATTACCAGAAAATTGTTCCTCTAAGTATTAATTTAGAGCAGAACTTAAAAAGGCTGAACTTAGATATATTTCAGTTAGTCGATTTAGCTATCTTGATTGGAACAGACTATTTTCCGGGAATAAAAGGCATTGGTCCTAAAACAGCTTTAAAATTGTTAGAAAACCATCACAATTTAGAGAATATCATTTCTGCGGAAAAAGAGAACTATGATTTTACAAGCTTAGATTCAGAATTAATCTCATACATTAGAAAAATTTTTTTACTTCCTGAAGTTTCAAATTCTTTTGATGATCTAAGGTGGGATCTTCCAAATAAATCACAAGTTTTTGAATTAATGTGTGAAGATCATCATTTAAATAAAGAGCGCGTAGAAAATAACATAAATAAAGTAGTCGATAACTACCATCGATGTCTTAAATTCTTTAAATCTGATCAAGGTTATTCAACTTTAATTCAAAAAACTTTAGATGCTATCTTTTGAGTTTCTTTTTTTTTATTTATAAATGGACAAAATAATAAGATCTAAACTTAAATTGGTTTTTTTAATATGAGTGACATAACGAAAGAAATCCTTAGGTCGGGCACCCTTATGCCAGAACCTGAGTTTAACGAAAAGAATTTAAAGTATTTAGTTCTGAATTCAATATTTAGGCATTTTTCTATTTTAGATAACAATGGTCAACTTTTAACAAAGATACCACGGTATTATATTGAAAAGATTTCCAGAGATTTTTCATCTTTTAAACCAAGTTTAATTCAGTCAAAAATTCACAATTTTTTTTGGGAAACCGCATGCCATATAAAGATAGTTCAGAATAGCAACTTTAAGTGGTCTCATGAGCCTAAAAAATTACTTTGTCGAGTTAGATCTCACTTGCATACAATTCACCGTATCGCTCCTGTGTTCAGTTATAGACGAGCGAGGGTAAATTTAGAGGCTTTACATAAGTTGCTTAAGTTGGCATCTTTTTGGCCACAATTAACAACTCAAGTTGCCTTAGTTATTTACATCACTGATGAAAAAAGCAAAATTAAACCAAAAATTCTTCAAAAAAACATAAGAGTGCTGTGTAATTGCTCTGCTTATGCATTCCACAGAGCTCGAAACAAATTAAATTTAACTAAATACATTTGATCTTGAAGTGGTAAATTAAGAATGGGGTCTCATGTAGACGATATAATTGATTTAATTTTACAGGCGGGTTATAATAATGATGATATTCAACAAAGACTTGAAGAACTTAGAGATTTTATGTCAGAAGAGACAGCATTGTTTTTTTTAGCTAAAGAATTAGGCTTAGAAGTTGGTTCTTTCTCAATTAGTTCCGGTGTAGGTGAAGAAACTGAGATTGATTATGAGGAATTTAGAGTAGATATTTCAAAACTCACAGAAGGCATGACAAACATTGTCGTTTTAGGTCGGATTAAAAAAATTTTCCCCACACATAACTTTATTCGTAAAGACGGAACACCCGATGTTCTTAGACCCTTTATTATTAGTGATAATACAGGAGAGTGCAAAGTTGTTTTATGGGGAGTCAATAATGTAAAGCTATCTGAAAGTAAATTCTTTAAGTTTAACGAAGTAGTGCGCGTTATATCCAATCAATGTAAGCTAAATAAATACAATAATACTGAAAGAATGGAATTACATGTCGGTTTTAACGGAAAGATCATTTTAGCCCCTGAAGACGTTGATTATTCAAGAATACTTAAGCTTGATGAAACTATAGGTAATTTCTCACCAAATAAAAATGCATCCAAAATAATAGAGTTTACCTCCATCGCCGATCTACACAAATACGAGGGATTTTTCAGTGGAAGAATTAGGGGAAAAATTCTTGATATTCAACCTATTTTACCGATTAAAAGTAAGAAGAACAAAGATATTAAGCTTTTACTTAAATTTACTTTATCCGATAGTATTTCTACAATTTTAATCAACGCTTGGAATGAAAAATCTCTTGAATGTGCCAAAACCATTTCAGTTGGAGATAATATCGAATTATATAATGTTTTAATTAAGTTTGATAAGTATTTACAAGATAAAGTTTTAAATTTGCATAGTAAAAGCATTCTAAATAAAATTAATGAAATTAATTGAAGAAATTTAATTTTTTCTTTAAATACTGAAAAAATATTTTCATCTTAAGAAAACTAAAAAATGGTTTAAAATAAAATGACAATTAATACCGTACCAAAAATTTTATATGAAAATAAAATAACTGATGTTTTAGACGAAATTCGAGATGGTTATGGAATACTCACCAGGAAAGGATATATTTACGGCTTGATCGCAATTGACCAAGATGCAAAGATAATAGCGATTGATTCTAGGTTTGACCGACAGTTGAATTATTGGGATCTAAGCTCAATCGGTGCTGCGTTATATGGCGTGGCGCGACAAGGTAAAGATTTTTTCGAGACAGACTACTTGGAAAGAGCGGCAATGATATATAACAATTTACAGTTATTTGTAAAGTCTATAGGAGAAGTATCCATTAACGAGAGAAGAGCGGTAAGAGAAGTTCTTATTGTAATTTTAGCTGATAAGGATGTAAATATTGGAGTGATTCTTCTGCAGATGAACAGATTTGCAAACAAGATTAAATCTGAGATAGAGAGGAATAGTTCAATTAAGAATACCTTAAAAATGACTGAGAACGAACTTAAAGCTCATATTAAAAGGCTTAAAAAGGAGATTTTTGGAGATAAGATTAGCACAATTTCTTAAACGAGGCGATTTGAATTCTAATAGATCCTAAAGATTCTAGCGACTCTACTAAAAATAAAGGAGAAACCTTCAGCGAAGTAACTTTTGTTTCTTCCGAAGGAATAATTCAATTTAAGATAGTTTATTGGGGTCCTGGTGAGTCTGGAAAAACTACTAACTTTATGAGGCTGCGTGAAAAGTTTAATTTTATCAGATTAACTAAAGGATATTCCATTGAAACTACTTTTGGTAGAACCTTATGGCAAGACTCTCTCTTTCTAACATTTAATTTTGACATTAACGATATTAGTTATAGCATCATAACCCAAGTGGTCACTTGTACAGGACAGGAGAGGTTTTTGTCCACTAGAGAATATGTCCTTGACGGTGCTGATGGAATAGTATTTGTTGGCGATTCTGATCCTAAGAAAAGGGAGCAAAATAGACGCAGTTATCGGGAACTTATTAATTTTGCTAAACCTAAAGACATTCCTTTTGTTGTACAGTTGAATAAACAAGACATAGATAATGCTATTTCTGTTAAAGATTTCAAAAAGTTACTTGGTTTACCTTTAGAGGATGTGTATCCTGACGGATCTAAAGTTGTTTACCCTACTTGTGCTTTACATGGTGAGAATGTAGTTGATTGCTTTGAAGACATAGTACTTCAAGTCATATACAATTATTTTAATTCCAAAGATTAGTTTATAAAATTATAAGTGAGAAATTTGGACACAGGATCGGATTTTATTCAACCAGAATTTCTTAACATTCTTTTTTTTGAGCAGAAAAACCTAGTGATATTTCCCTATGTCGATTTGAAGCATCTACATGCATTGGAGTGTTTTACAGTAGGGTATAATGCAATAGATTTAGAAACCACGGCTTTAAATAACATAAGAGAGATTATTGAGTTTGAGGCATTTAATTCTTATTCTCAAAATAGATCCTTTTTCTTCATTTATAACTTAGATCGTAAAAAAGTTAAGGAGGTTATGCAACTATCGGATATACACTGTATCCTGAATACAAATGAAGATGTAAGTTCTCTTGCTAATAGCGATTCCTTTGTGTTCTACAATAAAAAAACTAAAAAGTTTATCAATTATAACTCCAGACATACTGACTTATCCTTTGAAGAGCATTTAATTGCTGATTCTAAAAATGTTGTAGAGGTATTACAAGATAAAATTCAAAAAATAAAATCTACCGCCACCAGGTTGTTTAGCGAAGTTAATAAAGACCCTGAAATGAGAAATCTTCCTATGATTTTAGAGGATTATGATCCTAAGTTTTGGCCTAAAATTATGAAATTCACCGGATTGTACTTTAAAGTTGATTTTCCTGAATTTGATTATAGATTTTACCAATCTAAAAAGAATTTTAAGCCGATTAACAAAAGCAAGAAGCAATTGAAAGACTATTCTGATGAATTCAGATTTATTGTAGGACAAAATGATGATGTAGGAAGGGAATTCGTTCAGTTGCTTTATCAATATCGAAGCCTAAATGTAAATCCTAGTAATTTAGAATTAGAACAGCTACATACTCCGCATAAACTCTATAATTATTTAAGGAATCATCATTGGTCTGTTAATATTCCAGAAGAGTTCTTAATTGATTGGGTTCATATGAAAAGTACGGGACATACACTTAATGACATCGATGTTTCTGACTTTAAGCGTATTTTTAATAAGTTGAACATTCCAAACGATTTGTTAGGAGGTATTAAAAGTAAAATAAAAAATCACGATTATATGCTTGAGATAGATAAAAAGATAGAAAATGACGCTGTTAATAATATTTCTTCGATTACAGATTTTCCCCAGTTCAAAAGACGTCTTTTAAACAGAGTGAAAGAGATTGTAAATCTTATTGACAAAAATGGAGAGGTTTAAATATTTTGAAGATATCACTCTTCTATCTCTACTAATTAATTATTCGTTATAAGATGGTAGAAAAAAAATACCATTGCCCTCGATGTGGCAATGAAGATATCGTGGATTATACAGATTCGTTTGATTGTCCATCTTGCGGGTTTGAGTTTGATAAAAAAGATTGTGATGAGTTAGAAGATTCTCAAATCCTTTCAGTTGAGGAAAAATTAGGGATAACTGAAGCGTTAGATCTCGATCAAAAAAAAAACCAAACAAATTCACAAGATTAATTTTAATAATTTTTTTGAGAAATTAAATAATAATATTATTCTGTTATTTAAATGGTAAAAATAAATTTTAAATCTTTAATAGTAGCAATAATTCTTGGTTGTGATTCCTGGGTATGGTCATTGTTTATAACAGGTTCAGCTTTCGTAGATTTTACAACTTACGAACTATATAAAAGTCTTAATCTTCCTCTCTATATTATTTTATTTATAGTAAATCTCGTTATTGCTCTCTTTTTTCTTACGATATATGTTTGGAAATACGAAAAGGATACCCCAATAATTCCCGAAAGATGGGCACTAGATGCAATTATTTTGGGTGGTATTATTTGTTTTATTAAATTCCTGTTAGATAGTATATTTTTTGGAATAATTTTAGGTATGAATTTAATACTTTATTTTTGGATTCAATCAGCAGCAGGATACGCGTATACCGCAATAATTTTTGAAATATTAATTATTGCTTATCTTATTTATGGTAGACGGAGAGATAAAATAAATTAATCCTCCCTGTTTGTATTGAAAAAATTTGTCTTTTGAAATTTACGAACTCTTACATAGTCTCCATGATGGGTGTCAATATCCGTACCAGTAAAACCGATAGAAATAAGAAGATCTTAGTAAAATAACTTTATAAACAATGAAAAAGAAATAATTTTAGCATTAATAAGAAATTTAAATTTAAAGGGTTATATTGAAAATGCCTAAAGAAATAGACGGTAAAGATGCTGAATATTGGTACGGAGATGGAGGGGCTCATTTTAGAGCAAAAGATTATCAAAAAGTGATTGAAAGTTATGAAAATGCGATTAAACTCGGTTTAAAAGATAAACAGCAGCTTCGTATGGCGTTATATAACACAGGATCTGCTTATTTAAGTTTAGAAAATTATCAAAAAGCATATGAAACATATAAAAAATTGGTTAAAGTCGACTCCAGCTTTGTTCTTGCATGGTATGGAGTAGGGTTCTCTTCTTATCACTTAAAGAATTATAAGGAAGCCATAAAAAGTTTAGAGAAATCCCTTAAAGTCGATCCTAAAACGCCTAATGTTCGACCTAACTACGAGGCTGTACTTAGAATTATGGGAGATTCTTATAAAGAATTACAAAATTCTCCGAAAGCGATTGAATGTTACAAGCAAGTTCTTGAGATTAATCCAAATAATGAGCAAGCAAAAGAAGGTTTGAAATCGTTAGAATAAAAAAAATCAATGCTATAAAAAAATTTGTCTTTTGAAATTTATATTGTTATAATCATAATTTTTTTATTATTTTCAATTAATAATTAATTATAATAAGAAAAATTCTAACTGAGATAAAATGGCATTACCATCAAAAAAAGCGATTAAGGAAGGAAATATCACTAATTATGAATATAAGATGCTCAATCATGATATGGTTCTAAGATACGACGAGGAAAAATGTATTGAATGTGGATTTTGTCATAGAGTGTGTCCCGTTACAACCATGGAAGTTGAGGGAAAAGAGATACCCTTGAAAAGAACCGCAATTGGAACACCAGATGAGATGGGAGTCGACTCTGACCTAAAAATTGTAGTTGACACTGATAAGTGTATATGGTGTGGATGCTGCACATGGATCTGCCCCGGATATACATTAGAGTTGTATATTAATGGTGAAAAGAAATTAAACTTAGTTGATAATGGTTCACTTCCCGAATTTGAGGAAGAAGTGCGAACTTTGGAAAGTGGTCAGGAAGTTCGTAAAGTAGTTGAAGGAAGTATTAAAATTACTTGTACTGAAAAAGATACAAATTTAATAGAAAAATTTGCCGAGGAATGTTCTACAGGTGCATTGTCTAAGGAAGGAAATGATGTGGTAGTGGATGAGGACAAATGTATTTTATGTTATAAATGTAGTGAGGCATCAAAAAATTACGACAATATTAGTGTAAAAGTCTTTAGAGACCGATTTAAAAAAGTAAAAGGAGAAGCATCCTCAGTTTGGAATGGAATAATGTTACGCGTTCTCGGAAAGGAAGGAAAAATCAAAGGTATCAAGAGTTTTAGTCAAAACAAATTAGCTGATTCTGTTCTTAGGTTAATGGGAAAAGGAACGGAAGAAGAACCCGAAGTTTAAATCATTTAATACTTATTTAAATCTATTTATTTTAAATATTTTTCATATTTTTGATTCAATGCTCTGTGCTTTTAATAGTCCTTTTTAGTCCTACTATTAAACTCCATTGTCTTCACTTTAAGGTTTGCCTATTTCTGCGATAAAAATGCGATAAATTCTAAATTTTTCTTAGCGGGTTCAAAATTGGGATTTTTCACTAAAGAATTTTGATATGACTTGTACGCTTCTTCATATTGCATTAACATTTGATAGGCAGCACCAGTCAATAACCATGATTCCTCACTTGGAAAATAGTCAGGGCATTCAACTTCAACTTTTGCTAAATGAGATTGAGATAAATTAGGTCTCTTAAAATTCATTAAATTTGATTTTGCAGTTACACCATACATCATAAGCTGCATAGCCCGAAATCCTAATTGTTGTGCTTTCCCAAAACATTTTAACGCATTTTCAAATTCAGCTAAAGCACAATGTGCCTTTCCTCTGTAATACCATGCTTCCGATTTAGTAGGATCTTTATCAGTTATGTGTATAAATGTCATAATAGCTTTTTCGAAATCCCCTAAATTTTCAAGTTCCACCGCATTTTTTAGGAGCTCTTCAAGATTTTCTGTGTGCATAGGAGATTGAGGTGAATTTCTTACCCTATATGGGTTTCTGTTAGGATCAGGCATAAAATTTTTAGATTTTTTCTTAGATCTTTTTTTATCTTTCATGAATTCACACTTCGGAAAGTTATTTGTGGAATTTTTTGTATAGAATATTATTTTCATGTTGACTATTTATATCTTTGGTATTGGTTAGATTCTATTCTTTAGAAATTAGATTTTTTTTTTTAAGTTAAGAAGTATTCATTTTTTAGACTTATTTTTTACAGTTCTTAGAAATCTAAAAAATTAATAAATTAGTGAACATAATATAAAATCACTAATTTTCACATAAAGTACCATTAAAAAAATAAAGTGATAATAAAATGGTAAAAAGAGTTGCAATAAATGGCTTCGGACGAATCGGAAGGAACTTCTTTAGAGCACTTACGGAGAAATATCCTAATGAAATTGAAGTAGTAACTATTAATGATTTATTTGAACCTAAGTATTTGGCGTATAGTTTAAAATATGATTCAGTATTCGGAAGATTCAAGGGAACTGTGGAGGCGGGATCAAATTCATTAATTGTAAATGGAAAAACAATTCCGATAACAGCTGAAAGAGACCCAGCAAACTTACCACATGGAAGTAATAACATTGACGTTGCTGTAGAATCTACAGGATTTTTTGTAAATAGAGATGGCGCATCAAAACATCTACAAGCCGGTGCTAAACGTGTATTAATTAGTGCTCCTGCTGTAGATCCAGACATAACAGTAGTAATTGGATGCAACGACGACAAAATAACTGCAGATCATAAAATTATCTCTAATGCGAGCTGCACAACAAATTGTTTAGCTCCAGTTGTTAAAGTTTTGAATGATAATTTTAATATCCAAAACGGAATAATGACTACTATCCATTCATATACAGGAGATCAGAGAACCGTTGACACAGCAAGGTCAGGGGATCCAGTTAAAATGATCAGAGGAAGAGGTGCTGCGGCAAATATACTACCAACATCCACAGGGGCGGCAAAAGCAATTGGTTCAGTTTTCCCAGAATTACAAGGAAAACTAGATGGGATTGCGATGCGTGTACCTACTCCTGATGGTAGTGTCGTAGATTTAAAAGTTAACGTCGCTCAAGCAGCCTCTGCAAATGAAGTTAATGCTAAAATGAAAGCAGCTGCCGATGGTCCTTTGAAGGGAATTTTAGAATACACTGATGATCCAATCGTAAGTACCGATATAGTTGGAAATCCCGCAAGTTCAATTTTCTCAAGTCTCTGGACAAAATCTATTGGTAATTTAATTAGCGTAGTTTCATGGTATGATAACGAATGGGGATATTCAAATAGAATGGCAGATCTGATCGTCCAAAAATTATAGTATCTAAATTAAATTTACTTACAAAATATTATTTTTTTTATTTTTTTCTTTTTTGGTTAAGACGATAAGTAAATTAATGTAAAATTAATTTGAAAATTAAAAATTAAAATTTAGACTATTAAACATTTAAATACTCTTTTTAAGTTGTCAATGATAGTTAATATCTAATGGTATTAAAATAAAAAAATTAAAAATTATAATAAAAGTGATTTTTTCATGTCGGATGAAGGAGAAGATTTGATTGAAGGGGCTGGAGAACCTGTTGGGCGATTAACTGGGAAAACTACAATTTCTCAAGTAAGTATGATTATAACAAATCCTAATGTTTCACGAAATAATTATTTTACGATTTATGGAGAAGAAAAAAAAGACGGGACAAGGGATTATTATATATTGAGTATTCTGGAGATGTGGACTGACAAGAAAGGCATGCAAGCCGATTTAATGGCCTTAGGTGAACGTCCAAAAAAGCCTTTCGAACCGGGAAGTGAAGTATATTTAGCTACTATGGAACAAATTAGTAAAGTACTCGGTATATTCAACCCTCCAGAGAGATCAATTTCTTTAGGTAAATTGCTTGGTTATGGGTTTGAAGTTAATCTTTTAGTAAAAAATTTTGGTCGTATTTTTATTACTGGAAAATCTGGAAGCGGTAAGTCTTATACTATGGGTGTGCTTTGCGAAGAATTCATGAAAAAAGGGATTCCTGTGGTTATCCTTGATAGGCATGGTGAATATGGATCCCTGAAAGTCGCAAGTGAAGAGATTGATGCAGAAAAACCAGCTTCCTTTGCGGTTAAATCAGGAGTGTGCCCTTGGTGTGGTGAAGAAGTAAGTGAAGATGCTAATACTTGTCAGCATTGTGGCAAGAGTCTAGAAACAGATATTACAGAAGAAGCTCCTAAGATTCAAGATGAAAGAGCAAGTGAATTTGCTGATAACATTGTTGAATTTACGGATCTAAAGATTAATCCTAGTGGAGATGTAGACATTGAATATCTCTTCTCATTAGAGGCGACAGATATAGTTGCTCCACGATTGTGTTCCATTATTAATATGAGAGGGCTCGATTTAGAAGTTCAAGAGGTTATAGCCGGGAAACTTCTTAATAAGTTATATAAAGCGAGTACTGGCCGAGAGATCCCTCCGTTTTATTTATTTCTAGATGAAGCTCATTTATTTGCTGGAAAAAAGAAAACTGAAACATCTGAAGTAGTAAAATTGTTTGCGCAGGAAGGTAGAAAGTTCGGCGCCAATTTAGTAATTGGTACGCAGCGTCCTCAACTTTTAGACGTTACAATTCGAGCTCAGAGTGGTACTTGGGTGGTACATAATCTCTCTGATGTAAGAGATATCGGAATAACAATACAGTCAGCTGAAGATTTGAGTAAAGAAAATGAAGGTGATATCTCTGGACTAGATAAAGGTGAAGGTATAATTTGCGGGGAGGCTGTAGTGGGTATACCACTTTTCGTCAAGGTGAGGCGTAGATTAACCAAGCACGGTGGTGTAGGATTCAATCCGCTCGATTTCTTGTCTGAACAAACAGTAGAAGAGTTGCAAAAAAGAAGAGATAAAATCCTAGGAAAGAAAACGGAAGAAGAATTGGAATCTGGTAAATCAATGTTCGAAGAAATGAAAAAACCAAAGACTGCTACTGATTATATGGATGAAATCGCAAAACTTAAGATAAGAATCAAAGAACTTGAGAAGGAGGTAGAATCATTGAGATTACAAACGGCTTCTTTAGGCGGGGAAAAGGGTATTACAACTCTTAGTGGGGATGAAAGTGAGGCAATAAAAGAATTAAAAACAGAAATTCAAGTATGGAAAGAGAAATATAACTATCTTAAACTAAAGGAAAAGGAAGAAATAGAAATGCCGCAATCTAGTGCTACGAGTGATGAGGATCTATTAAGATTAAAAAATAATATATCAGATTTAGAAGAAGAAGTAAGAAAATGGAAAACTAAACATGCAGAGACTGTGAAGTATGCTGAGAAACTTTTAGCTGAATTAAAAAGAAAACGATAATATATTATCCTTTTTTAAAAAAACTTCTTATTACAAAAGATTTAATAATCTTAACATAAAAAATATATTATCTTTAATTTGTTTTTTGAGATAATTTATGACTCCTGTTGAGAGAGATTCCGAAAAAAAAAGAGATTTAGATAAAAAGAGAATAATTTTATCATCTATTTTTCTATTGATTTTCATTTTTGGAACAGTTCTTATTTGTACTACACCTTCAAATATCGAAATTAAATATAATCTAACGGTAGAGACAAAAGATGGCGAACAAATTTCATTCAACACATATGAACCAATTGACAGGCATAATGATAAGATGACGGCCATAATAATTGGCCATGGAGTAATGGTGAACAAGGAAATGTTAAAAGATTATGCAATAGAATTGGCTACTTCGGGATTTTTTGTGGCAACACTTGATTTTAGAGGGCATGGATTAAGTAGTGGTGAAGTTGAAAGAAATAAATTAAAAAATGATGTAAAAGCAGTAAAGCAGTATTTAATAGATAAAGGAAATATTGACACAAATAGTTTTGGTTATATTGGTTATTCTATGGGGGGGTTTGCTGGAAATGATGTTGTTAAGGATGATAATGATTTTAAATTATTTATTGGAGTTGGAACAGGTTTAGCCTTAGATTATGAAGATTGTAAAAATAGAGATTTAAATATTCTCATGATTCTTGCGAAATATGATCAAGGTCGTGAGCTTGAACAAAGTAAAGAAGAAATTGCAGATAGATTAAATATAGATGATGATGATGTCCATGTAAACAAATTATATGGAAGTTTCGAAGACGATAATGCTACAATGTTATTTTACGACGATAATTCAGACCATTTTATAACTGCATATGATCAAGATTTTATACGAGAAGCAAGGGATTGGGCAATAAATACTTTTCCTAAGGTTGAGCCTATAGATGAAAATTTTTATGTGAATTTTAGGTTTTTAATTTTAATAATGCAATTAATAGGGGGAATAGGATTCTTTTTCTTAATAATTAAACCTCTCGCAAAATTCATTATAAAGCCGAAAGAAGAAGAAGAGGAAGAGGTTTTTGAAATAAAAACAGAGGATGAGACTATAACAACTTTATCACTAAAAGCGCTCATTTATTCATTTGTTTTGGCAATTCCAGGAATGGCTATTATATTTTTTACGGTTTTTTGGTTTTTACCATTAACTACTGCTGGATTATCGACAGCAGTTTTATTTGGGCAGGCATTTGGCATATTGATATTATTATGGAGAATTGGAAAAAAGAACGATCGTTCAATTAAACAAATTTTAATAAAACCATTTAGAGGTAAGCGAGAGGATTTACTTAGAGAAATTGCATTAGGAGCGATACTAGCATCAATTTTATATACAATTCTATATCTCTCAATTGGGTTAAATTATTTAGGGATTATTCCCTCGTTAAACAAAATTCCATGGGTTCTAATATACTTGGCTCTTGGCTTCTTTATGCTCTTAATATTTAGTATATTCTTTCAAGTGGTCATCCAAGAAAAATTTGAAAAAGGGATTAAAAATTTCTTTAAGGCTGCATTGCTACAGTATAGCGTTTTAATGGTGTATTTTATTACTTTTATTTTGATTTTCTGCGTTTTATTAGGGACTATGTTTTATGACATGTTCTTCTACTTTGCTATTCCAATGTTTTTGTTAGCTGTTTTTCTTTCTGCGCTTTTATATCAACACACCGGAAAAATATTGGCTGGAGCACTTGTGAATACTGTGTTTATTTTATTAATTATATGTACACTAAGTCCTCTCTCATTCGGATTAGGTATTCCTGGTTTTTAAACTCTAAAATAATTTAGTAAACCCTCTAAGATCTCGTTAGCATCTCCAATTACGCAATAGTCGGCAACTTTAAAAATACCTGCGTTTGGATCTTTATTAATTGCTATTATTATTTTTGAAGCAGTGATCCCCACAAGATGTTGGATCGCACCAGAGATACCAAAAGCCAAATATAAATCTGAAAAAATACTTTCTCCGCTTATTCCTATCTGGAGATGTTCAGGCATCCAGCCATTAAGAATCGGACGTCTTGTTCCCCCAACTTGACCGTTTGTTAATTTTGCCAAATCAAATAATTTATCAAAATTTTCTTTAGAAACTAAACCATGGCCACCCCCGATTACAAACTTCGCATCTGAAAGGGTAGATGATGGTTTGTCTTTACGAGTAGGGGCCTCTAAAATTTTTATTTTGATCTTGCTTTTGTCGAATTTATAATCTATTTTCATAATTTCAACATTTTCTTTTCTCATCTTAGTTTTTTGGAAAGTCCCCATAGTAACTGTGCACATTTGTGGTCTTGTGTTAGGGCAAATTATCTGTGCTACAATATTTCCTAAATATGCTGGT
Source organism: Promethearchaeota archaeon (assembly GCA_019058295.1). Classification (GTDB taxonomy): domain Archaea; phylum Asgardarchaeota; class Lokiarchaeia; order Sigyniarchaeales; family SOKP01; genus LW40-45. The sequence continues at coordinate 79,714 of JAHPZI010000016.1, read as the reverse complement.
TTATCGCCAATTAATAAATTATTTCCAAATTCATCACTTAGTTCTAAATCTAAAACATCACTAACTAATCCAGTGCGGCAGCGATAAGCCAATCGAGCAGCTAATGCATTCCCAGCTTCTGTAGAAGGAAATAAGAAAATAGATGGTTTATATTTTTCGATGAGATCATAGACTAGATCAGTGAAAATCCGTTCGTGATAATGTTTTAAATCTTGGTGGTTTAAATAAATTATTTTATCAACACCGTGTTCTTCAATAACCGGTAGATATTGTTCGGCATCTAGAGCTAATACAACTGAGATAAGTTCTTGACCTAATTTATCTGCAATTTCCCTTGCTTTCCCTAAAATTTGTAATGCACATTCATGAACTTCTACATGATCTTTTATTTCTGTAAAAACCCATACATCCCTATACTCATTGATATTACTCAATTTTTTCCACCTTCTTACTAAATCATATCCCCGGTCCAAATTCTCTCTATTCCATGCTCCTGCATGATTTTTAATAGCTTTTGTACTTTTTCATTAAAATTTCCTTCAATAATCTCATTTTTTCTTTTAATAACAATTTTCTCCGTTTTAACAACATTTGTAGGAGATTTATTGCACCCATCGAGATATTCAGGGCAGTTAAATGTATTAAAATCATTAAATTCAATTTCCTTTTCAAATGCTCTTTTTATTCCAGATAACGAGATATGTCTTGGCTCATTAAAATGTCTTCTGACACGGATAAGGATTGGAAGTTCCACACTAATATTTTGAGACTCGTGACCAAAATTTCTATGACATTTAAAGATATTATTTTCAATTTCCATAGTAAAAATGTCTGTAATTAATGGGATATCTAATGCTTCAGATAACTGAAAAGGTATTTGTCCCGTGCTTGAGTCTGATGTTTGGCTCCCAGTAATGATAATATCATAATCTTTTATTTTATGAAAAGTCTCTTTCAAGACTAAGGTTGTTTGGAGCGTGTCTGAGTAAGCAAATTGTTCATCAGTTATTAATAGGCTTTTATCGACGCCCATTGACAAACATTCTCTTAATGCAAATTCCGCTTGTGGAGGGCCCATTGTTATAGCAGTGATTTCTCCACCATATTGTTCTTTTAAACTAAGTCCTAATTCTAAACCATATAAATCGTCGGGATTTATAATATTTTCAACACCTTCTCGAATTAACGTTCCCGTTTGTTTATCAATTTGAAGATTATGAAGGCTTGGGACTTGTTTTATTAAAACAAATATTTTCAACATTATAAATTACCTCTTAAAATCTGTTGGGCAATTATAAGTTTCATAATTTCACTAGTTCCTTCATAAATTTCAGTTACTTTCGCATCTCTATAGTATCTTTCGAGAGGTAAGTCTTTCATATAACCATAACCTCCATGAATTTGAATCGCTTCCTGAGTCACTTGGCGTGCAATTTTACTTGCATAGTATTTACACATAGCGGATTCTTTTGAGAATCTCTTTTTGGTATCCTTCATAAACGCTGCTCTATATATTAACAACCTTGCCGCATCTATTTTTGTTGACATTTCAGCAAGCTTAAATGAAATTCCCTGAAATTGCGAAATAGGTCTTTTAAATTGAATTCTTCCTTTAGAATATTCGACTGAATGTTCATAAGCGGCTTGAGCGATTCCTAACGCTTGGGCAGCTATACCAATCCTTCCTACATCTAAAGTTTGCATTGCAATTCTAAAACCATCATTAAGCGAACCTAATATATTTTCTTTGGGGACACGAATATTATTAAAATATAAACTAGTTGTAATATTACCTCTTACTCCCATTTTATCTTCTGGCTGTCCAATTTCATATCCTTCCATATCTTTCTCAAGTATTATGGTTGCTATTCCATTTTGCCCATCATTGGTTTTATATCTCGTCCCAATTAATATAACAGATCCTATAGCACCATTAGTTACAAATATTTTTGAACCGTTTAAAACAAAATCATTTCCCTTCTGAACCATAATACACTCTATCCCTTGGGCATCTGATCCCGCATTAGGCTCCGTCCAAGAAAAACCAGAGATTTTTTTTCCTGTAGCAATATCAGGCAAATACCGCTCCTTCTGCTCTTCTGTACCCCAATTATAAATAGGATACGCTCCTACAGAATTATGGACAGATAACATTAGTCCTGTAGATGCACATATCCGAGAAATCTCTTCTATGGTAATTGCATAGCTTATAGAATCTAAATCAGCACCTCCGTACTTTTCTGGAAGTTGAATCCCAAATAAATTTACTTTTGATAATTCTTTTACAATATACCCATTATATTTCGCTTCTCTATCAAAAGTTGGGGCTACTGGTGCTAAAACTTCCTCAGCGAATTTTCGCACACTGCGACGAACCAATTTTTGTTGTTCTGTAAGTTCAAAATTCAATTTAAAAACCTTTATATATTTTGATTTAATAAATTAATAAATTTAATTTAGATTATATATATATATTTTTTAAGATGAAGAAATATGGAGGAATCTAAAGACTCAATTTTAAATAAAGCCTTCGAACTTGGAAAGAAATATGAATCTAATTATACGGGATGCGCTCAGAGCACAATAGCAGCGATCTTTGATGCATTAGGCATTTGGGATGAAAATGTTTTCAAAGCAGCGAGCGGTCTTGCTGATGGCTTAGGATTGACCGGTGATGGGTCGTGCGGCGCTTTAATTGGGGGATCAATGGTTATCAGTTATCTTTTTGGAAGAGAAAGGAAAGATTTTAAAGATATCTCTAAACCTATTAAATCCTATAAGCTTGTAAAAAAATTACATTCTCAATATTTGAAAGAATATGGATCTTGCCGATGTCACGATGTTCAAAAATCATTAACGGGAAGAACATGGAATCTTTGGGATTTAAAAGAATTACAAAAAGCTATGAAACCGGGTGGTTTGTTAGATCATTGCCCAAACCTAGTAGGAACTATTGCGAAATACGCAACACAAATAATCTTAAAAAATGGTTTCAAACCTTAGATCTTAACTCCAACAAATTTTTTAATTAACCACATATATACTAAATAAAACCAATACGAAAGAAAAAGATAAATATGGCGATGAAAGGTATTCTTTGGAGCATGGTTTTCTTTTTGACAGCAGTTATTTGCTTCTTAATTCCAACCTATTTGATATTCGAATATTGGATAGCGCTAAATAAAATGGTTGATATAGAAGGAAGACCTCTCTACACTTTTGCGTTAATTGCAGTCTTTTTTTATATTGTATCATTATTAGTAGCTTTAATCTATTTAGTTGCTGGTTTTCGAGCCATAGTACAGTGTAAAAATGAAGAAGGATTAGGTATTCCAAAAGGCGTCAAAGGATTCGGTCTAGCAGTTGACGCTTTTATTATATCTTTATTTATAATTTGGTATCTCTTATTTAATGAGATTGCTATTTTTTCTTGGAAATCTCCATATAAATAGATCAATATCTCTTTTTAAGAACTGTTAAGATTTTAAGAATAAGTAAAGGATTTTTGGAAAAAAATCGGATTAAGAATTTTATCACTATTGAATTTTTCAATAATTTAATCATTATGCTCCGTGGAAAATCCATATCCCCATATAGAGATATGATTTCCTCTATTTTACTGCTTTTTACAATCTGGAAAAAGGTTTCAAAATCATAATTAGAGAATTTTTCAAAAATTAATCTTATTAAATAATGTAATCTTATTTGTTTTCCAATAGAGTTAAGGCATGGTTTTTCATAATATTTTTTAATAGATTTCTTTGAATAATCGCCCAAATCAAAACATTTTTGAACGCAATAGGATGCATATTTTGCGGCAATTAATAACATAATAATCCCACCTCCTGTAGTGGCTTTGACTTGTCCTGCGGCATCCCCTAACAGCAAAACATTATCAAATGCCAATTTATTCATAACTCCATAAGGGATTAATCCTCCTTGTTGATCGATTTTCTTGGCACTATTTATATCGAGCTTATTTAAGAAATTTTTGAAATTTATACTAACATTTTTAGAGGATGCCAGCCCAATTCTATAAATATCGTTGCTTCCTTCTGGTACTATCCAACCAAATAATTCTTTCCAGTGAGGATCGAAAAACATAACAGCTTCATTTTGATTAAAGCTGCCCTTTATTCTGATTTGAGTTCCATATAATAGTTTATTTTTAATTCTAAAAGATCTTGCTACAACAGAAAGAGGGCCATCACATCCAATCAATATTTTAGCCTTCAATTTTCTTTTTGAAGTTTCTATTAAAACAGACTTTTGTTGACCATCTTTAATATATTTGAATGATTCATATTTTTCTCCAAGAAAGTAACTGATGTTATCTTTATCCTTAACTTTATCGTAAAAAAATCGGTCTAAAGCAACTCTATCAATAATAAAAGGTTGTTCATTTCCAGATAACTTTATATATTTCCCAGAGGGCGCTACAATCTTCGCAATTTTAACACGATTTAATATAATATTTTTGGGTAAATTGATTAATTTACTTAATTTCTGAGAGACAATTCCCGCACATTGAAATGGAATCCCAATCTCTTTATGCTCCTCAATAATCGCAATTTTTAAGTTAGTTTTTGATAATAAGTATGTGAGATAATTTCCGGAGATACTTGCTCCAATTATGATTAAATCAAATTTCTGAATATTCTGATCCATTAAAGGATATAAGTATTATAGAATTTAGAATTTTTTGAATAAAAAAATTTAAAGATATATTAATACATATTAGAAAAAACTAAAGGATAAGTATAATAATAGCAAGAGAAATTAAAAGAAAGATTAATAAGGGATTTTTCAGGAAAGACATTATTATTTTTTTAAAAGAAAAATCATCTACGTAAGAGTCTTCCCTTAAAGAAGATTTTTTCACTGTTGAATATGGATCGTAATATTTAAATCCGCATCTATGGCATATAGCCACATCGATGGGGAGAGGTTCGCCACATCGTGGACAGCAATTAAGTCCACCTGGACCACCATAGGACATTTTATTATTCACCTCATTTGACTAATTTTCTCAGATTTACCAATAAATTTATATCTATAATAATAAAAAGGCTTATCTAGAAATTCTGCTATTATTCGCCCAAGTTTCCTACAATCTTCTATTGATCCAGAGAAAATATCTCTTTTCTTCGAATCCTGTAAGATAAAAAATAGATAAAAACCGCACTCATTATCCTGATAAATTATTTCTTCAATTTTTTGAAAATCTATTATTTCTAATTGTCTAAATCTAGGTGTTGTTTGATTATAGATTAGAGTTTTTGAAAATTTATCTAAAATTAATTCTTTTTTTCGTCTAAAAGTACCTAGAAATAAGGATATCGGCAATAACAAAATTATTAAAATTAATAAATAAGTAGTAAAAATACTAGTTATTCCAAAAAACATTGTAATACCTCTCTCTATATATAGTAATATTAACAAATAAATCAAAAACGGATTAAAACATAAAATGATTCTCAATATAGCGAATAAAGCATAAAGCCAATGGTTAAATCTAATTATTAACTTATTCTTACTCTTTAAAATCGAATAATATTTATTTATGATTTCCTCCCCTTCTAATTTATTTATTTCTTCCTCATCCAAATTAAATTCGTTCATTTGCCTCTATTTCATTTTAACAACTTATAACAATTTCTTGTTTTAATTTAGTTTTTTTAAAAGGAATGTCATATTTTCTACAATAATATAATAAAAACTTAAGAAATTCCTCTATTTTAGGAAATTCATTCTTTTCAGTAATGGTTATTTTAATCTTTTTTTTGTTCAATAAATGAAAAGTTATAGTTTTCCACTCTACTGGTTCGGTATAAATATAATTTATTTTTTTAAGTTCTTTTGCTGTTGTCATTATCTTTAATTTTTTATCTTCGAATTTTCTTATATCGGCACCATCAATTTCGAATCTAATTTCTTTTCTTCCTTGAATTATATTGGAAACTCCCACAAAAATAACAGCTGATTCTGATAAAATAAATACTATAAGAAAAAGCAAAACCTCAATAATAACAGGGAGTGAAAACATAGGTATTATTCCACTATATATTAAATACAACATCGGACATATTAAAATAATTTTTACAATTCCTTTTTTTATTAAATCCTTATGTTGATAACACAAATCATATTTCATTACAGGGTTTATATCGAACATTTCATTTTTCACATGATTTCTTTTTTTTTAATTTAGTTTATTCTTTATCAAATTTCTCAACTAACAATTCCCTAATTCATTTGGAAATTTAAATCCTAAAAAATCTGATATTTTATTATAAATATCAATGCATTCTTCTTCCCAACCTTCAAATAAAGTAATCTTAACTCCGTATTTATCTCTAACTTTCAAATAATATGTAGACATAGGATCTTCGGAATATCCAAAATCCTCAACATTCGAGAAAAATATTTTTTTTAGATCCTTTTGTTTAGGAGAGATTTTTCTAAATAGAATTACCTTGGAAGCTTTATCGATATTACATAGAGTTATTCGATTTCTATAATATAGATATGCAATAATAAAAGGTATACTAAGAATCATAATAAAAATTAATATAAATGCTATATATGAGGGATCAACTCTTACTTCCGAGTGCTCAATAGCTTCATAGATAATACCAAGAATATATATCGGGGCACTTGCCACCAGCGATATCATAAATATCAATAAAATTTGATGAGAAAAAAGGGATTCATCATTTTCTATTATAAATTCATTTTTATTTTTTACCGTGGTATAACTTGCATTAATTACTTCTGTCCCATTAGTATAATTATTCATTTTTTTCTTAACTTCTTTTAACTCATAGTTTTTAGTATGTCTAAAAATTAAAAATATCGTCAAATATAAGATAAAAATCCATATCATATAGAAAAGGGCAATAATCACCCCCGAATCAATAAAAGCCATAAAAAAAATAAATATATTAAAAAGTAAAATCATAAGCCAAAAATTCTTAGAGTTTTCTTTTTCTTCACTATGTACGCAATTGTTCATTTTTATTTTCTAATAGATTTTTTTTAATTAATTATTAAAATTATGTCATCCATATTATGATAGATAACATTAATATTTAAATATTGTGACACATATTATTAATATAATTACATTAAAAATTTAAATTGTTATGAATAATGATTAATATTATGACAAAGCGCGAAAAAAGTCATAAAAAGTCAGTCCATGCTACAATCTCAGATGAATCCTTTGATATTTTAGAAGAATATGAAGGTGAGTATGGTTCGAAATCAGGTGTAGTAGACGAAGCCATTAAGACATTAAAAAGATTCAAAAAACCATATTTAGGAACCATAGAGGAAATGTGGTGTAGAGCGAGAGATGAATTGAACATGGTTTTAGTTGGAAAAACTACTTTTCTTTCCTATATTAAAGGCAAAAAAGAGGAGGTATTCTCTAAAAACATCGCAGTTGAAGTTATTGAATGGTATAATGGTAAAAGAATAGATGAGATGAATCTCGAAGAATTTTTAAATGGATTAAAGGGAATGTGGGAAGTGGCTAACTATTTTTATAACATAGAGTTAGAAAAAAACGAGAAGGGAATCTTTCAGATAAAATTTAATCACGATTTAACAAAAAGTTTTAGCACTTTTTGGGCTGAATACTTTGAAAAGATATTGAGAGATAATTGGAATTGTAAGGTAAATTCGTTTATACGAAATGAGTCTTTTTATTTGATAATTGAAGAGATTCTATGATTTATATCTTATAAAAAAAGAGTGAAAAATTAAGTGAAAAATTAAATAAAAAATTAATAAAGTCAATTTAGTTAGAATGATTAATCTTAATTAGCATTTAAGTCGGAAGCGTAAAAATGATTTTTGTCAATCCATCTCTAAAAATTTTTCGAAATGCTATATTATCATGTTCAGATTGTATTCTAATCCTTTCCATTTCTGTATTTTGAATTGTATCTATTATTTTGAGATAGGTTTGATGAAGAGCGCCCAGACGCATTTTTTGCACAGTTATTAAAAGTTTACCTTGGAAATTATTAAAATGATCAGCAATCTTTTGATTTTGATCCTCAATAATTTGAGCAATGTCGTCATGCATTTGTTCAAAAACTTCATTAATTGTATTTAAAAATTTTCCTTTAAACTTTTCATCTATATTAGTATTGGATTCATTATTAATAGTTTAACACCTCTAAAAAACTATTTTTTCAACATAGCTAACTTACATTAGATCATAAGCTTTTTAATTACTTCATATGATATTTTTTATTCTTATAAGCTTTTCTAGTCTTTGGGAATATTTTAAGGTAGATCGATTAAATTAATTAATTTCTTAGAGGTTTTAATTAAGAATTAAATTTTTCTATATCCTAAATCAATCAGCATGCCATAGACAATAGCTAAAACAATATTTTTAAGAACGGGATGGTCTCCACCTATTAAATCCGTCCTTGGAACTAAAATTGGTAGAATTTTATTTACTACATACCTTGTTTCAGGTTTTTCTTCATAAAATTCGATTATTTTAGCTCTGTATTCTTTCATAAAAGATTCATTTTCTATCATAATTTCACGCACATTGTCTTTTCCGTTGACAACACCAAAATGGCCAAAGCCAGCTCTCAAAGGACTCAATTTTTTCAATCTTTCAAGAGTTTCCATATATTCATTATATTTAAAATAGACTGGCATTGAAGTAGGCATCGTTAATAGCTTAGTAGAGTGGTATAATGTCCCTATAGCTTCTCCGAAAAAAATAAAATCAATTTCTCCATCTTTGATGAATAATGGGCATTCATGGTCTGGCGTATGCCCTGGCGTTTTTATAATAGAAAATTTTATTTCCTTGCCATTTATCTTAAATGTATCTAAAATCTCAATTGAATTCGGTTTCACACCAAAGTCCGTAGCTGGTTCAATAATTTTAAACGCATTTTCTTCTATGGGTTTCATTTCACCAATAAAATTTCCAAAGGTGCTTTTTGCTCGATTTAGATGATACTCGTAATCGTTTAACAACTCCTTGGTCTTTTGATTTGTAATAATTTTCACACTAGGATTATGTTTTTTAATAATTTCGTAAAGTTTCCACATCCCACCATTGTGATCGAAGTGATGATGTGTTGTTATAAGATATTTAAAGGATGATAAAGGAATTTGATTTTTTTTAGCATATCTTATAAGCCCGTTAACCTCAAGAGATGAGCCACTATCAAGAATTATAGAACAATCATCAAATTCTCCTATAAATGAGGAAAGAATTCTTCTTGTGCCAAATTCTTTTAAGTCAAGATGATGAATATAATCATTAATTTTCCCCGACTCTACTGTTATTAATTTATGTGCCATACAAAAAGAAATAATTAAAAAAGAAATAATAAATGTTTTATTTTAAATCTAAGTTCAATGGTTTTTAAAGAAAATTGAGTTGAAATTTTAATTTTAATTAAAATAAAAATTTATTAAAAATATGGAGATAAGGAAATTTAAAACTGAAGATGCAAAAAAAGTCAGTCAGATAATTAAAGATAATTATAGAAAAATAAACTTAGGCGGACATTCCAAAGAAGGTATTCGCTTACAAATTGAAGGAAATAGTCCTATAAATTTAATTGAAAGATCAAAAAATATACATTATTATGTTGCTACAGAAAAAGATAAAATTATTGGTATCTGTGGCTATGATAAAAAAAAAATTCATACTCTATTTGTGGATATTAATTATCATAAGAAAGGTATTGGTAAAAAATTACTTACAAAAGTATTATTTAAAGCAAAAAAAGAAGGAATAAAAAGTGTATTAACATTGTCTACCTTCTATGCAGAAAAATTTTATAAATCATTTGGATTTAAGAGAATAAAGGAAATAGCAATACCAGCAGAAACAAAAGATATTATCTTAATTGAGATGAAAAAGATACTTGTAGAAGAATAATTAAAAAAGAAAGAATAAATGTATTATTTTTAATCTAAAATGATGTACTTTGATTTTAGACTTTAAGGAAAAAATACCAAAAAAAGAAATAAAAAATACTTAAAAGATAAAAGGATTTTCTTTTAATTTTTTAGACATGAAGTTTTTTACGCCAAAATTTAACTTTATTTAATAATTGTTCTATCTCTTTTGCATTTAATTTAGTTTGTTCAAATTTTAAATTGGCAATAGCAAGGTTAATTGGAGCAATAACCCCTGAATACCCTTTTTGGCTCTCAATATCATTTTTGAGTTGATCTAAAATTGACGCAATTTGAGCTCCTGTCATGTTATCAGCATTATTTAAGAGATGATCAAATATTTGTTTCAAAGAAGCGTCTTTTGGTAGAGGCGTTCCTGCTGAAACACTGGATACTGCTTTTGTAGGTGTTTTTACTTTTTTTAATTTTTGAGAAGGTTTAGGTTCAGGTGCTTCTTTTGCTTGAATTGGTTTAGGGACTTCTCTTGCTTTAACTGGTTTAGGTGCTTTTGTTGCTTTAATTGGTTCACTCACCTCAACTGTTCCCATTGAAGGTGCGAATCCTTTTTGAGATCCAACCCATGCATCCTCTAGGATAGGAACAAATATCTTTATATGTTCTTGAATTATACTACCGATCCCGGCAATTTCAGTACCAGTATCTGTCTGTGAGATTACACACAATATAACTTCTTCGTAATCTCGATTGATCCCCCATAAATTTTGTAATTTGCGATTTCTAACAGTAATATTTTGCATTTTAGTTAATTCTTCTAAAATTGCTACATGTGCCGAATTAGATAAATCTGTACTTGTTGCAATTCTAATGTTTACATGTTTTTTGCATGCCTTAATTGAATCAAGATTGATATCCGTAATTTGAGGGGCTACGATCAGTACCCTCATCTTAGCTTGTGCCACTTCATCGTTAACATGAGCTTTTGCCCCTTCTATAGAACGTATAAACCATATATCTTTCATTGTTAATGCAGCCGCACCACCGCCTCCTTGTGCAGCTTGTTCCCAGAATTGTTTTGTAGCCATTTCACTTACTTCTAATCTCTCTAAAATATCGTTTAGAATATTGTTTAATGATTCGACGATTTTTGAAGAAAAAGTATCTTTTAAATTGTCAAAACTTTCAAAGACACCTTCCGACATTCCGCCGAGTTTTTCTTCAGCCATTGTTACAGCTTTACTAAAGTTTTTACTTATGTCCCCGAAGAGCTGCTTTATTGCATCACCAGATTCAGCCGTTGATGAAGTGATTCCTTTAATATTACTAACAGTACTTTCAATTGAATCTTTTAATTTCGAAATTAATTCTTTATTAAACTGATCAGTCATATTTTTTAGTCCATCATTCTGAATTTTCTGAATTTCACCCAGTTGCTTATTAAGACCGATTTTTGTTTTAACTAATCCATCTTTGGAAGCTTTCTGAATTTCACCTAGTTGTGCATTTAGATTTTCAGTTATTTTTGCCAGCCATTCTGTAAAACTCGTCTCAATTACTTTATCTACGGCTTGTTGGACTACTCCTAAACGTAATTTTTGTAGATTTTTTGAAACCCTTGACTTCATATCATTAAATTGCTTTTTAAAATTATCGATTTGAGTTTCTACAATCCCAGTTATTTGGGAATTGATTTTGTCAAATTGACCAGTTAAATCTTCAACTTGACTATCCATAGCTTGAGATATTTTATCACCAAGACCTTCAAATTGTTTCTCTAACGCACCTGTCTGCTTATCCATAACTTTTTTTGCATCGTCTTCAAGATTGAGAATGAAATCATGAAGTCCACTAATTTCTTCCATTACAGAAGCAGTCTGATCAAACTTTTTCCTCTGGGTTAAAATATCCGAAAGTGTTTTTTCTTTTAAATCTAACATGAAATCGGTGTATTCTTTAATATTTTTAATTCCATCGGCTTGTGCTTCAAGGCGAGAAAAGGATTTGTTTAATTCAAGCGGGGCGTTTTTCTTAAAATCTACTATATAAGTATGAAAATCTTCTAATTGACTGACCAGGGCAGCATAAGGAGGCAATGCTGTATAATGTGGGGTTGCTCCAACAATTTCTCTAAATAACCCTTTTTTAACAAAAAGATCTGCCATTTTCTTAGTTGCTTCTTTAGGTTTATCAGCTAAAATCGCTAATTCGCCAAGAGAAACCGCATCTCGCCCAGTAATTCGAACATATAATTCAATTTCTTCATTAGATAAACCTAGGTTACTCAACACTTGTCTAGTTAATTCCTCATCTTGAGTTGCCTTTTCTTCATCTATTTCTACTTCTTCTATTTTAAAATTATCGACATCAAGGTTTTTACTAATGTAAGCAACCAAACGATGTTTTGGCGTTCCGTGAACGCTTTCTCTTTTAAAGGGGAACTTCTTTATTTTTTTATATTCCTCAGCAGATATTAGAAATTTAATTTCTTTTAGGCATAATTTGCAATTAAGAGAGATTTCAATTTCATTTTGATCTTTAAATAAATACAACTTTTAAACTCAACTCTTTTATGGTTCAATCTATTTTAAAATTCAATTTTCTCTGGATATGTAGTTTCTAAAAGATCATATGCTTTCTTAGCTATTTCATAGGATATTCGTATTTCTTCTTCGGGAGTTTTAAAAGAATTTCGAATATACGGAAGAATGTATTCCGGAAATATTACTAATGGCTCTATATCTGTTAATAATGCTATCCATTTTCGTTCTTGTTCTTCTCCTTCTATTTTTTCTTTTAGAGGTATCTCAGTTATGATATTTAATTTCTTTAAATTATCTAAAAGAATATCTGTCACAGCAAAATCTGAGAAAACTTTAGGAATTTTATCCAAAGGATAGTAATTAGAGCGCAGAAGGGCAAAAAAATCGTATATATCCGGATTCAAAAGTATTGAAGCTAATTTTCTTGTTTCTTCAATAGGTTCTTTTAGCGGATCGTATTTTGAAAAGAATTCATTTACCTTTTCTCTATATAATTCAAATAATTCGCTTTTCGATTCTTTTAAATGATTAAATAAATATGCACTTGGAATGCGTGCTAATACAAGATCTTTTACTAAAAATAAAAATTCGCCTTGATTTGTAATTATACCAGTTTTTTTATCTTTTTCCCCTTTGCTCCAATCACGCCGAACTAGATTTAATTCTAAAAACGGTCTAAGAAGTATATCAATGTTTATAGTAGGCTTTATTTTTTCAATAGAACTTTTCAGTTCTTCTTTTAAAATTGGCCTTTCGCGTAAAATTTCTAACATTTTTAATCGCTCAGGACTATTATATATTAAAGCAACTTTCTGAAGTTTGTCTAATCTACTTAATCTTTCAATTTGAAAGATGGTGAATTTGAGTTCGTTAGCCAGCCTGATATTCACATTAGAAATTTGAGAGATTTGTTTTGCATTTTGAGCTCTTATGAGTGTCTGGAAGATAACATCCAATCTGGTTGCTAAATCTTTAATTATATCCTCAAATAGCTCGATCTCATCGTCTAATTCAAAAATTGCAATTGTAATAAATTGTGAACCATCATTTTCTTGTCGAAAATAAGAAAAAGCTTGATAAGGAGTTTCTTTTAGGCGCCCAGTATAAAAATTACTAACCCCTGATTCAAGTTTGTAAATTCCAGTTGTATGCTGATAAAAAGTAGCAAAAAGATCGTTCTCAATAATTAAATCGGCAAAATTATCTTTTGTAAAACGATCCTCTCCTTCTTTAAAAACAATTTGTATTGGTCGGAATTCGGGGGAAATTTCCCCACCTTCAGTTGTATTTAAAACAAATTGAAATGTTAATATACCTTGGATCAATTTTATAATCGCCTTATTTTTTTTATAGCATTTGTATTATGATTAATATAATAATAATTATTTTTTACTTTAAAATAATTTATCACTAAATAGTATATTAAACTCATAAAATTTTATAAACTATAATATAATATTTTTAAACTATAACATTTTAAATTAAATTAATCTCATTAATATCTAGATTCACCTTGATCTAGGTGTAAAAATAATTTATGAAATCTAAAAATATTCGCAAAAAGAGGATATTATTCGCTGGTTTGTTATTATTCTTTTTATTAGCGAATGTTTTTTTATCAAATCTAATTTTTAATGACAATTCTTACATTAATGATAATGACAATGATAATGAAAACGATTATATTAGAAATGATTTCCAGGACAATGATCTAAAGAAACAAGATTTATCTTCTGATAGTAGTTATAGTGGAATAGGTGCTCCTTGGAATGTAAGTCATTGGGCTAATCGAACAGATAATAACTTACCAGTAGAGTTTACTAGCAGTTCCTATGATGACTCTCAATCTATTCCTTTAAAACAGGGTTGGGAAGGGTATCAATTAAATGCTACTATAAAAGAATTATATGAGACAAGAAATTGGGTCAATGGGACTTTCAATGCCGGAAATGATGATGGAGATAGCAGTTGCCCTGAGGATGACAGTGATTATCTTCAAAATTGGACCTTTGGGTATAGAGATATTAGTGGAGGAGGTGACCCTCCTTATGAAAATGCTATGTCTGGAAATTATTTCGATAGTGGTAATACTTTAGTTCCTGGTTATGATGTTCTTGAATTAAGGATGAATGGAGATAATGATGGATATGATCGTTTAGATGCCTGTTGGTGGAATACAAACATAACTATACCAAGGGGTAATGTGATTGATGGAGAAATAAGTATTGCTGTGTACCCGTGGTCGCAGTACCATGATGAAGCAACTTTAGGAAATGGTGATTATGGAAGTCATTGGCTTTTTCAAATTAGAATGAATGATGTTTTAATTGACGCAAAAAATCTTATAGAATTAGAAAATTTGGGTAATGGAGGATGGGTCAATTATCAATATCCATTAACTAAGTGGTTAGATGATCCTCTTATATTTCCAGATCCAATAGAAGGAAATAAAATAAATCTTACTTTAAGATTGATAAGACTTGGGGCAACACTTGCTTATGCCGACTACGGGGATTTTCAGCAAATTTTTATTGATAATGTTTCATTAGAACTGAAAACGGAAGTAAAACCAGAACAAATCGGCTTAAAACTCAATGGTACAGATGTAGAAGATATCGATTGGAGTAAGGGAAGAGTGGGTGTGGAGGGTAGTTGGAATAACCCTAATCAAAATACTGATGTGTCAGCTAATTTCAATTGCGATAAGGTTTGGCCACTTGGTGATTATGACGTAGAATTAAAAACGGACTTAAGTCTTTTTACGAGGGGATTTAACCAGGGCTCGTATTACGAACAGGACCTCAATTCAGTTGGAACTTATTTCGAGGTAAAAAATAATAGTATAATAAATTGGGAAACAAATGGGCACATAAGTTTATTAGATAATTATGAAGAGACAAACATGAGTCTTCAATTTCCTAAAGATGTGAATATCACATGGGTTTCAAGTAATCAAGAGCCAGCAATTAATATTTTAAACAAATGCGACAACTCAACTCCAGGTCTTTTAGAAATTCCCGTTAAGAATATAACTAGTTTACCGAGTGGTTATTGGCTTTTTAAAGGAGTTTCACCTAATTATTGTGAGGATTTAAATATATATAATAATGTGACTGGAATCTGGGAGCTTAATTCTACATTATTAAGTGGAGATTATCTTAATATAACAGCAAAAATAACGAAATCTTCAATAATACAAAATTACATTGATGAGACTTATGCTCATCTCTATATAAGATTTCCAAACGGTACAATTTGGACAGATCAAATTCAATCAGTAAAACTTGATAGTAACGGAATCGTTAAATTTAGCTCCTTTAGAATACCATATATATCAGGTTCAGATTATAAAGCAGGAAAGTATGAGGCAATAGTTACATGGAATAATTCATATTCTATATATGGATTGAATGAATCTGGAGTTATATCTAAAGAATTTACCATAATACATGAATCCATTTTACAACCTGAAGATGGTATCTATTTTATTGAGAATGTTATTAATAATACAGTGATAAATATAAAAGTCAGGTTTAAGGACAAAATAGATGATAGTAATATAAGAAATGCCAAAGTTTATGCTCTAGATCCTTCAGCTTTAAAATTAGATTTTAGCGAATCTAGTCCAGGGTTGTATTTACTTATATTTGACGCTAGTCAATACGTTACGGGCAATGTAACTTTAAGAGTTTTTGCCAATTCAACTTCCTATATTAATAAACAAATTAATATAACTGTAGATGTAATTGAAGAAACACTTCTTATTGTAGATTCCCTTGGAGATTTCGTTCAATTTGAGCAAAATTTTACTATCAGGTTTAATTATACAAGGAAAAACAATCCTTCAAATGAGATTATAATTACTGACTTCGATAAAGAAGTATCAACTTCATTTACAGGTCAATATCAAATTATTAAAAATCCAGACAATAGTTATAATTTTACATGCAACTCAACGGGCTATACTCCAAATGTATATCACACCTTTAATTTTACTGTGAATGTCTATAAATTTGAAGCTCAGACATCATCACAAATACCATTTCTTATAACTGAATTGGATTCTAAGATGGTACTTTATGTAAATAGTACAAAATTTAATCCTAATGATGTTTATTCAGTTGAAGCTTGGCAAAAAATTAATATTACTGCAGTTTACAAAGATATCAACGATAATAGTATTTTAGGAGCAAATGTAACCGTAAAAGGAACACAAGGATTTGAAGCGAATTTAACGTATAAATCACAATACAAACACTATACTGCAATAGTAAATGTGAGTGATTTAGCAGAAGGAATAGATTTATTGAATGTTTATGCCGAAAGTATTAATTATAGGGCAAATAATATTCCTTTTATTGTCCAGATCAGTGAAAATCAGACAATGATGGAAATATTTGCAAATGGCGTGAATATAACAAAAGATCTATCATATGAGATTTGGATTGACTCAATTATACATATTACTGTAAATTACACGACAACAAATGGTATCCATTTAGGTGGCAGTATGTTGAAACTTTTGGGGGATTATTCAGCGAATTTAACTGAAACCTCTAATTATTATGAATATACGCTAGATACTAAAGATTTAGGTATCGGAGTTTATATTATTCATCTTACTGCGGAAAAAACTAATTTTGAATCTCAAGATGAAAATCTCAGAATTGTAGTCAGAAAAATAAAAACGCAAATATTAATTGATGATGATACTATTGAGATTGATCCTGGAGAAGATGCTAAATTAGAAATAGAATTATTTGATCTTGATAATAACATTCGTATTCGAGGAATGATTGTTCAATATGATTGGAAATTAAAAGATGGTGATTTTGATGAAACTCCTGATGGATTATATGAAGCTAAATTAAAGGAAGTGCCAGAAGGGTCATACACTATCACTATATCAGTTACTGATTTAACTGGAAAATATAATTTTATTGAGATCGAAATAACTTTAGATGCTTCTGGAGAGCCAGAGGAACCATTATTCTGGCTTATATTATTTATCATTGCTGGTTTAATTGGAGCTGCGCTTGCAACATATATTATTGCCTATCAATTATATTTCAAATATCCAAAACCAGTAAGAAAAGTCCGAAAATACCGAAAAACCTTAAAGAAGAGAAGCGCTCCGAAAACAGATATCTTGAGCAGAGATAAGGCTTTTAGTCAAACATTTTCAGATAAAACGAAAAGTATCCCAAAACTTAAAGCTCTCGAAAAACCAATTCTTCCGATTGCTACAGAAAAAAAACTTAAATCCACAATCGAAAAATCGAAAGAAAAACCAAAAAAACAACTTAAAGAAAAAACAAAAAAATAACTGTAAGAAAAAACAAAAAGATATGTTAAATAAAAGAAGATACAATAAATTTAAGCGTAAAGGTGCAACGTTTAGACGTTTAAAACCTATTAAAATTAATAGGTTTATTATCTTATTTATCATTTTAATTTCTTTATTATTTAATTTCGCTAGTTTTAATGCTATTAAAGAAATTGATTCAGATCTTAACGATAAAGACAATATTTTATACAATGACTCACTAAATAATAATGGAATTGATCCACCCATCGATAATGATAATATATTAAGCGGAATAGGGAGCAGTTGGAATGTAAGTCATTGGACTAATCGAACGGAATATGACTTACCAGTAGATTTTACGAGTGATTCCTATGATGATACGGCATCAGTACCTCTAGGAAAAGGTTGGACAGGATATCAATTTAATGCTACTATAAAGGATTTATATGAGACAAGAAATTGGGTTAATGGAACTTTCCATTGTGGAAATTTTTCTAATCAAGAATCCCCCAATGGTGCTGGATTGACAGATGATGATAGTAGTTATGTTCAAAATTGGACTTTCAGTGAACGCGACCCAGGAAATAATAATGATATGTCCGGTAATTATTATGACGCAGATTATCTTCCAGTTAAAGGCAACGATACTTTAGAGTTAAGAATGCGAGGTCGCGGTGGCGGTAATACCTATTATGATCAAGGAGATTTTTGTAGTTGGAATACAACACTCAATATTCCTCGTGGAAATATAAAATATGGCGAATTATACGTTGCGTTATATCCTGAAACACAATATAATCCTAGTGGTTCAGGAACTGGCTATTTCGGAACCCATTGGGATGTACAAATTTTACTGAATGATGTTGTAATTGATGCTAACAGTCTAGTAGAACTAGAAGATGTAGGCAACGGAGGTTGGGCTTATATCCAATATCCATTAACTAAATGGCTAGACGATCCTAATGTATTTCCAGATCCATTAGATGGTAATACGATAGAATTATCAGTAAAATTAATAAGAATTGGTGATTCTCAAACTTATGCCGATTACGGGGATATTCAGCAGGTTTTAATTGATAATGTATCGTTAATTTTGAATGCAGAAGCAAAACCAGAACAAATTGGCTTAAAAGTTAATGGTACAAACGTAAAAGATGTCGATTGGGGTAAGGGAAGCATAGGCATAGAGGGAGATTGGTATGACCCTAATCAAAATATTGATATGTCCGCTAATTTCAGTTGCGATAAGGTTTGGACACTTGGTAATTATGACGTAGAATTAAAAACAGACTTGAATATTTTTACAAGAAAATTTAATCAATATTCGTATTATGAAAAAAATTTTGATTCTATTGGAACTAAGTTCAATGTAGAGAATAATAGTGCAGTAAATTGGGAAACTTATGGGCAGATAACTGTACTAGATCAATATGAAGAGACAAACATGAGTCTTAGATTTCCTAAAGATGTGAATATCACATGGGTTTCGAGTAATCAGGAACCAGCAATTAATATTTTAGACCAATGCGACAATTCAACTCCAGGTCTTTTAGAAATTCCTGTTAAAGATATAACAAGTTCTCCAAGCGGCTTCTGGAATATTAAAGGAATTTCACCTAATTATTGTGAGGATTTAAATATATATAATAATGTGACTGGAATCTGGGAGCTTAATTCTACATTATTAAGTGGAGATTATCTTAATATAACAGCAAAAATAACGAAATCTTCAATAATACAAAATTACATTGATGAGACTTATGCTCATCTCTATATAAGATTTCCAAACGGTACAATTTGGACAGATCAAATTCAATCAGTAAAACTTGATAGTAACGGAATCGTTAAATTTAGCTCCTTTAGAATACCATATATATCAGGTTCAGATTATAAAGCAGGAAAGTATGAGGCAATAGTTACATGGAATAATTCATATTCTATATATGGATTGAATGAATCCGGAGTTATATCTAAAGAATTTACTGTAATACATGATTCGGTTCTTAAGCCAGAAGATGGTAATTATTATATTGAAAATATTATTGATTATGGTATTATTAATATAGAAGTGGAATATACAGATAAAGAAGATAACACAGCTATAGAAAATGCGCTTGTATACACAAAAAATTCAACTAATGATATTCTGACTTTCCTTGAGAAAAGTCCAGGTGTTTATTTATACGAATATGATACTAGAAAAGCTCTTGCAGGAAATAATACCCTTACAATATATGCTAACTCAACATTTTATACTAATAAAGTGATAAATATAACGATTGATGTTACCAAACAGACAGTTTTAACTGTAGACAATGATTATATCCCTACTCCAGTTAATCAAAATTTTTCAGTTCAGTTTAACTACAGAGAATTGAATTTTCCTCAAAAAGGTATTAATACTACTGATATATCTTCGAATTGGGATAATTATACTATATATAGAATTTCGGAGGGGAGATATAATCTAACTGGCAATCCAAAAAATTATGCTACAAATCAATTGCATACATTAATTATAACCATAAAGAAGTTTAGATATGAGAGTAAATCTATTCCAGTTAGTATAGTTGTAGGTCAATTAGCTTCGACTTTAAAATTAAAGGTGAATGGTACGGATTTTGACCCAGATGAGATATACTATACTGAAGTTTTGGACGATATTAATATATCAATAAAATATGAGGATTCTCAGGGAAATCATCTTAGTAAGGCTAATGTTACTTTATTGGGAATCGATAAGTTAATAGAGAAAAATAATCAATATGATATTATAATAAATGCTACAATTTTAGGTTCGGGGATTGATACATTAACTATATTTGCCAATAAAAGCGGGTACAACCCTCAAACTATTAGTTTTCTTGTCGAAATTACAGAAAGAAAGACTACCTACGAACTATGGTTAGATAGAGTTAATAAAACAGATAGTCCTTTTCTTGATGACATTCCGATTACAACCAAAATAGCAGTTGATTTTAAATATAATGATACAAGTAGAAATCATATCTCTGATGCAACGGTGAGATTAAGTGGTGAGGGTTTAAGTGAACCTTTACCGGAAGATGTTGTTAACAGTCAGTATTCAACTGTAATTAACACAGGTTTGCTTGGTTTTGGAACAAAAACTTTAACAATCGATGCTTCAAAAAATAATTATGAACCTTTAACAGTGAATATAGGATTTAAAATAAGAAAAATTTATACTGACGTAACAACAACAGAAGGAGAGAGTAAGTTTGAAATTGAGCCTGGTGAAGATTTCACATTAGAAATAGAATTAAACGACTTAGATTTTGGAGGAAAAATTGAAGATGCAGAAGTTTCGTATGATTGGGAATTTGGGGATGGAGAACTTGATGAGACTGATGATGGAATATACGAAGTACTTTTAGAAGATGTTCCGGAAGGAACGCATAAAATAGAAATTACAGTTTTCAAAGAGGGTGGTCTTTATCAATTTGAGGATTATAAAGTTACTTTGGTTGCTAGACGAGAAGAGGGCGAATTTTTACTCTGGCTTATCCTTTTCATCGTTGCTGCCGCAGCTATTGGCGCATTAGCTACTTATTTCCTTTATTACTATTACGTAGGAAGATATCCAAAACCTGTTAGAAAAGTTCGAAAATATCGAAAAACATTGAAAAAGAAAGAAGCACCGAGCGTGGATATTACTAGTCGTGAAGAGGGTTTCAATGATAAATTTAAAGAACACGCGCTAATAGTACCGCCTTTGTCAAAACCAACAAAACCAACAAAGAAACCTATTTCACCTGATAAAATACTTAAAGAAGAAATTAAAAAACCTGCGGAAAAAAAAGTTAAAAAACCTACAGAAAAAAAAGTTAAAAAACCTACAGAAAAAAAAGTTAAAAAACCTAAGGAAAAAAAAGTTAAAAAACCCACTGAGAAAAAAATTAAAAAACCCGCCAAAGAA
>JAHPZI010000016.1:39293-57920 GCA_019058295.1 Promethearchaeota archaeon | reverse complement strand
GGAAAAAAAAGTTAAAAAACCCACTGAGAAAAAAATTAAAAAACCCGCCAAAGAATCGCCGAAATAATAAGAAAGAATTAACGGATGATACAGAAAAATAAAAATTTATAACAATAACAATATTTACTTTTTTTTTTAAATTAGTCTTAAAAATGTATTTATAATGATCTATACAAAATAGATATAAATATTAATTTATCTTTACATAAATTCAAAAAATAAAATTAAATCACAAAAAAAAAGTTAAGTGAATAAAAATGGCACGTAAAAATAAAAAAGATGAAGAAGAAATTGGTGAGATAACTGGAGAAATCGTATTAAAAGAGGGCTATACAGAAGGATTATCCGCTTTATTAAGAATCGATGAAGCAGTTAATGTTGAGCAAGATCATAACGCAAATATAAAAGCTATTGGTTTTAACGGGAAATTGAATGTAGAGAATCCAAGTTCAATAGATCGATTATGGGATATTAACCTTATTCTTACGGATATTGAAGGTGTTAATTTGGAATCCAATGAAATAAAGGTTCAAGAGTTGGGCATTACAGATGAAGATAATGTTGACTCTCGAGATTTTCAAATTACAGGAGAAGCTCAAAACCTACTTTTTGTTAAAGAGTATATAAACACAATGCCAGATGCAAATAATATTTTGAATCTTAAAGATATTGAATCTGATTTAATAAAGCTAAAAGATGAGGCTATTGGAGTAGAAGCAGAAACTATTGAATTAGAAGAGGAAGAAGAAGAGATTGAAGAGGAGGAAGGGGATGTAGAAGAGGAGATTGAAGAAGAACTTGAAGAAGAGGAAGAAGAATTAGAAGAGGAAATAGAAGAAGAAATAGAAGAAGAAATAGAAGAAGAGGAAGGGGATGTAGAAGAAGAGATTGAAGAAGAACTAGAAGAAGAGGAGGAAGAGTTAGAAGAGGAAGTAGAAGAAGAAATTGAGGAAGAAGAGGAAATAGATTATGATTCGTGGACAGTTGTAGAATTAAAGGAGTATTGTGAAGAAAATGATATTGAAATTCCATCTGGTGCTAAAAAAGCCGAAATTATAGAACTAATAAAAGAGACAGAGGTAAGTGAAGAAGAAGATGAAGAATATGATGTTGCTGCAGAATATGGACTTGAATCTTTTGGAATTTCTATTAATAAAGTAAATACTGTTTATTTCGCGATTGGTATGTACAGTCTATTTGAAAGAGAAATTAGTGATATATTAGTAACAAAGAATATTTCTGAAAAGTTTGAAAATATTAAAATTATTGATGTAACAATAGGAGAAGCTGAATTAGAGGAAGGTCAAATTAAATGGACAATTCCAGAGTTGGATCCTGAAGTTACAGCATTAATTAAATTCACAGCTGATGTTTTAGTTGATACTAAGGATTCAGTAAAAACAGGAACTATTAAAGTTTCCTATAAAGGATCCTCTTCTTTTACAGGAGGTTTAGAAATCGAGAGTTTTGATGGACTTACAAACAACAAGCATTATATTGATATAGTTGAAAGGGATGAAGAACCTGGAGTCTGGGATTGTCGGTTAGTTTTTGAGAATCCCTCTGAATTTAAGATTGACTTATTTAAGATAGATATACATACTTCTTATGAGCCTGATAAGAATTTTATAGATTTAGGCGAAATAAGTCCTAAATTACCCGCAGGAGCTCAATGGAATTCAGATTCATGGCAATATTACAGTGATGATTATCCAACATTTCAAAAAGAAATATATTTTAGAGTATTTTCAGAAATAGAAGCAGATGTAAATGGTACTATTGCTATTGAAGATGTAGAACTCGTCTTGGCTAGTATTACTGGAGAAGTAATAATTGAAGAACCTGAAGTTGAAATACCGACGGAAGAAGAAGGTGTTATATTATTGCCATCATACAAAAACAGCGATATTCCATATACTTTGAAATATGTTAATGACGGGAGTGCCCCAATAAATGAGGTAAAAATCACGCAAAAGCGCTTCGATGATAAATTCCGACCACCTGAACCTGACGAAGTTGAAGTACTTAAAGATGGTAAACCGATTGATGTAGATCCAGAAAAAATTATCATTGATGACAATTCTGTTCAAGTTATTTTATCAGATTTAAAGGATTCACCTATAGGAATGTTGGAACCCGATTCGGTAATTGAGGTCAAATATCCCATCCATGCTGATAATCCTCCAAAAGATTCTGAATTCGTTACAGATGTCATATATAATGGAAATACCTATCCATTGGGTCAAGAATTAGAGTATATACCTGAACCAGAGGAAATTCCAATTATTAAAGTTGTTCATGTGCGTCGAAAATACAGATTGGGAAAGAAAATTACTCCTATTGGAGCCCTTGGAAGCTATCAAATTGTAATTGAATATGAAAATCTTGGCAACATGCCATTAAAAGATTATACAATTTTAGATAAAGTACCAGATAATTTTGAATATGGTGAGTTTTCTTTAGAACCTGAAATAACAGATGAAAAAGGATCTGACACGTTAAAGTGGTCGATTGAAGAATTGGAAGAAGGAAAGAGAATTGAGATTTCTTATGAAATTAATGGTTCTGGAGAATATCGCCCAAGTGATGCTCAATTATTACATTAACGAAATGAACGGTTCTGGAGAATATTGTCCAAATAACCCATGGATTTTGCATTATTTTTTAAATCTTTTTTTTTATTATTAATCAGGATTAACTTAAAGATATTTAAAGGTTTAATTGAATCTCTTGATCTTAGTTTAACCGTATAATAACTTTAATTAAAAGTTAAAATAAAAAAAAAAAAGAAATTTGTAATTTATAATACTCCAATAATTCCAGCAACAAGAACTAAAATTCCAGCAATTAGTCCAATAAGGCCAAAACCCAGATAACCAATTACTATCGCTACAATACCCATTATTATTATAAAAGCAGCATTAAAGGGTATATCACTTTTATATGAACCGAAACAACTTATTAAAATAACTAATCCTACAAGTAATAATAGTATACCCCATACAATTCCCATAAGGCTAAATCCTATAAAACGAATTATTGCTAAAATTATTAGGATTACTGCTCCAACTCCAGCTAATAATCTTACTAAACCAGGATGTGATACATCACCACTTCTTGCCATAGATACTACCTTTTTTTATCAGTTTTTGAATTAATATTAAATTAATATTATTTTTATATATCAATATTACTATAATAATTTAAAAACTTAATATTTTAGAAACTTACATTATTTTCAAAATATTAATATAGCTTTCATTTTTTTAATATAGCTAAAATGACAGCGTCGTAATAATTTCCTTTTAAATTCAGATATTCCTTCAGAATGCCTTCCTTAATAAAGCCACATTTCATAAATAGATTTATAGATTTTTTATTATCAACTGCAATATGAGCTTCAAGACGGTGTAATTTTAAGTGATTAAACGCTACAAGTTTTATCATATTTAAAGCTTTTTTCGAAAAACCCATCGACCAATATTTTGGATTTATCCATATACCTATTTCGGCTCTTTTATGCAACCAACTTATATTCCAAATGCTAATAGAACCTATTTTCTTAATATTATCGTCAATTCTTATTTCTATTATATAATTGAATTGAGTGTTTTTATTCCAATATTTTAAATAATTTTTTAATAATTTTTTCGAATGATCTTTTGAAGTCAAGGGACCCAATGATAAAAACTTAGATACTGCTTCCTCTTTTAATGAGGCAAAAAAGAATTCAGAATCGCTTAAAGAAATTTTTCTTAAATAAAGCTTTTGAGCGTTAATTTCTTCAATTATCTCTCTATTATGCATTCAACTATTCTAAAAAAAGAAGTTATATTTAATTATTTTGAAAAGAATATTTGTTGAGATGGGTAAATAAAAAGAATTGAATCGAATAGAATTAAACTAAAAAAAAATGAAAAAAAATTGATTAATAATTAATTTATATGCCTTTGAAGTGCGGAGAGTCTTTTATTTTCCTTCTTCCTCCACACATATCACATTTTGTGCCATCTTCGAATTTTCCCTTGCCACCACACTTTGGACATTTGACTTTTCTATTAAAAGCCATTATACCTTCTTTGGCATCAAAACTGGCACTATTAACTCCAAATCCTAGCTGTTCCATCATGCACCCTAATTCCTGATATCGTGATCCAAACTTAACACATTTCTTAATTACATATAAAGCAGTCGTTGGTGCAGCACCAAGCCATTTAGCTTTCTCGTGGACAAGTTTTTCGAACTCTTCGCCCGCTGGTGCCACCCAAGCAGCTAATCCCCAATCTAGCGCTGTTTTAGCATCAATAGGGTCACCAAACATAGCCATTTTTAATGCTCTATTAACACCAATTCTAGCTGCCATTCTAGTAATACCTCCATTAGCTGGAAAAATACCTCGATTTATTTCAGGAAGCCCAAAAAGCGCCCGATCTGATGCAATAACAAGGTCGCAGCATAAAACTATTTCGCAACCCCCACCTAGGGCAAAACCGTCAACAGCAGCAATTAATGGTTTAGAAAATTGTTCGAATTCATCATATTCACGATGTCGTATTCTCATTGCGATTGCCATATGCATTGGTATGTTAGGTCTTAATCCTGGGGAGAATGCTGCTGCCAAGTCCGCACCTGCTGAAAAGGCAGGCTTTTTTGTGATCTCTTTAGTTCCTCGTATCACGACAGCACGTACAGAACCATCAGTTTCCATTATCCTCAATGCTTTAGCAATTTCAGAGACTGTTTGTTCGGTTAATGCATTTAATCTATCAGGGCGGTTGATTGAAATAACAGCATAATTTCCATCAATTGTCCCCTCTCGAAGAACTTCGCCTTGGTCATTGACTTGTGTAGGCCATTCGATTTTTAAATGTTCAAATTCAGCCATTTTAAAATACCTATTTTATTTTTTTTTAATTTTGTTTTTTATGGATATTTAGTATAAAAAAAAAGATAAGATAAATTTTTTTGAAAATCTTATTTACGCATCTTAACGAAGCCACCAGATTTCATTAATTCGCATGGTTTTAAATATTCTTTTCCAGTCTCATCCGCTAGTTTTTCTAATAATCCTGCCCACTTCTCATAGTTCTTTTTTCCAGCACTAAATGGACCAGGTGTGTTCATGCCCGCCATATTTGCATCATCTATTGTTTTAAAACCAGTAGCAACTCCCTCTTCTAAAATACGACATCCTTCATTTAATAGAATTGCCATTGTGTTTTCTAGATTAAAAATTCCCGCTTTCTTTGATTTGTCGATTTTTGGTCTACCACCACTCCAATCAAAAAATCCTTTACCAGTTTTCCTTCCTAAATTACCTGCTGCGACCATTTCAGAGATAACCTTTCCCGGTTTAAAATCAGGAGAAAGAGTTTCTGCGTAATACTCCATTACATGATGCATAGTATCTAAACCAACATAGTCAGTTAATTCACATGGGCCCATAGGCATTAAACTTCCTCCATCAGCATCAATTTGTTCCCATGTGATGCCTTGCTCGGCAGCTTTATCAAAAAGATAACTCATATAAATCTGAACTGGAGCATTCATTCGATTTACGATAAAACCAGGTCTATCCTTTAGGACAGGGGCGATATAACGTTTACCTCTAAGACATGGTAATTTGTTAGCAACATCCATAGCAGTGTTAAATGTATCATCAGAAGTATCAGCACTTTTAATGACTTCAATACATCTCATTAATGGAACTGGATTGAAAAAATGCATTCCACAAACTCTCTCTGAAGCACCACAATCCTTGCCAATTTCAGTGATGCTCATTGTAGAAGTATTTGAGGCAAAAATAATATGAGCGGGTCCATTATCCATTGTAGTTTTACAGACATCTTTTTTGACACTCATCTTTTCGATAACAGCCTCAATAACAATATCAGCGTTTTTTACCGCAGAAGCTAAATCTGTGGATTTTGAACATTTTGCTATAACACTAGACGCAGTTTCACCCTCTCCTAATTTACCTTTAGCTTCGAGTTTTTTTAATCCTTCTTCGATATCAGCAACGGCTTTATTAAGAGCTTCCTCAACGATGTCGACTAAAATCACATTATAGCCGGCCATTAACGCAACTTGTCCAATCCCATTACCCATTAATCCGGTGCCTAATACTAATACATTCTTTATTTCAGCCATAATTTTTCAACTTTTTATTTTGATTTAATTATTTTTTTTTATTGATATGCTAAATAATAATTTTTTTTTTTTAATTTTTGACACGAAAATTCTAAAATATAATAAAAATTAATTGAAATATTATTTTATTAATCCAATAGAAATAAATGTTCTTATTTAGTTAAATAGCATACAAGAAAAAATAACATAAATTAAAACTATGAAGATAAAAGGGATTAAAATAAAACTTCATTTTTCGACGCTTTTAATCGTAGCATTGGTTGGTTTTTATTCAGCAACATTTTATTCAAGTTTAATCCCTGACGCATCGATTTGGGAGCTTATTTTGGTTGGAGTAATTAATGGTATTATAATTATTTTTTCGATCTTAATCCATGAGCTTAGTCACTCCCTTATGGCACTACGATATGGTTTAAAAGTATCCGAGATTGAATTGAATTTATTTGGTGGCGTTTCAAAAATGGAAGAAGAACCTAAAACTCCAAAGAGTGAATTTAAGATTTCAATTGTTGGTCCCTTGTCATCTTTTATATTGGGAGCTTTGCTTTTAATCTTCCTATTTCTCCCAATTCCTTTACCCGCATTTGTATTGGTTATTTTATTTTATTCAGGAATCACAAATATTGGGTTAGGGATTTTTAATTTGCTTCCTGCTTTTCCGATGGACGGAGGACGAGTTTTAAGAAGCTTTCTTTGGAGTAGAAAGAAAGATCTCTTATCTGCCACAAAAGTAGCATCAAAAGTAGGAATTTTTTTTAGTTATTCACTTGTGGTTTTAGGATTCATTCAATGGATTTTTCTTGGAGATTTTGGAGGAATGTGGCTTATTTTAATGGGATTTATTTTAAGTTCGGCAGCAAGGAGATCGTATTATCAAACTAAAAGTGAAGTAAAGTTATCTAATATCATTGTAAGAGATATTCTCGCTCAAAAATTTGTGCTACCGTATGAATTGCCATTAATTGATGCAATAAAATATTATTTTATGGCTTTTAATCAGTATTACTTCCCAGTTGTAGATGCTGGTGAATTTGTTGGTATACTTCACTTGGATGATATTAAACAAATTCCAATTGAAAAACAAACAGAGTTTATTGTGGGAGATATCGCAAAAAAGATCTCAGAATTTCCAATTGTTTTTGATGAAGAATCCGGAAAAGATGTAATGAAAATACTAACACAAATGGATAAAAAGCCTAATATAGCAGTTGTTAAGGAAAGATATGATCAAAATATAATAGGCTTTATTGACGAGACCGAATTAATCAATGCCTTAAAATTATAAGTTTTTTAATATTTATTGAATTTGATTAATTCCTAATTATTAAAATAATATAGATTGTCTAAATAAATTTAGAATGGCTCAAAAAAATTACACGAAAAAATATAATTTAGACCCTTTTCTAAAAAATCTTCATGAATGGATTGATTCTTTTAGAATTGATAATGATCCAGGTAATTTTTCGGTAAAATGCAACTCCAAGAAACCATCGTTATATGGCGTGTGCGATATGGTTTATAATTTAGTAATACCTGGTGAATTAGAGAGATATCTCGCAAATCACAATGATGAGAATATTGAAGAATGGATAAAACGCATACATTCTTATCAAAATCCAAAAACAGGCTGGTTTAAAGAAGGATTCATTAATTATGGATTTCATTTTAAAGAACATAGCACAGCTTTTGCAATATCAACACTTAAACTGTTAGATGCAAAACCTAATTATGATTTAGCAATCAAAAAGAAATTAAATACTCAAAAAAAAGTTGAAAAATGGCTAAGAACTAAGCCAGAATGGGGCCTGATGTATTGGAGTGGTTCTCATAGAGGAGGAGGTATTGGTTCAGTATTCGCAACTCTTGGTCCTGATCATTATCCTCATGAAAGATTTTTTGATTGGTATTTTAATTGGTTAGATAAAAAAGCAGATCCGGAGATTGGGTTTTGGAGGATCGGATGGATCCATAAAATTAAGAAAAATCGACTTACTAAACAAGAATTAGGCGGTGCTGTTCATTATCACTGGATTTATGAATTTTTTAAGCATCCATTTCCTTATCCAGAAAATGCCATTGATGCTACTCTCTTGCTCCAAAATGAAAAGGGCACATGGCATAAAGATTTCTCTTATTGTATTGATTTGGATGCAATTTTTTTTATGACTAGATGCTGTGAGCAGACTAAAGGGTATCGAAAGGAAGATATCCAAGCATCTTTGATTAAGTATCTCGATTATATTATAGAAAAGATTAATGACAAGGAATTTTTATTCAGTACTTATAAATCTGCTCATAAGCTTACTGGCTATATATGTGCTATAGCGGAAATTAACAAATTCTATCCCGAATTATTAGATTTACCTCGTCCCTGGATACAAACCTTAGATATTACTCCTTGGATTTAATTAGTAAAAATTAATTATTTCTCTATTTTTAACGTTTCTTCTACTCTTTTGAAAAGAAAAATACTTTTTAAGAAAATTAGGATTAGTTTCAATCTTTTAAAAGTAAAAAACCAGCTCTTCTATGCATACATCTTTCTCTTCGTCGTTTTCTAAATAATTTATATCGACTTTTTTAATCTTAGTCAAATCTGTGAATGCGGTCTCAAAATAACCTTTATTAATTCTACAAAATGCCTTTCCTAACTTTAATCTTTCTCGATCTTTAATAGGGTCGCGGAGAAAACATCGGTTCTCAATTATAAGTCGAATTTTGTCCTTGCTCACTTCAATGTCTTTTATTTGAACAGAATAATAATTTTTTAATTCTTTCAACAGAATTTGTAATGCTTCGTCTATTTCAAATACATCCTTTCCATATTTTTCTTTTATTCTTTTTGAAATAGTTTCTCCGGTTCCCTTCCCGATCTGATAAAGCATTGAAAGCAAAGCGTTTCTTCCGAAAAGATCGTAGATTTTATATACCAGGTTTTCAGCGATGATTTCAAAACCTTTAAGTGAGGCAAAGTCCTTTTTTGGATTATTTATTTTCTTATTTAATTCATCAATATTTATATCTCCCAAAAAGTTTCCCCTAATTTTCGCAATATTATGTTGAGTTATTATTATTCGTATCTAACTAATAAGAAAAAGGAATTTATTAAAAACTTAATTCAAAATTAATAATAATTTAAGAATAAAATCAATAAATTTTAGGATAAAACTAAGCTACCAAGCCATCAAGAACATTCTCAAAATCTTTATATTCAGGTAGATCTTTAAGATAAATTGCAATTTTTTTCAAGTTCTTGTTTTTTTCTAATACATATTTTTTCATAGTTGGAAGCATTACTTCGGCGCATATTTTTGTATTAAATCCAAGATTTTCAATTGAAATGGGAGTAAATGCCAAAGATCTTAAACTTGCCTCATCTCCAATTCTTAACGAATTCCATGTTGCTAACATTAATTGTTTTGACGCACTTTTCCCAAATCTAGGTCCTACCACATGAATAATGCGGCTTGCTTTTAAATCACCTCCCATAGTCATCACCGCTTTACCAATTGGAATGTTAGCAACCTTGTTTATTATTCTATTGCATTCAATTTGTATTTTGGGACCTGCTCTTCGTAATATCTTACATCTTAGAGTCCCTGATGGGAGAAGTCGGCTATTTGATGGTATTACGATGGCATCTAATTCTGTATCAACGATTTCATTGATGATTAATTCTATATCAGTATTATTGAAAATGATTTTATTCATTAGAAATGTAATCTAAAAAGTGATATTTATATTTTTTTTTTATTCATCTCAATAATTTTTTTGACTAATTTATCAATATTTTTATCGAGTTCTTTCATAACTCTCATATAGGTTTCTTTATTCGTATAATATGGATCCATAATATCTCCTTTACCTCCATTAAACTCTTTCAGCGTAAAACTCTTACTATTTATTTCTTCAATATTCTGAAAATTGCTTTTTATTTGCTCTATATGGTACTGCTCCATTGTAATAATTAGATCATTTTCTTGTAATAATTTTTTATTTATTGTCTTTGGATTGAAACCGGAGGGATCTATTCCTTTTGAACTTAAATATTCTCGAGATTCAGGTTGCATATAACTAAATGCATTAAAAAAACCACAAGAATCAAACTTTAAATCAGCATTATATTTTTTTGCATAATATTTTCCAAGATATTCTCCAGCAGGGCTTCTGGCAGTGTTTCCGCTACAGACTACAAGGATTCGTCGGATTTTTGCATTCAAATTAAATTATCATCTTCATTATGATTTTTTATTAATTTCAATTATTTTAAGCAAGGCTTTTGTTACTCCCTCTTCAATTCTTTCTAATGTTCTTTTATAATCTTCAGGTTCAAAATTAATAGGATCAGGAATTTCTATATTATTTTTGCTAATCTCAGCAAAATCTAATAATATGAAAGTTTTATTTTCCAATTCTTTAAGATTCTTAAATCTTCTTTTAAGTTTTCTTACATGCCACTTTTCTTCAAATCCTAAAATTAAATCCTGTTTTTTAATTAAGTCAGCAGTGATTTGTTTTCCTTCAAAATCACTGAAATTGATATTTTTAGATTTAAGATAGTTAGCAGTTCCTTCTCGTGGAGTTTTATAATAGCTATAGAGCCCAGCGGAGTCAAAAATTACATCTTTTAATTCAGCTTTATATTTTGTCTCTTTTAGCCATTTTGCGATATACTCAGCGGCAGGACTCCTTGAAGTGTTTCCGCTACATAAAAAGAGAACATTTTTTATCTTTCCCATACCTTTCTATTGAAAAAATACATTAATTTAAAAAAAAATTATGATTAATTCTATTTAAAATAAAGTTTTAATTAGATTACTGAAAATTTTGATTAAATCAGAAGAAATAGATTATTGGTAAGAGATTTTTTGAAGCTTAAAACTGATATTTTAATAGTAGGTGGAGGTATTTCAGGTTTATCATTAGCTATTAAATTAAGTAATTTGGCCAAAGATAGTAATATTTTACTAATAACTAAAGAAAAATTAGAGGATTGTAATACCTATCAAGCACAAGGTGGAATCGCTTGCGTTTGGAACGAAAACGATAATATTGAGAAACACGTTCAAGACACTTTAATTGCTGGAGATGGTCTATGCGATGAAAATATTGTAAGACAGATAATATCTAACGCTCCTGAACGGATAAAAGAATTAATTAATTTGGGTGTGGAATTTACAAGAAATGAAAATGGAGAATACGAGCTGGGGCAAGAAGGAGGTCATTCAGAACGAAGGATTCTACATGTGAACGATTTAACTGGACAAAGTATTGAATCTAAATTAATAGAAAAAGTAAAAACCTGTAAGAATGTAGAAATAAAGGAGAAATGGTGTGCTGTAAACTTATACTCAAAAAACTCTAAATGCTATGGTGCTTATATCCTGAATGACATTACGGGAGAGATTCACAATATTGCAGCTAAAGCTACCATATTAGCTACGGGAGGTTCAGGTAAAATTTACTTATACACTACAAATCCAGATGTCGCTTCGGGAGATGGAATAGCGATGGCATATCGAGCTGGGGCTATGATCTCAAATATGGAATTTTTTCAATTCCATCCCACTTGTCTCTACCATCCATTTGCGAAAAATTTTTTAATTACAGAAGCAATGCGTGGTGAAGGCGCTAAATTAAAAGACTTATCAGGCAACTTCTTTATGGAAAAGTATCATCCTCTAAAAGAATTAGCACCTAGGGATATTGTCTCGAGGGCTATAGACGCTGAATTAAAAGAATCTGGAGATGATCATGTTTTATTAGATATTGCTTCATATAAAGATTCAGATTTTATAAAAAGCCATTTTCCTGGGATCTATGAGAATTGTTTAGAATTTAATATAGATATAACCGAGGAGGCTATTCCAGTTGTTCCTGCAGCACATTATTGTTGTGGAGGAGTAGTTGCCGGAATTGATGGAAAGACTGAGATAAAGAATTTATTTGTTATTGGTGAATCCGCATGTACAGGCTTACACGGGGCAAATCGTTTAGCTAGTAATTCATTGTTGGAAGGTATTGTATGTGCACATCAATGCGCAATTACAATCGCTAATGAAGTCAAGGACAGAAAGATTATTGAATTTGAAGAATGGGAAATAGGAAGTGCCATACCATCAACTGAAGGTGTTGTTATAACACAAAATTGGGATGAAATAAGAATCTCAATGCAGAATCTAGTTGGAATTGTTAGATCAGAAAGAAGATTAAAGAGAGCTTTGAAAAGAATGAACCTCTTTTCAGATGAAATTGATTATTATTATTGGAATTACCAAATCGAAAAAAATTTAGTGGAATTAAGAAATTTATCGATGGTGGCTGAAATAATTATAAGATGTGCTATGAGCAGGAAGGAAAGTAGAGGCACTCATTTCAATATTGATTATCCTAATAAAGTAAAAATACCAAGAAATTCATATATCAGAAGACCTTGGTAATTTTGTTATAATATTATTTTAAATAAAATTCTAAATTATACTTTACATTAATAATGAAAAACTAATATTATTTACATCAAAAATTAATAAAGAAGGTGCTATTTATTCCTGATATTGGTAAGAACATACGGATGGAAAGGATTATAAATCGAGACACAAAAAGAACCATTATTATCCCTATGGATCATGGTTTAACAATGGGAACAATCAAAGGCTTAGAGAATATGGCCGAAATGGTGGATAAGGTTGCTTTAGGCGGAGCAAATGCAGTATTAATGCATTCTGGAATAGTGGGTGCAGGCCATCGACACAGCGGTAAAGATATCGGATTGATAATTCACCTCTCAGGTTCTACATCATTATCTCCGCTGCCTAATAGGAAAGTCCTCGTATGTTCAGTAGAAAGAGCTTTAAAGTTGGGTGCTGATGGAGTTTCAATTCATATTAATCTTGGTGCTGATGAGGAACCTGAAATGCTTCAAGACGCTCACAAGGTTGTAGAATCATCAAGAGAATGGGGTGTACCATTGATAGCTATGATGTATCCACGAGGGGGTAAAATATCAAATGAAAATGACCCCGAAGTAGTAAATATAGCAGTAAGAGTAGGAGCTGAGTTAGGTGCGGATATCGTGAAAACCAATTATACGGGGGATATAGAAAGTTTCAAATACATTGTGAAGGGAGTAGATATTCCTGTAATAATTGCTGGAGGTCCAAAAATGGATACAATTCCAGAACTACTTCATATGGTTTATGACTCGATTCAAGCAGGCAGCGCAGGAGTGGCTTTTGGAAGAAATGTGTTTCAAGCAGATGATCCAACTCAATTAGTTAAAGCCATCGCAAAAATAATCCATAATAATTATACGGTTGAGGAAATATTAAAAGAATTCAAGTTTGATTAATTAAAAAATAGAAAAAAAATAAAATTTAAAATTAATCTTCTAATTCTTTACCAAATAACGCTTTTATATCTTTCTCACACAAGAAAAAGGCTATTGCGACTGGAAATCCAAAAATGAGAAGTTCGCAACAAATTGCAATTACAATGTAGCGACATATGTTAATTTTAAAGAATAAACCTATTGAGCCTATAAGCAATATTATTGAA
Organism: Promethearchaeota archaeon; assembly: GCA_019058295.1. GTDB lineage: Archaea > Asgardarchaeota > Lokiarchaeia > Sigyniarchaeales > SOKP01 > LW40-45. The sequence continues at coordinate 44,216 of JAHPZI010000016.1, read as the reverse complement.
ACAACGAGTAAAATGTAACCAATAATAACAACTGAAGTTGCGATTTCACTAGTGCTCTGTGTTGGTTTTTCACCAAACCTAGAAGCAATAATATCAGCATATCTTATGGCAAAATAAGAATATACAATAAAAAATAGCGCAATCAATATGGAAATAATGGCAACGATATTCAAGAGAGTTTTTCTATTAATTTTTTGTACTTCAGGGGTTTCATTCGGATTATCTCGTACATCTCGAGCAGCATACATCAGCAGAAAAAGGGGGATTAAGACATAAACAACACAATGAACAATTACACCAAATTCTCGTTCACCCCCGTATACATCAGTTGAGATAAAAATCATTAGAGCAATTGATATTAACGTTACTAAAACTAATACTATGAATGTTTCTTTGCTTCCTTTCCTAAAATAGAATAAGGACAACAATATAGTTGCTACTACAATTATCTCACCAATAATTATTAAGGGTGTTACTGTATGATAAGCAGCTCCTCCCCAGGCAAGCATCTGATCATGATGAATACTTATTCCAGGCCATAGGTACATTTTCTTTTCAAAATGATAAAATTGATCTATAAAAAAATGGGAAATGCCTCCAGCTACAGTAATACAGTAAGAATTTTTCCAATTTACTTCTCTAATTCCCTCATCAACAAATTTTAAAGGAAAGAACTTTTTTTCCGAACTTATTAGAGAGAATCTTGAAGAATAGGAATAGACCAACGATAAAGGGATAGCTAAAATCGCAAAACCGATAATACTGTGAGTTGGTATTATAAAAAGAAGATGTACGATATCTGGCCCAAAGATATTATTAGCAAGAAAAATAAAAGCAACTTTATAGTTGAAACCATCCTCTTTTTTTGTAAAATACAAAATCGGGATGAGAAGACTTAATCCATAAAAGATATGTCCAAATGTTGGCATATTACATCTAATGAATAATATTTAATTAAGACAACAAATTTTTATGAATAATATTTAATAAATACATAAAAGATATCTACTATTTTAATTGCCTAAAAATGAATTCAGAAAAGATTTATCCCCTTTTTCTAAAAAAGCTTGAAAATCAGACTAAAAATCAATTCTTAGAAATTTTTGACGAGGATGATAAATCTGTAAAAATTGAAAAATTCCGTATAATTATATCTTTTAAGGATATCTCGAAACGAGATGAATTTGTACTCAAAAATAAAAATTTAGAAATTTTAAAGCAATTCGATTTAATTCCATCTATTTCTTTGAATTTAACGAGAGATCAAATTCAAACCTTAAAAGATAACAATTTAATAAAAAGAATTGAGGAAAATCAAAAATTATACCTTTCAATGCTTCATGTCATTGAAGATATAGGGTTAAATAATTATCGACGATCTAAAAAGCATTCTTTGGGAAAAGACATTATAATTGGAATTATTGATAATGGCATAAATCGAGTGTATGATTCATTTAAGGGTGTAAAAATAACTCATTATTCTTTAAATGAACGTAATAAAAAGGAAAAAATAACACATGGAACCTTGATGGCAAATATTATTGTGAATCAATTTCAAGACGAAAATAAAAACATTATAGGTATTGCTCCAGATGCTAAAATAATTGATTTTGACATTTCAAATTCCAAAGAACAATATTTCTTCTCTGACATTCTGGGTGTTTTTGATTATATTGTTCAAAACAATATCAAGGTAGATATTATCTTAATACCTTTTACAACATTACATCCTTCGGATGGAAATGATTTTCTTTCTTTATGCTGCAATTTACTAGTCGATAAAGGAATGATAATAGTATGTCCAGCTGGTAATTTTGGTCCAGAATCATATACAATTGGAAGCCCTTCAGCAGCAGAAAAGGTCATTACGATTGGTTCTTATACAAAAGATAAAAAAATATCTTATTTTAGTGGACGAGGTCCAACACTAGACGGAAGAATAAAGCCTGACTTTTGTTTGCCTGGTTCTAAAATAGAAATTCCATTATCAGAAGGAGTTCGATTAAGTATATCAGGTACGAGCGTATCTGCAGCAATATGTGCTGGATTAATAGCCCTAATTAAAGAATCTAATCCTGAAATGTCATATTTCAAAATGTATACTTTAATCAAAAAGGGATGTTTAAATTTAGGATATCAAAATATATCTCAAGGTTCGGGAACTATATTAATTTCGGATATGTTCAAAAAAGAGAAAAAATTAGGATCTTATAATCAAATCATGCTAAAAGCTTTAGGAATTTCAATTGAATACTTTATATTTTTTATAATATTATTTTACTTAATCTATTATTTTGATTTAATCTTAAAATGGTTCATAAGAATTTTTGGAGTGATTTAAAATTTTTCCCCTCTTTCATATAGCAGTACCTTTAATAATTTTTGAGATTCCTCAAATAAAGAAAAAATATAGAGTTAATAGGTTAGCATTAATCATTGGGTCTATGTTTCCTGATATTGCAGATAAATCTTTAATGTTTTTAAAGTTGATTAATGGTAGGGGGTATTTTCATTCGTTATTCATTCTTTTTCTCTGTTTTGGTATTTTATTTTTATTAACTAAAGGGAATAAAGCAGTATCGTTTCCTTTTTTAATCGGTACGCTTATTCATTTACTTTTAGATTTACCAAATGTTCCGCTCTTTTATCCTTTTATATCATATGATTTCAAATACATTCATGATCCTATTCCCTATTGGATAAATGCAATACTTACCAATCCAGTTGTACAAGCAACAGAAATAATTGGTTTAGGATTACTATTTTTTATTCTAATAAGAAATAAATTATATAGCTTTAAAGATATAGCAGATTATCTTAGAACAAATCCAAAAGCAGTTATTTATTCAATAAAGGAAGATACGGAAATTATAATTTCAGAAGATTAACTGTCTTGTGAACATTAGATTTTGCACTTACACTTTTTTTTTCCTTTTTAAACTTTGAAAGCGAAAATATATTGTTCTAATATAATTCTAATATAAATAATACTTAATGAAATTATGAGTAATAAGTTGCTTCATATAATAATTGACCATCGAGAACATAAATTGAAAGAATTTTTTGACCAAAGAAAGGATATAATTCAATATGAGTCAAAACAACTTGATATTGCTGATGTGATCGTTTCTAATACTGTTGCTATAGAACGAAAAGAAGGATTTGATTTTGTAAGCTCAATAATGGATAATCGATTGTTTGAACAACTTTTACGTTTAAAAGAAACTTATGCAAATCCAATTCTTATATTAGAAGGTTTAAACGACGAGGTTTTTGAAAATACAGGAATGAAAATTTCGTCAATATATGGGGCGCTTTCCTTCGTGTCATATAAATTAGGAATTTCCGTTATCCCTACTAGAAATCTTGAAGATACGGCTATTGTTATTGAAAGAATCGCGTACCGTGAACAAATTAAGGACGACATGCCTCTCTTGTCAAGAAGAGCTCCTAAAGAAATGTCCAAAAAGGATAGAAGGTCGTTTATAATTGAAGGTCTAATTGATATTGGCCCAAAAAAGGCAAAAGCTTTAATTGAAAAATTTAAAACTCCTCATAATGTTTTTAAAGCAATAAAAAAAACAGAAATTCTATATACTCGCACGAACAATCCAAAAGGTATTAGAGGTCCTTTGGAAACTCTAAAAGGTTTTGGATGGAGCTTTATTAAAAAGAACCAAGAAATATTATTTGGACATAAGAAAAATCCTCAGAAAAAAATTAATGAGATATAGAAAATTTAAACCTTAAAATAGCTGAAAATTCTTACCATTCTTATTGGGGGTTTATTAAAACATTAAACAAAAATAAATTTTTTATCCCCCAAAAACCAGAAATAAATCATGATTTGCTTATTATATTCAAAATAAATCGAGATTTTCCAATATTTCTTATAACCAAATAACCTCGTGGATAAGAATTTAGTTTTGAAAAACGTATTATACAAAATCTTTCTTGATACATTTAAATAAGGATTCATAAATATTTATCTTAAGTCAATATAATTAGAAAAAAATATTACTTTCTTACTAATTATTAATATTTTGTCCATGAAAAACAGAGGAAAAATAATGTTTAGCTTAAATAAACATAAAAATAAAGTAATAGGGATTAATTTTATCCTTGTCTTGTTCCTCATGATATTAACAGCATCAATCTTCTCAACACCTATCTCTGCTGATGATGCCGTAGGGTTTAGGGATGCAGGGACCTTAAGCACATCGTGTTTTCATAGACCGACCTATGATTGGGCGTGGATGTCGGGGAGTAACACCACAGATGAAAATGGTGTTTACGGCACGAAGGGAGTCCCTGATGAGGCGAATTATCCAGGAAGTAGACACAGTTCTGTTTCTTGGACGGATACGGACAGCAATTTATGGTTATTCGGAGGTCATGGGTATCCCAAATCAGGTGGATTTGGGCGGCTGAATGACCTCTGGAAATTTAACATCACCTCAAAGGAGTGGGCATGGATGTCAGGGAGTAACATCGTAGATGAAAATGGTGTTTACGGCACGAAGGGAGTTCCTGATGAGGCGAATTATCCGGGAAGTAGACACAGTTCTGTCTCTTCGACGGATAAGGACGGTAATTTATGGTTATTTGGAGGAACTGGGTATCCCGAATCGGGTGATTATGGAATGTTGAATGACCTCTGGAGATTTAACATCACCTCAAAGGAGTGGACGTGGATGTCCGGGAATAAAACCAGAAATCAGAATGGTGAATATGGCACGAAGGGAGTTCCTGATGTGGCGAATTATCCGGGAAGTAGACACAGTCTTGGCTCTTGGACGGATACAGACGGTAATTTATGGTTATTTGGAGGTTCTGGGTATCCCGAATTGGGTAGTAGTGCGTCGCTAAATGACCTCTGGAGATTTAACATCACCTCAAAGGAGTGGACGTGGATGTCCGGGA
>JAHPZI010000016.1:0-39193 GCA_019058295.1 Promethearchaeota archaeon | reverse complement strand
AATGACCTCTGGAGATTTAACATCACCTCAAAGGAGTGGACGTGGATGTCCGGGAATAAAACCACAAATCAGAATGGTATATTTGGCACGAAGGGAATTCCTGATATGGTGAATTATCCGGGAAGTAGATACTCTCCTCCTGGTTCTTGGACGGATACGGACGGTAATTTATGGTTATTCGGAGGTTCTGGGTATCCCGAATCAGGTAATAGTGGGCGACTAAATGACCTCTGGAGATTTAACATCACCTCAAAGGAATGGGCGTGGATGTCGGGGAGTAACACTACAAATCAAAAAGGTGAATATGGCACGAAGGGAGTTCCTGATATGGCGAATTATCCAGGAGCTAGATTTGATCCTGTTTCTTGGACGGATACGGACGGAAATTTATGGTTATTTGGAGGAGATGGTATTGACGAATCAGATGATATTGGGTGGCTAAATGACCTCTGGAGATTTACTATCACCTCAAATGAGTGGACGTGGATGTCGGGGAGTAACACTACAAATCAAAAAGGTGAATATGGCACGAAGGGAGTTCTTGATGGGGCGAATTGCCCTGGAGCTAGAGATCGTTCTGTTTCTTGGACCGATACGGATGGAGATTTATGGTTATTCGGAGGGTTTGGCTTTGACGAATCAGGTGATCTTGGGTTTATGAATGACCTCTGGAGATTTGACTGTACTAAGGAATGGTACCCATGGTACCCATGGTACCCAGATGATGACGGTGGTGATGATGATCAGGGTGAGGATGAGAATGGAATAATATCAATAATAATAATAATCTTCGGTATCGGTTCTGTAAGTGGTATTGCTGCTACTTCTTTATATTATAACCAACACAGAAAGAAAAATATATATTATAAGCCACAAAGAAAGAAAAAAGCTAAATCAATTCTTAAAGGAAAATTTCATGAATATTCCAAAAATTTCCCTTCTACTCCATCTTCTAAAGAACTCTTAAAGGAACTACCTAATAAAAACTTATTACGCCAAATATTTGATACAAAAAAGACCAAAAGAAATGATGCTATATTAGATAATATATTAGATAATATAGATTTAACTGCAGTATCTGACGAGTTTCTTAGAAAATTGGATTTATTAAATGTAGAAGATGAAGAAAAAAGAGAATTTCTTAAAGAAATGCTGCATTTTTCTCCCAAAGAAAGAAATGAAATTCTTGATAAGATCTTAAAAAGGCTAAATTCTTAATTATGAAGGCGAATAAAATTTCAAACGAGATTTTATATGACACGTTAAATGACCTTTCAGAAGAACAGAGATTAGTATTAAATATTATTCAGGAATATCTTAACAAGAATAGAACTTTTAATAAAATCGAAATAATTCCTTTTCTAAATGCTAAAATAGCAAAAAAAAAAAAAAATATTAGCTATAATGGTATCTGTGAAATTCTCAAATCGCTTGTAGAAAATAATATTATTGTTGAGGGCTCAAAATTAATAAAATCCAATATTTTCTCAAATTTGAATAGGAAAAAAATATATGAATTTATTACCAAAAATCCCGGGATTCATTTCAATAAATTAGTTAAATCTCTAAATATTAGTGTATTTAGTGTTGAATGGCATTTGAATATATTATTAAAATTTAATCTTATCAGGAAAGTAAAAATAGAAAACTTTGATGCATATTTCGATTCAAAATTACCTTCCAAAAACGATGAAATTCTTCATATCATTTCAAGAGAGAAATGCAAAAAAATAATCCAATATATTAAGCAAAACAACGAAGGCTATTCAAAAAATTACCTTTCAAAAGAACTTGAAATCCATTCTAATACAATCTCAAAATATATTGAAAAACTTGAGGAATTTGGTCTTTTATTGAAAAAAGAATTATCTAATATGACATTGTATTTCTTAAATGAAGGATATTTCTCCCATTTGAGTTGTGAAATTAAAACTCTACAATAAAAATTATAAAAATAACCTTTATTATTTGATAAAAGAAATAAAAAAGAAAGAATATTTTAATTTAAAGATTTTAGAGATCTCTTCCGTATCTTCTTAAGAGATTCTGTATTATAAATAGCTGTATGTTCCTTGCACCTCCGATAACTTCTTCTATTTTACTCGTGTCCATAAACTCATCGATGGGCGTATTATCAGAGATTACAGAGATTCCTCCCATTTGCTGTTGCACCTCATAACATATTGTGTGGGTAAGTTTTGAGAGAATGTATTTTCCTTGAGAAGATACAGCAGCACACCATTTTTCTGCAGTTGGATTTCTTTCTTCTGCAAATAATACTTTATCATCATAAATAGTTGCAACATTTAATGCTAATGTAGTTGCTGCGGTAGTTTGAGATAACAAATCTGCTAAACTAAATCCAACACCCTGATATTTAATTATTTGCTGGCCAAATTGCTGTCTTAAATTGACATAAATTATTGCGTAAATGAGAGCACCCCAGCATATACCAACTCCGCTTCCCATAATTCCTAATCTCTCAGGTACTAATCCTTCGAAAAGTCTTGTATATCCCGCTCCATCATCAGCTAGAATATAATCTTTAGGCACTTTAACATTATTCATTATTGTATGAGCAATATGGACCCTCGGGACTGAATTTATTTTTAATCTTCTAGTTTCATATCCGAAATCACGACTGATCATCGCTTGTACCATTGTTTGTCGCGGATGTGCTTCATCATATACACCATAAGTACAAACATAGTCTGATTTTGGTCCATTTGTAGTAAACACTTTTTCACCATTATAGATAACCCCATCATCGGTTTTTGTACATTTCATTAGCATATTTACCGCGTCTGACCCTCTTTCTGGCTCTGTAATGCCGATGCATCCAATCTTTTGACCTGATAGCAAACCATCTTGAACTTTGTAAATTTCATCACTTTCACCTCCGTGATGATAATAATGAAAAGTAGGATTTCCACATAGAATACCGCTTGCTAAACGAGCTAATTCTAACTGAGGATCCAAGATTGATAAATGCAATGCCATTAAAATTTCTTTTTTCATTCCATAAGGAGTAAAATCTCTCCATTTATTAATTCGCTGCATATATCCTGCTTTTCCTAATTCTGGGAATAAAACATATACATCTTTATTTTTATCTATTTGGGGATGTAATTCTAAGCAAAATTCTTGAAGCTCTTGGCAAAATCCCTGTTCTTCATCATTTAGCATTGGGAATAGATTATCATTAAGGATTTTAAAAGCATTTTCCAAACTCATCTTTTCAAGGATTTCATCCTTGATAATTTTTTCTTGCATGTCCATATTTTTATCAAGAAGAGTTATTAATATTTAAATTTAAAAGAAATTGTTTTAATTATTTTAAATGTATAATTACAATTAAATTTAAGATATCGAATGGAAAAAAAAATATTCCATAATAATTTTAATTTAGCTAATAATTATTAACTTAAGAAAGAAAGAATAAAAGGCTATTGAATGAAAAAAAATATCATTTTAGATTTTTTAAATAAAATTAAAACATTTAGAGACAGAAAGCAATTTTTAGAAGAAATTGAGAAAGAAGAAAGTAGTTCAATAGATAATATTTTAGTTAAATTCGTATTAGACAAAGATAGGGATTTAGCGAAGGAAAAATTCACTCAAACTTCCGAACTTATCGCTAAAACTCAAGAGGAGATTGAGAGGGAGGTAAAAAGTAAAACTTTATTCAAGCTCTTCGATAAAGTGAGAGACGTTTCTGAAGATCAATATCAATATAAGTTTAAAGAAAAAAGACAAATTAAAAAAGCAGGTAAACAATTCGATACTTTTGTGGAAAGATTAGATTCTGCTATGCCAACAACTGAAGAAGAGAGACTTTCAGATATGAAGGAGCTTAAAGCAGCTATTTCATTGCTCGAATCATATGATGAGGAATCTTATAGAGTTAGTCCTAAAAAAACTGACGCAGGAGTAGGAATGTTTTACGATAGAATGTCTCGTCAATTTAAATCATTAATTGGTGAACATAAATTAGATCATTATAGATTAATCCCGATTCAACGATTAAAATATCATGTACTATCAAATAATAAAAGGCTAAAAGATGAGGATATTCTTCCAATCGTAAACATTATGAAGGAGACTAACTTGGTGGGAGATGTTATTGAAGTTAATCCGACTTTTCATGTAATTGTATTAGGAGAGGAAAAATTTGATTTTTCGCTTGCTGAAAAAGTTCTCTTAACTTTTGCCTACGATGAGGACCTAACATTTAGAAAATTATTGGAATTAACGGAATGGAAGGAAGAACATGCAAAAAATGTAATTAAAAGTTTAAGCGATCAAGGATTAGATACTCGTTTTGATGATAGAATTGCTGTTAGAGGATTTGGAAAGATAGAGGATAGAAAGGTGTGGAATAATACTATTGAAAAAATAATTCAAGAGGCTAAAGATAAAGAATTAAACAAGAAAAAACTACAAATAGAAAGAAAAGAAAAATTAAAACAAAGACTTTCTCAGGTTGAAAAAATGGAAATCCCTTCAGCAGAAGTGAAAGATATGCCCAGTGAAAAGCAGAAACTCCAAGAAGAACAAGAAATTATGGATAAAGATGCCTTATTGGGTGCGATGGAGGCTCTGGATGATATAGTGCCAGTAAAAGCAGATAAGGGTTTAACAAGAGATCCCCAAATTTTAGAAAATCAGATCTCTGAAAAAGTTTTAGAATATCATGAAAAATTCTCTCTAATTAACGGCGGTATAGCGCAATATGAAAAAATTAAAGAATATCTCACCCAGGAATTAGGAGATTTTTCTGAAGAGATTTTAAAAACTGTACTAAATCAATTAATCGAGCTAAAAATGATTGTTGACACAATAAAAATTGGAGAATATGACTTTTATCTGTTTAATGAGATTGATTTAACTGAAAGTCAGAAAGAGTTTCTTAATTTTGCCATTGGTAAAGAAACAATGAAGAAAGAAGACTTTATTAATGGATTAGAATGGAACGAAGAAAAAACATTGTTAACAATGAAACAACTTCAACAAAAAGGAATTCTGGTATTAGCACAACAAAATATACTCATACCTGGAGTTATTCAAAAGGATTAATTCAAACTGATTAAAGTTAGAGATATTTTTTTTTATCTTGGACACTTTATATAATTATAAAAATATAATTATATTATTCTTAGCTACATTATGAAAAATAAGTAAGTATGACTTCTATAGCAGTTATTGGAGCACAAGGTTATGTTGGAAGTGCTTCGTGTAAAGCACTTGTTGAAAGGGGTAAAATTGATAAAGTTTTAGCATTAGATTTAACGAAAACGGGATTAATGGGTGTAGAGGAGAGAATAGTAGATATTTATAATAATGACTTATTAGTAGAAACTCTAAAAGAAGTAGATTTGGCAATAAACGTGGTAGCACCTTATTTTCGACATGGAACTATAGTAGCTGATGCTGCTTTTAAAGCCGGAATTCATTATACTGATGCTTGCGCAGATATCGAAATAACAAAAGCTCTACTTTCACAAAATGAAAAATGGAAAGAAGCAGGGCTAACATTAATAACAGGCCTAGGAGCGTCTCCAGGTATCACAAATCTTCTAGTAGCAAAATTAGCATCTAAGTTTGATACAGTCCTCGAAGCACACATCGCATGGGTTACTGGAATGGGTGATGTTGAGACCATAGATATTTCTGAAGGAATAGGCACTCTAATAGATTTTATAAATGAGGAATTTGGAGAAATCCCAACATATAAGGATGGCAATATTATTACCGTAACTGGATTTAAAGATGGGGCAGAAGAAATAATTCTTAATAAAACACCTTGCTTAGTATATCATTCAGGTCATAGTGAACCTATAACATTACCTCTTTATTTTCCAAACCTCCGTTCTGCTTCTTGTAAAGGAAACATAGTACCTTTTGGATTAAGTGAAGTATTTCGAGAAGCATTGGAAAAAAGATTAGATTTAGAAAAAATTATAATTGAGAGTGCTAAAGCTGAAGCTCCCTATGAATATATGAAATTGGAACTTGGCAAGCATATAGATTTAAGTAAAATTGATTATGAAACAGCGAACTTTGGTGGAGGTATTCAAGTTAAAGTAAAGGGATTGAGAAAGGGCAAAAAAAAAATTAAAATAAAAAAGCTAACTGTAAAAGGATTTAATCCAGAATATTTTGACATGGCTATGGACACCTCAATTCCCATCGCAGTCCTCTCAGAAGAAATAGCTTTAGGGAAAATAAGGAAACGCGGAGCATATGCACCTGAAGCACTCGGTCCTGATTTAGCAAAAAAAATGTATCGAAAGATAATATTTGGTTTTATCTCTCATTACTTAAAAGAAAGAAAAAGAGTAAAAAGTAAGAAAAAGATTTGAAATTAAAAAAAATAACAATTAGAGTTAATAACTAATATGTTAGATAAGAAATTTATTTAAAATTTTCTTCGATATTTTTCATTACGGTCTGGATTTCTTTTAAATATGTTTCTCTTTTACCAAAAATATAGAACCTAACATCAGGACCCGTCCCAGAAGGTCTAAAATATAAGGTAGAATCAACACTTTTTAATTGATAAATATCTATCATCCCATTATTATCTGATAAGGACTTTATCTTATATTCTTTATCCTTAATACTAATAGTTTTATCATCGTTATTTTCAAAGTTTTTCATTATTCTAACTTTCTCTTCATCTGTGGCAGGGATTGTTCTGTTAATTCCTACAATTGACCAATCTATTGACTTAGAAATCACAAATCCTCTACATATTAGTTCTGAAATCAAGACTAATGCAGGCACGGGATATTTGTCAGCGATAATTGTAAAGTCTGAGGAAAATTCAAATTCTCCTGTCTCAGAATTCTTGGATACCTTTAAAACATTTAAAGTATGCCCCCCAGATTCCTCCCACATCACTATGATGAAGCTTTCATCCTCAATTCCTTGCTTCTCCATCAGAGAGATTATCTGTCTTCTTAAAGGGGCAGGATTATTAAATTTTATTAACTTTTTGTTCTCATCTTCCATATATAAAATTGCTGTGTCTACCTTGGACTGTTCTACTTCGATACCTAATAGAAAATATAATAAAATCCCGATGTGCTTATAGCCAACTCCGCTGAGAAGATTAATGAAACTTGTCTCATCTCCTCTTAAATCACTCGGAATTGTCCTTATATTTATAATTTTTTTATTGAAATTACGAGCTAAGATATTGTGCATAGCTGAATAGATTTCATTAGGGATATAGGTGAAATATTCTCCATTCTGCTTTACATACAATACAATTCTGTCTCTATCAGCATCAAGCAATAATGCCAAGTTAGAATCTGCTTGAGCCATAATTCTCTGCAATTTAGATTCTTGTAGATTCTTCAAAGGATTAGGAGGATTGAGTTCCTCTTCGATAAGAACAACATTTGCGCCATATTGTTTAAATAAATTAACAATACCTCTAGCTTTACCCAAATAAGGCCAAATAACAATGTTTTTATTCTTTAAACTTTCAATTTCTATAACTTTTGATAATAGATTAACAACATAATCGTTATTTTTTTGTTCTGCGTCTATGCCAATCGGTGTGAATTCTGTTTGTAAATGAATTTCTTTTACCTCAAGAGCTTTTTTAGAAATATCTTTAAAGATAACACCTGACATGGGAATAGGATAATCTATATATAATTTGATACCATTCCAAGATAAATCATTATGACTAGCGGTTAATACAATAATTAAATTTATATCTTCATATAAAGCAACCGAAGCTGCTCCATATGGAGAAGAAATTTTGGATTCACCAGGATTATCTTTTTGATAATAGATTTCGAAGCCATCATAAGCAAAAATTTGTGAACAGTAGTTTAATAAGATGTCCTTACTCGGTCTATTATCAGTGAATAAAAGAATTTTTAAATTTTGATTATTTTTTAATTCTTTAAATTTTAGGCTGATTGCCTTAAACATTCTAAGAAATAGGTATAAGTTGCGTTTTGTTAGTAAATATTTTTCATTCTCTTCTATAATATCATAGATTTGAATTCTCAACCCAGACGTTGGAGCAACTATTGGATCGATTAACTTTATCTCTTCCTCAGTTAAGTTGGGCAATTTTAGGATTTTTATACCATTTTTACCTTCTTCAAATTTTATATCTTCTATTTCAAATTCAATCAAATAATTCACCTAATTTAACTTTTCAATGAATTAATAGCGTTTCTTAATATTGCTAAAATTTTTTCACGATAATTTGGATTGATAGCAATCATTCCATGAACTTTTATAGGGGGTATTTTATCAGATAAATTTGCAAGAATTTTCTCACAAAATTCAGGAGTAAGCCTATGGGACAAATCTTGTTTGTTTGCTATTCCTATTATTAAATAACCTTTGTAATATTTTTCCAAAACATCTTTAATAATTTCTTTAGAAGAATTTAAATTCTCAAAAGTTGAATCTAATACTAAAAGTGCGATTTGTGTATTGTCTAATAAACTCCCCCATAAAGTCTTGAACTGTTTCTGTCCAGCGAAGTCCCAGAAAACTATCTCTCGGCTACCTAATTCTCCTCCTTTAAATGAACTTATGTTTGCAGTAATCGTTGGAACATACTCAAGATTAATATCTCTTCCGCATATAAGATGAAGTAAACTAGTTTTTCCTACTCCACCGAATCCAATAATACTTACTTTTAATGCGCCTAAAACGATAGTATCTAATTCCTTTTCAAAATCGTAAAAAATAGTGCGATTTCCATCCCAATTGCCATTCTCAAACATCTTACCATAATTTGTAATAAATTGAGCTCTAATTTTATTAATTTTTGAATATACCTGAGCGTCATCATCTTCTAAATCCGCACATACAACTATTATAAAGGAATTAACCACGGTATAATAATATTTAAAATCTTCTGTAGAGGTACTTTTAATGTCAGAACGACTAATTTCTTTCATGAATCCTGAAAAAGCACTTAAAAATCCCGCCAATAAATCTCTATCAATTTCGGAATCTCCATAATTCCTAAATAGCAATGATTTGCCATCCTTGGTCATTATGTTTATATACTGGATCATGAATATCAGTCGATCAGTTTTTTACTAATCTTGAGAAGTTTTTTATTTAAAAAATATATTAATTAAATAAAAAAATATGTTATTCTAAAAATTCTTTATTTAGGAGATAATTAATGTCAAACTCAGATAATCGAAAACAAGAGGAGAGTGTTAAAATAGTATTAGAAAAGATAGATAAAAAAATGGATGAACTTTCAAAAATACTTCAGAAATTTGGTTTAGATCTTATAACTAAATTTGGGAAAACTACGCACACAATAAAGTACCTGTCTGATAAAATTGAAGATTTAGACAAAGCTACGATTGAAATTAAGGGACTTACTCCTCAATTAATTAAAATCATCGATAATCAAAATACTTTAGAAATGGAACTTGAACTAATAAAATCTTTAATTCAAAGTAATATAACTCATGAAAAAAGTGAAATTATTGAAAGAGATATCTCAATTACAGAAATCAAACAGTCAATTTCAAATCAATTATCAGAATTTATGTTTGAAATGGATAATATGGAAGATATTCAATTGATTAAAACATATCTGGAATCTATTAAACATAAAATTTTTACATCTATAGGTGGAAGTAAAATCCCTTACGAGATTTCACAGGTAATAAATTTACTAAATGACAAAAATACATTAACAGAGAATTTAAAAAATAACATTAAGGAAAAAATCGGGTTCTGGATAAATAGGTTATAATTAAAAGGAGAATTTGAAAAAAATTTTTATAGAATTAGCCCTAGCAAAAATATTAGACAAGGCCACCCAATCATTTTTTTGATTTTGAATGAAATACTTTCTTTGCAATAGTTTCAAAGATTAATTTTACATTATCACCTGTTTTTGCTGAAGTCTCGAAATACTCAGCGTTTAATTCTTCACTTAAATGGTTCGCGTGGGGCTGTACTATCTTCCGGTCGTCTTTTAAATCAACCTTATTACCGATTAAAACACGAGGGATTGAACTAAGCCCATGTTTTATGCACGTATTCCACCAATTTTTTACATTGGAAAAGCTAGAACTCCTCGTAATGTCAAAAACTAAAATTATACCATCAGCTCCATTGAAATAGGGTTTATGTAGCATATAGAATTGTGGCTGACCAGCTACGTCCCACATCATTAAATTAACAATTATATCCTCGTTATTAATAGTGGTTTCTAATCGCTCCTTAACTATGTTTACACCTACCGTTGGCAGGTACTGCTCTGGGAAGAGATTCGTTGAGAATTTGCTTAATAGACTCGTTTTACCAACAGAGGGGTCACCAATTACGATTATCTTATAAATTGTCTCAGTTTGACCTTGAAACACAATTTTATCGTTATTTTCACTCATAAAGGGGAAACCTCCTTTTATAATATACTAAAAGATTTTGTTTTTTTTTAATCTATAATAAATTATAAACTTATATAGATATTTATTTTTTAGAGTCTGGTTATAAAAAGCTAATAGGTTTTTATTATATTAAATTTTATTATTTTTTGACAAATGAATATAAGAAATAGGCATTTTATCAAACACACAGAAATTAAGAAACTTAAGGAAGTAATTCTGAAACAATACGACGAAAAATTCATAAACCAAATTTTCCCCGGTAAATGTACTGTTGAAGTAATCAATACTGAAGCAGGGGATACATTATATGCTGTTAATAATGAACTAAAGCTTTGGAAATCAAAGGAGGGATATATTCCGGTTTTAACCTTATTATTAGATAAAAAGGTTGATTTAAAAACTATCGTCGTAGATAAAGGCGCAATTAGATTTGTAACAAATGGAGCTGATATTATGCGTCCTGGTATTACAGAAATTGATGCTTCCATCAAAAAGGGAGATATTATGCAAATAGTTGATGAGAATCATAAAAGGCCTTTAGCTGTAGGTAAAGCCCTTTTTAATGCGAAAGAAATGGAGGCAAAAACTTCTGGAAAAGTAGTTAAAAATCTACATACAATTCAAGATTCTGTTTGGAACTTTGAAAAGAATTTTAAATAATCGTGAACCTCACATGTCTTTCAATTTAAAAGATGTTGATTGGTCTGAATTTAAGGGCCCTCCGAATGATGCTCGTCCTCTTGTACGATGGTGGTGGACTGGATTAGATGTTGATAAAGACGAATTAATAGAAGAAGTTAAAGAGTTAGACGAAGCGGGATTTTTAGGTGCTGAAATCCAAGTTTTTATGATTGGTTCACCTATGGATTTAGAAAAGAAGGATAAGGAGAGAGCTGCTCGTTCCCATAGATTTATGCAACCTTATTATTATGAAATGGTAAAAGCAGTTTTAGACGAAGCATCCAAGCGAGGAATGATAATGGATTTAACCATTAGTTCTTCTTGGCCCGCTGGAGGGACTCATATTTCACCCGAAGATTCCATGAAAGTATTAATGGTAGGTGAGCAAACTATTGAAGGACCATTAGAATATTCTGATAAAATTCCAGAGTATATTAGGCCACCAAAAATGGGTCTAGGTATTATTGAGGATATTGATGAGGGAATTAAATTAGAAGCTGTAGTTGCATTTAAACCTGAAAAACCTGGAAAAATTGCATTTAGTAAATTTAAAACCACCTACATTGATAAAGATTCGATTATAGATTTAACTGATAAAGTTAATGATGATCTATATTTAAATTGGAACATTCCTGAGGGAATTTGGCAAATTCTCTCTTTTTATAGTGGCCCTTCAGGAGTACATCCGTTAGTAGATAGTCGTTCAGAACCAGAAAAGGGAAGTTTAGTATTAGATCATCTTTCATCCAAAGCAATTAAAAAACATTTGGATTTACATCTTGGAGAGGGCAAAAAGTATTTTGAAAATCATTTCGGCACAACACTTCGAGCAATTTTCACGGATAGCCTTGAATTAGCTTCTAGTTGGTTATGGACTGAAGATCTTCTAAATAAATTTGAAAAAAGACGAGGCTATAATCTTAGACCATTTTTACCAATCTGTTTTGCTCCTTATAGAGATAATAAATATCTCCATGCATTTTTTGGTGGAAATATGCCCTTGTTTGATTTTCAAGGTACTATCGGAGAAAAAATTAGATATGATTATGAAAAAACAATTTCCGATCTTTTTTCAGAAGAGTTTGTGAAGACTATGACAATTTGGGACGAAAATAATAAATTAAAAAATCGGATACAAGCCTATGGGATTAGAGCAGACACATTAAAAACATATGGTATTGCGCATATTCCTGAAACCGAAAATTTATATGCGGGAGGTGGAATTGATTTTTTAAAATTTGCGGGTTCAGCTGCTATTCTCTACAATAAACCTATAGTTACTGCTGAATCAATTGTTTGGAATCAGAGAGATTATATGACAACACCCCTTAAATGGAAGGTTGCTGCGGATAGATTATTTATTTCTGGAATAAATCAAATGATATATCATGGATTTCCATATCAAAATAAGCAGTTCCCTTATCCTGGATTTTGTGGATTTTCCACACCATATCTTCCACAGATAGCGAATTTTTCATCTAATTTTAGCAGAATGAATCCGTTTTGGGATTTTTTTCCAATCATGAATAAATATATAACAAGATGTCAATATGTATTACAGCACGGAAAACCAGTATCTAATATAGCGATTTATTATTCAGCTTTTAATTATTGTGATTCATCTTTAAAAACGGAGGAATTAATGGCTGGTTATTTAGATGAGTTTGATGCTCCTCTAACAGAAACCGCTCCTCTTTCAAGTAAAAAGAAAAAACGGGATCCTGATGATAAATGGACATTACAATTATTAGAATTAACTGATAATTTAAGTTCTAATGGATTTTTTTATACTCATATTAACGAAGAAAGTGTTTTAAATGGCAGAGTTGCAAGTAACAGAATTGCAAGTAACAGAATTGCAAGTAATAAACTCATTGTGGGATGTGGAGAATTTGACATTTTAATATTCCCAAACATAGAAAAAATTTCATTAGATATTGCACGAAAATTAAAAGAAATAAATAACTCGGGAATTCCTATCATTTTCCTAGGTACATTACCAGATGAGCAACCAGGTTTTTTAAATTTCGAGAAGAATGACAAAGAAATTAAAAAGATTATAAATGATTTAATTGAAAATAAAAAAGCATTTTTGATTGAAAGGAATCAAAATATCTCCCAATTTTTAATCCAGAAGCTAAAAATAAATCCCGAATTAATATATAATCAAGAACACCCAACTATTTATTATATTCTTAAAAGAAGTGAAGAAGCAGACTATTATTTCTTAAGACACTCTCATAACAAGCCAAAAAAGGTAAATATTAGATTTTCCGCTTCAGATAAAATCCCATTCATTTTAGATCCTTGGAGTGGAAGAATATGTCAAGCCGCACAATACAAAAAGGAGGAGAATTCTATAGAAATGGATTTATGGTTTAACGCCTATGGATCAATAATCATAGAATTCAAAAAAACAGAAGAAAAACTACATATTATCGAAAGTCAGTTAAGATCTGAGAGGATTAATGGTGAGCTTGTATGCTATGGTGATACTCCTGGAAAATTTAGTGTAAAATTAAGTAATGGTGATGAAAAAGTAATGGAAATCAATGAGGACTATTTAATATCTATTCCATTAAACAAATGGCATTTAAAAACTAACATTAGAGACCACTTGGGAAATATTTCATCAATTGAAAAGAATTTAGAAGAATTAAAAGACTGGCGAGAAATTCCTGAATTAAAATATTGTTCTAGTAAAGGTATTTATACCACAAAATTTACTATAGAAGAAAATAGCATCCAAAATAACCTAAAATTTATTCTCTCCCTTGGAAGAGTTCATGATGTCGCTGTAGTAAGTATTAATAATTCCCTCACAGATCCATTGTTAGTATATCCGTATGAAATTGATATAACACCTTATATAAAAAGTGGTGAAAATAAAATAGAAATTGAGATAACTCCAACGCTTAGAAATCGGTTAAATGGCTATGGTGAAAAAGGGGGTAAAAACTGGAAAAATCATAAAAACAGAAAGGAATTCATGCCATCGGGTTTAATTGGTCCAGTTATTATTAAAACTATTGAACTTTTTAAAATTAGAGATTAAAAGAGTGTTTTTTAAATGAAAGTTAAGAAAATGCTTTTTTTCCAAAAATTTTTTGTATTGGTTAAATAAATTTGAAGATTTAATTAATATATATATTTAAAATCTAAGAAGAATTGTGAATAAAATGAAAATAAAACATATAAAAATAATAACTTTAATTGAAATTATATTTACTTATATCAGTTACATTATTTTAGTTGTTATATTATTAATCTTCTCACCAGAACTTTTTGAATCAAATGGAACCTGGAGAGTTGCTTTTATTTTAGGATTTAGTATTTTTTTAGCAGGAGCTCCTTTTATTTTATTTTTTATGTATAATATGGCAATAAATCATATAAAAAGCAATATAAACCATTTTAGGGCATTTCAAAAATACTGTTATAAATGCGGAGCTGATATTAGTGAAATGAAAAAAGCCGAAACATGTCCAAATTGTAATACTGATTTAAATTTTATTGAATTTTTATTAGAATTGAACTTTTAAATGAGTTTTAGCTTAAATAAATATTTTCACTGTATAAAAAAGGAAAATTTATGAAAGATTTATCTGATTATAATGTTGTATTTATTAAAAATGATTTTAAAGATGAATTGAATAAAGAAATTAATATAAAGCCTCCTAAGGTCTGCCCTATATGTGGTGAAAAAGAAGTTACGAATAAAATCGATGTTTATAATGTAAATCATAAAAGATTCTTTAAAGCATGGGTATGTTTAAAACATTCCAAATTGAAAGAGGAACCATCAATAAAACCTTGTCTATTAATAATTGGATTGATAATTATTTTATCTATTTTTTTATCGATTTTACAAATTTGGTGGCCATTTTTATTACTTATAGTATTTGCATATTGTTTTAGCAATGTTTATGGAAGATTTTATAATATAATTAGTCTACATATTCAGTTGGAATATTTTAAGTTTGAATCGGTAATATATGCAAAAAATGATGAGTGGAGTAATGAGTTTCTTAAGCTAAATGAAAGTAATTCTCGTAAATTTACAGGGGATCTTACTCCATATAAAGCAATTCTATCTAAGATTAGAAGAATGACTAATGCTCTCACAATTATTGTTTTAATGATTCCTATACCTTTTTTAGTTGGTTTATTATTTGAAGTATTAAAGGTATATTCTATATCTATTATATTCGTTTATATTTTCGCGATTTTATTATTTTTCGGATTAATGCTATCTCTTTTTATATTATTAGGTTTAATATTTAAAAATCTAAACAAGACTAAAAAAACAAAGCATGATATTTTATTTTATTCCACAAAAATCGTTTAAATGAATAATACTGATTTAATTTTAAAAAGAAATAGTTAATTTTTGTATTGAATTATTTAGTTAGTTGTTCTTTCCTCTTTTTATATTCAGGACAGATCAAAAAATCAGGAGATTTATAGCATAATGAATCTAGTTTTGGTAAAGAGCATTTATCGAAAAAAGCGCATTTTAATTCAAGATCTTCATCTAAACTTATCCCAGTACTCATCATCATCTCTCTAATTTTTATAATTTCGACTTTTCTTTTTTTCCGAAATGTGTAATTTAAATTTAAACCTCTGATTTTAAAATATTAATTAGGAGATCCTTTTCTATGTTTGAGATTTCATCAAATTCTACACTCTTTGAATCAAGAGAGTCGATATAAAAATCTTCAAATATAGATAATAATAAAATTAGGGCATTTGTAATGACTAATTTAATAGATTCATTTACCGATTCTTTTAAAATATCCATTAGATCTATAATTATATGGCACTTCCAAATAAATCTATCGTTATAATCATTTAAAACATCAAATGCTTGTTCCATAATATCAGAATAAAGCTTAGTTTCCCAATCCATAAAAATACCTTATAACCCTTAACGCATCTACTCTTAAGGATTTGTCTATAATAAAATTATATTATACAAAACTATAAAAGAGATATTAAAAAAACTTATTTTGTTCTTTTATTACGAAAAAAGAATTTTTTTTTGAGTAATATAAAGCAATGGAAATTGACCCCAAGTAAATTATTTGTAGTATTAACTTAAAACAATTTTACTTTGTTATTTATAAATAAAATCTGCGTTTTTTAGATTATGATAAGGCAGAGTAATATGAATAAATTTGTGTGTGTGGAATTATTAAATTTGTATTGTGTAATCTGGATAATACACTATTCTATATTATGAAATTTATTTGTATTACTTAGATCTTACTGCAAGGGTCATAATTGAATATATCAAGATGACTCTCAGAAAATATATAAAAATAAAAAAAAGGTGGTGTTTGCTATTTCGATGTACAGGAGTTTTTTACTAAAAAATAATTTTTGGGCCAAGAAGGGTAATGAAAAGAATCCAAACTCAGAAAAAGTATTTATTAAGCATGATGAATTGGGAGGAGTTTATGCAATTATTCAAAAAGGTGAAAAAAAAGGAGTCAAAATTATTGTAGATGGGACAGAACAATTTTTCAATAATTTTGATAAGCTGGACCAGTTTTTGAATAGTCTAAAACAAAGACAAGACAATTTCGTTAAAATTTTAAAGAGAAGAAGTATTTCCCAACGACTCAGAATGTTAGACATTTAAAAGGTTTTTTTTTCCTTATTATTTTTAGGTCATTAGCGTTAATTTAATTAGATAAAAAGCTATGGGGACAATTGAGTAGATTTGTTTTTTCTTAAAATTTCAGCTCGCTCATCTAAAATTTTTTTAATTGCATTCTTATCTTCACCATACCATCTTAAAGCTAAAAACCACAACAGTATTCCTGGAATTATTAAAAGAGAAACTACTACAACGGTTAATTGATAATCTAAACTAGTCACAGTTAAAATAATTCCGACAATCAAAGGTCCTGCGCCAAAACCGATATTTTCTACAAGTTGATTCCAGGAAGTAATTTTCCCTTGGGCTTCAGGAAGGTTTATATCTTGGAGAAGAGGAGCTTGATTAACCATATATAGTGAAGATATTATGCTAGAAGTAAAAAATAACGCCCCCCAGATCCATATCATTGGTATCGAGAATAAATATGGAATATCCCGACCTTGTTCTATTGTTAAATGTGGCAATGGAATAAAAAACAGAAGAACAAAAGCAATAACACTTACACTAAGAGCTATAATTATAAAATAGATTCTACTAATGGGATGGGTTTTAGCAACTTTATCCGAGAATCTAGCAAGAAATAATTGCCCAATAAATCCCCCAGTAAAACCAAATACAATTAAAAAAAGACCGGTAAAAACGGGAGAAAGGTTATGGGGTTCAGTTTGTATGAA
Organism: Promethearchaeota archaeon; assembly: GCA_019058295.1. Lineage (GTDB taxonomy): Archaea > Asgardarchaeota > Lokiarchaeia > Sigyniarchaeales > SOKP01 > LW40-45. The sequence continues at coordinate 21,770 of JAHPZI010000016.1, read as the reverse complement.
AGGTAAAACTAGTAAATATAGACTACCCATTAGAATATTCGATGAAATACCTTCAATTAGCGCAACAATATTAGTTTTACTTAACATGGTTTTTTTCATCGTTTCAAGATCAATTTGGAAATCATATTCAATGGAATCATCTTTAAGAAGCTCATTAAGTTGTTCTTCTTGGCTCCCTCTTTTTGGCTCTTTAATGTGAATAAAAAATATAAAACCAGCAACGAGAATTGATAACCCAATCCACCAGAAATAAAGCCTCCAATATCCATATTGAACAAAAGCAGAAGCTATTAAAAACCCAAATGTAGTAAAGGACCCCATTATAATCCCCATTATTCCAAAAAATCGGGAACGATAATCTTTTGGAACGATATCGTTTGAGAGAGAAACAATAGAAGGCCAGGACCCTCCTGTAAAAAAGGCAAAAATGATGATATATAATAAAAAATACCACCATGTTTCCATACCTTTTCCCTCATCCACAAATCCAATCAAGAACATACTAATTCCTCTAAAAATCGAAATTGCAAAAATTATCTTAGTTCTTCTAAATTTATCGATATAGAATCCAAAAAAAATCCCTGCCGCTGCCGATACCCAAAATAATACAGTAATCAAAATTCCCATATCTAGCGCATGATATGGATCATTGGGCCATATTATAAATGATAATGGTACAACAAGAACAATTAATCCTCCAAAAGCTAAACTTTGAAAACCACCCAAGAGGAACAATGACCAAAAGTGACGATTTATAGAAAATTTTGACTCATTTGTTATTATAAAGCACCTTTTATTTATGTAGAATTTGTTTATCGTGTTTTGAAAATGAGATCTAAGATTTTAATATATTGAAACGATAATTCTGTACTTTTCTCTACTGAAATTACCAGTGCAATTTTCTGTTATTAATTTTTTACAAAAATTTTAATACAATTATTAAAAGTTTAATACTTCCGAAAGTATGAAATAGGTGATTATGTTTAAAAATAAAAATATAATTTATTGTATAAATACATATTTGATTAAAAGATATATCTTGTTATAGAGTGGTAGAACATTCTTAGATTTGAAAATGAATGACCAAAAAATAATTAAAAAATTACGAGAACGCGCGTTTCGTGGTGTAATTTTTGATTTTGATGGCACACTGTTGGATGTTATGGATCCACTAAAAAGATCAATTGAAGAGGTTTATACTGAAAAGAACATCCAAGCAGACATGGACCTTACAATACAAGAAATCGGAACTACATTGGAATCAATCCAAGGATATCCTATACCTAAAATACTACTACAATCATATGAAATTTTCAAGGCCATATCTAGTTTGAGCCATTTAAGATATCTCAAAAAATTGCGTATTGCAATGAAAATCTTTGGAAAATACCAGGAATATTCAAAAGAAGCATCGATATTTCCTGGCTCAAAAGAACTAATTTCTTTTCTTAAAAAAGAGTGTGTTCTTTTTATTGTATCTCACAATCAAACAAGAAGTGTTATAGAATCAATAGAAAAGGAGGGTCTTGAAAAATATTTTGAAGAAGTTTATGGGGCCGATAAACTTCCAGCTCTAAAACCACACCCAGACGCGTTTCTCCCTGTTTTAGAGAAGTATAAAAAAATTAAAGGATCAGAGTGGTTATTATTTGGAGATATGCCAACTGATATTGAAGCGGGTAAAGAAGCAGGATTGTGTACCGTAGGTATAGCAAGCGGGATTAGTAAAAAAGAAGTCTTAGCTGATTTCCAGCCAGATTTATTGGTTAATTCAATAACAGAATTATTAGAGCTCATTGGTATTAAAAATGGTCGTATTTCAAATTCTAATGTTCAAACATCATTAAAAATGAAATCTTAAAATAAGAGGTTATGATAAATGGAAATTCCTAAAATTGATTTAAAAGAATCAGAAAAACAAATAAAAAAAGAAAAAGTAAAATTCGAAATTGAAGAGAAAGATAAAGAACTTGAATATGAGAAACCTCATGAAAAAGCCCTATATAAAATATTAAAACATAATCCTATTGATTATATAAATAACATATTACGTTCTATCTGCGAAAAGTTCACAATACAAGATGAAGTTGATGAATTCCAATGGTGGCTTGCTTATGCTTTTTGGTGTAAATCAGCGATGCGTCTTTTTTGGAACTATAGAGTAGAGGGTCCAATACCTCCTGAGCATGGTGGTGCGGTAATAGTATCAAATCATAATTCCCATTTAGATCCATTCTTTGTTGGGGGAGCAGTCCATAGACCAATTAGATGGATGTCTAAAAAAGAAAATTTTAAAACGCCCATAGTAACTACTCTTTTCAAAAATTTAGGTGCTTTCGAGCTTGATCGTGATAATCCAGATGAGGGGACTAATAAAGCGAGGGAATTACTTAAAAATGGAGAGTATGTAGGCATATTCCCTGAAGGAACTCGAGCTGAGAACGGAGAAATGGGAGAATTTCGTACTGGAGCTGTTAGACTTGCAATTGAAATGGGTGTACCAATAGTACCATTCGTAGTTTTAGGATCTCGCAATGCACTTCCAAAAGGCAAGTTAGTAATGAAACCAACTAAAGTAACTTGTCGGTGCGGAGAACCAATTTATTATGATGATTATTATGGGAAGGAACCATCTTATCCTGACATTAGAAGATTAACTGATGAATTACGAGAGGTTTTAATTAAATTATATGAAGGCGATGACGAGGAAGCAAAAGAATTATCGATTGGATATCCTAAAGATATGGAAGATAAACCTAAATCAAGTGGATTTAAAGGAATCCTTAAAAATATACAACATCATATTTTATGGAGTGTCGACGATTTTTGGTATGCACTTCTTAAAACCTTAGATATGATCGGAGCACGAGACGCATTTACAAAGCCAATATATGGCTTAACAGGTGTTTTATTAACTGCTTATACTGATTTAATTAATCCTATTAAAGTCATAGATTTTGATAAACATATACCTCAAGAAGGTGGAGCGCTTATTGCGTGTGGCCATAACTCAGAATGGGATGTATTAATGCTTCCTTTAGCCATATGGCAAAATGGAGGTAGACAATTATATCAAATGGCAAAAGAATCTTTATTCAAAATACCAATCGTAAACGCTTGGGTAAGAACACATCACGCATTTCCATTAAGAAGAGGAGAACATGATATAAGCTCGTACAATACTGGCAAAGATCGATTAGAAGAGGGTCAGCTTGTTGTTGTTTATCCTGAGGGAACAACCAATCTAGGAGGGGGTGATTTATTAGAAGGCCATGCAGGAGCAGTTCGCTTGGCTATCGAGACAAAAGTACCTATTATACCCGTTGGAGTAACTGGTACTGAAAATATATATCCAAAACATGCAAAAATGCTCAATTTTGGAAAAGGATGTATAATGAAGGCTGGAGAACCTTTTATGGAGCATTCACAGTATTTCGATAAACCAATGCCAAAATATGACGAGCTTAGAAGATTAACTAATATCTTGATGGAAAGAATTAAGGATTTAATGTTTTATAATAACCCTAATGTTTAAAAAATGAAAGTTGGTATTCCTAGAGCACTCCACTATTACAAATTCTTCCCTTTTTGGAAAAAATTATTTGATGAATTGAATGTCGAAATAATCCTTAGTTCACCAACTAATAAAAAATTAGTAGAAGTAGGAGTAATGCATGGATTTGGAGAACTATGTCTACCTGTGAAAGTTTATTACGGCCATGCGCTCCAATTAGTAGAGGAACATCCTGATTTAGACTTTCTATTCGTTCCGAGATATGTTTCTGAATTAAAGGAATCCTACTGGTGTCCAAAATGGATATCTCTCCCGGATGTTATTAAAATTCTGCCAAATTGCCCAAGATTATTAAATTTTGAAGTAAATGTGAAAGAATTTCCGATTGCCACAGCAGTAATAGAACTTGGTAAGCAATTAGGTAAAAGTCAATCAGCTTCCTTAGAGGCATATAAAAAAGCCCAAAAATATTACGATGAGTATTTAGAATTTTTAAGGAAAGGAGTTTCTGTCATTCATGCTTTAAGGCTAGTGTTAAGAGACGTCTCTTTCAAAGTGCCAAAAAGAAAAAGTAAGGGTTCTATTAAATTCCTATTATTAGGACATGCTTATAATCTCTTTGATACTTATGTAAATTTAGATTTCGCAAAAAAATTGAACGATCAAGATGTTGAGGTTATCACGATTGAAAATTTGCCCGAGCATATTTTTAAGGAACAAGTTATTGTCAACAAGAAACTTTTGAACTATTGGAGACATGAAGAAGAAATTATGCAGGCAATTAGATATTTTTTAACTAAAGGGCGTAATGAAATTGATGGGGTAATCTTCCTCATAAGCTTCGCTTGTGGTCCTGATAGCCTTATCTCAGAATTAATAATGCATGATATGAAAGCTGTCGGAATTCCTTATCTCGCAATTATAATAGACGAGCACAGTGGAGACGCAGGGCTGCTCACTCGAATAGAAAGTTTTACCGATATGATTAAAAGGAAGAAACAAAAACAAAGAGCTGCATCAAAGCAAAAGATTAAATCAACGATAAAAGTATCATAGGAGGTATAAAGTTTAATATGCTAGCTTCATTTCCAAATATGGGTCTTAGTCGGGTAGCTTTCAAAACATTAGTTGAATGTATGGGTGTAGATGTAGTTTTACCTGACCCTACTAATCGAGAAGCAATAAAAATAGGCGTAAAATACAGTCCCGAATTTGTTTGCTTTCCTTTTAAAGCAACACTCGGAGATCTCAAAAACGCACTTGACAAGGGAGCAGATACCCTAATTATGGCCATTGATTGCGGACCCTGCCGTTTCGGATTTTATGCCAGCGTTCAGGAGCGGCTTTTAAAAGAAATGGGGTATAAAAACTTTAGACTAATTCCTCTTGACCAAGCTGATTTACTATCGTTCCGGTGGCTCAGACTCATATTCAAGATTGGTCCTTCCAACAGATTGACGTTGTATACAAAAGCTCTAAAAGCTGTCAGGTTTTTCCTGAAAAAAGCTAAACACCTTGAAGATATTCAAACTGCAGAAGGAATTTTTCGGGCTTATGAGCGAAATCAAGGAGATACTACTAGAGTAGTTAATAAATTAGTAAAACAACTGGACGAAACTAATACAATTCAAGGATTGCGTGCATTCCGCAACGTTATAAAAGATACATTTAATAATATGGATATTGATAAGACTCGCAATCCCTTAAGAGTAGGAATTTCAGGAGAGATCCATATCAGTTTAGAACCTTACGTTAATCTCGATATTAGACGGAAATTAGGGGAAATGGGTGTATTAATTAATCAAAGCATTTCTTTATATGATTGGATTGTTCATAAATTCCATCTCAATTACCACAGGAAGTGGCTTGAGCATCTTGCACGTCCTCATTTACCTATGGATATTGGGGGAGAAGCGGTATGGGTGATTGGGGAATATATTGATACAGCTACAGCCGGATTTGATGGATTTGTGCATCAATATCCTTTCACCTGCATGCCTGAGGTTACTGCCCGAACAATTATTACAAATCACCTCCAAAAGATATATGATTTACCTGTAATTTATTTCTCATTTGACGAGCAGAGTGGTTCTGAAGGCTTCCGTACGAGACTGGAAGCTTTTGTGGACTTACTGCACGCTAGACGAGATAAAAAAATTGAGGATCAAAAAATTTCAATAGATGCATATAAAAAAATCGCTTATGATCATTACGGAAATAATTTTTATAATGAATGTGTTCAATTTGTTCAGACAAAATAGAGGTTAAATGAAAATGGTACAAGTTTCAGATAAGACTATTTCGAGTGATAGTAAAAAAGACGCTTTCCTAGGTATAGATGTGGGAAGTGTAAGTTTAAAATTTGTTCTAATAGACACAGATGGGAATGTACTTACAAGCGTGTTCTTAAGAAATAAGGGGTCACCTATCGACTCTGTTAAAGATGGAATGGCACAATTAAGAAAGCAAGTAGAGGAAAGTGGAGAATTGCAAGGGTATGCAATACGGGCTTGTGGTACTACTGGTTCCGCTAGATATTTAACTAAAGCAGTTGTTGGCGGAGATCTTGCTAAGACAGAGATTATAGCACATGCAGTAGGCGCACAATCTGAATATCCTGATGTGAGAACAATATTGGAGATTGGAGGGCAAGACTCGAAGATGATCCTCCTCAGAGATGGAATCATAATTGATTTTGCGATGAATTCTGTCTGCGCAGCTGGGACTGGTTCTTTCCTTGATCATCAAGCTTCAAGGCTTGAAATCCCTATTGAGGAATTTGGAAGTTATGCTATAAAATCAACAAATCCAGTTTCAATAGCCGGGAGATGTACTGTATTTGCTGAATCTGATATGATTCATAAGCAAAATGCGGGATATTCCCGTGAAGATATTATCGCTGGTTTATGCGATTCATTGGTTCGCAACTATTTGAATAATTTATCCAAGGGAAAAGATTTAGAGTCTCCAATTGTTTTTCAAGGCGGTGTATCTTTTAATGCAGGGATTGTACAAGCTTTTGAAAGACACCTTGGTGTTAAAGTGGTTGTCCCTAAGCATAACGTTTTAATGGGGGCAATAGGTATGGCAATTCTAGTGAGAGATCATTACCTTAATCATGAAACTGAAACTGTATTTAGGGGATTTGAAGTTGCAGAAATTGAATTTGTCACGTCAGCCTTTAACTGCGGTGATTGTCCCAATAATTGTGAAATTATTCAAGTTAAAATGCCAGATGAGGAGGATAAGGTGATAGCTCGATGGGGAAGTCGCTGTGGAAAATGGGAGGTTTTTTAATTTTTAATTTCATATTATCTTGATTTATATGAATAATACTCTAAAACAAGCGGAAATGTTTTTGAAGACTTAGTATAACTTAAAATTTTACTTAATATTTCTATTAGATAATTCTAAAAATTGTTTTAGAGTAAAAAAAATGACTGTTAAAAAATATATGAAACCACTATTGATATATATAATTTTAAATTTAATTTTACTTGTTTTAGTGATTATTGTAGGTAATAATCCGGAGGCAGTAGGTCGAAACTGGATCAGATTTTCTCCAACCAATAACGCAGCCCATGATATCGTATATATGTTTATTATGATAACTATTTGTGCTATTATTGGAGGAGTTTTCGTTGGATACGCTTTAGGTCCATTATATCTCTATGCCCATAAAAAGATAATCGGACGGAAAATGATTTACGGGGTACAAGATAAAGAAAAACCAGAAAAATTCAAAAAATACTTTTTAAAGGGGTTGTTTCCTGCATTAATGGCGATAAATTTTGCTTTAATGTTTGCATTTACTTCATGGGTGCAGAGAATTGCTGTAAATAGCTCAGATAATGAACAAGTTGCTATGGTAACTCTTCTTGCATTATTAGCTTTAATGACGGGTATATCTATGGGAATATTTTCATCAGTGTGGTTTTTGCTAGATGCTGGTATTGTTTATACTAACAAAGAAAAAGTAAAAGATTTAGCTCAACCAACTGAAGTTAGGAGTGTAGGCGGTTGGTATAATTATCTATTGAAAGGTTATGCTGGGATTTCAGTTATTCTCTCTTTTTATGCTTTTTTCTGGTATATGTTTGAAGTTATGGAAATTGCGAAAGGAGTTCAAGGTATGAGTATTATGTTCATTGTATTTTATCCGACATTACCAATAGGTATCACAATTCTATCTTTTCCAGCTCTAATACTCTTAGATATAACGCACAACCATAGAAAAAAGTATATATTAAAAATTGCTGAAAAAATTGGAATTTCAGGACCTTTAGCAGATCCATTTGATAATTAGATAATTCTTTTTTTTTTTTTATTTCTCAAAAAAACTCTAAAATCAGCTCATTTTAACTAAAAAATCTTAAATTTGATTTTTTGTTTTAGATAATTCTACTAAGTTTATTGCATTATGAGGACAAATGGGAACACATTCACCACATCCATTACATTTAATTTTATCTATTTCGAGTAATCTCGAATAGAGTCCTAAAAGTGGAGGAATTGCGTCTGTCGGACATATATCAATACATTTTCCACAGCCTAAGCATGCTTTAATATCTAAGACCGCAACATGTGAATTAATGGACGTGTTTGTCATTATATAACAAATCTATTACTCATTTTTTATAATTATTAATGTTTCATTTATTTTTAAATAACTTATAATATATTCATAAAAAGGGAGAGAACTTTCTAAATTAGGCAAATAAAGAAAAATTTAAATTTGATTATATTGTCTATAATTTACTAAACTAAGAGATAAAATCATGGAACATACACTAGCTAAATTTGGATGCTTTTTTGGGTTCTTAAGTATTTTTTTATATTATATTTCCCCATTATACGGTTCTTGGTGGTTTTCCTTGGGTCTTCTTGGGAGAGGTTTGAATATGCTTTTTGGTGGGACCCGTCTGAACGCATTCGGAGCTGTTTATACTGACGAATATAATCACCAAATTTTAGGACCAATCGGGATAATTGCAGGATTTTCAACTTTGATTGGTTCATTACTCTTATTAGTTGGTATTATGAGAACAAATAAGATTCTTGGGATAGTAGGTGGTATTTTTATAATTATGGGCCCTATATTATTTCTGGCAGCATTATTTTCGCCAATGGCTGATCCAGACGAATTAAAATATTTTATGGAAAGAGGAATTCTTTTCGGGGGCAGAAGTACTAGTAGTGCCATTGGTGATGAGTATTATTATGCTATGTTTATATGGGGTTTAGGTCCTGGCTTCTATATTGCGCTAACAGCAGGGATTTTAGGCACAATTGGTGCGGTAATAATTTCGGATGAAGAAAACTTCTAACATCTTTAAATTAAAAGTTTTCTCACCAAAAATTAGCCATAAGTCAAATTTCTATCTTAATGAATAATTGAGTTTCGTGCTTTGCGAAGCTGATTAAAATATTGAAGGTAGTATTTAGATATGAAAATTCGATATTTTCCTTTGATTCATACCTTTCAAAATATTCTTTGAATTAATACTCTTAATGGTGGTAGAAGTTTTATAAATAAAGTTTCAATAAAAATAAACATTCGTTTGAGAAAATATGTCTAAGATATGTCAAAATTTTTAGAAGATTTAAGGAGTTTAGGAAAGGAATTTTACGAGACTATAAAACATAGGTCAAAATTATCCACAATATTTGATATTTTTACAGAAAAGGTTATACCTTCTTTCGTTTCTGAGAAGGATCTTAAAGAGTATTATGAAAATAGAATGGAAGAGGTTAATGAGTTTATATACAAACTTTAAGGAGATTTAAATAAAAAGAGGTTATAAAATATGGTTGAACATGAAGTTATTCTGGAAAAAGAAGAAGAAAAGCCTAAGTTAGATACAAAAGCGCTTGTGGGAGATCTTCTTTACAGTGCTATAAAAGGGGTTGGTGGCATAGCATTAAAAGGAATAGCAGATTTAAAAGTAGAAGGCGCAGAAAATATTCCTATAATAGGAAAAGCGATTTTAACTACTATATCAAAAAATGTTTTTCGCGACATGTTAGTAATAAGCCAATTAACTGGACGCAAAGTACATTTCATGCTCCATCCTAAAATAATGGCATATCCAATTGCAGGTCAACTTCTTAAAACAATTGGAATGATTAGGGGCACCAAAGATAAGGAAGATATGGAACCAATCGATAATGTTTTTAAAATATTAAACGAGAAAGGTGATCTTGTTGCTATGACTCCAGAGGCTAAATTGGAACGAGATATTCAAGTCAAATCTATGGCAGGAATTATTAAATTTGCAGTTGCAGGAAAATCTCCAATAATTCCATTAGCAATTCATACTGAAGAGACAAAATTATTAAATTTAATTCCAATTCCAGGATTAAGAGTCAAAGTTGGCAATCCAATTAGTGTATCAAGTAAATTAACTAGAGAAAAATACCGAACAGAGAGATACGAACTAGCTGAAGAATTGCTGAATATTATTGATAACCTCCGAATAATACCTGAATATGAAGATGAAAATGATAATGAAATACAATAATTTAGATTTTTAAAAAAAAGGAGGATAAAGTTAATGGAAAATAAAAATAATTCGAATTTGAATGGAACTCAAGTTGATGTAGTGGAAATGAATAAGAAAATTGAAGAAAAAACCAGAGATCAATTAAATCCCTCCGAAATGAAAAAGATGTTTTCGGAACTTAATGATGATAGCGATTCCAAGGTAGATAATGTATTAGGAGATTTATTTTATCAATCAGTGAAATTAATTTTTGATACGGGATTTGATTTAGCGAAAAAACTAAATCTTGATTTATTTGAGTCATTCGAATTTGATAAAAAGAAGGATAAGAATAAGACTTAAATTTCAATAATTTTTTTAATTAATTTAATTTTAAAGCCTAAATAGTTCACTTTAATCTTAATAGGTTTCAATATAAAACTGACAATTGTATTAATGAGAAACTAATAAGATTTCTTAAAGAATCGGATTATTTGTAATTTATGATGATAACAGCTATTAAAACTATTAGCCCCCCTATTATATTCCATAAAACAATGGTCTCACTTCTTTGAAGGATAAATGAAAACAATAGGGTTAAAAATGGTTCGATATATAAGAATGAAGCAACTTTTGAGGATGAAAGCTGGTTTTGCGAATTTTGCCAAATATAATACCCTAGAACATAGCACACAAATCCTAAATAGAGAGCACTTAGAAATATAATGATATGTAAAAAATTATCAATAAAAATCCAGAATTCGTTATTCAGCACGACCAAAATCAAAAGTTCGATTGTTGCGAAATAAGCAACATATTTAAGAATCTTAATATCCGAATTTGGTTTTGACTTCGATGCTTTTTTAATCGCAGTTGCATAGATCGCCCATAATAAGGGAGTTGCCAAAGATAGCAATAAAGCTATAAATAAGGGGGAGTTAGGAGATAGAGTTCTTATGTCACCCCCAGTTATTAATAAAAAACCTCCCAATGAAGCAATTATAAATCCAATTATTTTTGATTTATTTAATTTTTCACCAAAAACAAAGATAGAAAATATCGCTATTAATACAGGAGCTAAGAGACAAACAAATAACGCAGGTAGTGAAGGTCCTATTATTTGAATTGCTGTATATTGAGCAAAAAAGAAGAGTGATGCCCCTGTAAAACTCGCTAAGATGATTAATATCCATTGATTGATTGAAAATTTTGAAGTTATTTTATTTTCAGCGTTTTCATTTAGATTTTTTCTTTTTTTGCTAATCTTAAAATAAATATCAAGTACTATAAAACAAACTGAAGCAATTATAAATCTATACAAAGCTAAAGATAATGGTGGAATAAAGTCAACTGCTATGTCAACAATTATGAAAGACATACTCCATGCAATAACCATTAGAATTAGAAATAAATATACTAAAGCCATCTCAAACCAATATAAGTTAATGATAAATTTAATCAAAATTTAATATCAAAATGTTTTTTTTAATATATTAAGTTATAAATTATTTTTGGAAAGAAATCTCTTGAAAAAAATTAGCTATAGCTTGCATTTAGGAATAGTTGGTTCAAAAAGTTCTGAGAATGGCTCTGGAAGAGAAATATTCTTAGATTATTTGAAAAATAAGACCATTGATGATAAAATTTCCGAACCGAATGAAAACGATAAAAGTCTCTTTAATTATTTTATAGTATATAAGCAAATTCCTATTAAAATTAAGGTTTTTTTTGCTGAAACCCTTAATGAATTTATTTTTAACCATGAAAAGATTAAGAAACTTGATATTTTGATTCTAGCGTTAAATTTATACGATTTAAATTCTATTAACGAGTTTACTAAAGAAAATTTTGATGAATTTAAAGATAATTTTTCATTTTGGGGTTTAACTTTTCTAGTAGGAATAGATATAATTCAAATTTTTAGAAAACCAGTCCTTGCAGATAGTTTGCGGATAAACAAAATCGATTTAATTAAAAAAGCAAAGGAATTAGACTTTTTATATGGTTATGAAATTAAAGATAAGGATGAGGATCTTATAGATTTTTACGACAATATTTTTAACGATTTCCTGGTTAAATTTCAAATTTCTTCTCCAGAATTGTATCATCTAGCAAAATTATATGGAGAATACCTTAAAAAAAGATAATTAATTTATATAAAGCCCTATATTAAAGTAAATATTTTAAATGACTATAATTGCATTTCCAGCACTTCCAGAGAGGTTTCTCATCCATGTATTCCCAAAAAAAATATGATTTAGGGCATTTATTTAATAGATTTAAATAGTTTAGAATATAATGATATCTTACAAGATAAAAATTGGCGAGTAATTATTTCTAATATATATGTAGATATAAATTATAGTGATATTTCGAACTATATTCCCGAAGGGGATGATATTTTTTATAGTACTTTATGTGATATAGAAGTAAAAAGTGGAAAAGAAAAACATCAATTTAGATCTCATGTATTATTAACATCATCCGGGATTGCCTTCAATGAAGACGAAGGTGAACAGAAAGTTAAATTTCTTAAATGGGAGGAGATACCTGCAGAGCCTGCAACATCTTATAAATCACGGAAGTTTCAATTTAAAAATATCAGTTTTTCAGTCGTAAATGATGAAAAATATGAATCAAATAAAGATTTTAAGATAAGAGCAAGAAGATTTGGTTCCATTTGTAAGAAACTTAGGTATGAAGCAATGATTAAAAATCCGCATATTTATGTTCCAATCGATTTTTCTTATCTTAAAGATAAAGTTTCTCCATTTGATGAGATATTATATAGTACAATCTGTCATATGAAACGACATTATTCTATAGGCAATAAACATTATTGGGAAAAATGGGATGGTCATGTTTTAATTACAAAATCATTTATTTACCTTACTCGAACAGATGGAACTTTCTGGGTATATAATGTGGACGCTTTCAGTAAAATTCATCCTCAATCAGCAAAGCTAAGTACCTCGACTTGGAAAATAAAATTAATACCTATTAGACATGAGAATTATGAATCGGAGGAGGTTTTTAATTCCCGATCAAATCATTTTGGACCTTTTTTGGCGCATCTTAGCAAAAAAGTTCTTGATTATAATTGGAAAATAGATCATTTGATATCTAATAAAGATTTATTAAGTGAGAGAATCGCAGAAATAGGATTTGATAATTTTGCTAAAGATCTAAAAATATATTTTCATCGTACATCTCTAAAAACTGCTCCGCTTTGGAGAAAACAAAAGCAAAAAGTTCTGCAAAATACATGGGATGCGATTCCCAAAAATTTACGACAATCTAAATATGAGTTTTTCAAATCTCTTAAAGAAAATGTTTCTGGATACTCTTTAAAAAAAGGAAAAGGTCTGATTTTCCCTAATTCAATTTATAAACTTTATACAAAGGAGGAAAAAAAGGCTCGAATATTACATATTAAAGGGGTAAGACTTAGTAAAAAAGGGAAATATAAAAAAGCATTACACTTATTCGAACAATCTCTGAAATTAAATCCATATGAATCAGAAGTAAAAAATAGTAGAAATGAAGCACTTAAGGCTCTTGGGAGAAATGTTGAAATTGACTAATCTGCTTATGAAATTAAATTAAAAAAAAGAAATTTAAATTTTTCTTCCACATTGAGGGCAAGTTTGAACACCAGATTCAATTTTAATATTGCAAACTGGGCAAACCATATCTTTAGTTTCAACAGATCCAACACTATGTTTAACACCCCTAGAGCCTTCATATTTCTCAAAAAAAAAATATATAGCAAATCCTGCAACAGTAATAATACCTAAAGAAATACCAAATGAAAGTAAAGGATTAAATCCTAATATCGTAAATATTATTAACAAAACAATAAAAGCTCCTAATACTGGACATAATAATTTTGCTGTAATATTTTGAGTCATTTTGATCCTCCTTTTAATATTATAATTCATTTCTATAATAATTTTTTTAATTCTATATTGATTTGATATTTTATTTCTCTTATGGCTATTATACATTATAAAAGATGTTAAAAAAGATAATTTTTTAAAAAATGATTATGATTAAAATCAAAAAGTAACAATGTTTTTAATTTCCTAACCTAATATAAAATCATAAAAATAATTCATAAATAAATTGAAAAAAATTGTTGGAGTTTGAAAAGTTAAAATGAGTGAAGACAAGAACGATATATTAACTATTGATAAGCCTGAAGGAAGAAGAAAATGTCCCAGTTGTGGGGAAGAGAATAAGTTTATGATTCACGAGGAAACCGATAAAACCCAGATTATAATGGATTACCCGAAAGTTTATGGTAAGAAATATAAGTGCGGCAAATGTGGGACTTATTGGAGAGAAAGGGCTACTTAATGAAAATGGGGAAGAAAAAAAAAAAATTTACTTTAACCTAAAAGGCAATTCTTAAAAATTTTAAAAATAGCATTATTATTTCTTTAATTTTTTTATCCATTTAAAAAAGTATGAAATAATTAATTAATAGAAATGCCTGAAGTTACTGCCCGAACGATTATCACAAAGACGAGCGGATCAATATCTTTATCCTTATTAGAAGGCTAATTGTTTTTTTAATTGGTTTTTAAATTTTGTAGTAAATTGGATTTGAAAATATACTCAATTTGATAGTTTAATATTTATAATCGCCCAATCAATCATTAATCTTTAATATCCATGTTTCTCTTATCCTTTTTCTTCTTTTTATTTCCTCTAATTTATCCCTTGGAACTTTCGCTAAGAATTTTATCGAACTTATTTGAGAGCTAGATGTTTCTATTTTCTTGTAGATTTCAAAACCACAATTTTTAAAGAAAGCTTCCCATGCCTCAAAACTCTCAAATCTATTTTCATCCACACGATGTTCTTTGAGAAATTGTTTTCCATGATCATCAAAAAAATCTTCAATGATAGGATCTTCTTTATTTTTCTTTCTATAGATGTCTGCTGTTATCCAATAACCTCCTCTTATGCTTAACAAATTATAGATGATTTTGCATATTTTTTGTTTTTGCCCTTCATCAAGATACATCAAAAATCCTTCATTTACAATAGCAATTGGACCGGCTGGAAACAGGGAAATCAACTTAGTAAAAGCATTATCATCTAAAATATTCAATGCCCGCATAAATAAATTGTCTATGGGATAATTACAAAACCTTTTGCTCAATTCCTGAATGATAATGTTTTTCTTTTCTATTATTTGAGGGAGATCAGTATCTATATAGCAAACTCCGGGATCTTTGCATATATCTAATCCGCGAAAAGAAAAACCTGAAGAAAATTCGAGGATATTTTTTATATCGATATTGGACAGCGCATTATCAACCGATCTATATCTCATTTCAAAATGAAGAATTCTCAAGATAGAACCAAGTGAAGTTAATCTTTCCTGTACATATTTTATACTGTTCTCACCAAATATTATTCCGGCTGCTTCTTTTGCAAAAGGAATGGTTGTTAATGCCTTATTCAAAAGTAGATACTTTGCAGTTGGACTTATTGAATCAAAACTAGGTATTTTCATAGTCATTATTAGATAATTATCTTTGGCTCTTTATTTAATTTCGTTGAGAGTGGATTGGAGCAGGAATTCTTCCTTGCCTATTAATAAAACTTTCGCATTAAACCTGTTTTACAGGAATTACTATTGATTATCCTAAAAAGATGACTTCTTCTCCTACTTCCTTTCCAATTACAGGAATGATAAGTAAACCCGTAGTCTTATTATTTATGAAATAGTTAATTAATATCAGTGATAAAAGTTAGCAGTCATTAATTAGTTGAGATGAATAAAGGAACTGTTTCCATAATTTTTTCAACATCTACTAAACCTTTCGATCGTAATTCTACTATATGATTTAATATTAGATGCGGTTCTAAATCAATCTCCTTTGAGATTTGGGGTACAGATTTGCCCTTATTTTTTATTTTTACTAATATTTTATTACGAATAAACTCGTCATAAATTGCAGTATTTAGAATAGCGTCAAATTCCTCTTTAGGTATTATTTCATTATATACATTTCCTTTAGTCGTGATTGCTCTTTGCCTAGCAATTAAGGCTCTTAATCGATTATCAGATAATGAATTTGTTATCGCTTTAAATTCATCAACTAAGCCATTTTCAAGGGCTCCATTTCTGAATGGGGAAGGGCCTATCTTACGTATATGTTCTGTAAATTCGTTAATTATTTGAGCAAATTTAGATCCTTCCGAGGCAGATACCCAATCCAAACGAAATCGTTCAGAAAAATCTGCCATCTTTAATAATTTTATTAAGGCAGCCATCTTAATTTCTGCCTCATAATTTCCATCCATATAATGGCAATCGCCAAGATGACATCCTAAAACGATAATACCATCAACGCCTTTCAAAAATGCTTGAGTAATGAAAATAGGATCGACTCTCCCACTACACATTATCCTAACAATTCTGATATTCGGAGCATATTGGATTCTACTTACGCCAGCAAGATCTGCTCCAGCGTAAGAGCACCAATTACATAAAAATCCTAATATAGTCGGTTCAAACGCCATTTGATATTTCCTCATTACAGGAATTAACTATCGATAATATTTGTTCATTTGTATAATGATGAATTTTTATTGCATTTTCAGGACAACTTGCTCCACATAAGCCACAAGCTTTGCAAAGCACTTTGTTGACTGAACTAGTTCCTGACTCATTCTTGTAAATTGCATTAAAAGGACAAAGTTTGACACAGACACAACAACCTACGCAACTTTCTTCATCAACTTCTGCTGTACACCCATCAACTTCAAGAAATTCTTTCGAGAGGATTTTACAAGCTCTCGATACGGCAGCATTAGCTTGAGTAATTGAATCTTCAATTGTCTTTGGACAATGAGCTAGCCCAGCAAGAAATATACCTTCAGTTGCAAAATCGACTGGTCGAAGCTTAACATGAGCTTCCAAAAAGAAATTATCATCATTTAATGGAACCTTTAGCAGCTTTCCAAGCTTTTTATTCTCTTCATGAGAAGCTACGATTCCAGCACTTAATACGACTAAATCAGCATTAATATTGATAATATCTTTTCTTGGAGTAAGAACTTCAATTTTCAATTGAGAATCTTCTGGATTAATCTCTGGTCTATATTTTTCATCATATCTAATAAATATTACACCTTTCTCACGAGCCATTCTGTAATATTTTTCTTTGAAACCATAAGTTCTAATATCTCGGAAAAGAATTGTAACTTCACATGAAGGATATTTTTCTTTAATTAAAAGAGCATTTTTAATTGCCTCAGCACAACATATTTTACTGCAATAGGGATGTTCTTCATTTCTTGACCCTACACATTGAATCATTACAATGGATTTTTTATCTTTAAGATTATCTGTGGTTGCCATCTGTTTTTCTAATTCGGATTGTAAGATTACCTTATCATTTTCTCCGAATAAGTATTCTTTTGGTTTGTATTCTTTTGCACCAGTTGCTACAATTATAACTCCATGATCCAATTCAACTTTTTCTTTATTAGATCCGTGATTTACTAAGGTTTTAAAATTTCCAACATATCCATCAATATTTTCAATCTCTGATTCAGTATACACATGAATATTTTTATGTGATTTAACCTTTTCAATTAAATCTTTCAATTGTGCTTGGACATCTCCTCCTTCAAGCGTATGATAAATATGACGCGCAAAACCACCTAATTCAGCTTCTTTCTCAACTAAATAGGTCTCATACTCTTGATTAGCAAAATTAAGCGCTGCGACCAAACCAGTTACTCCACCACCTATTATAAGTGTTTTTGGTGTAACATTTATTTTGAGTTTTTCAATAGGATAATTATTTCTTACTCTATTTACTGCCATTCTAACAAGGTCCTTAGCTTTTTGGGTAGCAGCTTCAGGTTGATTCATATGTACCCAAGAACATTGATCTCTTATATTTGCCATTTGAAATAAGTATCTATTTAAACCTGCTTCTCTAATTGTTTCTTGAAATAATTTTTCGTGAGTTCTTGGAGTGCAAGATGCAATAACAACTCGATTAAGGCTATATTCCTTAATTATCTCTTTAATCTTTATTTGAGTATCAGCTGAGCATGTATATAAGTTGTGATCTGCCATAACCACATTTGGTAATGTGCTCGCATAACTAGTAACTTCTGGAACATTAACAAATCCACCAATATTAAATCCACAATGACAGACAAAGACTCCAATTCTAGGATCTTGCCCGGTAACGAATATTTCTGGTGGTAAAGTTTTTTCTTTAATTAAAGTATCTCGCTGACTATATAAAAGTTGATTTACACAACCTGCTGCTGCGCTAGCCTGGGTAACAGTTTCAGGAATATCTTTCGGAGATTGAAAGGCACCACAAACGAATATCCCTTGTTTTGAAGTCTGTACAGGATTCCAAATATCTGTTTTTGCGAAATTATATTCATTTAAATCAATCCCAAACTTTTCACCAAGATCCTTGGAATCTTTGGGTGGATTTAATCCAACTGAAAGAACCACCATATGAAAATCGTCTTCAAGGATTTGTCCATCCTCAGTTTCATACCTAATCTTTAAATCTTTAGTTTCAGGAACTTCTGTTATTGATGAAATACGGCTTCTTATATATTTTACACCATATTCATTTTTAGCTCTTAAGATATACTTGTCAAAATCTTTTCCATAAGCTCTTACATCCATACTAAAAATGGTTGGTTTAATTTGATGCATATGCTCATGAGCAATTACAGCCTGTTTAGCTGTATACATACAACATACTGATGAACAATATGGTTGACTATTCCCTGTGCAATCACGAGACCCAACACATTGGATAAACGCAACTTTTTTAGGTATTAATCCATCAGAAAGTCGTAGAACTTTACCGCCAAAAGGACCACTAGCGCTTAAGATTCGCTCAAATTCTATACTTGTTACAACATTTTTGTATTTACCATATCCATAGAGATTGGCAGCATCTGGAATATATTCATCAAACCCAGGAGCAAGTATTATTGATCCTACATTAACTTCAAGTATTTCATCTTCCCTATCAAATTGTATAGCTTTAGCTTTACAGAGCCCTTCACATATTCCACAACCAATACAATAATCTTTATCAATCGCATAGACAAGAGGTACGGCTTGGGGATATTTTGCAGAAATTGCTGCAAATGTGGATAGCCCTTCATTAAAATGATCAATAGCTTCAACAGGGCATTTACGTCCACATAGACCGCATCCAGTACATCTATCGGGATCAATAAATAATGACTTCTTTAAAATTTTAACTTTAAAGTTTCCTGCCTCGCCTTGTACTTCTTGAATTACACAATTAATATGCAAATCAATATTTTCATGGCGACCAGTCTCGACTAATTTTGGAGACACAATACACATGGAACAATCATTTGTCGGGAATGTTTTATCTAATTGCGCCATCACTCCCCCAATACTAGTTGTCGATTCAAGTAAGTAGACTTTATATCCGGAATCAGCTAAGTCTAAGGAAGCTTGAGAACCCCCAATTCCCGCACCTACAACCAATACTGCTCCTATATTGTCCATTTTTAGGCTCGATTATGTCACTAAACAGAAAAATTTTTTTTTTTATCTCCTATCACAAAAATTAGATTTTATTTTATATAAAATTACTGATTTAGGAAAATAAATAGCGAATATTGACGAATTCAGTACCCAATACAAAGATCTTTTATAAGAAATATTACAATATACCAACAATATATACAATTTCAGTCGTATTTAAAAAAATAATGATCAAAAAGAGAAATTTCTTTGAATAATTAACACTAAAAATGTGATGAAAAAAAAATCATCTTACAATAGAGTATATATAAAATATGCTCTTCTAGGCAAATTAAATGAATTAATCTATTAAATGATATATTTTAAATTCATTATTATATAATAAAATCTATAGATCTCAATAAGATGATATTGAAATTTAGTAATTGAAATAGATTAAAAATCCAATTACTCGTTTTGAAATATGAGTGAAAATGAATCATTCTGGGAAGAAATTAAAGATCTAATTAAAAGTCCTTATATCTGTGGATTTTTCTTAAGTTTTCTTATAATCGGCGTCTTATTATTTCCGTTTGCATGCGTTTTATTACCTTCTTTATTGCCTGTCTTTATTTCATTAATTATTATTGTATTCATATTTCATTTTTTATTCGTGTATGGAATTTTTTTTTTAAAGAAAGAGAATATAATTAAGGTTATTAAATCATTAAAAAAGGTTATTAAATCATTAAAATACGTAATACTAGTTTTAATAATAGCTTTTCTTCTAATAATTATTTACAATATTGGATTTAATTCTATTGAATTTAATTCTGCGTACTTATGGCTTCTCATATTTCTTGCATTACCTAATGCTCTTATAATTGCTAATCATTTTGAATACTATTTCATAAAAGATTCTAAAGATTTTAAACCGAGATTATCAATTTTTATCCTATACGGGATGAGGGTAGGATTCTTCTGTTTTACAATGATTTTAATTTATTTTCATGCATATAGACCACAAATTTGGATTAAAAAATATGCCTGTCATCCGTGTAAGTATATTTCAAGTTTGAAAGGAGGAAGTACATGGCGAATTTATGGTATTTTCGATCTCCTAGTATTTTACCTATTTTTATTTATAATCCCAACTTTAATTTTTAATATTCTCATAAATAATTATTTTGATAAAGAAAAATTTCATTTCGCCGCAGTTTTATATATAATAATTGTATATATCTTAATTTTGTACGGAGTTGTAATGTATAATTACTCAAAAATAGCTTTTGAGCAATATAGTTGGATTTTACAAATGGCTTTAATCGCTGCCATACCTGTTGGTATTAAAGTATTTGAATCCCTCAAAGGAGAAAAAGAAAAACTTGAAGAAAAAATAAAAAAACTTCAAGAAGAAGTCGAAGAGCTTAAAAATAGAAATTCAAAATAATTCAAAATTAAAGCCTTGCAATTGAGTTATTGACATATTTTATCCAAGATAAATAGTATTCTCTGACGATACCTCACATTATTAGGAAATCCGCTCTCGAAATAGGTATGTATGTAGAATTTGATCTCCGCAACTAGATTGAAATAATCTTTAAGAGAAATTCTCTGAATTCTCCGCATTGAATCAATAATTGGCTTAATTTCTTTCTCAAAAAAAGCGATTAAAAATTGGAAATATAACTCTATAATTCCCTTTTTCTCCATTTGATTAAGTTCATATTCTTGATGAATACATTTATTCCGTATTCTGTTGTATTTTATGAGTTCCTTCTCTAATTCTAAAGGAAAATGTAATTCCTGTATTTTTACTGGCATTTCTTTATCTCTATCTACACCACATTTAATTCCATGATAATACTCTAAGTTTGAAAAAAAGCGAGCAATGAACTTAAATTTATGCTTGGTATTAAGGACTTTTACCCACCCGATAAAGTTTAAGGCTTCTAATATATCTTTAATAATGCCTAATATCACTTTTTTCATTTCAGGGTAAGTGATAGACGGGATCTCGTTCAGTCCGTTAATAACGTGAGACATGGTTTTCTTAAGATTCGAAATAGGTATAATGGTATTGAAGTTCTGTGAAGGTTTTGTCGCATTCTTTAGGCGGGGATAACTTTCTGTCTTCCGTCTGATACGATATTTCGAATCAAACCACATGAAACATGACTATATTGAAATTATTTAAAGAAAAAATTAAGATTGGGTACCAAATTCAGTGATGATTCGATGATTTAATCATAATTTGTGTAAT
>JAHPZI010000015.1:108778-110730 GCA_019058295.1 Promethearchaeota archaeon | reverse complement strand
GGGCGATATATCTCGTAACAAAGCTTAAGAATAGAAAACTTAGCCAAAAAGAAATCTCGCTCATAATTGGTGTAACCGAAGTAACATTGCGCTCACGATATAAAGAAATTTTAAAAAACCTAATATTTAGTTTTAATTAGAGTTTTTCTGATTTTCATTTTTAATTTTTTATTTTACTAACTTTCCTGTTTTTTTTATTACAAAAATAAAAGAAAAAATCAAAGATTTAGGGCCCAACTTTAAAATGCTTTCAAAAAGAAAAGATTCTGCTTTCAAATCGATAATGAAAGATCATAGAAAAGAGAAATGAAACTAAGATAAAACAAAAAATTCGCGGATTAAAAAAAATCTTAAAAATTTCAGAAAAGGCTCTCTCATCAAATATGGATTTTCATAGATTAATAGAGATACCGAGAGAATATAAGGATAAATTGGATTACTATAGCTAAAATAAATAAAAAAAAATAAAAATAGTATTAGATTTAAATTGTCTTTTCTTAGAAAGCTAGTTGTGCGTCAGATGGACTATATTCGCCTTTACCATGGATTTGGTAGGCAAATTCGACTTTCTCGCCTTCAGCTAATTCTTCTATTGTCCATTTAAGCGTATCGGATCCTACTTCATCAGTTATCTCCGGTTGTTCTCCCTCATAATCACCATACTCAAAATTATCTGGGACTTTATCCATCAAACTCAGGTTTGGAAGAGCCATATCTCCAATATTTTCTACTATTAGGATAATCTTGTAATTTCCAAGAGCACCAATAGCAACTACTTCTTTTCCAACTCTGAATTTTCTTCTTATATGTTGAGCTTCGATTACAGGAACTTCTGGAGTAATTTCTATTTCTTGGCTTAATGGGAAAGTATTAGCTAAATAAGTAACTTCAGACTCAAATCGAGCATCTCTTATTGGATTGATACAATGGATTGGATATTTTATCTCCATTGTAGATTCCGGTTCAAACATCCCAGTACTGGAATCTTTTAAATCTGAAAATGAGATTGAAAGTACATTGCCTTCAATATCGACTGCCTTAGGAGAAATTTCAACTTCACTCCCATCCCATATCAGTGTGATCTCATCAGGATTAGGAGCTTGGAATTCATCAGTAAAGTATTGATGTTTTACAGTAACTTCGTTAAATGGTGCAGAACCATTATTTTCTAGTTTATGTATTGCTAATACATCCTTCTCCTTAAAAGTGGGGACACTAATAAGTCTCTCTTCAATTTCTTTATCTGTGGGCTCTTCTCCAAGAGCATAATTGACTTCACCAGTCATACTGGCAATAGATAATTCCACATCACCAATAGAGATCATACCATTTACGGTAGTGACAAAATCAGGCATTACACGAAATTCTAATAATTTCCTAAAGGAGGGATAATCTTCAGATTCGTATTGCCATTTTGTTGAATGCCATTGAGCTCCAGAAGGAAGGACAGGAACATCATTAGGGTCAATATCTATGAATTTAGTTGTTTCATTCTCCGGATCATACACGTCAGCGTTAAAAAGCTGAACCATAAATTCAGAAGTATTTTCAAAAACTAGTTTACAGTCCCATACCCCTGGGGCTTCATCTTGTTCCATAATATCGACATAGAATCTGTTGCTCGTGTAGGCATCAAACTTATCAATCCCTAGACCTTCAGCAAAAGAGGAAGAGGCTTCATAAGTAACTTCAATAGGGCCTGTCTTTCTGGCCTCAATATCACTTACCGTAATATCACAGGTGAACTTACACATGACAGTGGTTTCTGGTGCTAATGCATCAATCTCCCATATAATCTGGTTTCCTTCAATATCAGCATCTCCAATTGTCGTATTACGAACGACCGGTTTTAAAAAATCATCAGGAATATTTTTAATGACTTTAACATTACGAATTGATTTTTCAAACATGCTTTTCATTACAATGGCAAAAGTCACAGAAACTTCTTTATC
>JAHPZI010000015.1:0-108678 GCA_019058295.1 Promethearchaeota archaeon | reverse complement strand
ATTTTTCAAACATGCTTTTCATTACAATGGCAAAAGTCACAGAAACTTCTTTATCAATTGAAATTCCAAATGATTCTAAAGAACTTTCTGAAGCAACATCATAATCTTCATCCTCTTCTTCTTCCTCTTCTTCTTCTTCCTCCTCCTCCTCAATTTCTAATTCCTTAGCAGCGCCTGTTTTTTCAGCTAATTTATCTAAATCAGATTCTAAATCATTCAAATTTAAAATATTATCAGCATTAGGCAATGTATTAATATATTCTTTAATTAAAAGAAGATTTTTAGCCTCACCTTTGATATTAAATTCTCGAGAATCAGTATTATCATCTTCAGTAATACCTAATTCTTGAATTTTTATAGAATCTGATTTTAGATTAGTTGCTTTAATATTTTTGAGAACAATATCTATATCCCATAATCTATCTTCAGTACTAGGATTAACCACATCTAACTTCCCACTAAATCCGATTGATCCAGGAGTTGCATCATGATCTTGTTCGACTTTAACTTCCTCAATTATCTTTACTAAAGCTGCTTTACCAGATCTACTACCATCCTTTAGATAAATAGCACCTTCAAGTTCTCCAGTGTCTTCATCATATGTCTCAATATAAGGAGTAGAGGAATCTCGATCAACTAATTGTAGATCAGCACTATCGATATCTGTTCTCTTTAAACCTTCTGCCTCTAAAGCTTCATCTCTGTCTTCTTCGTCCCATCCATATCCTTTCTTTGGTTTCTTTTCTTTCTTTTTTTTAGCCATGATCTAACATTTCCTTAAATTTAATTTTTAATAGATTTTTAATAATCAGTTAACAATTTTTTTTTAGATATCATAATTTAAATTAATATGCTTTTTATAGATTTCATCAATAAAATATAGATTTCATCAAAAAAATAAAAATCCAATATAGTTATAAAACCATTTAAAAATAGACAAAATTATCAACCTAATTAAAGGAAATATATTAAAAAAGTGTGATTTTTTTCTCTAAATGAATCTTTTGTCAAGGTCCTCTTGCTTTTGGGGAGATATATCTGGTTCAGAGAATTTATACCCACACATTGGACATTTTATAATCCGTTTTCTGTTATGTGAATGTGGATATTCTGGCTTAAAACTAAATCCACACACTGGACAAATTATAATTAAATTGTTTACCATTTATTCTCAATATCACCTTTAATAATTAATACTAATAAGAGATCATTTACATTACAACCAGTTGGACCCGTTAATATCTCACAGTTTAGTGTTTTGAAGAATGAATTTGAATCATTGTTTTCTAAGTATTTTTTTATGTCAATTTTTTTAGATTTAACCTTAATTAATAAATGATTATCAATAATTGCACCCATCGCCTTACTGTTACCTTCAATACCATCAAGATTAACAGCAAGAATCAGAAAATCATAATAAATGTCTTTCCTTATAATGAGATCAAGAAAACTTAATAGCATTTCTTGATTTCTTCCCCCAATCCCATCGCCTTTAATAGTTACGGTCAGTTCCCCCGTTGCTATTAATGCTTTTTTGTTGTTTTTATGATTTTCATTGAGTTTCTGGTTAATTTTTGAATATATTTTTTTTGCATAATTTTTTGCTTCACCGCTAATTGAAGAAGAAAAATAATCAATCTCAAAAGATTCTTTCTCTAGAAATACAATTATCTCTTTAACAGCAGAATTTACACTACCAATCAAGAAATTGTGTGTATTTTTAAAGCAATTATCCTTTTCTTTAGGATTTTCTTCAATCACTCCATTTAAACCTTCTTCTATAACAAGTTTAATAGATTTTGGAATTTTTTTTAGTAAGTTATAACTTAAAAGTAAATCATAAGCATCCCTAAATGTAGTTGAATCTGGTACTGTTGGTCCTGAGGCTATTGAATCTAAATCATTTCCTACGACATCTGATATTATTAGACTAATTAATGTTGCTTTACTTGTATTATAAATGCTTCTAGCAAGATTGCCCCCTTTGAAATCAGATAAATGTTTTCGAATTGTGTTTATCTCATGGATTGATGCGCCAGATGCTAATAATAATGAATTAAGTTTTTGTAAATCTTCGAGGCTAATATTTTCTTTTGGTAAAGGTAATAAAGCCGATCCCCCTCCAGAGATTAGGCAGAAAATTAAGTCTTTTGACGTTGAATTATTAACGAGTTCCATCATAGATTTTGTTCCTTTTAAGCCAGCCTCGTTTGGAATAGGATGGGAGGCAAAAATTATTCTTATTTTGCTTTTTAAATCCATTTCCTCTATTTCCAAACCTTCCGGAACATTTATTAATCCTTGGTAGGCGATATTAGAATAATTAATTAATATTTCTTCCAATGAGAGTGCCATTTCTGCAGTGGCCTTTCCGCCTCCAATAATATATATTTTCTCAAAATTATTAAGGTCGTAAATATCGTTTTTAATTATTAGTTTGTTTTGTTGGATTTTGATGGATTTTTCAATTATTCTTTTAGGTTTAACAGAATTTATTGCTTTCTTTAGTGCCACTAGTCCTATTTTTCTTAGATTTAATTGAGTTTCATCTAATTTACTCGAAAGCAATTGAGTAGTATTTTTTATTAACATAGATCTTTTAATTCTCTTTTATACAGATTTAATAATGAAAGTACTAATTTAACATATAAATAAATAATTAAATTGAAAATATAATGGGAGATATTTAAAATATTTTTATAGTATTATCTATGCATATACTTAACTTTAAAAGAAGATAATTTTCCGTGCTTAACTATAATTTCTCTATAAGCACCAACCAATCGGGGGCTCCTATATCCTCCTAATCCAAGCGCAGGTGTTTGAACAACAAATGGTCCAAACTGTTCTATATCTTTAGCATTTGCAAAAATCTCTGAATAAGTATCATAAAATATTGCCGCCGGATTTACTATTTTTTTTAAACTAAAAGGAGGTGCATCCAATACTACTGATTTTTTATTTTCTGGGTCTCCTAATCTAAACTCTTTAAGAGTATGTGTGTGGCCTGTCATGGTAAGAACGCAGTATTCTTTACAAAATTCAACAAGGTTTTCCCAATTTGATGATACAGTTCCATATTTAACGTTAAATTTTTTATCAATTCTGAGGTTTGATGTTTTCTTTTCTAACTTTTTAAGTATTGATTCTTTAAATTCATCTATTCTTGTTAAAATTTTTTTCCCAAATTTGTGTTTGATCCTTTTAAAAAGACCTATTTTCTTCTTTGGATTAATTACTGGGCCATGTAGAAAAAGAAAAGTATTATCTCCTTGTTGAATTTTATTACGAATTAGATTTACTAAATAGCTGATTTGCTTATTTTTAAGCCCTGTTAAAGAAGGATGACCAGTTATGAGATCGCTTAAATTTTTATATGAATCTGCCCCTGTATTTAAAAAAATAAAATTGGATTTTCCTAACTTTAAAAAATAATCTAAAGAAGGATTAATCTCTGACCAATACCCAATTAAAGATTTCTCACTCTTTATAATCGCTGAAATAGGTAATGCTAATAATTTATCGTTTAAAGCAAGTGCCTCAAATGCCTTTAGCCCCATTTTTCTATACAACCCTGCCCATCTAATATCGTAATGGAAAGGTCGATAATCGTGATTTCCGGGAATTGTAAATATGGGACATAATAATTCTTCTCCCTTTTTCATACCTTTCCTTTTTTTTTGAGGCAAATTTAAAACGATATTTTTGAAAACTTTCCAATTACTATGTTCATAATCGAAAAGTCTTAGCTCTTTTGGAATCTTACTCGAAATAGAAAAATCTATGAGATCTCCGGTTAAAGCTATAAAATCTATTTCGTCTTGAAGAACTTTTTTGTTAATAATTTTTATAAAACGCCTAAATTGATTATTTGGATTTATAATCCGTTTTTTCAATGGTTTATGTGCTTCTAATGGTCTAAATAATTTCCTTTTTTCTTCTTTTACTTCTTGCTCCTGTTCTTTTAACATCGCGTCAAGATAATCTCCACGAAATACCTTCTTCCATTTTTTAATAATTTCATAAATCTTATCATTCCTTTCTGCTATATGTAAATCTGTCGCATGAACAAAGCAAAAGTTTTTCCAATTCTGCTTTGAAATTACTATAGAATGATAATTAATCCGTAATTTAGATTCTCTTTCATGAAGGATATCAAACATTACAAAATTTCGATTTTTTAAAAATTTAAGAATTTCTTTGGTTAATACGAATTCTACTTTAACCTTATAGAATATATCTGAGTTTTTATAAACTTGATGAGTAATTAAATATTTCTGAGGGCTGGTGTACTCATCATAATCTAAATCGTTAATTTTTGTTATTTTGGCTTTTTCAATGCCTAAAATATTTAGAGAAATTGGAGCACCACGAAAAGCTCGTGGTTTATATTCTCTAAATAATGATTTAAGTGAAAGCCTTGACTTTTTGAAGCTTTTTTTCAAAAGACGTCTTTCTTTTTTATCTGGCTTTATCTTTTTTGTAAAAAGCTTTAATTTCCATTTATATTCAAGAATGGGAACAAGTTGAATTTTGTTATTTATATGTTCTTTAAATATTTTTAAATCATTTAAATTACTAATAAATAACAAGAACGTCTGATACGTTTTTTTTTTAAATTCTGACTGGAGATCTAATATAATTGGATGCCCAAGATTAGGATTTACTATATAACAATGCCCATGATTGATCGAATTATTATTTTTATTTAACTCTTCTGAAATAATTTCTCACTTAATTGATATTTATTTTTTTACGGTTGAATAATTTAGTATTTAATAAGTTTAAACCTTAAAAAACTTCACAAGATTGAAATATAAAGATTCTGGTAAATTTTAATTGTTGGAACATTATCAAATTTAAAAATAACCTTCATTGTGAAGCCATGTTAATGAAAATGATGTTATCCCCTCTAATTACAATCTCGCCGAGGTTTTCGTGTTCCTCGTGGATATTCCCTTCTTCGTCTTGGTATTCGAAGATTTGAGAAGCATTATCAACCCACACATTCAAATATTCATCAAATGCAAGAAGAGTAGCTCTAAACAATCGGTTCCTTTTGGCTTTTATCAAAATTACTTTACCAATTGATTCCTTTAAATAATCAATAGGTCTACGAGATCTTTGTTGAGGTTTTCGTTCCATATCTAATATACACTAAAAAAAAATTATTCATAAAAAAATTCTAATTATTAAAAATTCAATTGTTATTAAAACCTTTTCATTTAATTTAATTTAGATATAACATTATTAAAGGTTAAAAAAAATAACCTATAAAATGTATTTTAAAATAGGAGATTAAGATGTCTAGCGAAAAGCCAAAAAAACCAAAATTAAAAGGTTTTGCGCTATTTATAAATACTGTTATCAATTCTGTTAAGGGTAAGGAAGAATACAATGAGGCAATTAGAGGGGAAAAAACACGTGTACTTCTGCAGAACGAAGAAAATAAATGGGCTGCATTAATCACACTTGAGAATGGTGAAATTACAGTCGAGGGGATAGAAACCGAGCCTAAAGAGAATTTAAGCAGGGATAAACTTTATTGGTGGGGTTACTGGAAATTTCCAACTTTGCAAACAATGATGAGTGCGGGCAGCTGGGGGACTGGAAAATGGCTTAGAAAAATGGCCGGAGGAAAAGTAAAAGGAGCCTCGCAAGTGGCGATAATTGGTAAAATATTAGCATTAGCCGCTCCACCCACCAAATCTGGAAAAGAAAAATAAATAATTTCTTATTTCAACTTTACTTAAATATTTAATAATTGAATTTATATCTTTCTCTATATCATCTGAGAAAATTTAGTGAAATCTTATGCAAAATGTTGAAAATATTTCCTTAAATGGTATTTGGAAATTAAATCATAAAAAAAAATCAATTGACATTACCGCTCAGGTTCCCGGATCGGTATTTGAAGCCTTAATTGAAAATAATATTATTGAAGATCCGTTTTATGGGAATAATGAGCATAAAATGTCTTGGGTTTACGAATCAGATTGGTGTTATGAAACAAAGTTCGATGTCAAATCTGATTTCTTAGAGCATTCAACGATTTTGCTTCGTTTCCAAGGAATTGATACTATTGCAGAAGTCTATCTAAATGGTGAACTACTCGGAACTACAGAAAATATGTTTCGTGTTTATGATTTTGAAGTTACAAGTAGATTAAAAGCTAATTCTAATGAACTGAAAGTTCTAATTAGAAGTCCTACGAAAAATGCTCGTGAAGAAATAAAGAAATATAAAAATAGATTAGTCACTAGCATTGAGGCTTTACCTGGAGCACCATATTTAAGAAAGGGGCAATATTCTTTTGGGTGGGATTGGGGTCCAAAATTGCCCGACATTGGAATATGGCAATCTGTAGAATTAATAGGATTTAACAATCTTAGAATTACTTCAATATATCCCATTCAAACAATTACGTATAAAGATCCTCGGATAATTAAGAATCTAAAGGAGAGCTCTTTTATAGCTGAATCAGTAAAACTTAATGTTAAAATAGAAGTAGATTCGATAATAGAGAATATTGGTAATTTAAACTATACAATCAGGGTTGAATTAAAAACACAAGAGAAAGATATATATTTTAATGAAGTATCTCTTAAAGAAAAAAACCAAATTGTTGAACTAACTCTTGATGAACCCCATTTATGGTGGACACACGAGCTTGGTGTACCTTATCTTTACGACTTAACTGTTACGATTTTAAATGATGGTGAGATTATTGATAAAAGATCCCAAAAATTGGGGATAAGAGATATACAACTCATTCGAAATCCCGATAAATGGGGAGAAACATTTTATTTTACATTAAACAATATTCCAATTTTTGCTAAGGGAGCTAATTGGATTCCTATTGATAGTTTTATTCCAAGGGGTAAGAAATTAGGATTGTATCGGAAAAATCTCAAATCTGCCAAGATTGCTAATATGAATATGGTTCGCGTCTGGGGCGGGGGAATTTATGAAGACGATTTATTTTATGAACTCTGTGATGAGCTTGGCATTTTAGTATGGCAAGATTTCCCTTTTGCCTGTGCTGTTTATCCGCATCATGAAGAATTTATTGAAAATTTCAAAAAAGAAGCAATTCAAAATATTAAAAGGATAAGACATCATCCAAGTCTAGCCTTGTGGTGTGGAAATAATGAGATTGAGCAATTATGGAAAGCATTACTATTTATGTCAAATATTAATGACCCTGATATGATATCGAGATTTAAAAACAGCTATATTGATCTATTTGAGAGAATTCTTCCCGAACTTGTAAATAAATATGACTCAACTCGCCCATATTGGCCGAGTTCTCCTTCAAATGGAGGCATTCGAGATCAAATTGAATATGTCGATCCAAATTCCCCAGATAAAGGAGATTCTCACTTCTGGAAGGTTTGGCATGGTGGAGCTAGCTTTAGCTCTTACAGAAAATTCAATTCCCGCTTTATGTCCGAATATGGATTTGAATCTTTTCCATCATTAAAAACTATAGCGACATTCTGCCCACCTGAACAATTTGATTTTTACTCCCCTATTATGAACAACCATCAAAAGAATTCAGCTGGTAATAAAAAAATAATGAGATATATGAGAAGAAGGTTTACAATTCCAAAGAAATTTGAGCAACAAATAATATTATCACAAATTACTCAAGCAGAAGCAATTGAGTATGGAGTGGAACATTGGAGGCGAAACCGAAACGATTTCCATTGTATGGGGTCCCTTTATTGGCAATTAAATGATTGCTGGCCAGTTGCGAGTTGGAGTTCCTTAGATTATTTTATCCGGTGGAAGGCGTTGCATTATTTTGCCAAACGATTTTATCAACCTATTTTTCCTAGTGTAAAAGAGGGAGAAAATGAAATCGAATTTTGGATAACAAATGATTTAACGAAAGAATCTGAAGTGCAATTGGATTGGAAGATTCTTAATTCAGAGTGTAAAATCCTAAGGAATGGAACATATGATGCCATCGTATCTCCTTGCTATTCATTGAAAGTTGGAACTTTGGATGTAAGTAATATTAATTATGAAAACAGCATAATGCGAAATAATATCATATTCTATAAATTAAGAGATAAACAGAATGAAAATGAAATAACTTATCATGGATTTCGGTTATTTGATTCTCCAAAGAACTTCTCTTTATATAAACCTGAACTTTCTTATGAATTTGAAGATATAAGTGATGAGAAACCTGAATTTAAGGTTACAATTAATAGTAAAAATATTGCTCTCTATGTTTATATTGAATCCAATATTGTGGATTTTATAGCTTCAGACAATTTCTTCTCAATGGAACAAGAATCAAGAATTATTACCATAAAAAACATTAATTTTCTTAATAATAAAGATAAATTAATTAATCATCAAGAACTTCGAACTCTATTTAAAGTGAGTTCTTTATACGATTTAATTAAAAAATAAAGAATTATTTATTACCACTAAAGACTAGAAAAATATAATCAATTTCAATGTCAAAAAGAAATGATGTAGAGAATAAGAAGAAAACTGTGAGATGCTGTGTTATGAATTGCCAGAAAGAAATTCCGATTGATAAAGCAATTAAAATAAAAGACAAATATTTCTGTGGTGTCTGTGGTACTGCTTATGTACGAAGCTCTTTAAATATATAATAAATAGGCCCGTGGCCCAGACTGGATAAGGCAGCAGCCTCCTAAGCTGAAGATCGCTAGTTAAATCAGCTGGAGATTAGAAATCGGGGGTTCAAACCTCTTAAAATTTATTTGAGAGGGAATAGATCCCTCCGGGCCTGTACATTTTTTATAATAATCAGTCTAATAATTCCTATTAGAATTTCTTTAATTTATACTTATTATAGATAATCTTAATACCGTTATCTCTCTACGTACATAACGCTCTTTAATTTCATTAAAGATATAATTAAATATGAAGCAATAACAATTTTACCTTGACTATATTTTGTCAAAGATCAAATAAAAGAAGAAGGTGAAATTTTTGCCTAAAAAAATTTTAAGAGTAGATATGGGTAAATTAGAAGCTAAATTTGAAGATTTTCCTTCGGAATATGCAGCGTTAGGTGGTCGAGGTCTTACTTCAACTATTGTATCAAAAGAAGTACCTCCTGATTGTCATCCATTGGGACCTAACAATAAGCTTGTATTTGCTCCTGGTATTGTGACTGGTTCTGCTGCTCCAACCTCCGGTAGAATTTCAGTTGGTGGTAAATCTCCATTAACTGGAGGAATAAAAGAAGCTAATGCAGGTACTAGTTTTTCTCAATTGCTTGGTAGATTAAGGATTGCAGCGATAATAATAGAGGGTGAAAAGAAAGATGATGATTATTATCTGCTAAAAGTTACTAATGATGGAGCAGAATTGATAAAGGCTAATAAATGGTCTGGAATAGGGCTCTATAAAGCATACGAACAATTGCATAAGGAATTTGGCGAAAAAGTAGGTATCAGTGGTACTGGAATTGCTGGAGAATTATTAGGAGCAGGCTCTGGAGTGAGCTTTAATGATCTTGAAGGGCGTCCAAGTAGATATGCTGGAAGAGGAGGTCTTGGAGCTGTAATGGCCTCAAAAGGATTAAAATTCATTGTAATAGATGAAACTGGTGCTCCAGGAGTCGAAATTGCTGACCAAGAGAGATTTAAAGCAGGTATAAAAAAGCTCCGTGATGGACTTATGTCCCATGATGTTACGAAACCAGATGGAGCACTTGCCTCATACGGAACAGATGTTTTAATTAACATTATAAACGAGGCACAAGGATTACCTCAGAGAAATTTTTCTGCTGGACAGGATGATAGATCTGCAAATGTATCAGGTGAGAAAAAGGCAGAAGAAATAAAGAAACGAGGCGGAACTCGTCCCCATCCATGCAGTCCAGGATGTGTAATCCAATGTTCTGAGGTATGGACCAAACCTGGTGGAAAAGATCCTGTGGGAGTTTTAGAATATGAATCTGTATGGGCTTTAGGTCCTAATTGTGGAATATATGACTTAGATGACGTCGGTGAACTTAATAGAGCTTGTAATGATTTAGGTTTAGATACAATTGAAGCAGGAGATACAATCGCAGTTGCTATGGAAGGCGGATTAGCCAAGTTTGGTGATGGAAAAGGTTCTTTAAAATTAATGAATGAAATCCGAAATAAGACAGCTATAGGGCGGATCTTAGCAAACGGTACAGCCTACACTGGTCAAGCTTTTGGAGTAACAAGAGTCCCTGTAGTTAAAGGTCAAAGCCTGCCAGCTTATGATCCACGCGCTATTAAAGGGATAGGAGTTACCTTTGCAACCACTCCAATGGGAGCTGATCACACCGCTGGTTATGCTATTGCTACAGAGATTATGGGAGTTGGAGGGCAAGCAGATCCTCGAGACCCTAAGAAATCTGAATTATCTCGTAATTTACAAGCAGCTACAGCTGTAGTCGATTCTACAGGATATTGTCTTTTTACTGCCTTCGCAGTTCTTGATATACCTGAAGCATTAGTTGGAATGGTTGAATCTGTTAATGGGGTATTAGGTACAAATTTAACGGTGGATGATATAGGAACAATTGGAATGCAAATCCTTAAAATGGAAAGAGAATATAATAAAAAAGCAGGTTTTACTAAAGAGCATGATAGACTTCCAGAATTTTTAAGGAAGGAGAAACTTCCACCATCTAATGAAGTATTCAATGTACCTGATGATGAATTGGATAAAGTCTTCGGAGATTAAGAGCAAATTAAAGATTGATACATCATCAATTCATTACTTTAATAAGTAAAATCATAAATTACCTTTTTTTTTATTTTTTATTTTTTTTTTCAGCTATTTGTTTTCTTTTATAACATCCGTTTATATAAAATTCTATTTTTTAGAACACAAGATTTTATTTAGACTTAATTTATTTAATAAATTGGAAATATCATTAATTTAGAAAGCTTAGAGAAAATGCCAATACAAGTGAAATTGTTTGGAGAGTTAAGAAGAGAAAAAGAAAAAAAACAAAGCATTTCTGGAGGAGCTCCAACAACATTAATAATTGAAAATGAAGGAATAAAAACTGTATCCGACATTCTTAAACAGCTCGCTATAGATGAATCAGAAACCAGCCATATTTTTGTAAGTGGAATCTTTTCTGGCTTTGGAAAAAAGGTAAATGAGGGAGATAGAGTCGCAATTTTCCCTAAAAGAATGGGATTGTTGTATAAATGGTATTTTAATAAAGTTGAAAATGACTAAAAATAATTCTATATCAGTAACAGTTAAACTATTTGCTGATTTAAGGGTATATGGACCAGATCGAAAAGTGCTAGACTTACAAGAAGGCAGCACGATTAAATCAATTCTGAAAAAATATAAAATTCCTAAGGACGATAAAAACTTGATTATTATGGTTAATGGAAGACCACATATTCAAAGTGATTTTGTTCTTAGAGATGGAGATACGGTTGCTATATTCCCAATTATTGCTGGAGGCTAATATCTCCTACAGAGAGTCAAATTTTTCTTCTATGCCATCTATCTCTATTCATTTTCTATATGAGTAAAAATAAAAAAAAAAATTTTATCTAATATTATGAAAGTTTTAGCAATTATGGGAAGCCCTCGCAAGGGAAATACATACAAAATTACTCAACAATTTGAGAAAAACTTAAAAAAATACAGGAATGTGGACTTTAATTATATATTTCTTAAGGAATCCGATTTAAAGGAGTGTATTGGATGCTTTAATTGTATTCGAATTGGAAAAG
The DNA here is from genome assembly GCA_019058295.1 of Promethearchaeota archaeon. Lineage (GTDB taxonomy): Archaea > Asgardarchaeota > Lokiarchaeia > Sigyniarchaeales > SOKP01 > LW40-45. Next base: position 96,943 of record JAHPZI010000015.1, on the reverse strand, counting down.
AACACTGTCCACTCAAAGACGATAGAGATAATATAATAAAACAAATGCTTGATTCAAACGGAGTAATATTCGCTTCGCCGGTTTATATGTTAAATGTTACCGCTTTAATGAAAAAATTTATTGATAGACTTGCTTATAATGGCCATCGTCCTCAATTTTTTAACCAAGATGCTATGATAATATCGACAACAGGTGGAATGGGATTAAAACAAGTTAATAAATATTTAAAAAGTGTAGCTAGTATATGGGGGTTTAGATCCAATACTGTTCTAGGTGTTATTACTCCACCATTTAAACTCAAAGATAAAATTATTAAGAAGAAAGATAAAGATATAGCTGAAGCCGCTAAGGAATTTTATAAAAAACTTTCAAATAGTAATTGGTCTCCAAGCCTCTCAAATTTGATTCAATTTACAGCTTTCAGAGCAATTGCGGATGTAGAAGGTATGGATGAAATCTTAACTGCTGATTACAATTTTTATAAGCCCTTAAACGACAAAAAGTTTTATTTTGATGTAAGAGTAAATCCGATTAAATACAAAATAGCCAATATATTGGGAAATCTAATTAAAAACTCATTAAGAAAGACAATTAAAAAAGATTAATCTGTCAATCGGTTTTATATGATATTTTAAATTTAGTCTTTTAATTTTGAAAAGCATATTGAACAATTATAATGTTTAAAAGGGGGTGGATTAAATAGATTTAGCTTCCCTTCTGCTTCAAATATCTCTATCATTTTCTCTATTCCGAAAATAAAAGGAGAAGAGGATAAAGCAGAGAGGATATACATAAAAAAGTAGGATAACAATGACAAGTAAAGCACCACCATAAGCCAGCTCTAGGATCCACACTATATTAAACCAAACACTATAAATACATGCATAAATTATCATTAATTTCTGTTCCAGAGTATCTGCTTTTTTCCAAAATATATAGAAACTAATAATTGCTGGAAGAATGTGGATATAATCGTAATAAAGCCCTAAGAAGAAAAATTCCCAAATGATTATGGAGACTAAAGGGACAAATGACACAACGAGGTAGTTATTTAAGTACGGATTATCACGTTTAATAAACCAGACTATTGAAAACGAAAAATACCATTGACTTAATGTAAATATATGATAAGGAATTGGCCCTAAACCGCCCACTTCAGAAGGAGATATACCAAGCTCTATCTCTTTTGCGGTAAGTGGTTGCCATTCAAGTGGAACAACAAAAGTAAATATGAGTGAGATGATTACTGCGAGAATAACTTGAATACATGAAAGAGTCTTTATGCTTAAATCGTTAAATTTCACAAAAATTAATAAAAAAAAAGAGAATAAATAATTTTTTAATTTAGTTAAAGATTTTTTTACATTAATTTCATTGCCAAGTCCATATCTTCTAGAGTGAGTTTCTTTCTTCCAGCGTGTCGAGTCATTTCTAATGCTTTATTTGTGACTCCTTTAGCGGTTTTCTCTAAATAATCAATTAAAGCATCTACAGCATCTCGAGCAACCATTTCAGCGCCATTATCTTTCATTAATTTTCGGACTGGACTCCAGGCAAAAACTTTTTTAGCCATTTTATTATTCCTCCACTTTTTAATTATTTCGGTTAATTAACCGAAAGATAGAATTTTTTATTTTTTTTTATTACAAAGTCCACATTTTTTAACATGAACTTTATTATTTAATAATACTTCTTTCAAATATTTAAAGATTGCGTAAATTTTTCGATTTATTATGTTTGGGTTAATATATTTTATCCGATCGACAGAAAAATGAAAATAAGAAGTCTTAGAAGAAAAGCCACGAGATTAAACCGAGCTGTTAGCTCTGAGATCTTGATATAAAATAAGGTGCTCGGGGTTATTACTCAAAATTATATAATGAAATATCCTTATAATAAGGTTAATATTAATCAATTATGATGATAAGCATCAATTATTAAAGTTTAAACAAAAAGAGGCTTTTAATTTCCATATAATTTTTTAGTAATTCTCTGAAAATTTAATAACATTATATCGTAATAATTATTTAAAGCATAATTAAAGGATTAGAATTTGATTAAAAAAATAATATCTATTTGCAAAGGGGATGGGGTAGGTCCTGAGGTAGTAGACGAGGGCATTAAGATTTTAAAAGTGATTAGTAGTTATACTGATTTTGAGTTTGAATTCAAAGAAGCTCCAGCGGGTGGTGCTGTATGGAAAAAATATGGTGAAAGTTTGCCTGAAAAATCATTTGAAACAATTAAAAATTCGGATGCGTTGTTATTTGGGGCAATTGGAATTCCTGGATTACCTCAAGGAGTAGCCGAAATTGCAATTTTGAATATTAGACAGGGATTAGATTTATATGTGAATTTAAGACCAATAAAACTTTATGAACCATTGAGGGATCGATGTCCTTTAAGGGATGAATTGATTGGTGATGGAATTGATATTTATTTTGTCAGAGAGAATACAGAGGGTTTATATAAAAATATCGGGTATTTAAAGGAGAATGAAGCCCAGAATATAATGCATTATACCCGTGAAGGATGTGAACGGATTATCAAATTCGCTTTTGAATTTGCTAAAAGGAAGGGTCATAAAAAAGTAACATCTGTTGATAAGGCTAATATTTTAAAACCAAGCCAGCTATGGCGTAAAATTTTTCATGAAATTGGCTCAGAATATCCCAATTTAAAGAAGGAGGATATCTATATTGATGCGTTTTGTCAATGGCTCATCCGAACACCATACGCCTACCAAACCGTCGTCACTGGAAACATGTTTGGAGACATCATTAGTGATGAGGCCGCATTTCTGATTGGAAGCTTAGGTATGGCTTCAAGTGGCAATATTCATCCAAATAAAACCTCCATGTATGAACCAATACATGGATCTGCTCCAGATATTGCGGGAAAAGGAATTGCCAATCCAATTGGCACGATTCTAAGCGTAAAATTAATGATGGAGGAATCCTTTCAATCCAAAATAGGAAACGAAATCGAGACTGCAGTTGAAGAAGGTCTTAAAGAGGGGCGAACAGTTGACATTAAAAATCCTAATTTAAAAACTCTCTCAACTAAAGAAATGGGAGATTTAATCTCGGAAAAATTGAGAAATAAATTAAAAAAATAACAATATTATCAACTTTTCTTGATTTTTTTCTGAACTCTCTTTATTTTTAGTTCTCAGTAATTTCGCAGCAAGTAATAAATGGTTCCAGAGTATATGATGAAAGAATTTAGATTTTGTCTTATACTAAACTAATTAATTCTTCTCTAAATTCAGAAAATACTTTATTTGAAACCGTAAAATTTACATTCTTATGAATTAAGTTAATAATAATAATAATCTAATAATGAACAATCAAGTTTATGGCAGATTTCTCTAAAAAAAATATGATCATCAAATTTATCGATGCTAATTGGGAGTTACTCTATATTGTTTTAATGAGTTTATTTACAGTTATAATGATCATAATTAATGTAATCGCTAAAACTGACCTATTTGGATGGGATTTATTTTCAATTATGATGGTAGTATGGTTGCTTTGCTCTATTTATATTCCAAGACATGCAACTACACCTCTTAAGGCATTTATCATTATTGTTTTTTTTATATTTCTCGATGGTATAATTGACAGCTTGTCTACTGGATTTTGGAATTGGATTGGATACCCCTGGATTTTATGGTATAATTATGGTGTGTATCCATTAACACATCCACTTACCATTATATATCTCATAACTTTATGGGTATTGGCTATTCCTTTAAGAACACTCATTATTGGAACCTATTTTGTTACGAATTATTATAATGTAGATTTCAATGAGAGACCAGAGCGATTTGAAAAGTTTTTTGATGAAGAGAGAAAAAGAATCATATTATTTTATTTAACAGGATGGGTTATTGTAATGAGTTTTATCTGTGATTGGATTAATTTTTTAGTAAGACCAGAAATACCCGATTTTGATAATTATATTCCACCACTTGGTCTCTGGACTCCTGAAAAAATGGCGATAAGAACGACAATACTATTGATAGTAGGGATATTTTGTTTTTATTTAGCTGTTCGAGAAAAAGAGACTAAGGGCTCATCAATAATAATTCTACTTATTCTTATTTTAAGTATAAGTTCATTGACATTTCTAATTGCATTTATTTGACTAATCTTATACAGTATTCTAAATCTTGTTTTATAGTGTTTAATAATAAGTTTAGTTAATCTCAATTCGACACTTACGGAACTTCTAAAGGCATTTTAGAAAAGTCACCACTCTCTATATAAATAACCAAGAAAAAAAGTCAGAAAAAAATAATAATAAATAAAATAATTTATAAAAAAATCTGTTAATTAAAATTAGGTTTTTTATCTTGCCATGGAGCTATTTCTTCGAAAGCTTTTGACACTTGAAGGACAGTGACTTCGTCCCATCGCTTTCCGACAATTTGCATTCCTATGGGTAGTCCGCTACTATGCCATCCACACGGAATCGACGCTCCCGGATGACCGCTAAAGTTGAATGGGTAAGTAAAAGCCGCCCAATCAGTAGAATTCGTCTTTCTCCCATCTACTTCAATTAAGTCTAATAATGTAGTGTCGAAGGGTGGTGCAGGAATGGTCGTTGCAGGAGATATTAAAATATCGTATTCCTTAAAGTGTTCTGCGATATTTTCATTAATCATTTCTATTTGTAATTCAGCAACTTTAACATCCTGTGCTGAGAATGCCTCCCCCATTTTACACATAGTTATTAATGTATCGTCCATTTTATCCTTCCATTTATTATATAACTTAGTTACTTTTAAAACATGTGCAAAGCTCGTTGCCCAGATTGTTCCTATGACGATGGAGGGACTTCTAAGCTTAGGCCTCTTTACACCAAGCAAAGTTTTTGAGGATTCTTTCAGATTAATTAATTTACTCTCTTCGAGTGTCCAACCCATTTGGGTTAATTTTTCAGCGCTATCTAAGACAATCTTCCTAACTTCGGGATCAATTGCTTGTACATTGTTCATATCGAAAGTAATACCAATTTTTAGTTTTTTAGGCGTCTCGTTCAGTTTCTCAAGAAAACTATACGGAGGTTTTGGTGCAGAATATTTATCTGATTCGTGTGGGCCACATACTACATCAAGATATAACGCCGCGTCTTTCACATACCTTACGAGAGGTCCTCCTTGGCTTAGAGTTGCTGCAGTTCCACCTAACTTAGCAAATAAATGAGGGACTCTGCCAAAGGTGGGTTTTATTCCAAAACATCCTGACCAACTACTAGGAATTCTTATAGAACCTCCCCCATCACCCCCAAGATTAATAGGGGCCAATCCAGCGACACATGCTGCAGCAGCACCACCACTTGAACCACCAGGCGTTTTGGTTAAATCCCAAGGGTTTTTAGATGGTCCAAAAATCTTATTATTCGTAATTGGGGCATATCCAAATGCTGGGGTATTGGTTTTTCCTAACATAACTATACCTGCATCTTTTAACCTCGCCACTGCGACATCATCCTCTTCTGGGATGTAATTCTCAAATATTACACATCCAAAAGTACTTCTTATACCCTTAGTTTCTACTTCGTCCTTTATAGAAGTAGGGACTCCATGCAACAAACCTAGCTTTTCTCCCTTTTTCACGGCCTCATCCGCTTTCTTAGCGGTTTCTCTTGCAAGATCGAAGGTAGGAGTACAATAGGCGTTAATTATTGGATTTATTCTTTCAATTCTTTCGATTATAGCTTCAGTTATTTCTTGCGATGTTAATTCTTGCCTTTTAATTTTATCTATCATATCGCAAGCTGACATAAAGCAAATATCCTCTTTATTCGTCTTTTTCACCTTTTTATTTATTTTTAATATTAAATAATTTTAATTCTATCTTAGAGTATTTAATGATAATATATTAAGTTTAAAGTCACTTGGGATTCCGGTTTTTGGATCCCAGTCTCTATAGTTGTAAAAATACTTTTTTAATTTTTTAAAATCTGGGGATTTACCCGCTGAACCGCCATCTGAAAATGGTCTCAACAAAATCTGTGGTAAATTGTCATCTTCTTGAGTTAACCCCATTTTAATGTTAAATAATCGTTTAATTGTTGCTATTCTCTCTCCATATAATTTAATCTCGTCAAGTCCAAATTTTAATCCAGTAGCATGTTCAATTATAGATGCAATTTGAGAAGGTAAAGGATTACAAAAAGAACACATTATCATTGAACTATATAATGCTCGGTAATCCATAAGTAAAGAGCAAAATTCAGCCATATCCCTACTATCAGAGAATTTATCTATTAATTTTATCCCAATTTCTTCTAATGGAATGCCTGTTAATACAAAATAAGCATCAAGTAAATTATGTGAAGGCCCTTTTAACCCCATCCCATATGCTATCGCCATTCCATAATTTGAACGTAGATCATGATAAGTTATTTCTAAACCATAAACTGTAGCAATCTCATCTTGAGGAATATTAAATCTTTTACCAACAGCATTGGACCCTTCAGCCAAAAGATCTCCTATTCCTTCACGTTTAACAATTTTTTCCAAAAACTTTTCAGCTACTTTATTATTACCCCATTCTGGTATTAATCCATCAAGGGCTTCTAATTTAATATTCCCTTGATTATAATGATAAGTTATAAGCGAGATTATGGCTCCAGAACTAATAGTATCAATTCCATAATCATAGCATTTTGTATTAATATCAACGATAGCTTCTAAATTATCATTTAAATATAGGCTTCCATAACTCACAAGTGTTTCATACTCAGGACCCTCAATTTCATCAGTTTTGTAGTTACCTTCTTTAATAACAACTCTCCTTCCACAGCCAATAACGCATGAATGGCAGAATCTATTTTTAACTAATATTTTTTCTGCCATTGTGACTCCCGAGATATTGTCTGCATAATCCCAATTTGATTGTGTGAAATATTTGATTGGTAATTCTCCAGTTGTATTATAAAGGTTAACACCACCAGAAGTCCCAAATTTATTTAAGATTTTTGTCATCATTGAAGATTTAACATTATCTCTTGTTTTAGCTATTACTTCCTTCAATTTATCGGGATTGGCTACATCTAATTTAATATTACTCCCTTTTACAATTATTGCTTTTAGCTTTTTTGAACCTAAAATCGCACCCATGCCAGTTCTACCAGCGGCCCTCTGTTCTGATACAATGTTTGCGAATTTTACAAGGTTTTCACCGGCTTGACCGATACACGCTACCATAGCTTTTTCATCTCCAAAAACCTCTTTAAGCTTTTTTGTAGTATAAAATGTACCTTTACCCCATAAAGACTCAGCGTCTTTAATTTTTGCATTATTATCCTTAATTTCAAGGTATACTGGTTTATCCGAAGTACCAGATATAATGATACCATCATAACCCGCCTTCTTAACTTCAGCACCAAACCAGCTGCCGCAGTTTGATTCACCCCAAATTCCAGTATATGGTGATTTGGAACACACCACCCATCTACCAGTATTAGGAGCAAATGTTCCATTTAATGGGCCATTCATGAACATTATAATATTATCAGGAGATAGAGGATTTGTAGCTTTATCGATAAAATCATGTAAATACCGACAGGCATAACCTGCTCCTCCTAAGAAATCTTTAGCATAATTTTCATTTAATGGTTCTGTTGATATCTCTTTTATCGACAAATTCACTCGTAATAATCTTCCTCTAAACCCTTTGATTATTTTAAATCACCCACCAAAGTCTTTATTCTAACCTACGATTATAGAAAATCTATTAAAAAATATTATTAAAAGTAATTATTTAATTAATAAAGTGGATAAAATCGACTTATAAATTTGAAATTCCTTTACCCCATTTCTCAACTTTTGTCATTTTATTAAAAATCTCATCCAAATCTTCTTCAAAAATTTTAAATGATGAGACTTCGCCATTAAAATTATCTAATTTCTTTTCAAATTTTTTTAGGAATAAATCCTCTAATAATTTAATTTTTTTTTTTAATTTGTTATCTGATGATTTAATTTTTGCTCTAACAATAAAGATTAAATTTTTACTCGTAAAAAATAAGAACTTCCCTTCAGACATTTGAATTTTTTCGATCTTATCTGATGTGACTTTCGATGTAAAAGTTAATATTCCTGATAATAGACCGCTGAATAGTTGATCTTTTATTTGAATTTTTTTTTCAATGCTTTCTAGTATGGTTTCTTTATTAATCCATCTATGAAAAAAACATATACCCCCAGTATCGATTATCCATAACTCTTCTGCCATCTTATCTTCATTTTCCAAGATTAGATTTTTATTAATCCGATTATAAAAAATATTAATGCAACGAGTGCTACTCCTTCATAAATCTCTAAAATCTTATCGCCAAGAATAGGTATCATCTCGAATCCCGATTTATTTAAAATCCCCGCTATTCCTCCATAAAATCCTGAAAATGCCAAGCAAATAAATGCAGCGAAAAAATATAATGCTAGCTTATTATCAGTTTTTTTATATTTTAGAAAAGTTGATATTGCTAAAATCAAATAAATAATCCCATAGCCTATTTCAACACCATATTCTATCAAATGAGTTAATTCTAGCACCATTATTATTCTCCCTCCTTTTTACGTTGGATTAATCTTAAACCAGCATAAAAGAAAAAAGCTGCTATAAATTGGATTCCTTCAAATAATGCTTCTATGAGTTCTGTCTCGCCATATGCTGTTTCTGCTATTGGAATAACTGTAACTCTTAATATTATTGAAAACGCAATAACGAAAAACGCCAAGGAAATAAATAATAGCGTTAAATTCTTGATTTTTAAGTATGAATAAAAAGTATATGATCCTAAAAATATGAATCCGAGTATAGATACAATTCGTATGAATAACACAAATTCTGGACTAATCAAATATGTAGACATTTCCGCTTCTTCTCAATTATTTATTTTTGATTGATACTATTTATTAAATTAATCTATATTTTTACACTTAAAATTCTAATAGTTATAAAATATTAATTTAAAATGAATTATATACAAGATCTTGAAAATTATTAAGAAGGAAAATTATAAAAAATAATCATAGAGAATTACTGAAAAGCCATGGATTTAGAGAAACTTTTTAAACCAAAGAGTATGGTAGTAGTAGGTATTAGTAAAACCAATCCATTAAGTCCAGGAAGGATCATTTTTATAAAGAATGTATTTGAGATGCAAGTTGAAGTGTTTGGGATTCATCTGGGAGGGGGCGAAATTGAAGGTGTAGAGCTATTTACCAGTTTAGAGGATTTACCAAAAGTTCCGGAACTTATGGTACTTGCAATACCTGCAAAAGCTACTTTAGAATATGTAGAACAATGTGCGGAATATAATATTCCAGGGTGCATAATCATAAGCGGTGGTTTTGCTGAAATAGGAGGAGAAGGAAAAAAATATCAAGAAAAGCTGATAAAAATAGCAGTAGAGAATGATATCGCAGTTCTAGGTCCCAATTGTATAGGTGTATATTCACCCCCCTTGTTGGACACAATTTTTATGCCTACAGAGCGAATCACACGACCTCCAAAGGGGTCCGTCGCATTGATTAGTCAGTCAGGTGGAGTTTTAGTAGATCAATTCTTTCATAAATTTAATCAAATTAATATTGGAGTTTCCACAGCAGTTTCAATAGGAAATCGAGCAGTTGTAGATGAAACAATGCTTTTAGAATATTTTAGCACTAAAGATAAAGACACCTCTAATATTGCATTTTATTTAGAGGCGTTTAAACCCTCAAAGAGCAGAAAATTTCTCCAATTAGCTAAAGAATCTGATAATGATGTAATTGTATATTTTGGAGGGATGACTGAAAAAGGCAAAAAAGCAACTCAATCTCATACTGCTAGTCTTTCAGGCAATGAAAAAATACTTCAGGCAGCATTAGAGCAATATTTAATAATACAACCACTTACAGAACTCGAATTGTTGACAGATTTAAAGTTATTAGACATTTTATCTCATAAGAAAAAGCCATTCGACCCTAATCTCGTTATGGAGGGTAAAGTTGCTATACTATCTCTATCGGGCGGTCATGGAGTTATTTGTGCAGATTTATTAAAAAACTATGGCTTAACGGCGGTGGATTTCACTCAAGAAGAAAAACTTGAAATGAGGAATTTGGTAAATCCTGTCGCACGAGGGATAGCAACATTTGAAAACCCAATTGATCTTACAGGATCGGCTAGAGATGAAGATTTAGAGAATATAATTAAATATCTCTCAAAAATAGATAGGGTTGAATGCATTATTATTTTAATTCTACCCTATACTCCGTCTATAACCTTTCAGATAGGACGACGAATTGCTAATACAGTGACAATATCAAAAAAACCAGTTCTATGCTTCATACCTTATATACCTAAATATGGATCTATAATTGAATCTTTAGAGCTTTCAAATATTCCAGTATTTCATAGCATTGAAGAAGCCGTACAAGGGGTTTTAATGTTAAAAAAGAAGACTAAAATAATGAATATTAAGAGAACCAAATAAATTTCTTTATTTATGTCTGATTTAATGGTATTGGAATAAATAAAGAAAAGTAAGATAACAAATCGTCGTTAAAAAAAGCCTTTTTCCCTTTTAAAAAAGAATTTGAGTAGATTAATAGGAAAAATGCATATAAATACTAAGTAATATTATTACTCCTTAAATCTTTTTTACAATAAATTCAATAAAATATAAATTAAAAATAATAGAGGTAAAAAAAGAATGGAAAGTAATAAATTGTCTACAATTGCTATTATAGCCGTTATATTAGCTGCTATAGGATTAGGAGTCGGAGCGTATTCTTTAATTAGTGTTCAAACGGGAGCAGTAGAAGGTGACGATGGAGATGATGGAGACGATGGGCCTGCTGGGATAACTACAATAGTATATAAAACTGAAAATGAGTATCCTTGCTCTTCAGAGGCAGATATAAATAATGCTATAGATATGATTGGTACTGGGAATGGCAAGATTATGATAACAAGACCAATTACTCTAACTTCACATATAGATATTGATGGAGGAGGTAGCTATATTATACAAGGAACAGGAGTACCAACAATAGATTGTGGAGGAGATAGAACTGCTTTTAACATAACTAACGCCAAATCTTGTATTATAAGGGATTTAATTATTAATGCATCCGATATCGTAAAAATGGAGAAAGAGATTATTTTAGTAAATGAAACGAATTCTAATTCGGTTCATATTGAGAGGGTTGAAATTATTGGTGACTCGGATTTAAAAGGCGAGGGAGTCGATATTCATTCTAATAATGTCTGGGTTGAAGATTGTTATTTTTATCAAATACAATTTGGAATTAGGATTTCGGGAGGGAACAATACACATATCCATGCAAATACTATTTCTAATTGTGAGAGCGGTATAGCATATAGTTGGACTAGTCCTGATATGGGAGGTGAAAATAATACGATTGAAGGGAATATAATTAAGGATATGGCTGCAATGGGTATATACTTTTTATATGGTCATTATAATACAATCGCGAATAACATAATTATGGGAAGTGCTGATGGAATTCAGCTGATCAGCAGTAATTATACAACAATTATAGGGAATTTAATTAGAGGAATGACGGTCAACGTAGGTTCTAATATTTCGGGGATTCAGATTTATAAATCAAGCTATAACACTATATGTAATAATGCAATTTATGATTTTAAATTCGATGGAATGAATTATGGACATGGGATTGTAATTTTAGAGGCCCCGACAATAGTAAGTTTAGAAAATACAATAATAGGAAATACAGCTCTGAATAATGATATTGCATTTGGAGATTATGGAACTAATACGTTTGGAAATGAGACTCTAAATAATTTTGGATAAGATAAAAAATTAGAGCTTAAAAAATTAATTTCTTTTTTTTTATTTTAATTTTTATGTTAGTAGTAATATATATTTGTCAGTAAAACAGCAATTTTATTTGGGATAATCCTAATATTGAATAAATTTAGAAATTTTCAATCAAATCAAATAAATTGTTTTCTAAGGCAATAATAATTTTTTAAGATATAGTTTTAATAGTATTTAGCATGACTTCTAGTTGATCGTAAATTTCTAAGCGATATTCAACCCCAATTTTAAAGAATAAGAGCGATACCATCTTTCTCTCCAACTGCTCGTTAACGTCAAATTCTTCCATTAAAACTGACCAGTCTAATTTTTCAGGTTCCACTCTTACACCTATTAATACAACTTTATTTTCTTGTATACTTTCAATGATTTCAATCAATGTTTCCTTCCACTTTGGATCAATATGCTCTTTGCCGCGCGCATCAAATATGCAAAAGGCGCCATCGGAATCAGATAAATCAAAATTATTAGTGAGATGACTTTTTAGAATTAAACCGTTTGGATATTCAAAGATCTTTTCTTCTTTTGTATCCTTTTTTTTTACATATTTTCCTAACTCAATCAATTCAGACATGATTTGTAAGCCGGGATTCCAAAAAGCTTTTTCCGTGATAAATGTAAGTGTTAATTTCTCTCTATCTGTTAAAATGCAGTTAATCCCGTCCTCTAAACTCTTTCTTAATAATTCTTCTTCTTTTTCTTTACTTTTCACTATGTAATGATATGATATTAAACTAAATGCATCATTAATATTTTCTCCCGTCAATGCGCTCGTTTCGATATAAGAAATTTTAGATACTCCTTTTTCAGCTAATTCTGGTACTAAGGAAACGCCTTCTTCATAACTAATTTCTCTCTTTTCTTTCAAATCAGTTTTATTTCCTACAATAACAATTGGAAGATCTATTTTCCCTAAAAAATTAATTAATTCATCGAACCAAATTTTTACATTCTCAAAAGTTTCGCGGTTAGTTAAGTCAAAAACGATAAAAGCAGCTTGTGAACCCATATAATATGTACGCCTAAATCGTTTAAAATACTGTTGTGCTCCTATATCCCATAAAGATAAATTTATTTCATTCTCAAAAAAATCAAACGAATGTGTGATTATATTTATACCTATTGTCGCCCGGTAATCTTTAGAGAACCTTCTATCAACGTAGCGTCGCACGATGGAAGTCTTTCCAACATAATGATCCCCAATAATAATAAATTTGAAACGATACGTTCCACCAGTTTCTAATCTCAATTGATAAATCTGGTCTTTCATTCTTTCAACTGTTTCTCCTTCATATTCAAAATTAGGAATCTCAAGCTGAATAACATCACCCTCTTCGGCATTGACAATCTGCGCAGTTTTCTCTGCAAGGAAGTAAGCATAAGGTGAAACTTTATCGACAGAGGCTAACGTGGTTAATACTACGCTTAAAGTTATGTTTTCATCAACAGAAATAAATAAAAGCCGATATTCATCTGTGTCGAAAGAAGCAGTTCCAAATTTTTTAAAAGCGAATTCATTGCGAATTCTGTCTAAAATTGGATTCACAATCGCAGTTAAAACTGAAATAATTTCCATATTAACATCTGATGATGTTTCCCCCGCAACAATGAGACCTCCTTTATCAGAGACTATTAATGCAACTACATCACTGTTTATTTCCAAGAAATTTTTAAAAAGAATATTAAATGATTTTGTTATATTGAACGACATAAGAATAATCTCATAACATTGTAATTATTTGAATTCAAATTGTTTATTAAATATAAATAACACTCTATTAGTATTAAAAATCTTAGGAAAAAAAATATTATTATAAATTATTAAGATTATGATTATAATATGTTTTTTATTAAACGTTTATAATAAATAAAATTATATATAAATAAGCCGCATATGCCTTCTTGTTTGATTTGCCATATGGATATAGGAGATGATGGTAAAGATGTTGAAAAGTCATACAGTTGTCCAAATGGGCATCCTGTTCACGAATCTTGTCTAGCAGAGTGGTCACTTCACTCTCCAAAATGTCCATTATGTGATAGAGATTATGATTCATATATAATGGCAAAAATTAAAACTTATTTAGAACAAAAAGATAAAGAGAAAAATATATCTCTTGAAGAAAAGTTGTTAGAGCAGAGAAGAGCAAGGATTAAGCAAGTTGCTGAAAAAATCGTGTTTTTAAAACAAGTTGATGCGATTACCAATCTTCTAGAGAAACAAGACTATGATAAAGCTCTCGAAAAGTTAAATATATTTGATAGTCAAGATTTAACTAAGGATAATAGACATAAAATTCTTTTCTTAAGAGGAAAAACTTATTATTTAAAAGGACGATATGATATGGCTATTGGTCATTTATTTAAACTTACAAAAGAAGATTTTGATTTTCCAGACGCATTTTTATATATTGGTAAATCTTATGAAGCCCTTGGATTAAGCGAAAAAGCCAAATGGGCTTTTGATAGAGTAAAATAACATAATGGTTTAATTTTATGAATTTTTCCCTTCCTAAAGAAAAATTAGAAATAATTAATCAAATCAAGGAAATTTACAATTTTTTTTCTTCTAACAAGAGTTTTAGTAAATTAATACCAGAAGTTCGCACTAATATTTCAGGTTCATTACCTAACGCAAAAAATAAAAGCGAAATTGCTGGAATTGAGGGAAGGATTACGATAATAGATGGGTTCCCCAAGGCTTCAGGTGAAATTAAATTTGGAGTTTCTGATCATACTGCTAGATTAATTCTTACAGCGAAAGAATTTGAAAATTCAATTAATTTTGTTATGAATTTAAAATATATACCCAAATTAATTAAATCAATTCAAGATGATTCAGACTTAGAACTACAAGAAATACTTAGAGAAGAGCAACCAGAAGAAGTTAAGAAAAAAGAATATTCAACTATGCAATGGTTGATCAAAGAAAATATACATAAAAAGGGAAGAATTCCGGATATTATCTGGGATAAAGGAGCAATGGGAAAAGAACCCATGATGAGATTATTTGGTAAAAATTCTAAAGATATTATTAGAAAACTCGAAATTATACTCCACTTAATCAAGCTCATTCAATTATAATTCTCTCACATTAACAATAGAAAGATCAACATCCACGATAGTTCCTTGAGAATGATCTGTTGGTCCATGACCTTTTCCAATATGGAGATCATCTGCACTTTTAATTGCCTGGGTTAAATATGCTTTAGCAATATGCACTGCTTTTATTATATTATTTCCCTTTGCTAATTCTGCAGCTAATGCAGAAGCAAATGTACATCCTGTGCCATGGGTGTTATTTGTATTAACACGAGGCACTCTAAATTCGGTAAAAGTGTTTCCATCATAAAGAATATCAATAGCTTCATTGATATTTGGTAAATGTCCTCCTTTTATTACCACATTCTTAACTCCCATCTCAAAAATCTTTAATGCGGATTCTTGTGCTTCCTCTATTGTTGTTATATCAATTCCTGTTAAAACTTTAGCTTCATGAAGATTGGGGGTTAAAACATATCCTAAGGGAAGAAGCTTAGAGATGAGAGTAGAAGTTGCCTCTGATTTCAATAGCGGATCACCGCCTTTTGCGACCATAACAGGATCAATTATTAAAAGCTTAATATTATACTTAGTTGCGCGATCTGCCACGATCTGTATAATCTCAGCATTTGAAAGCATACCAGTTTTCCAAGCGTCAGCCCCCATATCAGACATTATCGAATCAATTTGTTTTGCCACAAATTTAGGATCTATTTCAAAAACCCCATTAACTCCTATGGTATTTTGAGCTGTAAGTGCCGTAATCGCACTCATACCGAAAACCCCTCGAGCAGAAAAAGTTTTTAAATCAGCTTGAATCCCAGCACCTCCACCTGAATCTGAACCTGCAATCGTTAAAACTTTTTTCATTTAAATTCACTCAATTTAATATTTCAAAGCATAATAGTAAAAAGAAAGTATATTAACTTAATTTATAAAATCTTCTTTGATGTCGATCTTTTTTTCTCTAAAGCTTCTTTTAAAATCTTAATTGCACAAAACCTTCCGCACATTGAACATTCTTTATCTTCTGGAGCGCTCCCATCCCGATAATGAATTTCGTGTGATAATTCTGGATCAATCGACTGGTTTATCATTTCTTCCCAGTCAAGATTTTTTCGAGCAATATCCATTTTATAATCCCAACTTGATGCTCTTTTACCATATCTAGCAATATTAACTGCGTGAGCAGCGATTTTAGAAGCGATTACTCCTCTCTTAACTTCTTCTTTGTTTGGTAAACCTAAATGCTCTGAAGGAGTAACATAGCATAGATAATCGGCTCCAGCTAAACCGGCAATTGTGCCTCCAATTGCGCTTACAAGATCATCGTATCCTGGTGCAATATCAGTTACGAGTGGTCCTAAAACATAAAAAGGTGCTTCATCGCATAGTGATTTTTGCATGGTAATATTTCTCTCAATTTCATTAGCCGGAATATGTCCTGGTCCTTCTACCATAACCTGGATGTTCTTTTTCCAAGCACGCTTTACTAATTTTGAGATTTCAAGTAGCTCTTGTATTTGGACATAATCAGTGGAGTCAAATATACACCCAGGTCGCAATCCATCACCTAAGGATAAGGTGAAATCGTATTCTTTCGCCATTTCCAGTAAATAGTCGTATCGTCTATTAAAAGGATTTTCCATGTCGTTTCTTAGAATCCAAGACGCTATGAAAGTTCCACCTCTTGAAACTATGCCCATTGTTCGCGGATGGTTTTCTAAATAATTTATTATCTCTTTTGTTACTCCAACATGAATGGTAAAGAAATCTACTCCTTCTTTAGCTTGCTCCTCTACAACATTAAAAAGATCATCTTCATCCATATGAATGATGGCACCTTTATTTTCAAGTGCCCTTAAAGCAGACTGATAAATTGGAACTGTCCCTAAAGGAACCTTGATTTCACTGAGAATTCGTTTTCTAATGTTTTTTACATCTGCCTCTGTAACACCGGTACTCAAATCCATTACCGTGTCAGCTCCAAATTTTACGGCAGTTTTTGCTTTCTCGACTTCTGCTTCTATATCGCAAATCGTTTTCGATGAGCCAATGTTAGCGTTAATTTTTACAAGTAATCCTTTACCAATGCCTATTGGTGGTTTCAACTCGCCGCGCCTATTTGATCTAGGAATTATTATTCTCCCTTTAGCTATTCCTCGAAGGATGAAATCCACATCTACCTGTTCATTCTTGGCAACAATCTCCATTTCTTTAGTAATTTTTCCGTCTTTGGCTAATTTCATCAACGAGGACAAATCTTAAGACCTTAAGCAAATTTTAATAATCTTATCTTATGAACTTATTACTTATTTCAAAATAGTAATAGAAGAGTTATATTTTTTTGGCTTATTTATTAAAATTAAAATCAAATTTTTTTTTCAATTTCAATACTTAATCGAATCCAATCTTTAATTGTTTTAAAAGTTCGATTAAGGAAACTGTTAATTTGTATTTTTTTAGCTCCTCAAAAGGTACAAACTTAGCCTCAAGAGCATCGGACGCAGCTTTAGGTGGTTGATCTGATTTGCCTTCGATTTGTTCTACAAAATAATTAATTAATACATAATGATATTCAATTTCTCCTAAGTCATCATACATAATTTTATCAATAATTCCGGCTAACTTAGAAACTTTTACTTTAAGTCCTGTTTCTTCAAAACCTTCTCGCTCAGCGGCAGTTTGAACTCTCTCACCAAGTTCTAAATGACCCCCAGGAATTGACCAATAACCCGCATCTGGATCGTATTTTCTTTTAACTAAAAGTAGATGATTATTCCTAATTAATAAAATCCCAACTCCCACATGTGGACGAACTGGATATTTTCTCGTATCAAATACAGTAAGCTTGTCTCTTTTATCCATGATTTTTCTATTTTATTTTTTTTAAATTAGTGTTTAATAATAAAATTTGTTTAATTGTAATTAGTTTACTTCTTATTTTTATATTTTAAAATTCTACATTCTACTATAATTAATTTATAATTGAGAAATAATTATAAGGAAATTATCTTATTATTATAAAAAATATAAAATCAAAAACTTTATTCAATGAAATCAAAGATATAAATTAAGGTAGAAAAAATATGATGATAGCTTTAAATTTTGAAAAACGCAGGAAAATAAATCTATCACTTCTTCTACTTATTTTTACATGTTTTTTTCCAACCTTTATAGTTCATGAATATAATGACTTTGGCGGGGATTATTCAATTACAGAGGATTTAAACTTAGTATCGAGCTTATCTGAACAAATTGAAGATATTAATATTGGTTCCATTCAATCTAATATAAATAATTGGGAAAATACAGATGGAAATAAAAATGGAATAACCGACCGATTCGAAGAAATCCTTTCGACTAAAAATAAACTTAATGAAGAAATTAGAATAATAGTTCAATTCCGTGATAAGTATAATTATTCACCAGCCATTTCTCTCTTTGAAAATAATGGAGGAATTGTTAAATATAAATATAATGCTGCGATTAATGGTTTTGCCGGAAGTCTTAATTATGATAATTTTTTGAATTTTTATAATCAACTAAGAGATTATGACGTTCCATTTTTAATTGAAGGGGACGAGAAGGGTAGTGCACATTTATATTATACTTCTCGAAATCTGAGACTCCGCCCTTATGTGTGGAATACACTTAATTATACTGGAGATAATCATAGTGCAATTGCAATTTTAGATACTGGAATTGATGAAGAACACACATTTTTTGATAATTCTTCAACAGGAAAAGTCGTTGCATGGGTTGATTTTACACCTGGTGGAGATAATTCTTCCGCATATGATGATAATGGTCATGGAACTCATGTTGCGGGAATAGCAGCAGGTTTAGGTGCTTCAAATAAAGATGGAGAGGGAAGAACAGTTTCTACAAATTCCATTTATCTTGATTTAACAGATTTGCTGCCAGCTGAAGATCCTGATGATGGAGATCGATATCTACCTATTATTAGCACATTCAAAGTAGATTCTTTAGGTGGGATGGAAATTGAATGCACCTTTAATGATTCTACTCCATCTACCGATTACGTATCAGCTTATTTTTACCTTGAACAAAAAGGTGTTGATTTAACTTATATTGGGAAAGGTACACCAGGAGATTGGAAAAATAATATAACATATGATATCACTTCTAGTAGCCAATTAGGGATTTACAGTGTATATGCTTTGATTATATTTAATGATGGGGGTGATGCTGGCACTAAATGCAATAATGCAAATTTTACTGTTGAAGCAGAAGTTCATTGGAATAATAATCCTTCAGATTATGGAAGCGGTAATATTTGGAAAGGTGTTGCTCCAAATGCTAATTTAGTAGGTGTAAAAATATTTAATAAGCACGGAGGAGGTGTATATGCGGTAACGTTATCGGATGCGATAATGGGTATTGAATGGTGCATTCTTAATCGAGAAGTTCATAATATTACTGTTATATCTATGAGTTTTGGATTTAATGATGATGAAACTGGTTTAATTGATGCTGTGAATAATGCCGTTGAAAAGGGGATTGTTGCTGTAGCATCCGCTGGAAATAGTGATACAGGCGGAAATAAGATCAATTCGCCTGGAGATGCAGATTATGTTATTACAGTTGCTGCCAATACAATTGATGATCAAATTACCGTCTATAGTAGCCAAGGGGGTAAATCAAGTACCGAAAAAACCACTAAACCTGATATAACAGCTCCAGGTGGGAGTGCCTATGTTCTTCAAATGTTTTCTGCAGATACAAATGATAATGACGCTGAAGGTGTTAATCCTGATGATTTTAGTAATGACTTAATGGGAACTCAAGGGACATCAATGTCCTGTCCTGTTGTAGCAGGCGCTGCCAATCTATTAATTCAAGCAATGGGTGGAGGCAATAGTTGGAATTGGGCTGATGGAAATAAATCAAAGTTGGTTAAATCAATACTACTTATGACAGCTACAGAAACTTATCCTTTGGAAAGAAATTATGACCAAGCTTATAGCCCTACTCTAGATCGAGGCGGAAAAGATGTACATGAAGGTTATGGAAGATTAAATATTGATGCTGCCATTGAAGCTTGGACAAATAATTTAACCGATTTTATAAATTCTACTATAATTGTACCTACTACTCTTAAGGCTTCAAATGAAGATCCGTATAGTAAACATGCCTATGCCGGATATGTCAATCTTGAAAAGGATAAACTTTATTCATTTCAATTGTCAGTTCCAGTAGGGAGAGATTATGATTTACATCTTTATAACAATACACCTAATATTTATGGTGAACCGGAGCCAATTGCTACAGCTACTTCATCAATAACAGGAAAAAATGAATTAATTAGTTTTAAAGCACCCCATAATGGAAAATTTTTCATAGTAATTAAAGCGATTGGACAAGTTCTGCCTCTGGATGAAGAAGATGATGACAACGGAGGAGGTGTGGATGAAATGACTCTATTAGAATTTCTTTTAAGCCCTCTTGGTTTGCTTATTATAGGTAGTTGCATCGCAGCAGTGATAATAATTACGATCTTTGGAATAAAAGCAGCTCGTAAGAAAAGAGATGACTATGAATTTATTGACTATGAATTTAATAATAATATTAATTAATCTTTTTTTTTTCCATTTCTATAATCTACATTAATATTAAATTGCGTCTTAATGTATCGAAAAATAAAAATTTTAATTAAGTTTTTGTTAGTTACCTTCATTATTAAAAAAATCAAATGAAAAGGAGGAAATTAAAATACGTCCTTGGTATTGGCCTAAGGGGGGGATGCCTGAAAGAACAACCCCCTTTACGTGGATCGTCAAGAATAAATTAGCTGCAGGTTGGTGGCCTGATTCTCGTGAAATAGAGATATACAAAAAGGAAGGAATAAAAGTTGTGGTGAATTGTTCAGAGTTCGATAATAAACGAGAAATCTCTAAGTCCTTTAAATATTATCATATAAATATTCCAGATTATGGCACACCTACAAATTCTCAATTAGAAAAATTTCTCAATATTACAGACAAACATAATAAGATCGGAGATCCTATAGCAGTCCATTGTGTAGCAGGTTGTGGAAGGACTGGTATAATGGTAGTAGCATGGGCGGCTTTTAATGGACATATTCCTAATGGGATGGACCCTGTAAAGTGGATCCGGAAATTTAGACCCTGTAGTTTAGAAACGAAGGAACAAATGAATCTCGCGAGACAGATAGCTAAAAAATATCGAAAATAAGGAATAAGTAAAAAATTAATATTAATACTTTCATTATTAAATAAATTCATTTTGATTAGTTGTAATAAAATAAATACAGGAAGCACATGCAGAGATCAGACTATATTTATATGATTATTGATAATTTAATGGTTTTTGAGATCGATCTTCCTGGAGATCTGCCCATAGATCAATTGACCAATCATTTAAATAAATTTGATGATAGGGCGCTTAAAATAATTGCCGGATTTAATAAAAAATTTCTAGAACATTTCTTAATAATATCAAAAGGAAAAACCCAAAAAGATATAGACAATATTCTATTAAAAATGGAATTAGTTTCATTTATGGTTGGTCCTACGGGGAATTTGAATATGTTGAATCCCAAACAAATCGAATACATCCTTACTAAAATTGATGGTCTTAAATTAAAAGAAATTACTGAGGAGGAAATTGGCAATTTGTCGTATGAACAATTAGAAAACGATTTTGTTGGAGGATACGAGGAAGGTCAAGCCTTGGAGAACCAACTTTCTAGCGCTGCTTTTTATCTTTATAATCAGGGATACTCTAAAGATGAAATTGAAGAAAAATTTGCAGAAGTAAGGGATGACCCTTCAAAATTGGATGAATTATTTAGCCTCCCAAAAAGAGAAATTTATTCTACACCTTCGGAACTTCAACAAGGGATAGGTAGTTCACGTTCTACACGACCTAGGGATTTTTCGATAGACCGACGTGAAGGGATTCAAGATGCGATTGAGAAGCATATAAATTCACTACATCAAGAGATCTCTGAAGAAAGAGCTACAAAAGTTGACGAGATAATACGGAATATAAAAGAACATGTTAGAGACAAAATGACAATCCAATATGAGAGAGTCCTAAAACAAATTCATCCTGATAGATTAAATCTTGCCTTTAAAGTATTAAGGCAAACTAAGAGAAAATCAAGAAGACTTATTCTTTTCTTAGAATGGTTCTTTTGTAGCCATTTACTTAGCGCAATTGAACTTAAAGTCGAGCATTGGCAGGTTTCTTCTCAGGCAAACCGCGGTCAAGCTGGTGTATATACCGCAGGAATAGACTTTTCTCGATACGATAAAATAATCATAGAGTTTAAGGATGTAAAATTAGCGAAAGTCATAAATATCGCAAGGCGTATACTACAAAATCCAACCAAGCGTGCTATTCAGAAATTAGGTCAAGATCTTGTTGCAGAGACGGGTTTTGACGAACATCTCTACTTTACTGACTGAATTGCTATTTAAAAAGAATTAAGGAGAAAAAATAATAAAAAATATTTAATAATATTTAATAATTAAAAATTTACACAATAAAAACTTGAGCGAATAAATAATGGACAAAAAAACGTTAAAAAAATTAACTCCTATTTTAAAAGAAGCTGATAATTTAAAAAATAAAAAAAATTATAAAGAAGCCGTTAGGAAATATAGGGAAGGAATAACATATCTACGCGTGAAAGCTACCGGTATGGAAGATCGAGAAGTTGAAGTAAGTAATATAACAACTAAAATAAACCAAACTCATTCTGCTGAAATAAATGATGTAATAGAACAAACAATGCAATTGGTAGAAAAAAAAGAATTTGACGAGGCAATTAAGAAATTAAAATATGCTATTGATGTTGCCGGTAATATTGACGATGCAACTTTAAAAGATTCAGAAATCAGTAAAGTTAAATACGAAATAAGTATAGTAGAAGTAAAAATTTTAATAGAAGAAGGTAAAAAATTAAAAGACGACCAAGAATTTGATAAAGCGATTGAAACATTACAAAAAGCATTGAATGATGCTGATAAAATTGAAAGTTCTAAACGCAAAGATGAAGAGATTGCTAATATAAAAAATCAAGTTAATCAAACTTTTTCTGATAAAATTAAAATAACGGTGGATCAAGGTAATCAGTCAAAAGAGAGCGAAAAGTTTGAAGAAGCAATTAAAACTTACGAAAATGCTATGCAATTGGCAGAGAAAATGTATGAATCGGATTTAAAAGAATCTGAAATATCGAATATTAAGGATTTAATTAATGAAATACATTCAAAACAAATAGAACCAATACTAACGAGTGGAAAAGAATCAATAGAACAGAATAACTCTGAGGAAGCAATTAACAAACTAAAGAAAGCAATAGATATTGGAAACAAGATGTTTGATTCTAATCAAAAGAATACTGAATTTAAGGCAATTGGTGAATTAATTAATCCTTTATTAGTTGAGAACATAAAATCGATAAAAGAAAAGGGAATCCTTATAACGGAAGAGAAAAATTATGAGGAATCAGTTCCAAAAGTCAATGAGGCTGCCGGTATATTTAATAAAGCATTAGACATTGCTAAAGAAATGGTAGATTCTGATGAAAAAAATAGTCAATTAGATCAAATTATCAATTTAATCGATAAAACATGTTCAGCTGGAATTAAAGTTAGAAAAGATGCGGGGATTCAATTTATAGAAGAAAAGGAATATGAAAAAGCTACTAGTGAAATGTATTCCGCCATGAGCATCGCAAAGTATATGGTATATGACGAAAGTGAAAATGTTGAAATGGAAGATATCAAAAAAAGGATAAATCAAGTATATTCTGCCCAAATTGATGATATATTAGATAAGGGAAAAGATCTCTTGAATCAAAAGAAATTTGACGATGCGACGGATATTTTCAACGAGGCGAAAAGTATTTCTAATAAAATGTATGTTTCGGATGAAATGGAAAGGGAAATTGCTAAAATTAAAAATTTATTGTACCAAGCAGAGATGAAAGGAGTTGTTGCTACAGGGTTTGTCTCGGAAGAGCAAAAGAAGTATGAACAACAACTTGACGATCTTAAGAAGGAGTTAGACCGAGCAAATACGATCACTGATGCTGAAAGAAGGAGGAAAAAGATTGAAGATGTGAAACATGATATCGATGTAGTCTATTCGAATCTTATAAAATTAGTGATTGAACAGAGTATTGTAAAAGGAGACCAAAATGATTTTGATGGCGCGGGAAAAGAAATTGATAATGCATTGAAATTAACGGATGTTATTGAATATTCCGCTGTGAGAGATGAAGAATTAAAGAAAATTATTTTTACTGTAACTGGATTTGGTAATCTTCTGGCGAAACAAAATAAATTTGATGATGCCTATACTAAATACGACACTTCTTTAGATATTACAGAAAGGATAAAAGATAATGACATTCAAACTGAAGAAATAAGAAAAATAAAATTACAATATGAAGAGGAACTTGATAATAAAGTAAAACAAGATATAGATAATGGTAAATTCGATATTGCCATTGAATATTGTCAAAAAGCTATTAATCTTGATAATTCCTATGTAGAATCTTATGTAAACCTAGGAAATGCGTTAATTAAGAAAGAAGAATATGATAAAGCGATTGAACAGTTTGATAAAGCAATTAAACTAGATCCTGATTATGCTGGTGCATTATCTGACAGAGGCTTAGCTTTTGAATTGAAAAAGGATTATGATAATGCGTTAAAATCACTTGATGAGGCAATAGAGAAAGATCCTGAATATGCACTTGCGTGGTATCGAAAGGGTAATGTGTTTAAAGAACAAAACAAATCGAATGAAGCAATTGAAAGTTATAAAAAAGCGACAGATTTGAAACCGGATTATGCTAAAGCATATTTGTGGATAGCAAGAGTTTATTACGATGATAATGAGTACTACAAAGCAATAGAATACATTGAAAAAGCAATCCAACTAGATTCTGAAATATCAAAAGAAGTTAATCCGCTTATTAATGATTTTAAGAATATAGTGAACTCAATTAAAGAGAAATTATCTGCTTTATTCAAAAATATAAAAGATACTTAACTCTCTTTTTAATTTTACATTAATGTTCAGAAATGTAATTTAAACATTTATATATTAGTTAGATAATTTTTTAGAATATATATTCGAAAAATTATGGATAACTAATTATGACTGAAAAAAATTATGATCATTTGAAAAACAAGTGGAGTATAGCATCCACAAAAAAAATGATGTCCTACTCTTTTGGTTTTGTTCTTACTTTATATATACTAGTAGCTTTTAATACCCTTATATTTTATTTCTACGAAGTTGAGGTTGGCTTGGAGGTAGGGTTAGTTTCACTCGCGATCATAATATTTTCGATATGGATTATGATTTCTAGTCCTATCTCAGGCTACTTGACCGATAGACCATTTAAATGGTCTAAGAGATTAGGATATCGAGCTCCTTGGGTTATAATGGCAGCAATTCCAACATTATTATTTTATTTCCTTCTTTATACTCCTCCAAATGTCGATGCTAAAGCAAATCCTTGGATTCTTTTTTGGTATTTGGTGATAATATCGTGTTTATTCGGTACATTTTTATGGATTTTTCAGGAACACTTCAATGGAGGTTTTGCAAACCAATTTCGAGAAGATTTTGAACGCAGAAGAGCAAGTGCGTTCTCGTTCATATTCCCCGGGTTAATCCTATTCTTGATGTCTATTATCCCTCTAATAATTTTAGAGTATGGAAAGAAGAGCACTTTCGTTCTAACTGCGGCTATAAGTATTTCAATCATGGCTATTTGTGTAATTATACTAATTCCAGGCGTTCGGGAATCACCAGAAGCAAAGGAACGCTATATTCAAGGCCATAGGGAAGAATCACAGATATCTTTTTTAAGAATGATAAGATATGCTTTTGGCCAGAAAAATTTCATGGTCGCTTTGATTGCCATTACTTTAGTCAATGTTGCTACTGCTTTAAACAGTGCTTCATCTGTGTATTATTATAAAGATGTCATTCAGAAACCCATTATTTATTCAGTATATTCTACGATAGTATATTTCATAGTTGTTATGGTTTCACTTCCATTTTGGGTATCATTCGCTAGAAAACGCGGGAATGTGACCACATTTATACTAGGTATATTTTTATCAGGACTCGCTTTTATCCCTTATTTATGGATAACAACTTGGCAGGAAGATGTTATCTGGGCTATAATCCGGGGAATCGCCGGATCATGTTATATGGTAATGGTCTTGCCAATAAACTCAGACTGCTACGATGAAGTGACTAACGCATGCGGAAAGCATCAAGAAGCGTCGCTCTTTGGAATTAGAACAATTTTTTTACGCAGTGCAGTTATTATGTCAGCGTTAGTTATGGCATTAGTTCACGTTATGACAGGATATAATCAAGATCCAGCTGCTACTCAAACAGCTTTAGCTATTTGGGGTGTTAGAGTTCATAGAGCCTTGATTCCAATGTTTTTCTGTTTCATAGCAGGTGTAATTATGTTATTAGGCTACGATTTAAAAGGTGAAAAGCTGTATAATTTAAAAAACAGTTTATGGGAAAAAGGACTCTAATTAATTTAGTTTTTTCCTAATTATTTTTTTCATTTTATCATAATTATTTATAATTTCAATTCTATTTTTAATTAAATACTATTATTAATAGAAAATGAAATCTTTATTTGGAAATAATTATGATGTCTGAAAAAGAATTATGGGTTAAAGTTGCGAAAAACATAATAAAAGCAGGATTCTTTAAAAATCCCCTTACAGACACACTCATAGAATTATTGAAAACTGTAATTTCAGAAGAACAGGCAAAATTTCTGTTGATTTTTGATACTCCCGAATTAAATATTAATCAAATCAAGGAAAAAACAGACTTAGATGATATCAGTTTAGAAAAAATGTTAGAAAGCTTAATGAAGGACGGAATAATTGCAGGAACCAAGGAAGAGGGAGTAATTATGGGGATCTTCTCCAAACCAACTGGTATCATGATATATCGGTTATTACCCCTTTTTCCTGGAATCTTCGAACTGGCCTTTATGAAAGGTGAAACTGGTGAGAAAGAAAAAAAATTATCAATGTTATTTGATGAAATGTTTGAAGAAATGGTTCCAATAGCTCAAAAAAAATTCGATAGAACATTAAAAAGTTATAAAAGACTCCCAGCATTTGATAGAGTTATCCCCGTTGAAGAAGAGATTGATATAACACCAGAAAAAATATTACCTATTGAAGAAGTTAAAGATCTTATAGAAAAACAAGATATCATTGGTATTGCTCGTTGTTATTGTAGACATGAAAAGGATCTTCTCAATAAACCATGTAAATTGACCGATTCACGCGATAATTGTATGTATTTTGGGAAATTTGCCCAATATCTTAT
This sequence comes from Promethearchaeota archaeon, assembly GCA_019058295.1. GTDB lineage: Archaea > Asgardarchaeota > Lokiarchaeia > Sigyniarchaeales > SOKP01 > LW40-45. The sequence continues at coordinate 69,640 of JAHPZI010000015.1, read as the reverse complement.
TGATTACGAATTTGCTAAGCCAATATCTAAAGAAGAAGCAAGAAAAATTTTGAAAGAATCTGAGGAATCTGGACTTGTTCATAAGACTTTCCATTTTAATCTCAATCCTAAATTGGACGAAATAGCGCTTTGCTCGTGTTGTAAGTGTTGCTGCGGGATTTTTGATGTATTTTATCGAGGTGTTGTACCATTGCATTCGCTTGCTTCTTATCTTTCGAATGTAGATAAGGATAATTGTGTTGGATGTGGAACTTGCGTCGAAAGATGCCCTACAGAAGCAATAGAGTTAATAGATGATATAGCAACAATAAATGAAGCAAGATGTATTGGTTGTGGTATATGTGCCCATTTCTGTCCAGAAGAAGCTATAAGTTTAGAAAGAACAGGACCTCGAGATGTGTTCATTCCACCACCTAAAATTTCTTAAACCTCTCCCTTTAGGTGAAGCTTAAAAAATTTAAATTACATCATTTTAACTTATTACTTTTTGAACAAACTCAGCGAATTTATCAATAGATTCTTTAGCTTCAGGTAGTTTATTTAATCCAAATTGTTGAAATACATGCGGCATATCATCCCATATTTGTAGTGTAACATCCACACCAGCGGCTTTCGCCTTCTCGACCATCCTTACTGAATCGCTATAAAGGATTTCACTCGTACTTGCATGAACTAACAAAGGTGGTAAAGCTTTTAAATCAGCAAAAACAGGAGATATCCTATTGTCTGAGGGATCTAAATCTTTAAATGTTGAAGGAGCCCACCAAAAGATCCCTAAATCTGATAGCACGGGATCTGTTTCAGCGTTTTTAAAGAATGTTTCACCTGAAGTTGTGACATCTAAGAAAGGTGAAATAAGAAATGCGCCTGCGGGTAATGATATCCCTTCCTCTCTCAATTTTATAAGAGTTATTAACGTCAAATGTCCTCCAGCTGAATCTCCTGAGATTATTATCTTCTCAGGCTCATAGCCAGAATCTAAAAGCCATTTATATGCATTGACGCTATCTTCTAAAGGTGCTGGGTACGTATTTTCAGGACCAAGACGATAATCCAAGGAGAGCACGCGCATTTTTGTCTCGTGTCCAAGCGTCGTCGTCAATAAACGACCCGTATTCGGAGAACCCATAATATAACCCCCTCCATGGAAATATAATATTACTTTATCCTCAGCTGCTTCAGGAACTATTTGCCATTCTGCGGGGACGCCACCAGCGTTAATTGATTCGACTGATACACCTTCGAGAATTGGATTATTTTTTTGTTCAATATCCCCTACAAAATTGAAGGCAAATCGAAAAGCTTTTGCTAAAAAAATCTTTTCTTCCATGGTCAGCAATTTGGAAAGTTCATATTGACTTTTTTCTTTTTTAAAAAATTGCTTGTTTGCTTTCATTAACTTTTTCCAAAGCGGTTTAAATTCGATCCCAGAATCTTCATGATCTTTAAAATATTTGAATAAACCCTGTGCATTAACTTTTAAAAAATCCTCCATAACTTTGAGCACATCAGGACGGATTTTTTGTCTATTTAAAATTGACATTCAATTTTCAACTCATTACTTTGATTTCAATAATTTTTTCTTAATTTTATAGGTATAAACTACATTGATAAACTATAAATTTTATTTTATCATTGCTTTTAAAAAGTGAGGCCAATAAGTTGCTTTTGATAGGAGAGGTAACATTTTAAAAAGTTCTTGCCCGGCCCATTTATCTCTCTCAAGATCATGATTTTCAAGATCCTGTCTCCGAATCGCCTCCCATATATATCTTTGGAGAGTTCGATTTTCCTTTACAAGTTTGCAATAGGTTTCCCATAATAATTTAATTTTTGACCCAGCATTATAAAATAAGTATTCTGAAGCCAGATTTGTTTTAAAATATTTATTAAGCAAAACTTTTTTAATCTCTTGGTCATATGGATACAAATCAGACTTATTAAAATTACTATTAGTATCCAATAATGGTCTAATTGTTTTTGTGGCCAACTCCGCACTTGCAAGACCGCCTAAAAAACCCTCATAAAAGAAAGCTGTGACGATACCCCCAGCCTCTCCTAATATCAACGTTCTATCATTAGATAGACTTTTAATAGGATGTTTAGAGATCTTTCCAACAAACGTCTTCGAACCTCTTTTCAATCCTTTGATAATTGGTTGAATAGGTTGATAATTATTTAAAATCCTATCTAATTTATTTGCCATTTCAGAAGAATCTTCTTTTGGATTCCCTAAACAACCTAAAAATAATCTTCCTCTTCCCTTATTGAAAAATAATGGTCCATTTTGACTAATCTTAGGATTAATATGAAATATATAATTCCATTCCATATTCTCGTTTAACATATCATCATCTCCATAAAGATGTGTACTAATTCCGATATATGAGTCTGGAGCGCTAAATCCCAATGACTTTTGTAATTCAAATGAATGTGAACCAGTAGCAATTGCTAAAAGCTTGCCTGAATAAGACTGACCTTTACTCGTAATAACTTCAATTTTATTACTGGATCTTATGATTTTTGATGTTCTTTCGTTATATTTGATAATTCCACCTTGCTCTTCGCATTTTCGGAGCATGTATTTTATGATATTTTCAGAATGGCTTATGTAACCGAAAGGCTCCCCAAACTTGTTCGAATCAATGACTCCATTATATTTTTGATCCATATAATTGATTTTATAGTGAATACACGGAAAAAGAGATCTATCTGAGTAATCCACTTCGCTTAAAAAGGGTTTATTATGTTCAGGAAAAATGTTAGTCGTAACTGCAAGGTCTTTTTCATCTTTAACTTCAAGAAGCAACGTTTTTGCGTATTTGGAAATTTTAAGCGCAAATGATGCTCCAGCAATTCCAGCACCTATTATGATTACATCAAAAGACGCCATAATTTTTTTTATAATAAGCTCAATTTAAATATTTCCCAATATCACTCAGTATTACTTTTTTTTAAGAGTTATTATTCTTACATAATTTTAAAATATAAAAAACAAATAAAATCGTTTGATGATATTTCATAAATAATAGTAAATTAATAAATAGTCAATTTTTCTTAAAATAGGAAGGTTAGAAGTGAAAAACCTTGAAAGATAAGATTGAAAGATATTATAGCAATGCTAATAAACAATATTTGGAATTCGGTATTGATACTGATAAAATACTTAATCAATTAAAAGAGATTCAAATTTCTATTCCTTGTTGGCAGGGTGATGATGTAGGAGGTTTTGAGAGACCAAATGCTGAGATTTCAGGAGGAGGAATCCAAGCGACAGGAAATTACCCTGGTAAAGCAAGGACAATTAGTGAACTTCGGCAAGATTTCGAAAAAGTACTTTCTCTAGTACCAGGGAGTCATCGATTTTCCTTGCATGAATCTTATGGAGATTTTGGGGGTAAATTTGTTGAAAGAAACGAGGTTACTCCAGAATCTTTTCAAAGCTGGATAGATTGGGCTAAAGATATTAATATTAAATTAGATTTTAATTCAACTTTATTCTCCCATCCGAAATCTAATGATGGATTCACCCTCAGCAGTAAAAACAAAGAGATTAGGGAATTTTGGATTGAACATGTTAAAAAATGCCGGGAAATCAGTGCTGAAATGGGAAAACAGTTAGGAAGCTCATGTATCCATAATCTTTGGATCCCTGATGGTATGAAAGATATCCCTGTTGATCGATCAGGTCATCGAATCTTGCTCAAAGAATCATTAGATGAGATTTTAAAGAAGAAATATCCTGATTCTCAAATGATAGATTCTTTAGAAGGCAAGCTCTTTGGGATAGGAAGTGAAGCTTATGTAGTGGGGAGCCATGAATTTTATTTAGGTTATGCGATAGCGAATAATACACTACTCACTATTGACACAGGACATTTTCATCCAACAGAATCGGTAGGTGACAAGATTTCTGCGATTTTACCATTTGTTAAAGGAATACTCTTACATATCAGTCGCGGAATTCGATGGGACAGTGACCATGTTCCGATTTTAAATGATGAAATTATTCAGCTGGCTGAAGAAATAGTGAGAAGTAGACAAATGGAACGAATTCACCTCGCTTTAGACTTTTTTGATGCTTCAATAAACCGTATAGGTGCTTGGGTAGTTGGAGCACGAGCCACACAAAAAAGTATTTTATATGCGTTGCTTCAGCCCATAGATTTATTGCAAGAATATGAAGATAATGGGCAATATTTTCAAAGATTAGCACTATTAGAGGAGAGCAAAACCTTGCCCTTTGGTGCCGTCTGGGATTACTTTTGTTTAAGCAACGATGTTCCTATAGGTAAAGAATGGATAAAAGAAATTGAATCCTACGAGAATAGAATCCTTAATTCTCGAAATAAATCTTAAATTATCCATTAATGATTTATTTTATCTAAAAAAGAATAATAAGCGTCATTCCATTTTTCATGATGTTTAGGTAAAAAAGATTTGATATCAAACGATTTTCTAACAATTTCTCTTAATTCAATTAAATCTTCCACTACTCCTAACGCTAAGGCTTGAAGCAATATATTGCCTATTATTGTTGCTTCTGATGGTCCCGCCTTTAAAGGAATATTTAATATATTTGCTGTAAATTGATTTAATAAATTAAGTTGACTACCTCCGCCAATAATATAGAGGATCTTCAGTTTTTTTTCAATAATATCTTCCAGATTCTCTACAGCTTGTTTATATTTAAAGGCAATTGATTCAAAAATCGTTCTAGATATTTCTCCAATGGTCTCAGGAACTTTCTGATTTGTAGTTCTACAGTATTTTTGAATTGCCTGAATCATATTGGAGGGTGCTAAGAAGCTATGATCATCTGGATTTATAAAAGATTGAAATGCATCTGCATTTTCAGCTTCAATTGCAATCTTATCCCAATCTAATTTCATATTTTCCTTTTCCCAGATTTTTTTACATTCTTGGATTAACCACATACCCGTAATATTTTTCAAAAATCGAATGGTTCCGTTAAAACCTCCCTCATTAGAATAATTATATTTAAGGACTTTATCATTAATTAAGGGTTTCTTTAACTCTACACCCAACACACTCCAAGTACCAGAACTGAGAATCCCAAAATCTCCCTCAAAATACTTATTCATATCTACTGGCACGCTTACATAAGCGGATCCCGTATCATGGGTAAGAGGCGCAATAATTTTAGTGTCGCTACTAAGCCCAACTTCATCAGCCACATCCTTTTTAATAGGACCAAGAATGGTCCCTCCATAAATAACTTTAATAAACCACTCTGGATTGAGACCTAAGCGTTTTATCAAATCATAGGCCCATTCATTTTTCACTGGATTATAAAGTTGAGTTGTTGTTGCGTCAGAAAATTCACAGGCTATCACTCCCGATAATAAATAATTGATATAATCTGGAAACATAATTATGGTTTTAGTCAAAGGAAGACGAGGTGATTTATTATATACCATAGAAAAAAGCTGAGTTGAACTATTAAGTTCTAGGAATTGAATGCCGGTCTGTTTAAAAATTTCCTCTTTTGGGACTACTTTAAACATTTTTTCGAGCATTCCTACAGTCCTTTTATCCCGATAATGATACATTGGACTTAAAAATCTGTTATTCTTGTCTAAAAGAATAAAATTTACACCCCACGTATCAACTCCTATAGAATTTAAATCAGCTCCATATTTTTTAACATATTTAGTCATAGCATGTTTTATTTCATTGAATAAATACGGAACATCCCAATGTAGCTCGTTTTTAACCTGGATCCCTTCATTAGGGAACCGGTATATCTCTTCTAGACTCAATTTCTTGCTTACGCTGAGTGTTCCAAGAATTACTCTTCCAGAGCTAGCTCCAAGGTCCACAGCAAGAATTACTTGTTTTTTAACCAATTTTATTATTTAAAGTAATTTTTTATTACTTTGAATGAATAATAAAATTTTAAATATTGACTTAGATTCAAAAAAAGTTTCTGAAAAACCAATTGAAGAAGAGATTTTTACTGACTTTTTAGGAGGTAGAGGATTAGGGATAAAACTTCTTACCGATTACCTACCGAAAAGTACTGATCCTTTATCAAAATTGAATCCATTAATTTTTTCTGTTGGCCCCCTTACTGGAACTCTAACTCCAACAAGTGGAAGATTTTCTTTAGTAACAAAATCACCCCTAACTAATACAATATTCCACTCAAATTCAGGGGGATTTTGGGGTCCATATTTCAAACGATGTGGATATGATTGTTTGTTTATTAAAGGGACGCTTTCTTCTGATAACAAAGGATACATATTAATAGATGGATATGATAAAATTGAAATCAAAGATGCTGAAAGTTTATGGGGCCTTAAGACATCTGAAACCTTAAAAAAGATTCAAGAAATGGAAGGAAAAAATTGTCAAGTATTAAGTATTGGACCAGCTGGTGAGAACTTAGTAAAGTTTTCCGCTATTATGAACCAAGCTCATAGAGCTTTTGGTAGAGGTGGCGTAGGGGCTGTAATGGGTTCTAAAAACATAAAAGCTATTGTCGTAAAAAACGGTACGCTCAAATTTCCCGTTAAAAATAAAGAATATATGAAAAAATTAGCGATTGTGGCCAGAGATAAAATTAAAGTTGTTCCCATAACCTCCCAAGGGATGGCATTATTTGGAACTGCTGCCTTAGTTAAAGTTATCAATTCATTTGGGATGTTCCCCGTTAATAATTATCAATTCGCATATACAGAACCTGAAAAAATAGATTTAGTTAGTGGAGAGCGATTAAGAGAGAGATTTCTAGAAAAAAGCGAAGGATGTTACAATTGCATAATAAGGTGTGGCAGAATGACAAACACTGGAGAGGCGAGTGGAAAAGGTCCAGAATATGAATCACTCTGGGCCTTAGGACCATTAATAGGAATTTTTGAATTAAAAACAATCACTCATGCAAATTATTTATGTAATGACTATGGGTTGGATACAATGTCTACTGGAGCAACTATTGCGTGCGCTATGGAATTACAACAAAAAGAATTGATAAAACATGATTCTTTAACTTTTGGAAATAAAGATAGCTTATGTGAACTAATTGAGCAGATCTCTCTGAGAAAAGGCATAGGAAACGAATTAGCTGAAGGATCTCTGAGATTTTCTAGAAAATATAATGCTCAAGATTATGCAATGCAGGTTAAGGGAATGGAAATTCCGGCATATGATCCCCGAGGAGCATTTGGTCATGCATTAAATTATGCTGTAAGTTCACGCGGGGCCTGTCACTTAACGGGATTTTTGGTTGCATTAGAAGTATTGGGAGCTCCTAAAAAAATCAATAGATTTTCTGTTCGAGGTAAATCAGATCTGTTATATTTAAAGCAAAATCAGAGCGCAGTGGAAGATTCATTAGTCACTTGCAAGTTTGTGGGATATGCATTAGGTTTCGAATTTACCGCTCGATTTTTAAGTACTTTATTAGATAGAAAAATTTCAATAACAGATCTAATCACTATTGGCGAAAGAATATACACCCTAGAGCGACTTTTTAACATAAGAGAAGGATTTTCGAGAAAAGATGATATCCTCCCAAAAAGGTTTCTAGAAACTCCATTACAAGATGGTCCCTCGAAAGGGAGGGTTGTCCCTCTCGATGATTTAATTGATGAATATTATAAGGTAAGAAATTGGGATGAAAATGGGATCCCTACTGACAGTTTATTAGAAAAATTATCATTAAAAAGATTAATTTAAGTTTAAACTATAAAATTTATTGAGAAATAATGATTGATCCTGAAACTTTTAAACAATTTAAAATTGTAGGCAAAGTATTAACTGATCACAGGTATAATACTTCCCATTCAGGTAATATTAGTATGAGGGCTGGAGGGAAGATCCTTATTAAAAGAAGGGGTGCCATGCTCGGTTTTCTAGAGCCTGAAGATATTATTGAGACTGATCTCTATACTCAAGATTCTGGAATTATGCTATCTAGCACAGAGACGAATGTACATCGCCAAATTTATTTAAATACAGATGCAATGGCCGTGATTCACGCTCATAATCCTTTTTGCGTTATTTTATCGCTGATAGAAGACGAGATTACTTGTCTTGATGCAGAGGGAATTTATATGTATAGAAAAATACCTGTTATTGAGGTAGATAATCCCGCGGGCCCTACAGATGCGGCGCGAGAAGTCCCTCCTATGTTGAAAAATTATCCTATTGTGGTTGTAAGAGCTCATGGTGTATTTGCTAAGGGGAATACTCTATATGATGCCCTCCAAAATGTTACTGGAGCAGAACAATCTGCGATGTTGAGATACTATACAATGCTTTCAGGAAAGCCTTTAAAAAGAGATTATTCAAAAGAAAAGTTCTTTTCAGAATGGTAGAATTAATTGTTTTACCTATTTTTCAATACAGGAAGCAATTGTGGTCCATTTGGCAAGATCAGAATTTTGGCATCCCTACCATGTTTTTCTAAACCTAATTTAATCGCCTCTTCGACAGATTTTGCATATTTTAATCCAATCTTTCCAATTTCTTTCTCTTTTAGCTTAGATATGACATATATTTCAGCTTTCATTAATACCCTTGCTAAAATTTGAATTTCCCATTGATCTGGGACTATAATTTCTTTATTTAGAATCTTATCATAAATCTCCTTGGGATTCATACCCGAAAAAATGAGTTCCTTAAACTTTTCTTGGCCTATTCCAACACCCTCAGAACATTCATTCACAGAAATAATTGTTCCTCCTTCTTTGACTGCCATCTCACCAATAGCCATGCTTTTAACCGCTTGATACAAATTGAGATCTAAAGGATACCCTCCGTTTCCACATATTACTATATCGTAAGGTTCGGAAATTTCTCTGAATACATGTTTTAACTGATAATTAACTAGATTTTCATGAGCTTTTTCTAAATCTCCAGCAGCTACTTGGGTAATTTTATGATCTTCATTGATACATACATTAACTATAAAATCTATCTCCATTTTTTTAGCTATTTCAAGAGCATGTTGATGTAACGGATTTTCCTTAAAAATCCCGAATCGAGCATGAGGAGAGGCTATGTTTTCTGCTGAATGATTGTCCATAATAGTTTTTTGACCAGCAATTCCGGGTACTAAAGCCTTTCTACCACCTGAAAAGCCAAAAAAGAAATGCGGTTCTACATATCCAGTTAGAATCTTGAGATCGGCTTCATAGAAATCTTTATCAATATATATCGGAGATCCATTAGACGTTTTTCCTAATTCTTTAACATGCAATCTATTTTTAGGTGAAGGGTGTAGTACATTAATTCTCCATTGACGCCAAATATTTTTACCAACTATTCGTTCTATTTCATCTTTATTACTTGGACGATGCAATCCAAGTGCAATTAATATAGTGATCTGTGCTTTTGCTATTCCATATTCGTTTAATTCTTTAATTATAGCCTCTAAAATAATATGCGAAGGAACTGGTCGGGTCGCATCACTTACTACAATACAAACTTTCTGGGAAGAAATCTTTTGATTTACAATATCACGTAAAGGAGAACTCCCAATGGGGTTTTTAATTTTATTTCTAATAACGTCAACTGGATTTTCAATAACCTTCTGTTTCTTTGGATGGAAGATAGTGACATTCCAAGATGGATCAAGATTGATTTCTAAGCCGTTTTTTCCATAGTCAAATCTCATACATTCCTCACATATTTTTATGAATAATTTCTCTTGCTTTTTCAAAAATATCATGAGTCTGAACTCCTGCAGGACACTTTACATAACAGAGTCCACAAAGTGTGCAAGCTTGAAATATATCTACGATTAATTCATTTAATTCGATCTCACCATGAACAAGACCATTCAAAATACTCAATCGACCTCTTGGACTATAGGGCTCAATTAAATAATTAATTCTTGAAGCACATGTACTTATACAAAAGCCACATCGCATACATTTTAATTCTAAAATTTTATCTGATTGGTTTTTCAGAATCCTCTGAACGCTAACTTTTTTTAAAGGTCTTTGGTCTCCCTTTCCGATCCCGGGGTTTAAAATTCCATTTGGATCAAACAATTCCTTAATTTGCCTCATTATATCCACAACCTCAGAACCATGCTCCAATTCGAGAAAAGGCGTCTTTATTTTTCCGATCCCATGTTCACCCGTGAGTGTGCCACCAGCTGGAATAATAATCTCTTTATATAGATAATCAATAGCTTTTTCAAAATCTTTTACATCCTGTTCATCATTTTCATTAAATAAGAAGGTAGGATGTAAATTACCCTCCATATGGCAGATAGTAGCGACAAGCATGTTTTTGGCATTAATACTTTCAGGAATCTTCTCAATCTTTTTAATTACATCTGCGAAATCTGATAATTTAATCGTACAATCTTCGACACATGTTGTTGGTCTTATTCTTGATAAAGCGGGAAGGTTAGCCTTTCGGGCTAGAATCAAACTTTCTCGTTCCTCACTGTTTTTAGCAATTCTATGGAAAATAGGTTTATTCTGGATAATTATATCAAACATTACAGAGAAGTTTTCATCTACCGCTTTAGTATTATCTCCGTCAACTTCGGCTAAGAGAACATATCCATTCGGGAAATCTACGAATTCTCCTCCTAAATAATCGGTCACTGCTTCTAATATAAGTTTATCCATAAATTCTAATAGATTGGGAATAATCCCATTCTTGCGAATCTCAATTGAAGCCTTCTGTAGATCCTCTACATTATCAAAAATAAATAATCCTAATTTTCGTGTTTTTGGTAAAGGTCTAATTCTAAGACCAATTTTTGTAATAACTCCAAGCGTTCCCTCAGAGCCTACAAATAAGTCTTTTAAATTATATGAAGATACTGATTTTAAAACGTCTGTGCCTAAATTCATTATTTTACCATTAGGCAGGACAACTTCTAAATGTAAAACATAATTTTTTGTAACCCCATATTTAAACGCCTGAATACCACCAGCATTCGTAGCAACCATCCCACCAATTGTCGCTACTGAGCTTGAACCAGGATCAGGAGGAAAGAAATAGCCATGAGATTTTAATTCTTCGTTTAAATCATCACAAATAACGCCAGCTTCGGTTTCTACAAGGTTGTTCTCAATATCTATTTTAATAATTTTATTCATCTTAGTTAGATCAAGACTTATACCTTTATAGGGTGTCATAGGACCGCCGGATAGACTGGTAGCACTTCCTCTTGGAGTTACGGGAATTTTATTCTCGTTTGCTAACTTTAAAATTTGAGAAACCTGTTCAACAGTTTGAGGCAATAAAATTAAATCGGGTATCCATTCCTTTCTAAAAATTGTACCCCCAAACGCATACGTCCATCTAATTTCGTATTCTGAGAAAAAGTATTCATCTCCAATAATTTCCTTAAATTTCTGAGAGAGCGCTTCTGAAATCTTGTTATATGTGGAACTCATAGCTGATATTTCACTTTTAAGCGTTATTATATTTTTAAAAGATTGAAGCTTAAAAATTCTATTTTTTCTTACTCACTTATGATTTGTTATAAGAAAAAAACAATTTTATTAATTTTAGTTATTCAGAGGGTTCTTTTTTAACACATCGCAACCCTGTAGTAACTAAACTTGACAGGCAACTATTACAATAAATACAATCAACTTTAGATTCCCCAATTCCTTTTAGCCATCTATTTGGTAAGTCAGGTTCTCGAATCAAGGGTCTGCATAAAGAAACAAAATCCGCACTTCCTTCAGTTAAAATTTGTTCAACTAAGTCGAGTGAATTGATCCCACCAACTACTATTAATGGGATATCTATTACCTTTTTAATTTCTTTAGCAAAAGGTAAGTTGTAGGCAGCTTCATTTTTAGTTCCCACAAACATTCGGCTTTCAGGTAAAAAAGTAGGCTTCCAACCAAGTTCTTTTTTACTTCGTTTACATACTTCCCACATACCACCGCTAACTTCAATAGCAGCAAAACCCATTTTTGAAAATCTTTCTGCTATTTGCTTAGACTCCTCTAATGTAAGTCCATTTTCTAAAAAGTCCACACCATTCATTTTGATTAAAATCGGAAAATCTTTTCCCACTAATTCTACACTGCTCTTATAAATTTCTTCAACAAACTTTATTCTTTTTTCAGTACTCCCACCATACTCATCTATTCTGTTATTTGTATAGGGTGATAAAAACTCACTAATCAGATATCCATGTGCACCATGAAATTGGACTGCGTCAAATCCTGCTTCTTTTCCTCTCCTTACTGCTTGAGCAAAAGCTTCAATAGTTTCTCTTATTTCTTCAATTGTCATTTCTTTTGGCACTTTTCTTGTCAATTTATCCAAAACAGCAGAAGGTGCTAAAGTGTTTTCTAAATGACGGGATTGACGACCACTATGCGCTATTTGTAAAGCAATTTTACAATCTTGACTATTTTCATGGACAATATTCGCAATTTTACTTAGCCCTGGTATTAAATCATCATCATCGACCCCCGTTTGGTTATCAAATGCTTTTCCACTTTTTTGAACGTATGAATAACCAGTAATTATTAATCCAACTCCCCCTTCCGCTAACTCTTTATAAAGATTTATAAGTTTTTCTGTTACATTACCTTCTTCAGTAGCCATACCCTCAAATGTTGCTGATCTAACAAATCTATTTTTAATTTCTAAATTACCTATTTTCTTTGGCTTAGAATACATAATTTTACCCATAGTTTTTCATATTAATTCAATTTAAAAATTTAGCTAATAACAAATTATAATAAATTACTAAAAAATATTTGGACAAAATAAGTTAAATAAAACTAAGCTATAAAATAATCAATATCTAAACAAATAATTTATTTAATTATGATTTTTATTTTTAATTAATTTAATTTTGAAATATTAATCAAGAGAGGCAAATAAAGTATGGTAATTGAAACAAATATAACCAAAATGTTAGGGATTAAACATCCAATTATTGCTGCACCTATGGGACCTTTCAATACGACTCATTTAACAGTAGCGGTTTCCGAGGCTGGAGGTTTGGGTGTTATTAGTCATGCTTCTGATTTTGAAAAGTCTATAAAAGAAAGTATGCAAGATAGAGAGAGGACCTTAAAAGTTATGAAAAGAGACATGGAGTACGTAGTAGAACACACGGATAAACCCTTTGGATTTAATATTAGAACATCTCGAGTACAAATAGATGCACCATTGTTATGTAAAGAAATTCCAAAATTTATCATGGAAAATCCAAAACTTAAAGAACAATGTGTATACGCAATTACCAGTGCCGGATCCTCCAGGGTCTTACCACAAACAAAATCTTTCCAAAAATTAAAAGAAAGTGGTTCAAACATAAAGCATTTTCATGTCGCTCCCGCTTTATGGCTGGCAGGAAAATGTGCAGATACTGGAGTTGATGGAGTCGTTGTAACCGGAACAGAAGGTGGGGGTCATCAGTCCTATGAAGAAGTAAGTACTTTGGTCTTGTTGCAACAAGTTATCCAGAAATATCCAGATCTTCCTATTGTAGCATGTGGAGGCTTTGCTACGGGTCAAGGATTAGCTGCCGCTTTATCTATGGGTGCAGGCGCTGTTGCGATGGGTTCTAGATTTATCGCCTCAGTTGAAAGCGAATTTCATCAAACATACAAAGAGATAGTCCCTCCAGCAAAAGCTCAAGATACGATATTAGCCACTGGAGCTTTTGGACCCATAAGGTTATGGAAAAATCCATATGCTGCAACTCATCCTAAAGTAGGGTCTAAAGAAGAAAAGATGGCTATGGAAAAGAAAACGACGATTGAGGAGTTTTTAAAAGAATCTAAGGCATATCGATTAATTTACGAAGGAAATACAGAAGACGGAGCAGTGCTATTAGGTCAAAGTATTGGAATTATAAATAGCATAGAAAATGTATCAGATATAATTAGTTCTATTGTCAATGAAGCAGAAAAAAGATTAAAATCAGTATATAGTAACATAAAATAAAATAAGAATTAACAAAATTCTTTATTCCTTTTTTTTTACAACAATTTTAGAAAAGAATTCCTTATCTTTACTCAAATCTATAGTTTCCCCTATAATTTTAAATTTACCTTTCAGTTTCACATCTTTCTGAGCAAAAAGATCCTTCATTTCCAAGAGTTCAGGTCCAAAATCCCCAAATATGCTCCCTATGTAAACGCTAACATTCCCGGGTTCTACAATATATTCCATATTTTCGTTATAAAATCCAAGTTGTTTCATTGAAACTGTGAAAATAACTGTAGCTTTTTCTTCAGGATCTAAGGTTACCCGTTTAAATCCGAATAATTCTTCTAGAGGACGCGTAACTGTTGCTTCATTATCGTGTAAATATAATTGTACCACTTCATCCCCGCGAACTTTACCAACATTCTTAACATCAACAGAAATTTCCACCGTACCTTTTGAGTCGACATTTTGCTTATTTATTACCAAATTATCATATTCAAATTGAGTATAACTTAGGCCATATCCAAAGGGAAATAAAGGTGTAGTGTTTTCTTCTACATAGTTCCATGCCCATACCGAAATTCCTCCAGTAGGTTTACAGTTATGATAAATTGGAATTTGCCCTACACTTCGAGGAACAGAGATTGGTAATTTTCCTCCAGGATTGTAATCCCCAAACAAAACATCGGCAACTGCAGCACCACCTTCTTCACCAGGTAACCATGCTTCTAATATGGCGGGAATGTTTTCTTTTTCCCAAGATATTGAGAGAGGCCGTCCATTTATTAAAATCAAGACGATTGAAGTGCCTGTTGCATAAATCTCCCGAACCAATTCTTCTTGTACGCCAGGCAAAGTTAATGAAGAACGATCGCGAGATTCTCCACTCGTACATTCTCTTGTCAATCCAGCTTTTTCCCCTACTACTAGAATCACAACTTCCGATTTTTTTGACAATTCAATTGCCTCTTTAAACCCATTTTTATCATCGCTTTGAATTTCGCAACCTTTAGCGTAATTGACTTCCGTGTTTTTTGAAACCTTTTCTTTTATTGCTTCTAAAATACTTTTAATGTCGTAGGAATTCCTCGTGAATGCGTCCGGATCTTCATCATCAAATAATTGTTTTAATAGAGCATCTTGTTCCTCGTCAAGCTCACTTACGCCTGTAGCATTACTCGCAGTGGCTTCGAATTGACTTACATATGTATAATCGCCTAGTAAATTACGAACACTATTAGCATTAGGACCAATAACAGCAATTGATTTTAAGTCCTTGTTAAGAGGTAAAAGATTATCATCATTTTTTAATAATATTATGGATTTACGAGCAATTTCGCTTGCTAAAATCTTATTCTCTGGATTCTTAAAGACATTAGCGAGTATTTTCTGATCATCGTCAACATATGGATTATCGAATAATCCAAGTTCAAATTTTTTCTTTAATATACGGGCAACTGATTGATTCAACGCTTCTTCGCTAACCTTTCCCTTTTTAACAGCCTTGGCAAATGATCTCCCGAATCCAGCAGTTCTTGGAAGCTCTACTTCAAGACCTGCATTAAACGCAAGGATAGCTGCCTCTGTAGTATTCTTAGCGACTCGATGCATTTTACAGTTTAATTCAATTGTAACGTAATCCGAAACAACCATACCTTTAAAACCAAGTTTGTTGCGTAATAAATTGGTCAGAATTTCACGAGAAATTCCACAAGGAATTCCATCAATTTCGGAATAAGAGTTCATAATTGAACCTATATTAGATTCGTGGATTGCAGCTTCAAATGGTTTTGCGAATACTTCATGTAATTCTCTTTTAGGGATAAACGATGGACCCCAATTTCTGCCCCCTTGAGGATATCCATAACCTAAAAAATGTTTACCGGTAGCAATTATACCCGCTTGAAGAGAAACTCCTTGTAGACCTTTTACATAAGCTGCCCCCATCCGCGATACAAGATAAGGATCTTCCCCAAATGTTTCTTCTGTGCGACCCCATCTAGGATCGCGCGCAATATCAAGAACAGGAGATAATCCTTGATGAGCACCAACGACACGCATCTGTTCTCCGATTTTTCTTGTCATAGCTTCTACTAATTCTGGTTCCCATGTCGATGCCACACCAATAATTTGAGGGAATACAGTGGCATTTTTGGCTGTATACCCACATAAACACTCTTCGTGAACAATAGCAGGAATTCCTAAGCGAGTCTGCTCCTTTAAAAATTTTTGGATACCATTTGCGATTTTAACAGATTCTTCCGGGGTTATATTCATAGTGCCACCAATTCTAGTGATTTGGCCAATTCCTTTACCCATTAATCTATTCAATTTATCATGAGATAGTTCAGTCCGTTCCATTAATGATGGAGCATATTGAGATCCGAGTTGAGCAACTTTTTCTTCTATTGTCATTCTTGAAATTAGATCATCAACTCTTTTTTCAATAGGTTGACTAGAATCTAAATAAAGTAGTTTTTCACTTACCATAGTAATTTTAAAATACCTTTATTGCTAAAAAAGATTTTTTTTTAAAAGAGCATATTAAGATTATAACTATATAAATAACTTTTACACATATAATAATTAATTTAAAAAGAAATGAAAAAAAGATGGTTGCTATTCATAATTCAGAAAATAATCCTTTTAAGGTATTAGATGAAGCCACTCTTAAAATTCATTATGAGGATTATACAGTTAGTTCAAAATACATTAAGATGCGTGATGGAGTGAAGATTGCCTCTACGATCTGTATTCCAAAAGGATTATCTGCTGGAAAGAAAATACCTACATTATTATATCAAACACGTTATTGGAGGGCGGCTGAGCTTCGTATACCTTTTAGATGGATATTTAAAGAAACTTTAATAAATTTACCCACTCCTAGAATATTTACAAATCATGGTTACGCAATAGTCTACATCGATGTGAGAGGTTGTGGTGCATCTTATGGGACCAGATCTTTCCCCTTTTCTAAAGAAGAAATTAAAGATGGAGCAGATATTGCCGATTGGATCATTAGTCAACCGTGGTCAGACGGGAATATAGTGTCTAACGGTATTTCCTATCCAGGAACAACAGCAGAATTGCTTGGAGTGAATAATCATCCTGCTGTGAAGGCTGTTATGCCAGGACATGGTTTTTGGGATCCATATACCGATGTTGCTTTTCCTGGAGGTTGTTATGATTCAGCATTCATGCAAATTTGGTCTTTTCTCGGAAAACAACTTGATAACAATAATGCAAAACCATTTAAACAATTAATGCCGATCTTATGGCTTATCATGAAAGGCGTTAAACCAGTAGATAATGATAATGCTCTAAGTCAACTAAATGAAGCTGTAAAACAGCATTCAACCAATGAATATGTATCCGACCATACTAAGGATAGAGATTTTAGGGATGAGATTCTCCCTGATGGAACAAAAATAGATGATTTTTCCATTTTCCATTATAAAAAAGAGCTTGAAAAATCAAATATACCTATTATAAGTTGGATTTCATGGCTGGATTCTGGGTATATTGATGCTGCTATTAATCGCTTCATTAACTTGGAAAATCCTCAAATATGTATAATTGGTGACTGGAATCATGGAGGAATGTACATTGGCAATTCATTAAATCCAAGTAAAGTTGAAGTGTCTCCCACCCCTGAAGAACGCATTACTAAATGGATTGATTATTTTAATAAAATTTTATATGGTGAAGGAATTAAAGGTAAAACACTTTATTACTATACAATGGGAGAAGAAAAGTGGAAAAAGACACAAATTTGGCCCCCCAATGGGCAGAAAAGGCAAAGATGGTATTTAACAGAAAATAACTCCTTATCAACATCCAAACCTGAAGAAAAAATAGGGGAAGATAATTACAAGGTTAATTTTAGAGCAACAACAGGTAGATTCAATAGGTGGTGGACCCTGCTAGGGTTACCAATAGATTATTCAAATAGAACTAAAGCAGATAAGAAATTATTAACTTATACAAGTCCTCCACTTAAGGAAAATATGGAGATCACGGGACATCCTATTATAGCATTATTCTTATCTTCCACACACGAAGATGGAGCGATTCATGCATATTTAGAGACCGTGGATGAAAGTGGAAACGTATTTTTTATTACCGATGGAAATTTACGTTTAATTCATCGAAAAATATCGTCAGAGCAACCTCCCTACAAGACTTTGATCCCTTATCACTCTTTTAAGAAAAAAGACTCCCTACCAGTCGTACCCGGCGAAATAATGGAAGTGAAATTTGGAACTCGTGCAACCTCTGCTCTTATTCCAAAAGGTAATAGATTAAGAATCGCTATTGCTGGAGCAGATAAAGATACCTTCAAACAATATCCCGATGAAGGTGAAGGTAAGCCAACGATCACAATATCTCGAAATGAGTCTCATGCATCGTATATAGACCTTCCTGTTATTCCTAGGAAAAATAAATAATGAAAATAGTAAAAAACAATAAAAAAAAATATATCATGAGTAGATAAAAATGGAAAAATTTGTGGCAGACGCAAAAGCATTATTTGAAGATAAAGTACGAATTAAAGCAAATGAGAAAGATATGGTAATTAGCATAATCGTAAAAAGTGACGAAAAGTTAAAAGGTACTTTCGCATCTGAAATTGAATTTAAAGATATGTTAAGGATGTTTGGTGGATTAAATGAAGATATTGCCATGGAAATCTATATTGACGATGAATCTCAAAAAATTGATTTGAAATTTCAGGATAAAGATAATTATATAAAAGTTTGGAATGTTTTGGATAATATTGTCGAAAAGATTATTGACATTTGTAATAAAGCCTTAGCTGGCGACATTTCACATTTTAGAGATTTGGGCGATTTTAACGATTGATTTCGTTGATCAGCGTTTTATAAGGTTTATCTTGAGTTATTTTATAAAATGTTAAAAAAAGGAAACAACACTAATTATTCAATCTTTTTTAGCCTTATCTAATTGATTTTTTAATTTAACAAAGAACTCTGGTGTTGAAATTTGGTATGGTAAAGGATATTCTATACCTGCTTTATGGATTTTTTCCACTGTATTAATCAGTACCTATTGCCATCAATATTTTTTACAAAGATATAAAAAGATCTTATGATATATTTACATGATATTCAATTATTTTTAAATAAAAAAGCAAAGATCTCAATGAATATATCGAATTCGAAGGTACTTCGAGTTTTAATTATCTCGTCATTGTTTATTGTAGTATCATTAAATACTAATTTTATTATTCCTCAAGTTCCAACCAATGAGGATGATCATAATACTGAAAACCAATTAGATGAGAATATTATTCTTGAATCTGAGCAATATAACTCAAACATGGGAGAAATCGGGCAAAAAGAGAGTGAAATTGAGAATGCCTGGATAACCAAAAATCAAGGAAAAAAGAGTTTAGATGGAGATAAAATTGAAATTAAGTTATCCTTATCAGATGTAAAAGTAGAAGATATCCAATACCCTAATGGTGACATTTATAAAAGAGTATACATGGATGACTGTGAAAATATTGGACAAGTAGGGTATCCAAAACTTCCAATTAAAACTTTAAAGTTATTATTACCTTATGGAAAAGATTTAAATGAAGTTAGTGTCATTTCTGGTCAAGAACACATATTAGAAGGTAATTATAAAATTGAACCTGCTCAAGCACAGATTCGAATTGGTATAGATACAATACCTGAGTTTACTATTGATGAGGTAATTTATCAATCTAGACATCCTCATCCAGATAAACCTTATTCAATAGTGGGAGTATATGAATTAAAAGGTTATCGAATTCTGATCTTAAATATTTATCCAGTGAAATATATTCCATATTCTGGTAAAATTATTTACTTTAAAGATTTTATAGTTCAAGTAAATTTGGTTGAAAATATGAATTGTAATTCATTATTCAAAGGTAGAGAAGGAGACGAAAAACATGTCTTAGAAACTGTGGATAATCCAGAACTCGTTGACACATATATTTCAAACAAAAATCTTGAAAATTCTCCAATATCACCTCTAAGTTTACCACCTGCCTCATACGATTATGTCATCATAACAAATGAGGCTCTAAAGAACTCAAATGAAGCTTTTACTTTTCAAGACCTCGCTGATTATAAAGAATCACTCGGTATTACCACAAATATAACTACAGTCGAATATATTTACGCTAATTATCTTGGTGATGACAATCAAGAAAAGATACGGAATTTTATCATTGATGCATATAATGATTGGGGTACACAATATATCCTTCTTGGAGGTGATGGAGATGGTGCAAATTTAGGTGGCGAAAGTGAGAGTCCAATTGTTCCCTCAAGAGGGCTATATGCAACTGCTTATGGTGATGTTGATAGTAATATCCCTTCTGATTTATATTATGCTGGATTAGATGGAACCTGGAATGATGACGAAGATGGATATTGGGGGGAGCCTGGTGAAGAAGATCTCTATGCTGAAGTGTATGTAGGAAGAGCACCTGTTGATTCCGAGGAAGAAGTTGCAAATTTTGTTAGGAAAACACTTATTCATGAAATGATTAATGATCCCTATTTATCAAAGGCATTAATGGCTGGAGAAGATCTTTATTGGCCTGTGTGGGGTTCGGATTATAAAGATGAGATAAAAGATGGTTCCAACACAAATGGTTATTCAACTTCTGGTTTTAACGGAACTGATTTCACGGTAGATACAATATATGATCGTGATATCGATCCTGATAGATGGGATAAATATGATATTATAGATCTTATAGAACAAGGATACCACATAATAAATCATCTAGGACATGCAGCAAATGATTATGTTCTAAAAATGTATAATGATGATGTTGATAACCTTAAAAATGATAAATATTTTTTTGGCTACAGCCAAGGTTGTTATGATGGGGCGTTTGATAATAGAGATCCTTATATGATGTATAACGATTATGATTGTATAGTAGAACATCTCGTAAATATGGAAAATGGTTCTTTTGCATTTATTGGAAACAGCAGGTATGGATGGGGAGATCCTTACGGTACTGATGGTGCGTCTCAATACTACGATCGGCAATTTTTCGATGCAATTTTTAAAGAAAACATTATTCAAATTGGGCCAGCAAATCAGGATTCTAAGGAAGATAATATTAATTATATTTCTCAGGAAGCAATGAGATGGTGCTATTATCAAATTAATCTATTTGGTGATCCTACAGCGACTCTTATGGCTCAACCTAATTTCTTTGAACCAAAACTAACATCGGAATCAGTTTCACCCACATCGGGAGATCAAACTACACTCTTAACTTTTAATGTAGAATACACTGATGCTGATGATAATCCTCCTGCATATATCAATGTTTTAATTAATGAAACGTCTTATCCTATGGAAAAACAAGATTCAGATGATAATAATTACATGGATGGTTGTTTTTATGAGTTTCAGACATATTTACAACCAGGAGATTATAATTATTATTTTAAAAGTTCTGATGGGAAATATATAAACTTTACAAAGACTCACACAGATCTTACGGTTTCTAAAGGTACTAATAGTCTTGCTCCAGATTTGAGTAATGGAAAGGTTAATCCTAATAGAGGTGTGAATGGAACAACGTTATTTGAATATACCGTTTTATATTCAGATGTTGAAAACTTTGCTCCTAAGTATGTAAATGTGACAATAAATTCAGATATTTTTCCAATGAATAAACAAGATTACACGGATAATAACTACACGGATGGTTGTTTATATATTTATAGCACATTATTAGATGATCCAGGAGTCTACTCTTATTCCTTTACATGCTCTGATGGTGATTTTCTAGGTTCAGATGGACCTTATATAGGACCGCATGTAACGAGTTTCCACCAATATATGATGTTAATCGACTTTCCATATAACTGGATCGATGCCTCAGGAGGTACGGAATTATTCTTATCTGATGATGGATATTCCGCACAAACTTTACCATTTGAATTTGAATTCTATAAACACAATTTTTCCACTATATATGTAGGGTCTAATGGATATCTTAGTTTTGCTGATTCTAGTCCTGATGAATATATTCCTCCACCAATACCTTCAGCAGATCCTAGCACTCACTTTTTAATTGCACCTCATTGGGCGGATCTCGATCCTGAGTGGGGAAGCGGTGAGATTTATGTTCAATCATTTGAAGATTTTTGGGTTGTATCATGGGTTGACATGGATCATTATTATGGAGAGAGAGTTGGAACATTCCAAGTAGTTTTATTTGAATCAGGGGAAATAATTTTTAATTATGATTATATTTCATACATAGACTCTTATTATGGTTATACTTGCGGTTTAAATTTAGGCGTTGATACACGGTTTTACAATAATTATCAGGGCTTGACGGATACGACTGATGATTTCTCAATATATTTTACTTGTTTCGAGAATAATTATGAGCCTCAATTAACTGATGTTGATTTGGATCCCACATCTGGAGACCAAATGACTGAGTTTACATTTAAAGTTAATTATTCTGATCAAGACAATAATTTTCCCTTTTATGTCAATTTAATAATCAATGACACTGTTTATCCAATGCAAAAACAAAATCAATTTGATGATGATTATACTGATGGGTGCATTTATCAATTTTCAACATATTTACAACCGGGAAGTTATGAGTATTCATTCAATTGTACAGATTATTTATACTCTAATTACACTAAGAAATATACCGATCTAACAGTTTTAGAAAAAAGTAATGATAATCCTCCTTTACTGAGTAATGGAGAAGTTAATCCCAATAATGGTTATAAAGGTCTTACGGTTTTTCGATACTCAGTAATATATACAGATGCAGACAATAACGCTCCAAAGGATATCAATGTAACGATAAATTCAGTGACTTATCCTATGGTAAAACTAGATTATATGGATAATAATTACATGGATGGCTGTATTTATATATATGATATTATCTTCAATGAAATCGGAACTTTTAGTTACATTTTCAACTGTTTTGATGGCAAGTCTACTGATATCGATGGACCTTATTCTGGACCAACTGTGGAAAAAATGATTGGAATATTCGATGGTCTTTATATTAACCATTTATTCAGCATTTGGGGTCAACCAGATGTTCCTTCAAGTTTCAGATATTCTCATGAATCAGGTGAAATTTACAATGTAGAATGGGAGAAAGATTTTTATGGTAAAAGTTACTGGGATATTGATAAACAGACGAGAATTATCGAAGATTGTTATGGCTCTCTTGCTTTCGTTGATGGATCACATACGCCTGCTTGGATTCATACAGATGTTGAGCTCAATGATATAATCCCGATAACTGTTGATGGTATTGGTGACCATGATTTCCAAATAACAAGTGAACTATTATATAATCTGCCTGGAGTGGGACCTGTTGAGGTTTGGGTACTTGAAGATTTGGAAACCCCTGGAATTGCTTGGTATGAAAAAAGCACAGGAATTCTTTTAGATGGAACATTTTACTGGGAAGATATTATGGGATATCTTAATGATTACACTTTTACATTCGTAGATTCTAATATTGAATTTGATATTATTATAAATGATTATGCTCCAAAATTAACAGATGAATTTCTTTCTCCATCATCAGGATTTCAAACCACAGAATTTGCCTTTAGTGTGTTATATACAGATCAAGACAATAATCGACCTTATGGTATCAATGTTGTAATTAATGGAACAGCATTTCCAATGGAAAAACAAAATCTACTAGACGATGATTATACAGATGGGTGTATGTATCAATCATTGATTTATTTACAGCCTGGAATTTATGAGTATTTCTTTTATTGTTTTGATGGGCTCTTTACTAATACAACCAAGCTTATTATTGGTCCATCGGTTTTTGATGGAGGTAATATTAATGCTCCTGTCTTGACCAGTGGTAATGTTGATCCTGATATTGGTTATCTAAACTTTACTTATTTTGAATTTTCTGTAATTTACACAGATGCAGATAATAATCTAGCTGAATATGTGACCCTAACAATAAATCATATGATATTCTTGATGATTAAACAAGATCCTTTGGATAACAATTACATGGATGGATGTTTATACATTTATAGTATCACTTTACCTGAAGTAGGAACATATAGTTACTCGTTTGCTTGTTCTGATACTGAAAGATCAAGTTCTCTTGGTCCACTTTTAGGACCAAAAGTAATAGGACCTGATATTCTTTTCGAAGATAATTTTGAGAATGATCTCTCAAAATGGGACTTAATTTCGGGACTTTGGCACTTAACTGATACTGGAAGTTTATGGCCCTATCCATGTCATTCTCCTACGCATTCGATGTGGTTTGGAGATGAAGAAACAGGAAATTATGATACGGGAAATGCAGTATATGGAGAAATAAGAAGTATTCCATTTAACATATCTGGCTATGAATATGTATTTTTAGATTTTTATCATTGGAGAGAAACTGATCAATTCTCAGATACCTCCTATCTCTATATTTATTCCTTTGAAACTGGTTATTATTATATGAGATATTTCAATTGGAGTAATATTGATCCATGGGAAAATTTGGTTATTGATATAAGCGATTTAATTGATATGGGACTAATTCAATTAATGTTTTATTTTGAAACATGGGACGAATATGACAATGATTATAGAGGATGGTTAATAGACGATATCAGAGTTTTAGGTTATAAAGTATCATTAACCGATACTGGAAGTGATAGAACTCCAAGTGGAGGTGGAGGAGGAGGTGGAGGAGGGGGAGACGATGACGGAGATGATATGGATATGGTAAGTCTAATTATGATTTCGGCAGTTCTCATTGGAGCAGGAGTTGCAGGAACTTTTATAATTATTAAAATTGTTAAGAAAAAAGGAAAATTGCCAGAAAGGGATATAACATCCCCTACACTACCACCTACACTTCATACATATCCCTCTGAGACCCAGTCGACACAAACCCTAAGTAAACCAATACAATCTCCTCATTTTTGCACCATATGTGGCGCAGATTTAAAGTTATGCAAAAATTTCTGTACTCGATGTGGAGCAAAAATAATTAAATAATTCTTTATATTTATAGCGTGAAAAAAAAATTTAATGGGTAATAATTCATAGAATTAGTTATTAATATTTTTTTATTCATTTTTTTTAAAAAAAATTTTGAAAAGAAACACAATTATTTATTAGAAATCTAATCCTTTTTAGATATGATTGTTTCTGTTTTGAAACAATGATAAATAAATTATATAGGGAACATTTAATAGGTAACAATAATGGAAAAAGGAACAGTAAAATGGTTTGATAGCCGCAAAGGCTTTGGATTTATAACTTTGGAAGACGGGTCGCAAGATGTATTTGTCCACTATAGCGGAATTAAAGGGGATGAAGACGAATTTAAAAAGATTTTTGAAGGAGACGAAGTCGAATTTAATATTACTGAGGGGAAGAAAGGACCACAAGCAACCGATGTGGTAGTGACTAAAAAAGGACCTCGACCTAGTTATTCTAGAAGAAGAAGTTATTAATAAAAAATTGAAACAAAAAATAAAAAAAGTAAAAATTTAATCTGCTTCTCTTTAAGTGTGATAAAAATTATTTACTAGTGGAATTTTAAATAAACCGAGAGAAAAAAATTGGAAAAAAATTCCATAACTCTATTTTTTTTTTATTTTTATTTTATCCCTTGAAATATAAAACAAATAAAAAAATCTAATTCTAAATTAAAAGGTAAGGAAACACCGTAAATGTGCTGTTTATAAAAATAAAAATAAAATGTGAAAGAAACCTCTTAGAAATTAGTAACTTTTTTTGTTGAGTTCATGTTTAATAACATATTATATAAGACAAATCAAAAAGATGATATAAGTTATGAATGATGATGATATAGTTATTTGTTATGCTAAAAGAACTGCTATTGGAGCTTTTGGCAAGTCGCTTCTACCATATAATGCAGGTAAATTGCTCAGTTTCGTAATAAAAGATTGCATTGAAACAACAGGTATCGACCCAGCGATTATTTCAGATGTAAAGTCTGGATGCTGCCTTGAGCCGCAAGAAGAAATGAATGTCGCCCGAGTTGGTGCTATTCTCGCTGATATTCCCTTTGAAGTTCCTGCTATGACGATAAATAGAGTATGTATTTCAGGGATGGAGGCAATAAGGGCTGCTATGTGCGATCTTTTAGTTGGGCAATCAAGCCTCGTTTTAGCAGGAGGTACTGAAAGCATGAGTAATTGTGCCTATTACATTCCTTCAGCACGATTTGGAGCAAGATTGCAGAATCAAGAAATGAAATGTGGGATAATGGAAGGCTTACATGCGGGAAGTAAGGTGTTTGCTCCAAAGGAAAGATATATTATGGGTTTAACAGCCGAATTTATTGCTGAAAAATATGGAATCACAAGACAAATGCAAGATGAGGCGGCATTAAGGTCTCAGAATAATGCTGAAAATGCGACAAATTCCGGTAGATTTAAAGATGAGATTGTTCCTGTGGAAGTAAAAACAAGGAGAAAATCTTATGTATTTGATAAGGATGAGCATTTTAGACAGGGTCAAACTATGGAAGCTTTAGCAAAATTACCTCCTGCCTTCAAGAAAGATGGCACAGTAACTGCGGGAAACTCTTCGGGTATTAACGATGGAGCTGCTTTGACACTCGTAACCACTTATGGTAAGGCGCAAGATTTAGGATTGAGCCCATTAGCTAAGATTAATGTGAAGAGCTTTGCGAAAATCGGCAACGATCCAAAATACATGGGCATGGGCCCTATGCATAGCAGTCCTTTAGCGCTTAAACAAGCTGGTATGAAATATGAAGATATTGATTTAGTTGAATGTAATGAGGCATTTGGCGCCCAATATGTAGCAGTGGCAAAGCAACTAAATTGGAACATAGAGAAAACAAATGTGAACGGTTCGGGGATAGGGCTCGGTCATCCTGTAGGTTGTACTGGAGCGAGAATCATCGTGACCTTAATCCATGAAATGAAGAAACGAGGCGATTCATATGGGATGGCAACATTATGCGGTGGTGGCGGTGTATCAGAAGCCGTTATTATAGAAAATATTTAATTCCTAATTTTTTTTTTAAAATCCCAAGCAAATACTTGTTTAGAACTAAATTTTGAGTTAATAAAATATAGCTGAAGAGAATATACATAAAAATGCAGATTATTTACTAATCTAATTCTAAATTATAAGCTGTTTAATTAGAACTCATTAATCGTTTCATATACTTCTTTCCAATTAAAAACTCTTATAACATTATCCTTACAATAAAAATTCTGATTCCAGGGTTGATCATATAGAAGTAAATATCTTTCCTTCACCTTGCTAATGGATTTTGCTAAGTTTGGATTATCGTCTACATATACATCAAAATCTTGGTTTATTTTCACATCGTATGGTTTATGATGGAGTAAAATTAGGTCAATATATTGGATTTTTTTTTTAACATTATGATAATTGAGCTTTTTCAAGATTTGAGCTTTATACTGAGATTCCCTCGCTGAAACGATGTATACATCGTGCGAAGTATTTAATTTCCTCATATATTCGGGAGCGCTCTCGTCAATAAAAGGAACTGGCATCGAATTTTCATATAATTGATAAAATATTTCGAAACATTCCTCTTCGCTAATATTCCAATCTCTAAAAAACTCCCAATTATTAACGTCTTTTTTGGTATATTCAGTTTTATATTTCTCGTTAAAAATTTCACAATAAGTTACCATTAAATCTATTAAAACGCCATCGATATCAATCGCTATTCTCATTATCTTAATCAATATTCAAATTTAGATAAATTTTTATTTTATTCGTTATACCTTGTTAAACTATAATAAAAATAGTTTAAAATGATTTAATCAATCAAAAAGGCTCTTATAAATCTATCATATCGACAGTTTTGTAAGAAGATTTATATAAAAATCTAACTTATTGATATTTGCATTTTTTTTTTGAAAAAAAAGGAAATTCAAAATTATTAAAAATAATAAAAGGTGAAAAATTAGAATGGCAGAATTGTCGAAAGAGATGAAAATTATTTTAATAATCAACGCCATCGTTGCTTTTGTCTATGGATGTATTTTCTTGGTGATTCCAGAGTTATATTCTGATTTAATTAATGCTGTTTATAGAAATCCCCCTCTTTTGCGACTCTGGGGAGGAACTATTATAATTCTTGGGATTTTTGCTCTGATCGCAGTTAAGAGAGGAGAATGGGAGAATGTAAAAATCGTCTTTGAACTTGCGATTTTATGGCTTATTATGTTAGAGATCCTAGATATTGTGTCTTTAACATATGTGCGATATACAGCAGCTAATTTATCAAGCGCAATTATGGATATGATTGTCGTTGGTATACTCATTGTTGTTGACATTTATTTCTACTTACGAGAGGAAAAGAAATAGTGACAAAATAAAATAACATTTTCACTAAAATATTTTTTTTTTTCAAAAATTTATATAATAATCTTTCTCAAAAGTAGCTTTTATTTTCTCTATCTATTTAGACAGTAGGGTATATTGAATTTATTTAGGATTAAAATTATGTTCGTGCTGCCGCTATAAAATCATGTAAATGATACCATAACTTTAAATTAATTAAGTTTATGATCAAATAAACAAAAATTTTATAGGATCGAATATCATATAAAATTTTCAATCTACAAAAAAGGGTTCTTAATTGGTTAATATTTTACAAGATATTTGGATAATTGACATTTCAGGAATTGTCTTATATCATCGAGTTTACAATAAAAAGATTGATGATCAACTTTTTGGAGGTCTAATGTGTGCCATAAATAAAGTTGCTGAAATGATTATTGAAACGAAGATTACAAGTATAAATTTTGGATATAAATGTTTTGGAATTCTTAAGAAAGAAAATATATTATTTATTGCAAATTCCAATGAAAATATTGGTTCAAGAACTATTAATTATGAATTAGAATTAATTGCGCATAAATTTCTCAACTTGTATAGAGAACACTTGAAAAATGAAATTATTGTAGATCTCAGTCCTTTTAACGATTTCACTAGAGAAATTAAAGATTCTCTAATGGTCAGTAAAAAGAAAAATGCTTTACCTATACATAACCTTAAAAAAAATTTACCCGAATTCTCCGAATGGATAAAAAAAGTTAGAAGCATCTCTAACCAAAAAACTAGTCTATGATAAAATTATATTTTTCTAAAAAGAAAAATTATGAAAAATATGGGAGATTAGCCTTTTTTTTTCATTTCTTTACTCCTCAGTTCTTTAAACTCACGAGAAAAGAACTCCTTACCATAGTGAGAAAATAAAACTCCCGCAGGATTATGAGGCATCGATCTATCTTTTGCGATTAATGTTGTAACAGGCGCTTCAGAAAGGTGAGTAAAGGTTATATCGTGACCCACACAGAGCCCAACGATTATGTTCATATCCGTTTTAACTTTATTTAAAAGTAATGCTTGGGCTGCAGGATTACAAGTAATCCAGCCTATAGTATAGCCCGTTTTAGAAAACATTGTAAATTCTTCTGGGACTCCTACAGCCGTTTTTTTTACGCTCCCCGTTTTGCAACAAACGGAACTCACTTCAAAACCATATTTTTCTAAAATTTCTGCGATTTTTCTAGCTTCTTCAAGCATACCAACGCAAAATGCCATTCCTAGTTTTGTATAACCCATTCCTTTTGCATATTCCACTGTATCTTTTAAGCGAGGCCAGTGGATATAACCTGTCGCCTCAACTATAGATGCAACTCCTGTTGATTTTTTCACAAATTCATCCGTCTTGTAAAGTTCTTTTGCTTGTTTTTGAACTTCCGGATAAATTTTCATGGGACAATTATCTAATATTTTACTTGCCCTTCCAACCGTGCAAAAATTTATACTATTACATTTATGGCAAGTTGGATAAGATAAACTCTTATCGTTTTTCTCTTTTGAATTATTTTTTTCTAAAGTCATTTTATCCCTTTACTTTTTTTATTATATGATTTAAAATGTATCTTGGTTTTTTATTTAAAAGGTTTTCTTAGAAAAAAGAGATCTTTAATTATTTTCTATAGGTTATAGTCCTTTATTAAATCAAACTTAGCATTTATAAGATGGATTGCATTGTTCATCAAAGAAAGAGTTTCTACTTTATCTATATTTTATATTTAGTTTAAAAAGTTGGTTTTACTTCAAAGATTCCTGCTTTTTTTATTATTTTTCGAGTAATGGTTTCGAAGATAAGATCCACATTTTCCCCAGTTTTGGCAGAACATTCAAGAAAACCGCATAAGTTATTTTCTTTTGCTGTTTCAAAACCTAATTCTTTATCAATTGCTCTATTTTCCTCAAGATCGGCCTTTCCCCCCGCCAATAAAATAGGGATTTGGTTCTCTATCGCTGACGCCCCATGATTAAGTACATCTAACCAATCGTTTAAGTTTTTTAAGCTTGAAAATCTTGTGATATCATACATAAAAATCCCCCCTGAAGCTCCTACTATATAACTTGGTAAAAGAAATCTGAAACGTTCTTCACCCGCAAAATCCCATATTTGCAATCTTACTTTAATTCCGTCAATTAATAGTGTTTTTATATGAAAATCTATACCAATAGTCATTGTTGAATTTTTAAATACTCCTGTAAGATACTTGTTCACTAAGGTTGTCTTTCCAACTCCCCCGTCCCCGAATATACACAGTTTAAACACAGCATCTTGCATTTGAATTCAATCCCTTAACAATAACTATTCCAAATTTAATTTTATGATAAAAACTAATAAATTTTAGTAATAATGTAAATTTTTAAAATTTTTAATTTATATTTTATAAACTATGAATTATCCAATTAAAATTTAACACTAATCTTCTAAATCCTAACAGAAATGTAATTTAGATTTCTAAAAAACATATATCTTTTTAAGTTTATTCGACATAGCTTATTTTATATAAAGATATTTAAATAAATCTATAAAAAATATAAATCTATAATAAATCGAAAAACAAGAGGTAATGAAATGGGACAAATTACTGATGAAGGAAAGTTTAATGAGAATACATATCTCATTGATGGTATGTTATTTCGTTTGCCAGGCACAATGGCCATTTATATAATTGAAAATGGTGGAGAACGTATGATGTTTGACACGAGCGAACCGTTAGCGTCTCGGAAAGTAGTAAAGAAATTAAAAGAATTTGGTTTATTTCCAATACAAAAATTACTTTTAACACACAGCCACTGGGACCATGTCCAGGCATGTGAAAAGCTGAAAAAATTGAATGGGGATTTTGAAATTCTTGCGTCTGAAAATGCCATAAAACATTTAAAAGATCCAAGAATAATGAATGAGGCATTTGGTTATACGATACCACCTATAGAAGGAGATATAACCCCTTTAAAAGAAGGAGATGTTATCGATTTAAATGGTTTGGATTTGAAAGTCTTGAATTTCTTTGGGCATACTCAAGACTCAATTGCTGTTTTAGACGAAAACAATAGAAACCTTTTCACTGGTGATTCAATTTTGTATTTTTGGGATGAACACACTATTGCACCAAACATAATGCCACCCGAATTTAATGAATCTGAACTCTTAAAGACTTTTAAGAGACTAAGAAACATGAGAGGAGATATTGATTCAGTATCTATGGCACATTTTGGAGTGTTGAGTGATAAGACTCTTGATAAATTGCTAGATGAGCTACAGGACTTCTATTTTAAGGTAAAAGAATCATTAATACAATGGTATAGCGAAAATCCATCTATAGAATATCTCGCATCAAAATATCTCGAAACATACATTCCAAATTCTACAATCCATACCAAGGAGAATATTATTGGTTTACATTTATTGATAAGTTGGATGGAAGGTGGCTTGAAAACGAGTGGATTTATATAGTTCTAATTAGCGTGTTATTTTTCCATTTGCTATTTGCTAATTAATATTGAAATTGGCGGGTTCTTAGTTTCGAAATCAAATGCCCTTTAGATAAAAGCTGGATTCCAAATTGATTCGAGTAATCACGAGAAAAATCGGAGATTATATTACAAATCATAATTCCCCCTTCTATACCTGGGACATCTAAACATGCTTTATGTAATTGTCGCAATTGCGTTATACTTATTTCTCTTTTCCAGTCTCTAATAAAGATTCCGAATAATGAAGTGGCATTTTTTACAAGACCATCAAAAGTCCAAATCTTTCCAGATTTACCTTTAATTTTTTGTGGTTCTGCTATAAAGTCATATTTTTCAGAAAAAACCAATTTCGTCAATTCAATTAAATTTTTATTAACTAACGTCATTTTTTTAAATAAAAGTATTCTTTTTATGATATTTAAATGTTATATGGATATTCGTATTATAGTAATGTATTATGTATGTGATATCATATATTCAAATTTGATCATCACTAATTATCAATCATCATTATTAACTATCAATATATGAAATAGAGTGATTAAAATGGAAGTTAAACCTGGCGATTTAAATATTTGGTTTGGAAGATATTATTCGGGGAGTATAGATTTTACCTCATATCTTATTCTTACCATAATCTTCATAATTTTATCAATAATATTAAAGTATAAATATGAGGAAGAAGCATTTTGGAAGATTTATCTTTCCAGCTCAGTTTTATGGATTATATTCGAATTAATCCTTCAAGGAATTGGGTGGAGAACTTGGTATGAACCGCCAACATTATTTTGGTCAATAAAAATAAAATATCCAACTACAGCCCTTTTACAAGGTCCAATCGAAGGGGGAATTCCAACGGTGTTAATGTATAGTTTTGCTAAATTATTAGCATTTAAAAGAGATAAAGAGTTTATAATTTTGACAATAGTATTCGTTATATTAGCATCAATCCTACTTCTATTCACTATATCAAGCCAAGAATCTGCAACTGTTAGCCGAAGAGCTGTATCATTATTTTCGATACTATTTGTTTCTATTTTTACCATTGTAGGATTTATTATAGCATTAAAATTCTATGAAGATGTTAAATATCCGCTCGCATCATTTATTTTCTTAGCTATAATTGGTTCTTATATTAATCTTGTAGGATGGTTGATTGGTGTTCGACCAATACTAATAGCGGATACATTCGAAATTGGAAAAGAAGCTACTGGTTGGCACAATGCCCCGATTGGTATAGCAATTATGATGTGTTTATGGGATGGATTAATTGAAATATCAGGAATTTACTTTGGTTTCTATATGATTACTACTTATTTCTGGGCAAAAGATGATTTGAATATAAAATTTCGGGAATAATTATTTAAATTTTTTTTTTAATTTACTAACAGTCTTATTATCTTTTGTTGAGACTGAGAGCATATTAATCTTCAAAATCTTTAACGAAGTTAAATAATTTATATAACGGATACTTACCTTCAGGATCAGGGCCTTCCTTTTTTATATAATTATCTATATTACTATGTAAAAAAATAATTAATTCATTCGCAATTTTCTCACAAATAGCTTTACATTCTAAAAAGTCAGCTGAACGATATGGGCATTCTTTATTGATACGTTTACAAAACTTTTTCATTTGTAATGATAATCCTTCAGCAGATAATACCTGAAAACGATCCCAAGTATCTTGAAAGCCGCCTAATTGACTCGGGGGGATTTTTTTTAATCTTTTTTTTAAATATTTAATAATATTCTTCGAATCCCCCGTCTGGTTTTTGCCTATTCTATTGTTAACCTTATTTAGTTCTTTTTTTGCTTCAAGTCGACATAAAAAAACATATTTTTGAAGCAATTTTTCTGCTTTCATTGTTTTTTCAGAATTAATTATCTTCCATCCTTTTGCTCTTTTACAACTAATCTCTTTATTCTCAGGATTAGAGAAATTTGTGGGATAAATCCAACATTGTGGAGGCTTAATCCCAGAATTATGTACTTTACACCCATTAATAGCATTATCGAATAAAAAACATTTCCCTGTAGATTCATCAAACCTCAATTGAAAGCTAAAAACATCGCTTCTAATAAAATCTTTTTTCTTCGCATAGCCTCTTTTAATATATTCTTTAGCTAAAACCATAGGTATATCAATCTTAATTGAACAGCAATCACCTCTACAAATGTTAGAGTCTACACAATTAGGACCTATTATTGCGGAATTCATTAGATTATTATACTTTTCAACGATTTTCCAAAATGACGCATTGTCTCTCATAAAAATGATTTATTTAAATATTTTTTTTTGCATAAGTTTATATTTACTAAGACTATTATTACTAAAATGTTATCGTAAAAATATAACATAAGACACTAATACACGATGGTTAAAAAAATGAGCGAATTAAAAAATTTAATCGTTATAGATATAACTGATTATGAAGATACAGTGTTATCCCCAACAGAGATAGGGGCAACTGGTGCACATGATATAAAAGAGATTAAAGGAAAAGGGACTTTATTGATTAAAAATACATCTCAGAAAAGTAGGCTATGGAATTTAAGTTGCGACTTAAAAGAAACTATAAATACTAATTTAAGTAAAGAGCTAAATGTAGGTGCCATAAATCCTGATCAGGAATTTAAACAGGAATATGAAATTCAAAATTTAAAGGAGCCTTGCTTAAAAGTCATTGAAACATTTGATGCTGAAAGAGATATTTCAGGTAAAATTAATAACGCATTTCTTTACGAGAACACAAATAAATGCAATTTAAAAATCGACCTTACAAATACCTTGGAAATACCGTTCACTGAAATAACAGTAACGAAAGAAATGCCTCCACTTCTCCAAGATATTGAAATTAAATCCCCTAATTTTGGAAATGCTGAATTAGGACAAGAAGAAGGAAAAAAGATATTAACTTGGAAAATAGAGAATTTACCTCAAAAAGAAACCGCCACTCTTGAGGTGTATTGTGTAGTTAATGTGAAGGAAAGAAAGGACCAAACTTTAGGTAATTTGAGAGTCAATTATTTAATCGATAATAAAATACTAACTATGATAAAACCAGAAGTGCGAGGAGAAACGGACTCAATGAGCGGAGTTACTAGAGAGGAAGGATCTAATCCCGCAACTTGGGATTGTAATGTCGAATTTATTAATGATTCTGAATTTAAAGTACGACTTGAAAATGTTAAAGTTTCCCATAATATCCCTACGGGCTCCGAAAATGTTGTTTCTGAAACCCCTAATATTGAACTGGATCCCGAACAGTCATGGGAAAAAGATTTCCTTGTTGATGGTCAAAATGTACCTGATTTAGCATCTGAAATTGAATTCACACCATTATTTGGAGTAATTACTAGAGTAATAGGTGAGATTATAAAGGAACCAACCATTTATCACGTTTTAAGCATAGAAATTCATAAAACGATTAATCCTCCTGAAGTAGCCGCATACGCTAATACTGATATGACTATTGTGAATAGCATTCCTAATTTAGGAACATCAAACATAGATCATCTTGAAATAATAGATGAAATACCCCCCGATTTTGTTCCCCCTCTTATTAATAAAGATTTAAAAATAGAGGTAAAAAATATGGAAGGGGTTGCTGAAATTCAAAATAAGGAAGAATTCATTGAAGCGATTGGGATTAATCCAGATGATCAAAATCCAGATTCTAAACATATAATTTCTATTAGATTAAAAGGTTTAAAAAGCCAAGTTCCACCAAATTCTGAAATATCTATGAGTTATCCTCTTCTAGCAAGAAATCCTAAGCCTGAAGCCAGATATAATACACCAGTAGAGGTAAAAGCAAATGTTTTGATAAAAGGTAAAGAGTTTATAATAAGTCCTCCTGAAGAACCTGTAATAAAAATCAAATATGTTGCGAGAAAGCTTAAAACACTTAAAAGTGTTAAACCAGGGCTTTCGGAAGGAGAGTTTAGTATTTCTGTTAGAATCCAAAATAAGGGAGATGTCGAATTAGAAAATATTGTTGTAACGGATGATATTCCCTCTGGTTTTGCTTTAACTGAATTTTCACCTCCCATAGGTACTATTCATGAAAAAGGCAAAGAATCTGAGGTAAAAATAAAGATTCCGGAATTACTAGGTGGAAAATCAATAAGTATAAATTATAATTGCTCTGGTACAGGAGATTATCCTAGAACTGAACCTCACGTTTTAGTCTTAGGTAGAGATAGTTCTGGTGAACCAAGTACTCCTTCTGAATCTATAAGTAAAACATTATCGAGAACAAAAGAAATTGAAATAGATGGGATATTTAATGAATTCTATAGAAAGATTAATGGTGGAATAAAAACCGATGAATTAGGTGCGTTATTAGAAGATAATATGGATAAATTACCCCCAGGTCCAGCTCGTCATCAATTTGCACATTTTATTAAAGAGATAAAATCTATGGGTAATGTAGTAGTTGTGGGAAATATTAGCGATGAGATTATATCTAAACTAAATGATCTCAAAAAAAATTATGTGTAATTTCTTTCTTTTATTAAAAAAAACTATATTTTTTCTTTTTTTTATTTATTTTTTAATTTTACTTAATTAAAACACTTACATCAATGCATAAATTCTGAGAATTTTAGCCAGAACTAGATTTACTATGATTAAAAAAACAATAAAATTAAAGTTATAATGGAAATTTATTCAATTTCATTGGAATGGCGGTGTATTATTAAGCCTGAGAGAGGTTTAGGAAAAAAATATGTACTCTTTTGTGGCATAATCTCTCCTAAACTAGTAATTTTTTGAATCTCTTCCAATAATGGTGGATTTACTACAAAAAGAGCATCAATATCCTCTCTTTCATCAACAATATTTATTCCTTTCTCTAATCCCTTAATAAATGATATATTTTCCATTTTAACTCCAATACATTTTTTAAGTAGAATATTATGTAATATTGGAAGGTTTAAATTTTTCCATTCGGTTGATCCTTCGATTTCTGTCATATATTCTTCAGGTCTTATATCGTCTTTTAACCTAAGAATCAAATAATTTTTAAGATAATAGACTCCAAAAACATGTTGACCGATAAGTTTTTCCATTTTTCTTTTAAATTCAGAAATATCCTCGATAAATTCAATCTCAAATTCCTTGTTAACTTTTTCTTTAAATTCTTCTATAGAACTGACTGGAAGATTATGAATTAATCGATGATTTGGGAAAATAATTAATCCTGGATCATTAAAATCAATGAACAAAGCCATAATATAATTACATCCTCCCTGCTTGCTATGTTGCAAGCTAGTTATATATCGATGATGACCATCAGCAATAATTACGTCGTGTTTCTTGACAATTTCTTGAAATCTTTTTATATCATCTGTATCCCAAACCTCCCAGATCTTATGCGTGAAACCATCTCGATCAATTGTTTCAAGAAATGGTCTTTTATTAATGTACTTGTTAAAAAGTTCCTCAGCTGTACCATTTCCATCGTAAATTGTGAAAATAGGAGAAAAATTACTATCTGTTTCTTGGATTATTCGTAATCTATCCTCTGTATACTTTCTGAACGTTGCTTCATGGGGTATGACGCCGTCATTAGAAGGAAATATTTCAACTAATTTTAAAAGACCGACAAATCCATATCTGCTTATTTTTTCTCCAGTGTCAGGTCTTGTATAGTCTATTCCGTAAATGCAGATACATCTGTCTTTTTCGGTAACCAGAATTCCTTCAGATATCATTTCATCTAATTTTTTACCAGCAGCATCATATGTTTCTGGAAGAATTACATGACAAATATTTTCAGGATATTTTTTCATTTCTATGAGTTCTTCTTCTGATATAACATCATATGGTGGTGCAGTGAGCAACTTTAGTTTTTTCGGGTCTTTTTTCCCCTCCTTGTAATGTAAATTTCTAAAATCTAACAGTTCTGGCATATTATAAAATCAGCAATAATCTATTCAAAAATCCTTAATTCTTTAAAGAATTTAAAAATTAAAAAATTTATCATTGAAATTTTATTAAATCTTTGATAATATGAATGCTTTTAGGCAAAAAAATTTATTAAATTAATGGATTTATACCGACAAAAGAGAACTTTAATTGATTGGGTGATCAAATCAAGTCAGAAAGATGTCTAATATCAATAAAATTCTCATAGAATTGATTATTTTAATGAACTATAAATATATGGCAATATAGAATTAAATTAAAAGTGCTGATTATAGACCTAAGAATAGAGGATTTAGCAAAAGAATGTTGATTTTAATAGTTGCTATCCTAGTTATTATATTCTTATTGAATTTTTTTATCTATTGGATAATTTTTCTAAAAACTGAGAGGAAAATTAGTAAGTGGTGGGATATCTATACAATTATTTATCTTATAATATGGTGTTCTTCACTTATTTCGATTCCTATTATTACGTCAAGCTTTTTTGAACCTTTTTTTGGAACTAAAAGCTATTTTGAACAGTTGTGGACCATGTTTTTAATTTTGGGGATTGTATTAGTTATTTTGGGGATATATTTTGGAAATTCAGCTATGAAAATTAATAAAATTAGAGGTTTGGCAAAAGGTAAGGCTCGATTAATTACCGACGGCCCCTATAAAATAATGAGACATCCAATGTATACTTCATGGGCAATGTCATTTTTAGGATTGGCTCTTATATTTGATTCTTTTATTACTTTGCTTCTTACGCCCTTTTTAATATTACTTTTAGAATTAGAAGGATTTTTAGAAGAAAAATATTTACTTATACCCCAATTTGGAGAAAAATACGAAAATTATAAGCAGAAAACTCCAAGGAGATTATTTCCAACACCTTTCAATGTAATATTAATCCTAATAGCAATTTTTATCGTTTATGTTGGAATTTTAAATACGTTAACTTAATTATTATAATCACAAGATTAAATAATGAGTTTAATAAATAAAAAATTAAAGAGGTGTGTAAAAGATGGTAAAAAAAATAGCTTTTTTGGCTACAGATGGTTATGAGGATTTAGAATTACACTATCCAAGGATAAGGTTATTAGAAGCTGGTCATAATGTAGAATTAATTAGTTTATCAAAAAGGGAAATCAAAGGGAAGTGGGGTTATCCGTTTAGACCTGATTTAACTATTAATGAAGCTAATCCTGACAACTATGATGGCGTTATTATTCCTGGTGGAACTAAAAATCCCGACTATTTAAGAAGGAATCAGAAAGTATTAGATTTTGTAGCAAAAATCAATGCTCAGGGGAAGCTAGTTGGAGCTATTTGTCATGCGGGATGGGTTTTAATTTCAGCAAAAATTGTAAAGGGTCGCAAAGCTACTAGCTACTTTGCAATAAAGGATGACATGATAAACGCAGGAGTTTCTTTTGTGGATAAACCTGTTGTAATTGATAAGAATCTGATTACTTCAAGAAAGCCTGATGATTTACCTGATTTTATGAAAGCAGTTTTAGAATTTCTCAAGCAATAAAGAATAAAAAAATATTATAAGTTTTATTTTGATAATCTTTTTTTCAAAAATTTTGGCAAATTAAAAGCGAAATACCATAAGAAAGAAGCAACTATTAAAAGGAAAATTGCTAGTGTTCTCATTAAAGCAAATTCAAAAATAGTATCTATAATAGAACCAAGTGCCCAAATAATAAAAGAAATTAAAATTACTTTTCCTCTTAACCTAATTTCTGGATTTTCAGATATCATAGATTTATAAGAGAATAAACCTCCAGTAATTAAAGCAATAATTATTACTAAAATAAGATAAATTGTCATAAAAATACCCCAATCTGTATCAATGGGAGTATTTTGTACTCCAATCATTGAATGGTCAGTGAAAAGCAGATAAAAGAAAATTACTTCAAGTATCATACAAAGAATTGCGAAAACGCCAAGAACAATCTTTTTATAATATTCAAATACAAGCGAACTAAATGCAATCATCCACGTGAATAAAAAGAATGGAATCAATGATACTCCTATTAAAAAATATGGTATTGGGGGAAGCCCACGGCCAGTTGTGAGAGCCAATACAAAAGATATACTGGCTGCTAGCCAAAGAGTTGATAGACCGATCCATGTTAATCCTACATAAATAAATATCGTATTTTTATTTTGAAAATATTTAGTCATGAGCCTTATACCAATAACTATGGAGACAATAACATATATAATGCCCAAAATTCCATTAATAATTTCAATAGATTCTAAAACCATAAAGATAACCTTAATTTATGATTATAATTTCTTAATTCTTTCAATTTCGCTACTAAGTAATTGCTTTAGCTCATTAATTTTTTCAATTTGTTTGTTTACAATCTCCATTTCCTTATCTATGAGATCAGATTTAGAAATATTTTCTGTCCTTAATTCTTTTCTGACAATATTACACGTTCTTATTTGATTTAGAAAGTTTTGGATTTTTTTTGTTTTAATATCAAAATCCTTCTTGAAATTTTTTAGGTTTTCGAGTTGATTTTCTATATCGTCAATAAAATCAAAACAACCGGCAATATTATCTTCTTTTTTCAATTTTGCAATAATTATTTCAATATTTTCTAAAGAAGTAAGAACCTCCTCTCTTTGCTCATCTAAAATTTTCTCCTTAATTACATGAAACTTAGGTTGCGGTTTTAATTCAATATCATCAAAGATACTCGAAGCATATTTTATGCTTATTTTTTCTTTGACTTTACTAAGAGTTTGATCAACTTTATTAGGATCATCCTTTATTTCAAATTCATCTAAAAGTTCGAAATCTGTAATCAATTCCAATTCATCTAATTCGACTTGAGTCATTAAGGGAGTGAAGCGAACTTGAAGTTGCTTTTTTCCATAGAATTCTTCCTCGATTCTGAGAATTTGTGTATAGATCTGGATAAAATCTTCCCCAATGGGGGCGTATAACACTCCTTCTTTAGGATCAAGTTGACTTAATAATGGATGAATACGTTCTTGTTTAATTGCGCCTGTCACTAAAATTTTTTGCCATGGGCCTAATTCTGGCATTCCTTCAAGAGGATTCTTGATATTTACAGTTATATTATCGTGTAAATTCAACTTCTTTAAATTATCATCTGTTATCTTCGCAATTTCAGAATTGGCTTCAAGTATTATAATCTCTCCCTTGGGTGCCAATATATGAGCTAGTGCTGCAATATATCCACTCTTTGCCCCTAATATTAATAAATCATCGTTTTCCTTTAAAGCCAAACCTTGTAGCATAATCGTTATCATATGAGGAGCAGATATTGTTCTATAATTTTCTGGTTTATCGTAATAAAAAAGATTTGGAATATCTTCGTAAATTTTGTTCGGATCTACATATTCCTTTGGAATGAATTCCTCAAGAGGTACTTCGTTAAAAGCTGCAATAAGTCGCTTATCCTGCAAATATTGATTTTTTATAAGATTCTTTAATAAAAGATCTTTCTTTATTTCATATAATCTTCTAATATAACAATCTTTACAATAGGGTTTTCGCTCTAAATAAATGATCTCTCTTTCATGGATCTCTTT
Organism: Promethearchaeota archaeon; assembly: GCA_019058295.1. Classification (GTDB taxonomy): domain Archaea; phylum Asgardarchaeota; class Lokiarchaeia; order Sigyniarchaeales; family SOKP01; genus LW40-45. Next base: position 28,353 of record JAHPZI010000015.1, on the reverse strand, counting down.
ACCACAATCAGAACAAGCAAACAATTTTCTACCTTTACTCAGCGGAAATCACTTATAATTTGTTATATTCGAATTTTAGCTCTATATTATTAATCAATTCAATTAAGAAATCTTTAAAAAAACCTCTAATACTTTAAAAAAATAAAGATAAAAATCACTATTATATCTTTCCATAATTAATTATAGTAATATTATTAATTTTTTTAGCTTTTTCTTAATTATCTTGATGGTTTTAGATGCTGAAGGCTTTAAAGAAGCAAAAGTGACACTTTTGTTAATTTCAGTTAATACCATCTGTTTTATTGTTTTTAATTTAATTTTAGATGTAGAATATCTACTTTCTTTAGCTCAAATAAATTCGAAAGTTATCGAAGATTTAGAACTATGGCGACTTGTAACATCCATGTTCCTTCATGCTGATGGATTACACTTGTTTTCTAATATGGTTGCGTTATTAATATTTGGGGCTGCCATCGAAAACAATTTTCCTCGATATCAGTATTTAATAATCTATTTTATTTCAGGATTAATTGGAAATCTCTTCTCATTAGTATTATTACCGCTCTATGTTATAAGTTTAGGCGCTTCGGGTGCTATATTTGGCTTGATTGGTGCTGCGTTTATATTTTTTATGAGAGAAGAACCATCTCTTATAGGGCTTAGTTTAATATATATTGCTTATTTCATAATTATGTCTTTCCAACCGGGAATAAATTATTGGGCTCATATTTTTGGATTAGCCGGTGGAGTTTTATTTGGTTATATCTTCAAACGAAAAAAAAGGTATGAAGAGTATTATTAATAGAGTTATTTTTTCTTTTTCTTTCTTCTTCTTTCTTCTTCCATTGAAAAATCTTTAGGGCAAATATTCTCTATCGGGCAAATATTATGTTTTGGATTAATAGGCATACAGATTTCCTGTCCAAACTTAACAAATAGTCTATTTATTCTTTTCCATTCTTTTTTAGGGATTAAATTTTTTAATGCTTCCTCAGTTTCTTCAGGTTTCTTGGTATCTACCCATTTCAATCTATTAGAGATTCTATGCACGTGAGTATCAACAGCTATGGTATCAATATCAAAAGCATATATCAAGACACAATTAGCTGTTTTAGCACCTACTCCAGGTAGATTTATTAACTCTTCAAAATTTTCAGGAACTTTACCATTATATTTTTCATGAATTATTTTGGATACATCTTTTATTCGGGCAGCTTTTACTTTATAAAATCCTGTAGATCTTATGAGTTCTTCTAGATCTTCCAAATCTGCTTCTGCGATAAGTTGGGGTTTATTATATTTAGCAAATAACTTTTCTGTTGCTGCTCTTGTGTTAGTATCCCTAGTTCGAGCAGATAATATTGTAGAAATTAAAATCTTAAATGGGTCTCGTTTTCTTTTAGCTAATTCGTCTAAATGAGCTTCTCCTTGGAGTACGCTCTCAATTTTATCTAGAACCTCTTCATACTTCATAAATACTCATTAATCTTGCTTTTCATAAACATAAATTTTTCTTTTTAGAATCTGGTCTTTCTTTGCATCAATTAGGTTTTTTAAATCCTGTTTTTGAAATTGAAGTTTAATATTTGATTTATTAATAATTCTTTTTGAATCTATCATATTAATTGGCTGGAATTTATTATTTATTGCGATTTTATTAACATTTAATTGTATATCTCCACCGTCAATAGTTTCAATAATCGGTGCCGTTATGCAAATCCTTCCTTTTGGCTTCAATACTTTATATATTTCTCTAAAAATTAGAACATATAAAGGTTCTAATTCGGTATCTATGATATCTTTTGCTTGTATATAATAGGGTTTATTCTTGTAAAACGGGCCTAAAGAAGGTTCAGTAACAACTCCATCAAAGAAATTTGGTTGAAAATGCTTTGATAAGTCTCCAATGTCAATATTCTGAATTCTCTCCTCAAGTAGGCTTCTAGGAGGAATTGGCTCTTCTATTTCCTCCAATAACCAAATAATATTTCGAATCGTATTATTTATCTTTGCTTGATCGAAATCTGCTCCGTATATTTGAAAATCTTGTAATAAGGCAAACAATAATATTGTTCCATTCCCAACAAATGGATCCAAGATTTTTTTCGTCTCTCTTTCCTGAAATAAATTTAAAAAATTAAACATCATTAACGCTAATTTTGGGGAAATACTACTTTTAAACTCCTTAAAAGGTCTCTCCTCGTCAATTTTCTTTTTGAAGTTTGGATCGTCCGCTGTAAAAGTTCTTGCGATGTAAACCCCTTCTTCTGTGAAACCGAATATAATTTCAGCTCTATCTTCATTGAATAATCCATATTTTATAAGATGATGTGGAAAAATAGGATTGAGATTACCAGATTTTATATTTTCTTCAGGATATTCGTAATATAGCGATTTTTTCACTTCTTTTTCCTTTAATATGTTCATAATTTCCTTATTTAGAAAGGGAAGAAAATGCTTCACTAAGACTCTCGAGTAGTATTCATCTTCAAATAGATTGGGATAAATTGATACGGCAAAAAATATGCTCTGACTTTTCAATTTAGGGAATATTTGTTCGAGAACTTTTCCTAAAATATGTAAGATCTTTTTTCTAGCTTTCTCTACTAATTTATATTTATCAATTTTTAACGGAAAGGCATTATGTATATCTCTAATATTAATGAAATCGTAAATTTTTGCTATCTTTTGGCAGCCCCCTAATAAAAATTGAAGTTCCATTAATTTATTAATATAATATTTATCATTGTGTAGACTAATAAATTCTACGACAGCTATATTAGCTGAATAATCTATAATTCGACCTTTAAATTGAGAATTTTTAAGAATATTATCAAGTTCTGCTAGTGAAAGCCTAAAGTTTCTTCCTAGAACAAACAAAAAATTGTCCATAATCACATTTTTACTTTTTTATCTTAGCAGATATTTTTTCTCTTTTTCTCTTCTCTTCGAGCCACTCTTTAAAACCCTTGGTTGGTTTACCATGCCAGATGGCATTCTTGCTGGTTTCCCTTTTAAATAATTTAGTCTCTTCAATAGTGTATTTTATACCACCTACTTCTATAAATTTTTCTTCTACAGCTTTCTCCTCCACTTCATCTAAATCTATTGTCATTTCATATTTTTCTCCAGTTACTTCTTCCAATGCACCAATAATATCTTCAAGATCTTCTCTTTTTCTAACAGGAATCATTTCTAAAATTTTCTCTTCGGAAGTCTCTTCTTCTATCTTTGTTTTAGACTTTTCATATGCGATTTTCTTTGCTAATTTTTCTTCCCTTATCCTTTTTATTTCTTTAATTGCATCAGAATAATTATCTTTAAAGTATTTTACAGCTAGATTAATCACATCTGAAACATCTTCCCAATCTTGATCTTTAAGAACTTTGTTTGTCCAGTGAAATAAATCCAAGTTTAAATTTATAGTAATGAGCTTTCCTTCTGAAATCACGTCTGACGTTAAGAATTTCAAGATATTGGCAATTAATAAATTGTTATCAAAAGCCGAAAACCCATATTCACTTCCTAATGAAGAGAACATGCTCAAATTTCCAATAGCAACAACTTTTCCCTCATAATATTCAACTACTACCAATAATGGAATTTTTGGGCTATCTTCTTCAATCCAATCTTTTCCATCATAAACCCTATGCCATGTATTTAATCCGCCATTTGCGACGATCTCAACTTTAATATCTTCATTATCTTCAAGAAACTCCATTGCTTTAACCGAACAGGCAGAAGAAAATACTATTTTTTTTACTTGATCAGTTATAATGTGAGGTGTAATGTTGGTTATTAGAGGTCTCCTTTGAAGGTTAACATAATTCATGCTATCTTCAACAGTATCAGAAACGAAATAAAATCTAAAATAATTTGTAAGCTCATTTAAATTTGTTCTATTTGTTTGATCCCCTCCCATTGAGCTCAACATTAAAATGTTTCCCCCCTGACGTACATATTTTTCCAATACTTCGATTTCTTTCTCTGATAACTTAGAATTATTAGGAGATGATAGTATAATGCAATCATATTGTTCTAATTTTTTTAAAGAATCAAATCCCGCTTGGATTTTCCCAAGCTTATAACCCGAAGTGAATAAAAAGTTAGTGAAATCTTGAAAACTTGAATCTTCTACTATTAATTTATTGTTATGGCTGTAATCAAGAGCTATTGTTCCTTTTTTCTGCATTTTAACATTTATTTTTGTTAATTTTATTATATTCTGATTTAAAATATTTTTTTATTTTGATCTTTTTATAATATCAATTATTTTCAATAATTTAAGAATTTCTTTTAGTTATGATTTTTTAACTTTTATATCTAATGTCACGTGATAGAGGTTAGGACCATAACTTTTAACAAATCTTTTCGATAATAATTTACATTGATGATTCTGACGTTCAGCGATCTCATTAAATTCATCAAATAATTGCCTATAGTTTTCCTTTTCGACAACACCCTCATAATGAAAGATGGTTCCAGAATCCTTTACTAATAAAAGTGCTTCTTTTATATAGTCTTTTGGGGCAGGAAATACACCCATTATTACACGATCGGTTCTTAATCCTGTTTCGCTAAGTCTTACAACCTCATTTCTGCAATCTCCATGTATCGGAACTATTTTTTCCTCAAAATGATTAAGTTTAATGTTTTTAACTAAGAATTCATACGCATCTGGGTTAAGTTCGATGCTATATATTTTTTCCACAGAGGAGTGTTTTGCTATCGGTAAGGAAAAATATCCAATTCCAGCAAACATATCTACAATAATTTCTCCATCTTTAACTAATGTTGCTAAATACTTTCGCTCATTTAGATTTCCTTTGCTAAACATAATTTTTGTAATATCAAAGATATAACGAATACCATGTTCCGTATGTTCTACTATTGGATTATTTTCTCCCGCCAAATATTCAATTTTTTCAGGTTGCCTAAACTTTCCCTTAACTTTTCCCAAATTAAGATAAACCGATTTAATCTTTGGAAGTATCTCTAAACATGTATCTGCGATTATTTTTCTTTTTTCTAATAATTTTGGCTGTAACTTTAAAATCATAACCTTTCCTAATGTCTGAAAACCTCTCGGAAGTAATAGAAGTTCATCTTGAGTTAAACTGTTATGTAATTTTTCCTTAAGGTTATCTTTAAAGCCCATTTTAAATTAATTTAACCTCGATTTATTTACTCTATTAAAATTAATACCTAATGAAGGCTCTTTAAAATTTTTAAAGTGATCAAGTAAATAATTTATTATATAAGAACCATAAAAATACATAATATAGAAAAATTTATAAAAAAAAATTAATAAGATAAAAAAGTGAAAAAATTATGACTAGTTTGAGAGATTTTCATGTAGATGAAAATAAAGTTTGGTTTACTGGGGGACATTGGCCTGAAGGTGTGCCAAAACAAGTATATGAAATTGAAGATGTACATATTGAATCTTTACACGAAGGACTTCTGAGACAATCAAACTCATTAGATTTATGGGATAAAGACATATGCATCTTTGCACTTGGTCCATATTTAGAGAGAACTACAATGAGAACCTTAATGGATTATGCGAAAAAGTTTGGAACTTTTCTATACGACATCGGGATAAGAAAAGGGGATGTAGTTGCTATTGACCTACCTAACTCTGTTAATTTTGTTATTGCTTATATGGGTTGTATGTATATAGGAGCGATAGCTGCTGGAGTTAATCCAACTTACAGACCTATGGAATTATTACATGAGTTAACTATTACGGAAGCTAAAGTTTTTATAATGTTGGATATGTTTTGGAGATCAATCCAAAAGGTTTTAGGGAGGACTAAGGTGGAACATGTAATTGCAACTGATGTTTTAGATTTTGTCACAGCCGAACCAGAAACATTTGCCAGATTAAGAGAAGCAGTTCCAGATCAATCGGGTGATGTAGTATTAACTGAGGATCATAAGTTCAAATTATACAGAATGAAAAAAGTAATTCAAGAAACAGAAGCAAAAGAAATAAAAGTAGACATTGATCCATGGAACGATCCGGCATGCTATTTAATGACAGGAGGTACCACAGGACTACCAAAAGCAGCTGTTCTAACTCATGCAAATTTAATTTCCGATTTGCATATGATAAAACCTTGGGTAAATCTAGAACCCGGAATTATTTCAATTGGAAGTATCCCATTTTTCCATAGTTTTGGATTGACTTGCGTAATGAATGGTGGATTATCGTTGGGTATGCCAATGCTATTATTTCCTAGACCTCCTTCAGACGAAGATTTATGTAGCACAGTTAATCAAATAGATGCTCCAAAAGGAATTATTTATGTCGGGGTTGAAATGTTGTTTAAAAGATTAACTGATTTTGTCGAAAAGATGGGTGTTGAAGAATTTAAGAGAAAATACGACTTTTGGCAAAAATTAAAATATGCTAATCAAGGAGCAGGACCACTTCATGACTATGTAAGAATTCCATTTGAAGAAATCTTTTGTCCAATAAGATCTGGATATGGACTAACTGAAACTTCCCCAGTTGTAAGTATCGCGCCTTTTTGGGGCCCATATAAGATAGGAAAGTTAGGGCTACCGCTACCTGGCACAGATTGGGCTATATTTGATCCTGCAAATTTCGAAGCAGGACCAATTTGCGATGGTACTCCTGAAAAAGGTAATTTTGGAGTGGAACATACAGGTGAAATTTGTATTGCTGGGCCACAAGTTATGAAAGGGTACATAGGTGGAACTGAAGACAATATTAAAGAATGGGGGGGACAAAGATGGTTATTGACAGGAGACATCGGATTTATGGATGAACAAGGATATTGTGAAATTAGAGATAGGAAAAAATCTCTGATAAAAGTATCTGGTCATTCTGTCTTTCCAAAAGAAGTTGAAGAGCTCATGGGAAACCATGAGATGATCGATGAGGCCGCTGTGGCGGGTTTACCAGATGAAATGACTGGAGAAGCGGTTAAAGCATGGGTTACTCTTAAAAAAGAGTACAAGGCTGATAAAGATATTGATGCTGAAACTTTGAAGAAATGGTGCCAAGAAAACATGGCAAAATGGAAAAGTCCTAGCTATATTGAGTTTGTGAAAAGGTTACCTATAAATCTCGTAGGTAAGGTGCAACGTAGGGTCTTGCAAGAGAAAGATATGGATAAAATGGAAAAGGGTAAAAAAATTAAAGGCTAAAACTATAAAAAAATCTTATTTTTATTTTTTCTATTTTGTTTTTTATTTATTGATATATATCTTTTTTTAATATTTTGTTCAATTTTTTGAGAATATGAATATTTTTAAAAAGTTATATAAATAAAAGAATAATAAATTGAATCAATTAATTAACTTGTTTAAATGATTAAAAATGGAGCAAATTTTTAATTTAGGGAATTTAAAAATAGAACAATTAAGTTATGTGTATAAGGACATTAAAAAACAAGCGAAAATTATGGAAGAAATATACGGGATCCCTACCTTCGCGCATATGGAAAACATCCCTCATCAAGACGCTACATTTCGAGGCAAGGACGTATCAGTAATATTGGATTTTGCGTTTAGTCGCTTGCTTAACGTACAAATTGAGCTACAGCAATGGATAAGTGGTGATTGTCTTTATAAGGAATTTATTGAGGAAGGAAAAGAAGGCCTTCATAGCATAGGCATATATGTTGAAGATTTACAAGCTTTTATGGATGAATTTAAGAAAAGAGGTATCGAAGTAGTACAGACTGGTAAAGTTGGTAAACAATGGTTTGCATATTTTGATACAGAAAAGACTTTTGGAATATTACTTGAAGCTCAGCAAACAGTAAAGAGGAGAAGGAAAAAATAAGACTTCTCATAAAAAAATAAAAAAATAAAAAAATTAAATTTTTCTTTTTATTTTACGCCTAGCGCGTTTATAAAGACTATCAAGAACCCCCCGAATCTGATCTGGATTTTCTCTCATCTCTTTCATTTGGACAGCAGCTTCACCTGGTAGAATTTCAAAACGCTCATTTAAAAGGCCATCGATGAATTCTTCAGCAACTTGTTCCGCTGTCATAACTGTACCTACTGCAGACATTATTTTACATTCTTCTGGTTTAGTTTTATTTTCCTCAGCATATCCGGGTGTATCGGTATCTGTTGGAAAAAGTATTGAAACCTTGATATTATAAGGTAATAATTCATGACGTAGAGCTTCTGCTAAACCAAAAACAGCAAATTTTGAGGGGCAATATGTTGAATAACCCATTAATGCCATAAATCCCATTACTGAAGATGTAAAAGTAATGTATCCTTTTTTAGCTTCCATGAAATAAGGCATAACTATTAGTGTAGGGACTAACTGGCCATAATAATCCACATCCATATTTTGTTTAAAATCTATAAGGGTTAATTTTTCAAGATATTGGACAATAGCATAGCCAACAAAATTTAATAAATAATCTGGTATTCCGTGTTTATCTATAAAATCTGTTAAAAGTGGCTTTAACTTTTCCATGTCTGTAGTATCGCAAGAAATAATTTCAACAAATTGAGAATCATCAGATTTTAATTTATTGCATTCTTCCTCAGTTTCTTTTAAGGCTTCCATGCCCCTTGCTATAATACATACACTACCCCCCAACTGGACAAAATCTCTGGCTGTAGCCTTCCCCATACCTTTAGAACCACCAGGAATAATGGCTATTTTTCCCTTAAAGGGTTGTTCTTCAATTAATTCTTGTTTCGTCATTTTCTTCACTTTTATTTTTTTTAATTATTTCAATCTTTATTTAAGCGTTTATAAGTTTTTCTCATAGTTTTATAAATATTTAGGTACTCTATAAAGAGTTTATCATAAATCTCTCGATTTTCAGGATTTGGTGTATATATATTTGAAATTTGAGTATATTTTGGAATATCATCCCAATTTATGTATCCGAGTCCAACTGAAGCGATAAATGCTGCACCGCGAGCGTTTGCTTGAATAGGATCTTTTACTTGTTTAATTTTTCTATTAAGAACATCAGCAAAAATTTGACACCAAACATTACTCTGTGCTCCCCCACCAATTATATTTACATCTGGAGTAAAAATATCCTTTTCCCGGCGTTCTCTTTTAATAAATTTCTTAATTAATTTCTCGACGTAAATATAAGCCCATTTCACATTATACGCAACGCCCTCAAATATTGCTCTTATTAAGTGTTCACGCGACATTTCTAACGATATATTATATAAACCACCCCTTATCGTATGATCATCGACAGGACATCTTTCACCTATTAACCAGGGCGTAAAAATAAGATTATTTGAACCTGCTGGAATAGATTCTACTATTCGATCAAAAATTTTATATACATCAGGTACAGCTTCTTCTTTTAAAAGTTCATCTTTATGGTATAAGATTTTGTCTCTCAAAAAAGATAAATTACCTCCAGCTATTTCCTGTTCATTGATTATCATATATCTTCCTGGGATTCCAGAAATGATAGAGCCAATGTTATGGAACATATCCATTTTTTTATAGGGAATATGACAAATTACCCAATCAGATGTACCGATATATATATGAGTTTCATAATCTCTCACAGCACCAGAACCTATTGCTGCCGTCGGAACGTCCGGCGCTCCAGCAATTACCTTTGTATTTTTATCTAATCCTAATGAATTTGCTACTTCGTTTGTTATTGTACCTAAAATATCTGTAGAATTTACAAAATCTGAAGGTAATTTACTCTTATCTAGCTGTGCCATTTTAAGTAATTTTTTTGAATACTTAACATTGTTAATATCTCTTATATCTGTCAGCCAATGAATCCCTATAGTTGTATATGAAGATGCAAACTTACCAGTTAATTTTAAATTTATATAATCTTGAGGTTCTAAAAAATTGAAAGTTTTTTCGTAGATATCTGGTTGTTCATGCTTTATCCATAATATATGAGCTATAGGATCTTTACCACTTAAAGTAGGGGCGCCTCCAGCTCTTTTTACCCACGATAGTGCTTTTTTAATATTATAACCAGAAAATTTCAATAAACCTTTATGAATATTTCTTGCATAGGGAGCTCCTCGTGTATCCATCCATATTATTGCATTCATTAGATGATTTCTGTCCTTATCTACTGGTACTGTTCCGCTCCATTGACTTGAATTACAAATTCCTACAATATCTTCAACTGGTACATGTCCACTATCAATAACCTTTTTAGATGTTTTTAGAATTGCGTTCCACCAATCATCTGGATTTTGCTCTACTCCACCACCTTTAAACACATGTAGAGGTACTTCTTGAAATGCCCATTCAAGTACTTCCCCATGAGTTGACACAATAGCTGATTTTGGTCCCCCAGTCCCATGATCTATTGCTAAAATAAATTTCTTCTCAGTTTTTGACATAAATAATACTAATTTAGATCTTTTTTTGAATGTTTGTAAATATTATTTATTTTTTTAAACCAAAACCTTATTTTTTCATGATTTTATTTCTTTATTATTATAATTTAAATTTAAATTAAATATGTTAAAATAGCCATATAAGGGTTGTTGAGTAAAATTGAGTATGAAATATGAAGATCAAATTGCGAAAATTAAAAATATCGTTAGTTCTCCAATGAGAAAGTTTAAACCTGAAGAGTTAAAAGGAATAATAGAACGATATCATAAAAACCACCCTAAATCTAAAGATGCTTATTATAGAGCGCGCAAAATTATTCCTGGTGGAGTTGAGCACAATCTTGCTTTTAATTTTCCTTTTCCTTTAGAGAGTAAGAAAGTTTACGGTTGTTGGATGGAAACTATAGACGATGTTAAGCTTTTAGATTACCTTATGTGTGGAGGACCCATTATTTTAGGGCATCAATATAAACCGTTGATTGATAAAGTCACTGACGTAATTAAGGAAATTGGTCCTTGTCATGGAATCACTCATGAATACGAGTATCTCGCAGCAGAACAATTACAGAAACATTTTCCATCATGTGAGATAGTCAGATGGCTACAATCAGGTACAGAGGCTGATATGCTAGCAATTAGAATAGCAAGAACTTTCACAAATCGTAAATGGATCATTAAAATTGGGGGGAGCTACCATGGATGGAGCGATCAGCTCGTCTATGATATGCACGTTCCGGGAACAAAAATGCTGGAATCTCACGGAATTCCAAAACCCGTGTTAAAATTTACTGAATCTGTCCCTCCAAACGATATTGAAGCATTAAGAGAAATGTTTAAAGAAAAAAGAAAGGTCGCAGCTGTAATAGTAGAGCCAATGGGAGGGGAATCTGGAGCTAATCCAGTTAGACCTGAGTTTAATAAAGAAGTTGAGGAATTATGTCACGAGAATGGGACATTAATGATTTCTGATGAGGTTGTATGTGCTTTTAGATTGCATATGGGCGGAGGTCAAGCTTATTTCGGTTATAAACCAGATATTTCTGTGTTTGGAAAAATTGTTGGCCATGGTTTCCCCTCTGCGGCTGCTATAGGAGGTAGAGCTGATGTAATGAGTCTATGTGCTGCTGGAGTTAGTGGTGGAAAAAGAGCTTATACTGGTGGAACTATAGCGGCAAACCCCTTAACATGTGCGGCAGCATATCACGCTATTAAGTTTGTTGAAGAAACTAATGCAACTCAAAAAGCTGGTCATGCTGCAAATCGATTAGCTATAGGTTTAAACGAAGTTTTTGAGAAATACGAGTTACCATGGTTCTCCTATAACTATGGTGGTACCGTACACTTTCACACCAGTTGCGTATTTGGATTAGATTTGGATGACAACACTCAAGTAGGCCAAATTCCTGTACGAAAGGACTTTATGGGCGAGATGGGAGCTGCATTAGTGGATCAAGAAATCATATCTGTAGCAGGAAGCAGGTTCTACACTTGCATTCTACACACGGACGAAATTGTTGATGAAACTATACAAAAAATTGATAATATCTGTCAAAAGATTGAGTAGATAAGTTAAGGGAGAATGCAGAACCTATCTACAATTTTCAAATGACAGAAAACGATATTTCAATGTGGGGAATTTAAAAAGTAAAAAAAAAAAAGATTTCGATTATCGATCCTTCATGATGGAATGCTTCTTTTTGTAATACATTACTCCGCCTACGATTCCAACCACGATAAATAATAGATAAAAATTACCGACTGGTATTGCTTGTTCGCCATCATCATCGTCGTCATCATCTATGCTTGGAATTTGCCCACCTGGTTGCGATTCTTCAATACAGCCAGGTTTAAATCTCCAGAGGTCATTCAAATACCCATCAAGACCAGATTCGGGATAACCATTACCTCCGAATAACCATAAACTTCCGTTCGTATCTGTCCAAGAAACAGAAGACTCTCTAGCTCCCGGATAATTCGCGCAATCAGGAACTCCCTTTGTGCCATATACACCATATTCATTTCTGGTTTTATCCCCTGACATCCACGCCCACTCCTTTGAGGTGATGTTAAATCTCCAGAGGTCATTCAACCACCCTAAATTACCTGATTCGGGATAACCATCACCTCCAAATAACCATAAACTTCCGTTCGTATCTGTCCAAGAAACAGGATTGTGTCTAGCTCCTGGATAATTTTTCATATCAGGAACTCCCTTCGTGCCATATTTGCCATTTTGATCTAAGATGTTTTTCCCTGACATCCACGCCCACTCCTTCGAGGTGATGTTAAATCTCCAGAGGTCATTCAGCTGCCCAGTACCACCTGATTCGGCATAACCTTGTCCTCCGAATAGCCATAAATCTCCATCCAAATCCGTCCAAGAAACAAGAAAGGCTCTAGCTCCTGGATAATTCGCTATATCAGGAATTCCCTTCGTGCCATATACGCCATTTTCATCTGCGGTTTTATTCCCTGACATCCACGCCCACTCCTTTGAGGTGATGTTAAATCTCCAGAGATCATTCAAAGCCCCACTATCTAATTCAGCATAACCACCTCCTCCGAATAACCAAAAATTTCCGTCCGTATCCGCCCAAGAAACAGAATCAATTCTAGCTCCCGGATAATTCGCCACATCAGGAACTCCCTTCGTGCCATATACGCCAAATTCCTGTATGGTTTTATTTCCTGACATCCACACCCACTCCTTTGAGGTGATGTTAAATCTCCAGAGGTCATTCAAAAATCCTATACCACCTAATTCGGCAAAACCAACTCCTCCGAATAACCATAAATTTCCGTCCGTATCATTCCAAGAAACAGATTCACTTCTAGCTCCCGGATAATTCGCCATATCAGGAACTCCCTTCGTGCCATATATACCATGTTCACCAGCGTTTTTATTTCCTGATATCCACACCCACTCCTTTGAGGTGATGTTAAATCTCCAGAGGTCATTCAAATACCCGAAATCTGATTCGGCAAAACCACCACCTCCGAATAACCATAAACTTCCATTCGTATCCGTCCAAGAAAGAGACTTACATCTAGCTCCTGGATAATTCGCCACATCAGGAACTCCCTTCGTGCCATATACGCCATATTCAATTGCGGTTTTATTCCCTGACATCCACGCCCAACCACAGGGCGCTCCATTACAATATGGAGTGCTTAAGGAGTCTGCTTCCTTGGATCCAGCAGCGACATCAACAGAAAAAGGTGTTGAGATGGATGATACTGTTAATACCGTGAGGCACAAGACAAGGACAAAAGTTATACCTAATACTTTATTCTTATGTGGATTTAAGCTAAACATTATTTTTCACTTTCTGAATTATTATCTATATTTTTTATTATTATTAGTAAACATTTAAGTATGACCAATAAAGAATAGATCTCATTTTTTAATTTTTTTAATGCTCGGAATAATGAGGAACTAAATATCTGTCAGAAGATTGAATAAGTAAAAAATCTTTTTTTTATTAATGATTGAGATAGAAAAGATATCAAAAGCAGCAGACATTATAAAAGAGTCAAATCATATCGTAGCATTTTCAGGAGCAGGAATTTCTACAGAATCGGGAATTGAAGATTTTCGAAGTGAAGGAGGGCTTTGGAGCCGTTATGACCCTTCAATCTATGCAAGTTATCAATATTTCCTGCAAGATCCCTCAAAATTTTGGCAAATGCATAAAGAATTAGAAGGCATTGTTGCCGATGCTGAACCCAGTTATGCTCATAAAGCTATCGCAGAATTGGAAAGAATAGGAAAGGTAAAAGCAATAATTACTCAAAATATTGACATGCTTCATCAAAAATCAGGAAGCGGATCCTATGGCGCAAAAATATATGAGTTACACGGGGCTTATGGAATATTACATTGTGTTAAATGTGGGAATGAATTTGCCTATGACGATGTGGATACAAAAAGTGTCGAATATCCTGTGTGTGAGTGTTCAGGGTATATAAAACCTAAAGTAGTGTTGTTTGGAGAATCTCTACCTACAAGTGTTCTTGACGGCGCTATGAATGCTTGTAGAGATTGTGATTGTTTTTTAATGGTTGGAAGTTCATTAGTTATATCTCCCGCTAATTTTATGCCTACCATCGCTAAAAATCACGGAGCTTATGTAATATTCGTTAATAGGGAAAATACAATGATGGATAATCTGGCTGATGTTTTTTTAATGGGCAAAGCTGGAGAAATTTTTACAGAATTAATAAAAAGGATAAAAAAATAATTTTAATCCTAAGAAAGTCAACATTTAAATATTTTTAATCCAATGAAATAGATGGAGATACAATATTTTTAATGAGGATATTTAGTAATTAATTCATAAGATGATGTAATAATCTTAAGAGAGCCACATCTATATCATAATGAAATTAGTACAATTAATATAGTTCTAATTTAAAAGCATTAAAAAATAAAGGATAGAAATCTTTTTGAAGAGGATTTTATAATACGATGTTTGTAATCACCCTATCTATATTTATTTTTATTTTAGGAGTCATTATTATTGTATACTCCAGTGATATTGCAGTTAAACATTCTGCTACATTAGCGGCTCAATTAGGAATATCTAATTTGGTTATAGGAGTGACTCTTGTCGCTATTGGTACTGATATCTCAGAGATTTTTAACTCAATTATCTCGAGCTCCATGGGTCATGCTGATATTGATGTGGGAGATTCTATTGGTTCAAGTTTGGCACAAATTACTTTAGTTTTTGGGCTTCTACCAATGGTATGTGGATCCTTTAAGGTAAGAAGGCAAGAATTTATTGTACTTGGGGCATGCCTATTAATAGCTCTTTTTGTAATTTATGCGATAATATCTAAAGGTTATTTTACAAGATTAGACGCAATATTCGTAGTAGTTAGTTTAGTATTTTATTCAATTATTATTTATAACGTAACTAAAGATAGTATTATTGAGTGTATAGATTTAGTAATAACAAAAACAGATAGAAGTAAGAAATATCACGCAACATTAGCAGCTTTAGGTTTTGCCGGAATCGCTATTAGTTCTTTTATGATAGTTCTCTCTGTAATAACAATATCTATGGAATTGGGAGTCCAAGAGTTTATTATCAGTTTTGTTTTTCTCAGTTTTGCAACCTCTCTCCCTGAATTGGCAGTTGATATCACAGCTCTAAAGAGAAAGCATTATAATATGGCCATTGGAGATATAATTGGATCTTGTATTGTTGATTGTACTTTAAGTATTGGAATAGGACAAATCTTTTTTCCACAACCTGTATCTGCCGAGTTAGCTATGCCTGCTATCTTATACACAATGTTTGCTAGTTTCATAGTAATTGCTCTTGTTTGTTGGAGACAAAAAGTAGATAAAAAAGCAGGAGCGATTTTTTTGGCACTTTATGCTATTTCATTTATAGTTTTATTCCAAGTTTGGACTACAATGTGAAAATAAAGCGTGATCTTTTAGCGAGGCAAGTAGAATTTGCATAATTTGCATTGATAAGCGGATATTCTTCGTTCAGGGCCTAATATTATGTATTTCTCCTCCATACCTCCTCCACACTTAGGACAATTTTGCACGAAGTTAGCTTTGATATGGTCTAATACAATCGTGAGGCCTCTCTCAAGGGTCATTAAATGCTTGGCGTTAGCGATTATTTTTTTAGCGGATGGAATCCCTATTCCTTTAACAAACGCCAATTCCGTGGGTTGCGCAGCAGCCAACTGATCAATAGTTGTAATCCCCGCCTTAATTAGTCTTGAGGCTGCCACTGGTCCTATTCCCCAAATGCGAACGAGTTCATCCGACATCTTATACTATTATTTTTAGAAACAGAACTAAAAAGTAATTGTAATATGTAACTATGTTTATTAGTAAAAATAAAATTTAAGATAAAAGAAAAAAAAAACCAAGAATTTTATTCTCCTATTTGTTTCCCTACTCCATAGTATAATAAATATGCAGTAGCGAATAAAGATAACATTGCAAATGACGTAATTAATCTAAATGTTGGATCGTTCAGAAAATTTGAAATAGAAGCCACATATAGGATAGCAAAATATATTAAAGTTGCTAAGATATAAAAAGTCCATTTTTTTTTCACAATTTTATCCTCAAGTTCTCTATAGATTTGTATTGAAAAATAGGTTGTTGGGATAATTGCACAACTTATAACTATTAGTGCATAAATTAAAAATGGTAGAGACCAAACTGGTTTCCAATCTGTTGATTTGTTAATTGTAATTCCCCCCGGGATAAGAATTAAAACAAGTAATGAAACAGCGTAAGTTCCAGCAATAATGTTATGCTTTTTAATGGTAAATAATTTCTCTGATTTTAAGATAATTAGATTAAAAATCAACAAATAAACTATAGCGAAGCAGAACAAAAAGTATGTTAAAAAATGCAATATTTTTACCGCCGGATTGATAAAAATCGAAGCGTAAATCACATTTATTATGGTTGCAGAAGCAGATAATATGTAAAATGTAGCAAAAAGCTGATTTAACCGTTTGGTATCTCTTTTAAGAATCTTCAAACCAATGAAAAAATAAAAAATTCCCATGCCTAATTGAACGATGTAAACTTGAATAATCCGAGGAATATCAAAATCATAAAGTACCATAAATCTTATCCCTTTTTAATAATTATATCTTTTTTAAATAAACAAAAAGAACTATCTTGTTATAAATTTTTCTCTAAAAAATAAGCATGAATTAAAGATAAGTTAATCTAATTTTGGTCAAAAATGGTATTGATCTTCTTTCCTTGCTAAATAAAATTTTTCTAAAATAAAAAAAAAAATAGTAATATTAATCTCCAATCTGTTTCCCTACGCCTTTATAGACGGCGTATGGTGAAATAATCACCAATGCAAACGAGATAACACTCCAAATGTTTCTAATAGCTTGAATGTTTAACGTATTAGATAATAAAGTTCCGGAAGCAAAGATATAAAGCCCGATTAATCCGATTAGGAAATATCTCCATTTCTCCTTTATTTGCTCGTCTTCAAATAGTTTATAAATTTTAAATGAAATATAATAAGAGGGGATAAATCCGAGAGTAACAACCACCATTACATAAGCAAAGTAAAACCAGCTCCACACAGGCTTCCAATTAGTACTGGCATTAATAACAACCCCATTTGGAATAAATACCATACAAGATAATATTACAGCATAGCCTATAATAATTATACTTTGTTTTGAAGTCGTAATGATTTTTTCTGACTTTAGCAAGATTAACACAAAACATAAAAGAAACGCTGGGTAAAGAAATATGAAAAAAATCGTCAAATAATATAATATTAGCACAATTAATTCTAACTGTGGATGTGTTATAGGGGCGTATATAAAATTTAAAGATAATCCGACCGCAATTGTTATAAATGAACCACTTAGCATTAAATTTAAACGTTGTTTACCCCGTTTGAGAATTAAATATGCCAAAATTAAAAAAAATACACAAATTAATCCTTGAGCAACATAAACTTGAAGAAATCTTGCCATATCCATTTGATAAAGTCCCATATAATTAATCTCCTTAATTTTAAATCCAAGTTCAAATTTGTTAGATTTTATTTCTTTTATAAATAATTTTATGTTTTTTATATTATAATACTTATTTCTAAAATAAAAGTATATAAAATTTGTTATTAATTAAATTTATTTAGTTTAAGAACTATCATCTAAAAAAGTGACTGAATCTAAAGAGAAAGAAGGAAGGAAGAAGGAAAATAATATCGTTTCGAGTGAAGCTATTAAAAAAATAGTTGCTAATGCAAATTATTGTTATAGCTGTAATCGTTGTGTAAATGTTTGTCCATTATCTCTTGTTGATTTATTTTATCCAAGAAATTTGATAATAGATTTAAGCTATTTGCCATTAGAAGAGACTTTACAAAATAATAATATTTGGAATTGCCTTACATGTGGTCAATGCACTATTTACTGTCCAATGACTCATGATGATGTTGGTGTAAGAATTCCTGAATTAGTATTAGAACTAAGAAAATCAATAAAGAAAGACGAATCTGAATTAGAAAAGATTGCTCAATGTGAAACTCATGATGAGGTTTTTCCATTAATTTCAAGAATTATGGCTGATGATCAAATACAACCAAATAAATTGGAATTTTTGGAAGGTACTATATTAAAAATAAAAGATTCGGGTGAAATTGCTTATTTTATTGGGTGTATCCCTCTAATGGGGGATATTTTTTATAAATTGGATATAGATTATATAAGTATCCCCAAAACGATAATTAGTCTACTTAATGAGGCTGGGATTGCTCCTGTTGTTTTAAATGAAAAATGTTGTGGTCATGACATTCTGTGGGGTAAAGGAGATATTAAAACCTTTAAAAAGCTTGCGGAATTTAATGTCAAACTATATAAAGATGCCGGGGTTAAAACAATCATCTTAGGGTGTGCGGAAGGATATAGAACTTGGAAATTTGATTATCCAAAAGTTATAGAAGATTTTGATTTTGAAGTATTCCATTTCTCAGAATTTTTTTTGAAAGAAAGAATCCTTGAAAATATTAGATTGCCCCAAGAATTAAAAGTTAAAGTGACATATCACGATTCATGCAGATTAGGGCGTTTAGGTGGAAAACTCTATGATGCTCCAAGAGAATTATTGAAAAAAATACCTGGTGTTGAATTAATTGAGATGGAAAATATCAAAGACGATGCAAACTGCTGTGGAGTTTCAGCATTTATGAATTGTAATGAATCTACTCGTATATTAAGGCAAAATCGTATCAAAGAAGCTATCGATACAGGAGCCGAATATTTAATCGTTCCTTGCCCAAAATGTTTAACACACTTCAATTGTTACTTGACTGAACCCTCTTTAGATGAGGAATCTGGAAAGTTAAATGATCGGATAAAAGTTATTGATTTGGCGAGCTTTCTTGGAAAATTACTCTTTTTCGTATAAGCATGAAGTATTTAGAGTGATATTTCTATTAAATACTATCAAATGATTAAGCTTTTCAATTATAATAACAAAAATTTTAATTTATGAATTATTTTCGACTTAGTAGAAGAAAGATATTCAAATAGGAAAAAATAATTGAATAAAAAATGAAACACCTTTGATTAAAATTAAATTATTCAGTGAATCTTCATGGATGATGAATCTAAAAGTGTCGTAGTCATTGGTGGTGGCATTGCGGGTATTCAAGCTTCTTTAGACTTAGCTGAAAGAGGAATTAAAGTTGAGTTGGTGGAGAAAGATTCATGTATTGGAGGGCGAATGGCACAATTAGATAAGACCTTCCCTACAAATGACTGTTCAATATGTATTTTGTCTCCAAAACTAGCAGAATGTTATCGTCACCCTAATATAACACTACACACATTATCAGAAGTAAAAGAGATCTCGGGGGAAGCAGGTAATTTTAAGGTTAAGGTGCTTAAGAAAGCTCGATATGTTAAAGAAGATAAATGTAACGGATGTGGAGATTGTGCTGAAATTTGTCCTGTTAGAGGAATTCCCAACAAATTTGATGTAGATTTAAAGAGTCATGGAGCAATTTACATTGCTTTTCCATCATCTGTACCATTAGTATATCGAATTGATGATACAAAATGTCTTTATTTTGAATATGGGATCTGTGGCTTATGTGCTGCTAATTGTGGTCCAGGTGCTATAGATTTATCAGAAAAGGATGAAGAACTCGAGTTTAATGTGGGATCAATAATAATTGCGACTGGTTACGATGTATTCGATGCATCATTATTACCTCGCTTAGGTTATGGTAGAATACAAAATGTTGTGTTAGGTTTAGAATTTGAAAGATTAATTTGCGCTTCTGGTCCTTTAAATGGGCATTTAGTTAGACCTTCTGATAAAAAAGAACCTAAGAAATTAGCATTTATAAATTGTGTAGGATCCAGAGATATTAGAAATAATCCTTATTGTTCCACTTGCTGCTGTATGTATACAACAAAAGAAGCCATGATTGCTTATGAACATGATAATGAAATTGAATCAACTATTTTTTATATAGATCTTCGAGCATCCGGAAAAGACTTTCAAAAATACCTTAAAAGAGGAAATGAAGATTATAATGTAACGTATACTAAAGGAAAAGTTACGAAAATTATTGAGGACAAAGAGAAAAATCCAATTGTCATTTATGAGGATATTAATACTTTCAAAATCAAACAAGAAACTTTTGACATGGTAATATTAGCAGCAAGCATGGTTCCGAAGAAGGATGCTGGGGAATTAGCAGAAACCTTAGGAATAGAGCTTGATAAATATAATTTCTTTAAAGGTGATACTTATCATCCTCAATTATCTTCAAAGGAAGGCATTTTTCTATGTGGCGCTTGCAGGGAACCTATGGATATCCCAACTTCAGTTGTAGATGCGAGTGGTGCTGCTGCAAGAGCAGCTGAAACTATTATGAGGCGGTGATAAAATGGAAGATATAAGAGTTGGAGTATTCATTTGTCATTGCGGTACAAATATTGGAGGTGTTTTAGATATTGAAAGTATAACAGAATATGCTAAAACAATACCAAATGTTGTATATGCAACCAATAACATTTATACATGCTCTGAACTTGGATTATCTCAGATTAGAAAGAGTATTCAAAAGTATAATTTGAATCGGGTTGTTATTGCTTCCTGCACACCTCGGACTCATGAACCGTTATTTAGAGAAACATGCCAGGAGGCAGGTTTGAATCCCTATTTATTTGAAATGGTAAATATTCGTGAACAAGATTCTTGGGTTCACATGAAAGAACCTGAAAGAGGAACTGAAAAAGCAAAAGATTTAATTCTAATGGGCGTGAATAAGGCTGTTTTATTGGAGCCTCTAGAAAAGATAAAAGTAGATGTAAATCCATCTGCTTTAATTATTGGAGCTGGGATTGCCGGGATGAATGCTGCTCTAAATCTAGCAAATCAAGGTTTTCAAACAACTCTTATAGAAAAGGAAAAAGAGCTAGGTGGAAATTTAAAATCGCTAAATAAGGTTTTTCCCATCCAAGAGGATGCTTCAAATCTATTAGAAATTACTCAATTAGTAAAAAGTCACCCAAAAATCAAAGTTTTTACTTCAGCTATTCCAATTGAAGTTGAAGGATTTATAGGAAATTTCATAATATCCGTTAAAAAAGATGATCAAATATCTAAAATAAAAGCGGGAATAATAATTGTAGCAACAGGTGCAAAAGTACTTACTCCTGAGGGATTATTCGGTTATAATGGCAAAAATATTATCACTCAATTAGAATTAGAACTATTATTAAAAAATAATAAAGTAGATGATCAAAATATTGTAATGATTCAATGTGTTGGAGCGCGAAATGAAGAGAGACCCTATTGTTCTAATATATGTTGCATGACTGCTTTAAAAAATTCTATGTTAATTAAAGAAATTAATCCAAATTCAAATATAGTAATATTGTATAGAGATATACAAACACATGGCACAATCTACGAGGATTATTATAGAAAAGCGAGAGAGAAAGGAATCGTATTTATTAAATATTCCTTGGAGAAACCTCCAACCCTAAAAAACAATCAAATAAATGTGTATAATGTTTTAAGAAATGAAGAAATTAATATCCCTTATGATCTAGTTGTATTATCAACACCACTTATCGCCCAAGATGATTCTACCTCGATTTCGAAAATGTTAAAAATACCACAGCAAGACAATAATTTCTTTTTAGAAGCACACGTAAAATTAAGACCCTCTGATTTCGCAACAGACGGAATATTTATATGCGGTTCCGCTCATTGGCCTTCTGATATTCGCGATAGCATTTCCCAAGCATATGCTGCAGCTTCCAGGGCAAGCCGGATTTTATCTAGAGATGTTTTAGAAATTGAGGGGGCCGTAGCAGAGATTGACCAACAAAAATGTATTTCCTGTAATGTCTGTATAAAACTCTGCCCATATAATGCAATTTCTGAAAATGATGAGGATAAGATCATAGTAAATCAGGTTTTATGTAAAGGATGCGGTGTATGCAGTGCTACTTGTCCGGAAAATGCGATTACAATTCATCATTTCACTTCAGATCAAATTTTATCTCAAATTGCTCCTGTGGAGGAAAGTCAAGAACCTGAATATGAACCAAAAATTTTAGGTTTTTTATGTAATTGGTGCTCTTATTCTGGTGCGGATCTAGCAGGTGTGAGCAGAATCCAATATTCTCCTAATCTCAGAGTTATTAGAGTGATGTGTAGTGGAAGGGTTGATCCTTTATTTATTGCAGAAGCTTTTTTGAATGGATTTGATGGAATTCTTGTTTTAGGCTGTCATCTTGGAGACTGTCATTATATAAACGGTAATTATGAAGCAGAAATAAAAATAAATGGTTTAATGAAATTATTGAAATTATCTGGGTTTTCAGAACGCTTACGTTTGGATTGGGTTTCTGCATCAGAAGGAGTTCAGTTTGCTAAATTAGTAAATGAATTTACTGATCATATTCGTAAATTAGGTCCTTCACCAATTAAAAATAAAGAAACTAAAGATGAAGTTATTGAAAATTTAAATTCTATTAAATCGGTTTTATCTGATTCAAGAATCAGAACTTTATTTGGGAGAGAGAGATTAATTATTTCAGATGGGAATGTCTATAATGAAGTTATTCCTGAAGACCAGTTTGAGAAGATTTTAACTGATGCAATTGAAAATGAGTATATACGTCAAAAAATAATAGAGATAATCAAAGATGAAGGGATGTCTGTCCCTGAAATATCAAAGAAAATTAAACTTGAACCACATGTGATTTTGAATCATATCGTTGCCTTAAGAGCGAGAGGATTAGTTGATCTAAAAGAAATATCGGAAGATATTCCAAAATTTATCTCAATTAAGGAGTGAAAAGCATGGAAAAAGTCGGTGCAGTTTTAGTAGTAGGAGGGGGAATTGGAGGTATTCAGGCTTCCATGGATCTCGCCGATTCTGGATACAAAGTATATTTAGTTGAAAAGACGATGGGTATAGGGGGGATTATGTCTCAATTAGATAAAACTTTTCCTACAAATGACTGCTCAATTTGTATCCTTGCACCTAAAT
Source organism: Promethearchaeota archaeon (assembly GCA_019058295.1). Taxonomy (GTDB): domain Archaea; phylum Asgardarchaeota; class Lokiarchaeia; order Sigyniarchaeales; family SOKP01; genus LW40-45. The sequence continues at coordinate 4,954 of JAHPZI010000015.1, read as the reverse complement.
TAGTAGCAGCTGGAAGACATAATAATATAGATCTTTTAATTAACTCTCAGATAGAAAAAGTCGAAGGAGAAGCAGGAAATTTTACTGTAGATATAAAACAAAAGACATTTTACATTGATCAAAATAAATGTACAGGTTGTGGAGTGTGCGCTCTTAAATGTCCTATAGAGGCAATAGATTTATTTAATGCAGGGCTTTCAAATAGAGCGGCTATTTCGGCAAAATTTCCTCAAACAGTACCGTTAGTTTTTTCTATTGATAAAAAAAAATGTATTGGCTGTGGAATTTGTGAAGGAGTGTGTAAAGCCGAAGCAATAGATTATGAGCTTGAAGATAGATTAATTCAACTTAATATTGGAGCTATTATTTTAGCCATTGGATATGATGAATACGACCCCACTCCTCTAAAAACTTATGGTTACGGTGAATACTTAAATGTTGTTACAAGTGTACAATTTGAACGGATTTTAAGCGCTAGTGGTCCTCATTCTGGCTTAATCCTTAGACCAGCTGATGGTATTATTCCTAAAAAAATAGCTTTCTTGCAATGTATTGGTTCAAGGGATAATCGCATTGGTATTGAATATTGTTCTTCTGTCTGCTGCATGTATACAGCGAAAGAAGCCGTAATTGCTAAAGAACATATGGACATAGTAGAACCCACTATTTTTACGATGGATGTAAGGGCATGTGGAAAGGATTTTGATAAATATATTGAAAGAGCAAAAAATGAATATGGAGTAAGATATATCCGAAGTAGAATCTCCTCTCTTAAAGAAATACCAGATACTAAAGACCTGATAATCAGATATGAAACGGAAGAGGGAAAAATTGTTGAAGAAGTTTTTAATCTAGTAGTTCTTTCAATTGGAGCACAGCCTCCCAATAGTGCAAAAGAATTAACAGAGAAATTAGGTATAGAATTAAATGAGTATGGTTTTTGTAAAACTAATACATTCAACACAGTACAGACCTCTAAAAAGGGTATTTATGTATGCGGCATGTTTTCAGAGCCAAAGGATATCCCTGAAACAGTAATTGAAGCTAGTGCCGCAGCAGGAGCAGTTAATGTTCTTTTATCTAATGTGAGAAATACTGAAATTACGGAGAAAGATCTTCCCGAGGAAATAGACTTTGGTGATGCCCCTCCTCGAATAGGCGTTTTCATTTGTCATTGCGGAATAAATATTGGAGGGGTTGTCAATGTTCCTGAAGTTGTTGAATATGCTGCTACCTTACCGGATGTAGCTTATGCTGAGAGAAACTTATATACTTGTTCGGCGGATACTCAAGCAAATATGAAAGATAGAATTAAAGAATATAATTTAAATAGGATAATAGTTGCTTCATGTACACCACGAACACATGAGCCTTTATTCCAATCAACCATTAGAGAAGCTGGATTAAATAAATACCTTTTTGATTTAGCAAATATAAGAGATCAATGCTCTTGGGTTCATATGCATGAACCCAAAGAAGCCACAGAAAAGGCAAAAGACTTAGTAAGAATGTCTGTAGCTAAAGCTAGAAATTTAATACCTTTAGAAGAACAAAAAGTAGATGTAATTCATAAAGGAATGATTATTGGCGGAGGTATAGCGGGAATGACTGCTGCTTTAAATCTCGCTGATCAAGGCTATGAAACTTATTTAGTTGAAAAGAGTGAAAAATTAGGAGGATTTGCTAATAAAATATACCAAACTCTAGAAACTGATAATGTTCAAAAATTTCTTAGTAATTTAATAGAAAAAGTAAATAATCATAAATTTATCACGGTTTTTCTTAAAGCTAACATTAATTCCATTGGGGGATATATCGGTAATTTTGCAACTGAAATAACCCATGGTGAAGAAAAAGAAACTACAAATTTTGAACATGGAATAATCATTGTCGCTACAGGAGCAAATGAATACGAACCCAAGGATAATGAATATTTATTTGGTCAAAATGATAAAGTTATTACACAATCAAAATTAGAAGAATTTTTATTTTCTAAGAAAGATAATATCAAAAATTTACGCTCCATCGTAATGATTCAATGCGTTGGCTCTAGAAATGAAGATCATCCTTATTGTAGTCGTATGTGCTGTGCCGAAGCCATTAAAAATGCATTAAAAATAAAAGAACTTAATCCAGCTATAAATGTTACAATACTTTTTCGGGATATCAGAACTTATGGGTTCAAAGAAAAATACTATAGAATGGCCCGTGAGAAAGGAGTAATATTCCTTAGATTTGATGAAAAAAATCCTCCAGAGATTAATCCCGAAGATTCTCAACTCCGTGTTGAGGTTGTAACTCCAAGTAAAGAGATAATAAATATCAATTCTGATTTAATTGTTCTAAGCGCTGGTATCGTTCCACCTGAAGAAAATTCAGAATTAGCCAAGAAATTAAAAGTTCCTCTTAATGAAGATAATTTCTTTTTAGAAGCTCATGTTAAATTGAGACCCTCTGATTTCGCAACAGATGGAATCTTTTTATGTGGAACTGCACGCGGTACCGCAACTTTAAGTGAGAGCATAGGTCAGGCAAATTCGGCTGCTTCTAGAGCTGTCACAATATTATCTAAAGAAGTTTTAGAAACAGAAGGAGTCACATCCTCTGTAAATGAAGAGAAATGCTTAGGATGTGGTAGATGTGTTGAGATTTGCCCATTTAATGCTATTGAATTAATTGAAGACACGAAACAACTAGGTATATTTACAACTAGTGGAAAAAAGGCTCATGTTATTAAAGCTGTTTGTAAAGGATGCGGTACTTGTTTTGCTGAATGCCCTGCTTCTGCCATTACTATGAGCCACTTTGGAAATAAACAAATTAAACCTATGGTTGATGAAGCTCTCAAAGTTGCAGATGGCCCAATTCAGGTCGTTGAGGAAGCGTGGAGTCCAAGAATTGTCGCGTTTCTCTGTAATTGGTGTAGCTACGCAGGTGCTGACTTAGCAGGAGTCAGTCGGTATCAATACCCTCCAAATGTAAGAGTTATAAGAGTCATGTGCACTGGAGGCATGTCTAAGAGTTATATATTACGCGCATTTTCAGAAGGTGCTGATGGCGTATTTATTTCTGGTTGCCATGTAGGTGATTGCCATTATATAAGTGGAAATGAAAAAGCTTATCTTAGAATGGACCACCTAAAGAATTTATTAAAAATGATTGGAATTGAAGAAGAAAGAATCGAAATCCATCAAATATCTGCAAGTGAAGGCAAGAAATTTTCAGAAAGTATTTCAGCGTTCACAGAAAAAATAAAAAAATTAGGAGAATCAAAAATTCCTAAAAAAAGTGGTAAAATAAAAGCTGAAGCCAATTAATTTTAAAGGAAAGTAAATTATGATTGAACCTAAATTTAAAAAAATTAATGAAGATGTAAAAACGTTTAAAGATCTCGAAAATGATATCATTAAATCCAATCTTTGTTGTGCTTGTGGTGCTTGTATAGCATATTGTGAAAGTCAGAGTTTTGATGTTATTGAGATGGAAAATTATTCACCTAAATTTAAATCAGATAAAAATGCTGAAAATTGCAGAGAGTGCGGACTATGTTATTTTATTTGCCCTCAAACCTCCCCTTTACTAGATAAGTTAAATCAAGCTTACTGTGTTGAGGATGAAATAGGACAGGTTCTTGATGTCATCGCAGCTAAAACAACGAATAAGGCAATCGAGAATGTAGGACAAGATGGTGGAATAGTCTCAACAATTTTAACTTATTTGTTCGAGGAACATATGATTGATGCAGCTATAGTTTCAGAATGCGATGAAAATTTTGAACCAATCCCGAAAATCATATATGATAAGAATTATCTGTTAAAATCTGCTGGAACGCGTTATTCTATCTCTTCTCAAATATTACCTTTAAAGGAATTATATGATTTATCTGAAGAAATCCTTGAAAAATTGGGAGTCTATGAGGTTGATCAATTACATCTGGCTTTTATAGGAACCCCTTGTCAATGTAGAGCATTAAGCAAAATGAAATTGATGCATATAAAACCAGCACATATTATAAAATACATTATTGGCCTATTTTGTTTTGAAAATTTTAATTATAGTCAATTATATGAGATTATAAAGAAGGAAACTAAGGTGCCTCCTACTGATATCAAAAAAACATGGATTAAAAAGAACTTCTTTATCAAAACTAAAGATGATAAAGAATTTGAACTAGATATTAAAACGTTAGATCCGGCTGTAAGAAATCATTGCCATGAATGTGATGAATTCACTGCTCGATTTACAGACATTAGCGTTGGCGCATCTGGAGCACCAAAAGGATATTCAATGATACTTATTCGAACAGAAAATGGCGAAAATATAATAAAGGAATTACTATCAAGGGGATTTATTGAACAACTTATTGTGGATAACGTTAGTGAGTGGAACACCAAAAAAATTAATTGGTTTAAAAAGTTGCTTTCGTTCAAAACAAAAAAGTAAGTAGAGATGATTTTTTTTTTAATTTCCGATAAATATAAATATGCAGTTTGATACTAATATTTCAACCTCAAGAGTCGATGAGGTTCAATTCCTCGTCACCTCTGTAGGTGATTCGACTTAATTGAGCGTTAAAAGAAAAAAAAATTGTGGCATTGGAATGCTTAGTGCTTGAAACCTGTGTTATTTTGGACGTATCTGGTTATTCGACTAATAGCCCGATATATCTGAGATATAATTGTTTCGAGACCTAACATTTCAATGCCACGATTTTACCCTTTACTATTTTATTTGTTTATATTATTTTCCTATTTATGAAGTATGTTTCTTTTTCCATTTTTCTAATCCTTTTTTCCATTTTTTTAATTATATATACTCTGATAAAGAGAATTAATGATGATTTTCAAGAAAAAGAGTTTCGAGAAGTAAGATATACACCTTTGATCTAATCTATTCCTTAATTTTGGGTAGGTACTAAACCCAGTTATGGGGTTTAAATCTTTCGCTAGCTTCT
>JAHPZI010000014.1 GCA_019058295.1 Promethearchaeota archaeon | reverse complement strand
ATTAAACCAAAACCATACCAAATTTTTGGAAAATCAGATTTTGAATTTAAAGTATTAGTGTCCATTGAAGGCCCCCTAAATGCAACATGGTATTCATTAGGTATTGGACAAAAGAATATAACCTTTGAAGGTATATCTAATAAAATAAATCAAACAGAATGGGATAAATTTGGAAATGGAACGGTATTGATTACGTTTTATGCAAATGATACTTTAGGTAATGTGGTATTAAAAGAAATAATTGTGCGAAAGGATGTTATTCCTCCCAAATTATTCATAAATTTTCCTAAAAATGCTAGTATATGTGGTTTACCACCACTAATCAATATAACAGCTTTAGATCCTAATTTTGATTCTGTGTGGTATGAAGTAAATGGAGTTAATATAAGCTTGACTAATAATATTGCAGAACCTTTAAATATATCCATTTGGAATGGTTTATCAGAAGGATCATTTCAAATCAAGTTTTTCTCTAATGATTCTTTGGGAAATCTCAATGACACATATATCTGGACACTTATAAAAGATACAGAAGCACCGTCAATAAAAGTAAATAGTCCTACGAATGCTAGTATATGGAATTCACCACCACTAATCAATATTACAGCTTTTGATCCTAATTTTGATTCTGTTTGGTATGAAGTAAATGGAGTTAAAATAAACCTGACTAATAATATTGCAGAAACTTTTAATTTATCCATATGGAAGAGTTTAACGGACGGACCATTTCAAATCAGGTTTTTCTCTAATGATTCCGCGGGAAATATTAATGATACATATATCTGGACACTTATAAAAGATACAGAAGAACCGTCAATAGAAGTAAATAAACCACTGGCGGATATATCTTATAATAACCCTCCAATAATTAACCTTACTATATCAGATCCTCATCTTGATTCTATTTGGTATACATTTGATAATGGAACAACTATATTCTATTGCGAGGACACAGATCAGATTGATGAGGATGTATGGAAAGCCTTATCGACGGGTAAATTACGCTTGCGATTCTATGCAAATGATACTTTAGGTCATGTTGCATATGAAGAAGTTATTATATACAAGGTAATCAATAATCAATTTATTCCTGGTGGTAGCGATGATGATAGTAATGATAAGAAAAGTGAAACGAGCATAGATCCCCTTCAAGATCCAGTTACGTTATTAATTATAATTTCTGCTGGTTCTGTTGTTATAATCGCTGGATTGATAATTTATTTATTAAAAAAGAAAAGATTAGTATAATTCATATCTAATCACCATAAGGCATCCATGGTATACCTTATACCATCGAGGCAATGCATAATTTTTTGAATAAAAAGAGGTTTTTCAGTTCTTCATTATTTAAATTAATTATATTTTCTATTTTTTTTTCCTCACTTTTTTTAATATAATTTAATAAATCCCTCCATATACTATATATATAGAACTTTTTATTGTAGATTTTTTTATTAAAATAATATCTTATTTATCTATATAACATGTTGCCCTATGAAAAATAAATCAAGTTATTTCAGAATTATTCTTCTTAGTATTCTTGTTATTAGTATCCCTATTTATAATATTCAAGTTCAAGAGAGAGGGTTTTCCTTAAAGAAGCCGCACATTAGAGGCTCGACGGCGCCCATTTTTACTTCTTCCTCCATTGGCCCAATTAATTTTAGTGAATTCCACCCAATAAATTCAGAAGATAAAAGTCCAGATGTGCGGATCTCCATTCAAGATGAAATAAATGGAATTGATAAGGATTCCGCTTCATATGCATTTTCAATAAATGGAGAAGAGCCGAAAGCATTTATGAATCCTTACTCTGATAAGTTTGATGATTCCAATTTACAGGGATTTTGGGAAAAAACAAACGGATTTAATGGAATACTTAATGAAGACTCAAATGGATTGAATTTTACTGATGATGGGATGCATACATGGGATGAGGTAATAAAAGATGCCCCTTGTATCACACAAAATATAGCCGGATCATTCCAAGTAACCGTGAAGTTAAGGCCAAATGATTTGGGGCAAGAGAAGGCTGCTGGAGGAATAATTGCGATCCTAAATTCAACTGATGCCCTCAAATTAATGGTGGAGAACAAAACAACTTCAGTAAATATAACATTTTATCATATTCACCTAAGTTCGAAATTATTACTTGGTGAAATCGAATCGTCTCAGTATGATCCAATTTGGTTGAGACTCATAAGGAGTAAAGATTCATGGAAAGCTCAGTATTCTATTAATGGGGATACATATGCAAATTATTTTACTATAGCAAATAAAGAAATAACTTCATGGGCGGGTGCTCTGACAGGGCAATCGGGATTCGATCCGATCCCAAATGCCACCGCTAAAGTGGGGTTGCTCGTGGAGCATGGCGCATCAATTCTTTTTGAAGATTGGAAGCCCACTCCAGAAATAAGTGTAACCGGGGTTGATGGCTCGACTGCAAAAGAGAGCATTAAAGTTGATTCCGTTAGATTTGATCAATATTCCGAATTTAATAATAAGATAAGGTTTCGTGTAAACAATACAATAAAAGAAGAAAGTATTAGTACAATATATTCAGTCAATATAACAACAAGCGCTTTATTTAGAGATGATACACTTTATACTGATGGAAGCACCACCTATATAATTGATAGAAATAAAAATGTGAAATGGTCTTATCCAAGCGTAGCATCTGATGTGGAGATGTTGCCAAATGGGAATGTATTACTCTGTCTTTATGGCGGTCCTCTGGCGGAGAATGCCGAAATACGAGAAGTAAATATCACGACTGATGCAACTGTATGGAGCATAACTGAGGTGGATGGCGCTCCTCTTAATTGGACTCATGATGTGGATTGGATTGGGAAAGATAAAAGCGGAGAAGATATATTTTTAATCGCAGATACCTCGGGCAATAGGGTTGTAGAATTTTATAGAAATGGTACTACCAAATGGGCATGGTATGCTATAGACCATTATACGTATGGGGTTCCTGTTTTAGAGATGGGATGGGATTGGACCCATCTAAATGACGCTGATCGCCTTCCTGATGGCTCCACTATGATTTGTCTTCGAAATTTTGATAAAATTATTATAGTCAATTCCACTGAAACAGAAGAACTCTTATGGGAATACGGAGAGTATGGAGAACATACGTATATTAATCACCCGCATAATCCCGAGTATACTCCGAAAGGGACTATTCTTATTTCAGATTCTGAGAATCATAGAATAATTGAACTCAATAAAACCACCAAAGAAATTATATGGGAATATAGTCCAACGGGAGATGAATATTTAGGATGGCCTCGAGATGCGGATATATTACCTAATGGAAATATGCTAATTTCTGATTCTGCGAGTAGTGGGGGTAAAAATAGAATTTGGGAAATCAACGCCACTACTAAAGAAGTTGAGTGGTATCATGATACCTCAGGTTTTAATTATGATGCAGATCGTTTAGATACGGTTTTACCTAAAATAAATATTTTAAATCCTGAAAATAAAACCTATGGTTCAACTCTCGAAATTCCCATTACGATTGAATGTGTTGATCCTTGGGTTGACGAAGTCTTTTATAGAATTTATGATGAGACAGATAATAAATGGGTTTCTCCTAATAATATTACTTATACAGGGCCAACTAAAATCTTTCTTGAGAATGAGAAACTGTACACTCTCCATGCGTGGGGGAAGGATTTAGTAGTGGAAGGAGGGGCTTATCCTACAGATAGAGCGATTGTCCAACTTGAAGGTAATTCTATCCAATTTACTGTGAATCTAAGCTCAGAGTATAGTACTTCAAAACCATATCCTGGAGATACATTAGTTTCACACCGTTTGCATGTAGTCGATCCTAGTGGTACTGAACTCTGGAAACTTGATATTTCTAATTGGTACCAAACATGGGATGCTGAGATTTTACCGAATGGCAATTATTTCTTTTGTATCAATTATAAATTAGGTTCTTTAGAAAGTCATATCGTAGAAATATCTCCTGATCATGAAATTATTTGGTATTATACAATATCTGGACCAGAAATTGATAATCATCAAGTACATGATGCTGATAAATTACCGAATGGGAATGTACTAATAGCTGATATGAGTCAAGATCGAGTAATTGAAGTAGATAGTGATTATAATATTGTATGGGAGTGGAATTGTACAGATCATCTTCCATATGAATTTATTCCCGATGATTGGGTTCATCTTAATGATGTTGATCGATTACCAAATGGAAATACACTAATGACACTACGTAATTATGACAGTATTATTGAAGTGAATCCGGCGGGTGATATTGTGTGGTGTTATGGAGATTTAGAATATGATATGTCTGGAGATCCGAATAATCATATAAAATTATGGGGGCCTCATAATGCTGATCGATTATCAAATGGAAACACTATGATCGCTGATTCTTTAAATCATAGAATCATTGAAGTGAATCCTGCAGGTGATATTGTATGGCAAATTAACAGAACACATATCTTTTTAAACTGGCCACGTGATTGTGATAAACTACCGAATGGAAATATATTGATTGCAGACTCTGCAAATAATAGAATAATTGAGGTTAATTCTACATATGATATTGTATGGGAATATATTAGTTATGGTATGACTTATGATGCGGACAGAATAGACATTTCTGCTCCTATCTTAAATATTCATTCACCAGTCGAAAATAATTTTTATTCTGATAGTGTTATGGTAAATATTTCTTGTGCAGATTTAGATTTAGACACTATTTGGTATGCAATATGGGATAATGTGTCTTCAGAGTGGGTCGACTTAACCTCTCAAGGAGGTTCTGAAAGATTTCAGATTTATGAGGATACTCCCGATAGTTGGGATCTTAATGATGGTGCATACACCCTATTTATATGGGCAAATGATTCAGGATATCCTATGCTTGGTTGTGATCAGCATATTAATATAAGAGAGGAACAAATTACTTTTAATATAGGTTATAGAATTAATCAATTTATTCCTGGTGGTAGCGATGATAATGATAATAAGAAAAGTGATAAGAGCACAGATACTATTCAAGCTCCAGTTATGGGATTAATTATAATTTCTACTGGTACTGTTGTTATAATCACTGGATCGACAATTTATTTAATAAAAAAGAAAAAATTAAGATAATTCATATCTAATCTATATAAGGCATTTATGGTAGACCTTTTACCATTGATGTAAGGTTTATCTTTTATTCTTTTTTATAATAATTATATGACTAAAGGAATAATTCTATCTGGAGGCTGGGGCACTCGCCTAAGGCCCCTCACGTGTACAATACCTAAAACTTTAATGCCAGTTGTCAATAAACCGGTTATTGAACGCCAGATGCAACATTTAAAGAAGGCAGGAGTTAAAGAGATTGTACTAGCAGTAAGCGTAATGGCAAATGATTTAAAAAATTATTTTCAAGATGGCGAGAGATTAGGCATCAAAATTCATTATACAAATGAGAAAGATCCTATGGGAACAGCAGGAGCGATAAAATTAGCGGAATCGTTCCTTAAAGACGATAATTTCTTTATGTTAAATGGGGATGTAATTTTAAACTTTGATTTCAAAGAAATGCTTAAAAAACATGAAAATTATGGTGGAATAGGAACAATCGCAAGTAAAATTGTTAATGATCCTTCAAGATATGGTGTTATAATAGACGATAAAAATTCTAATCAAATCCTCAAATTTTTAGAAAAATCAGAATATCACCCTCCTGAAGGAAAACAAGTACCGATGCCTATAAATGCTGGTGTATATATTTTAGAACCTAGCATCTTTTCTTATATAGAACCTAACAAAAGGATTTCAATGGAAAGGGATATTTTTCCAAATCTTTCAAAGGAGAGAAAATTGTATCACTATCCAATAGAGGGAGTTTGGAAGGATATTGGCAAACCAGAGGAATTATTAGAGGGAAATATTCTTTTAATGAACGATATCTTGAAAAATCTTAAAGAAAATAGAGAAAATTTAATAAATGACACTGTTAAATTAGATAAAAGCGTCTTAATATATCCCCCTGTCACCATTGGCGAAAATACTGTGATAGAAAAAAATTGCATCATTGGTCCTAATGTTATAATCGGAAACAATGTTAAAATAGATGAAAATACGGAAATTAAAGAATCATTAATATATGACGAAAACGATATCTCAAAAAATGTAAAAATCGAAAGGTCAATTGTCTCCGATCATTGTCATATTGACAATGGAGCTGTATTAGAAGGAAACGAAAATGGTTTGGTAATTTTAGCTTCTTATGTTCAAGTTTTAGAAAATGTCAGAATTATTAGTAATACAATTAATTCCATTTCAGTATGTCATCATGAGGTAATAAAGGAAAATAGAATATCATCTGATTATTTTACCTCTGAATCTGTCGGTGATTAATTCTAAATATGATTTTGTTATTGATTGTTCCTTTTTAATATCAAATAAACTCAAAAACTCAAAGAGAAGATTTTTAGATTCTTCTAATCTGTCATATGTTTCAGACATAATTTCAACTTCGATAAAGTGTTCTTTTAAAATAGGAATATAATCAATTAACGCTTCAATAATATATCCTTTAAAATTGAATTCGTACAGATCACGTTCTTTTTTAACTGTAAAAATTTCTCGAAATCCTAATGCATTAAAAATTTCCTTAACAGAATCTCCATTTTCTAATTTTGTCTCTAACTCATTACGTGTTTTGGTTATTTTATCAAGCTTTTTTCCCTTATAAGTTATAAAATAGTTAATATTTTGTTTAGAACTATCAATATTTTTATTATATTCAATGGATTTTCGAATTCTTAAAGCCTCATCAGTTTTTTTAAAATCTCTTAACCCTTTTGGCATATTAAAATAAGTATCTTCGTGAATTAATGAGATTTTATAACTCCCCTCTTGGTTTTTAAATTTTTTTACGAGCTCTTCAGGATTTAAAATTTTAGCCTTTATTTCTATCTCAATCATATAATCACTTTTTTTTCACTAACAATTGTAATTAACGATTTTTTAATAATTATAAACTAATATTAATATTAAGCTTAGCAAACAGAGTTGATAAAACGTTAATCAAGATAAAAAAAGTGCTTCGGAGCTAGCAGAACATTATGGTTATTTACCATATATGATAGAAAGATATATCGAATTCTTAGGGTTAGACGAAACAATAGAACTCCTAAAAGCTAACGAACGCCCCTTAACCCCTTCTATAAGGATTAATACTTTAAAAATTAAAGTAAATGAGTTAAAAAAAAGATTAGAAAACAAAGGTTTTGAATTAGAGCCAATTGAATGGGTGCCTTACGGATTTAAAGTTGCAAAAGAACCTCATAATTTAGGTTCTCTTCATGAATTTTTACAAGGCTATTATTATTTGCAAAGTAAAGTATCAATGCTGCCAGCATATATTCTTGACCCAAAACCAAATGAAGTTGTTATTGACATGTGTGCTGCACCTGGTGGAAAATCAACTCATTTAGCTCAAATAATGGAGAATAACGGAACCTTAATATTGATTGAGAGAAATAGAAAAAGAATTCCCGCATTAGAAGTTAATTTACGTAGGATGGGTATTACCAATTCAATATTAATAAATCTGGATGCTATAAATATAGGAAAATTAACTCTTAAAGCAGATAAAATCTTATTGGATGCTCCGTGTACTGGTGAAGGTTTGATTAGACAAGATTTTAGTAGAAAAAAAAGTAAAAGTTTAAGTGATATCAAAAAAATGGCAAATGTTCAAAAAAAACTTCTAATTTCGGGCTTAAATGCATTAAAACCCAGAGGCAAATTATTATATAGTACTTGTTCTATTGCTCCCGAAGAAAATGAAATTGTAATAGACCATGTCCTTAAAAAAAACCCAGCTTTCATTATAGATAAGATAACATATCAATATGGAGTTAAAGGACTTACAAAAGTTTATGGTGAAAATTTAATGAATGATTTAAGTAAAGCTCAAAGATTTTATCCCCATTTTCACGATACCATTGGATTTTTTATCTGTCTAATTTCAAAATCAACATAAATAGCGCTTTTATTAAATATAGTCATATAAAAAAATAGAGCTAAATTTAAATTTCAATCTTCCCATATTAGATCTTAAAAAAAATATAACTTAAAAACTTGAGAGGAATCTAAAAAATGAGAAATAAAAAATGGCTTCTAATAATATTACTATTTATTATTAGTAGCATTAGCTTAAAACCCGAAATCAATAATACTACAAATACTAGTGAACGAGAAGTCAATAGTCAAGACTTTAAAAATGAAATACTTAAAACATCTGATCCTTTTATTCCCGATCCCGATCCTTTTACCACTCAACATAATGGTACATATTGGGATTTCACAAATGATACAATTGTAGCCTGGAATATAGAAACTCCTTTTGGCAATCTGGATTATACATATAACATTAGTTCTATGAGATATTTTTCTATTGCTGAAAATGCAACGGGAACTAGTATGGAGCATTTAACCCCATGGGAAGTATATGGTGTAGAATTAGAACCTGTTTATTGGGATTCTAGTATTAACGATTTTAAAGTGGATCCAACTTCTCCAGTTATAAATGCCTCTTTAATTAATTATACGAATTCTAATCCAAATGAGAAAATGCTTCCCTTTAAAATGGAGGGATTCGATGATCTTGGGCCAATGTTAAATTTATTCATACCTAAAAATTTTTCTGATGCCCTAGATATTTTTTGGTGTGCGAATGCATTACATTGGCTTTATTCCCTCTTTCTTACAGGAAAAGTTCCTACGGTTCCGGCAGATTATGCGGACATGACTATAACTAGCACTTCAATTCATTACTATTATGCTCCTTATGGAACCTATTGTGATTTATATTATTCTCCAAATGGTATATTAGAAACAGGAGAACTATACACTTATCTGGAAGGGCAACTGGGTACACTCAATTTTACAAGAAGTCATGATTTGAATCCATTAAACGACACAGAATGGAATGTGGATGTTGGAGATGTTCTTTATATGGGATTAAGTTATCACGAGCTTAAATTTAATATCTCGAAATTTGAAAATATTACTGTAGATCTCGGGGGTTTGGGAAGAATACCTCTTAAAGTCGTTTGGGCAAATATGTCAATGTGGAATGTTTCGACTGAAACTTGGGATTATGTAGATATGGATGGAGGAGTTAATTGGATCATTATTGGGAGTGCAAATGACAATTTCCCGTTTATGTTTCCTGGAGAAGATAAACCTTTTATTCCCCTTTTAATGCCAATAAATTTTTCAATATCGGATTTAGCTGTTGTGATGGAGTTCAGGGGGGATGAAAATGATCCAACTTTTAGTGTCACTTATGGAGATAATTGGGTTCGCATTTCTAATAGTTCAGGATACGCTAATTATATATATAATGCATCTGGTTTTCTTGAATTAAATGATCAAAATGGCTTTGAGACTGAATTTGGTTATGAGGAGGTTCTTGTTTTTAGAAAAAATTCTACGATTATTGATGATTCAAAGATTTGGGAATTGGAAATAATACCAATTAATATTGGCAGTAGTGAATTCAATATTACCATGGATATAAAAGTGAATGACACAACTCATTTATTAACGTCTGCCATGTCCATTAATCCTCTTGTGAATCATACTCTTAGCAGTGGTGTTCTCTTTTTTGATATTTGGATAAATGAGACTGATAATCTTAATGCCCCTAATGTAGATGCTCCGATAAACATAACAATTGATTACGATAAGAGTAAATATAAAAATATGAAACTATACTGGTTTAACCAATCTTTGATGGATCCAGAAAATGGAGAGTGGCTTGAAATCCCCTTCACGGATTATGGCAACGGAACAATAGTATTTTCAGTAAATCATACTTCAATTTTCGCATTTACAAATGTAATAGCACAAGTTAAATACTTGATCTTTGGAGATGATGATGATGATGACGATGACAATGATGAACTAGCGATACCAATAGGCAATTATTATCTAATTTTTATAGCTATAGCAATAATCGGATTGATAATATATAAGAAGCGTGAACTATTCAAAAAATAAAATTAAATTTCTTTTTTTTTTATTGTTTTTTTCTCAAATAATAACCTTTGTCAATTAAATTGAAAGCTACAATTTCATTAGCTTTTAAATTTTTAAATTCTTCAAAATCCACTTGAGATCGAGCAATACAAATCAATTCATTAGAATGGTTAAAAACTAGTAAAAAATCATTTTTCTTTACTTCATTTGATATTTTTATAATCATTTTTGCAATTAGATGGTTTCCATATAAAATTGCTTTTTCTCCTTCATTGTCCACTATGGCAAGATGATTTTCAGGGAAAAGGTTTAGGTTAAGCAAAAATTCAGCACCTTCCAAACTTAATCGAAATTGGTTCTTTTTTATAAAACCAAAATAAATTCCGGCAGAGACTATCATTTCTTTTTCTCTTATTATCTCAACTGTATTCTTTAAATAAGTTGGAACAAGAAAAATTATTGGATAATTATTTGTCAAGGCTTTTTCGTTTAATCCTATGAATAACATATAATCATTTCTTTCAAAAATCGTTAATATATCTGGAGTCATTCTTGAAAGAGAATTAATAATTATCTTTTTTTCAGTATCATTGATAATCCTAAAGTTTTTTAGATTTTTCATAATTGATTATAATTGAATAAATAGAAAAGAGATAATTGTTATATATTAATCACTAAAATTATTAAAAATATGGGTTAAAAAATATGGGTATACGTAAAATCGAAGACGAGATTGATTTAAAAGAAGCAATGAAAAAAAAAGCTGCCGAATTGAAAATTAAGGAAATTCAAGCTAAAGCTTCTGTGGAAAACCTCACCAAGGATAGAATCAGTGAATTAGCTAAAAGACATGGTGTAATTTTGGCATTAAATCCGAAACTAAAAGGAGAGGTTAAATTATTACAAGAAAAATATAACATTCCATCATCAAAAATAATAAAAGAACAGATTTATGAATCTGACGTAATGAAGACCAAATCTAATAAAATTGACTTTGAAAAGCTGGGGCTGCTTGCGTATCAACGTGTATTAATGCGTAAAGAGGAGACAGGAGGGATAATGCCAATATCTGAAGTATTTGAAACAATAAATACGGGAATTTTAAAAGGTAATGTTGAAATCAAAGATCTAATAAAGGCAATGACCCTTTTAAAAAAAACAAAAGTCATTGATGATGTAAAAGAATTAGATTCAGGTACTACTATAATCCATTTTTTTCCAGTTCAATATACTGGCGATGAAGCAAAAGTTATTGAATTAGCAAAAGAAAAAGATTATCTTACACTTGAAACGGTATGCACTGCATTCAATTGGTCTCAAGCACGAGCCTTAAAAGTTTTAAACTCGCTTGAAAATACGGGTATTGCGAAATTTAGAGAGGCTTTGTTGACAGGTAAACAATGGTTTTTCCCATCAATATAAAAGAATTTATTCAAGTTTAATTTTGAAAGCAATTTGCCCATCATCCGTTCTAATAATAGTACCTCTATCGTCCTTGGATAAAATTCTAAAAACTTCTTCTAAATCCTCTTTTGGAAGAGAATTGAGTCCTTTTTGATCTGATTCTCTTATCTCATATATTAAAATTGGACCAACCTTACCCGAATCAATTGCCCAATCATATAAATTTTCAGCCCAAACTTCAAGAGTTTTCCAAAAAACTCTTATTTTATCTTGCTTTTTTGATATAAATTTAGCAAGTTCTTGATTTACTAATTCTTCTGCAATTTCTTTAATTGCTTCTTGACGATTTTGAAAATTTGAAAATGGCTTTTCAGAAATTACCTCTTTCAAATATATAATATGAAGTATTGCATATTTGGCGTAATCAAATGTAACTTTTGACCACTCGAGTTTCCAGGATTCATAATCAGTTGGATTTTTCTTTTTGTTTGGGATAGAGTACATAAATTCATATTTCTGTTCTTCAAGCCATGGGTATTCATTTAATAATTCTTCATAAGGGCTTAATTCCTTCTCTATAACACCTGTTTCACCTATTATCTCCTCTTCAAGAGCTTGGAGTTGTTCCTCTATATAACCCGCATTTTGTTCATAAGTTCGTTGATCAATATCTTCAAATTGCTTAAGTAGAGCTTTATCAATCTCATTTAGTTTACTTTCTATATCATCTACTTTAGCTTCGTATTGAGCCTCAGATTGAATTTCTTCGTTTTCGGTAGAAGCTGCAATTTCTTTTTTGGCTTCTTCTTTTTGTCTCTTTAATTCTTTTAATCTCACAAGCTCTTTTCTAAGTGCTTCAAGCTCAGTTTCTTTAAGTTTTTCCCTAGGTTTCTCTCTTTCCATTTTTAATTATTCTCCAAATTCTTCCTTCCAATCATTATACTGTTTTAAAGCTGAGTCTGTAGTCATGGGTTTAACTTTTTTAATTGAATTTTTAAAATCGTTCAAATTAATATTTCTAACCTTTATTTCTTGATCTGATTTTTCTAATAATCCACCCATGTCTAATTCTCGAATTGGGAGCATTATTACTTCACGACATACATTTGCAATATCTCTCCCTGAATAACCTTCGGATCTTGCTCCTAACTCTATGAAATCCTCGTCATCCAAGTCAGATTCTATTCCAGCGGTGTGAATTCTGAATATTGCTGCTCTTGCTGGCAAATCTGGAAGAGGAACATATACTTTCTTTTCAAATCTAGATAGCATAGCATTATCAAGGTCCCAAGGTCGGTTTGTTGCTCCTAATACAAGTAGAGGTTTATCGTGACTTGTTTTTAAACCTTGAATTTCGCTTAAAAGTTGTGTTTTTACACGTCTTTCACCTCCGCTTTCGGTGCCCTCACCTCTTTTAGTAGCGATTGAATCTATTTCATCCATAAAAATTAAACTTGGAGCTTTCAATCTTGCGACTTTAAATAACGCTCCAATCAATTTTTCACTTTCTCCTAACCATTTGCTCAGTAAATCAGCTGAAGATGCGCTAAAAAAAGTTGCGTTACATTCAGTTGCGGCAGCTTTAGCAAGAAGAGTTTTCCCGCATCCAGGGGGTCCAAATAATAATATTCCAGCCCATGGTTTCCTAGCTCCAGTAAACAATTCGGGTTTTATCATTGGTAATACAATGGCTTCTCTTAAAGATTGTTTGCAATTTTCCAATCCTGCTATTTCTATCCATCGTACATTAGGAGATTCTGTAACTATAGTTCCTGAAATCATATCAAGTAGCTCTTGTTCTTCATCACTCACACCTTCTTCTTTTGCTTCAGATTTATCATCAGCAGATCCAAAAGTGCTTGTTGACGAAGTTCCTCTACGCGATGACTTTCCACTTACTTTTAATCTTAATATTTTTGCTCTGCTAATATAATCTTCAGCACTTTTTTGAACATTTTGCCGCATTATTGGATTTTTGTTAAATCTTAAGAATTGTATTAAAATTTCTGCTGCTCGTTCGTATTTATTAATCGCTTGATGAAATTTACCAGCGTTCTCAAATGTTATTGCTTGATTCGCTTCTTGTTTTGCATATAGTAATAATTTTGAATCACTTGAACTCATTCAATTAAACCTTTTTTATTGCTAATTTTTCTATTGTTAATATAGCATTTTTGATATATATACCTAATCTAATTGGGATATTAGTAATAAGATACCTTTTAGATTAATTTGATAAAATTTTAGTATGAAATATTGGACCCCAGAAATAATTATAATATAAAGTTTATACTATAATATTATAATAAAAAATTTTTATTAAATATTATAAAAATAAATTAAAAATTAGTGGTGAACAAACAATCGGATTTTTAAGTGATCTTTCTAAATGGTTATCTGGAGGTCGAGGCAAACGGGATAATATTCGTTCTGCCAGTATTAAATTAAGAGTATTTAACAAAAGATTAATGAGACAATCAAAAAAATTAGAAATGAGTGCGAAATTAGCGAAAGAAAAAGCAATTAGATTGAGACGCGAAGGGGATATACAAGGTTCTAAATTTCACGCAAGGAATTACCTCCAAGTTAACAATCAAGCACGAGCTGTCGATCACTTTCGTACGAATATAGAAAGCCTACAATTTAAATTAGACAACGCAAGTGCGATTAAAGATGTTGCGGGAATTTTCAAAGGCATTGCCCAAGCTGTAGCTGGATTAAAAAGAAATCTCTCGATTCCACAGATCACTGAATTGATGAAAGATATCAACATGGATATAGAAGATTTTGAAGTTACACAGGAAATTACTACAGATGCAATGACGGATATGTCTATGGATACGGCAGTCACTGATGAGACCGTTGACAGCTTTCTTTCAGAGGTCGACGCAGAAATTGGAATAGAAACAGGCGTAGCTTTACCTACTACTGCCGGAGGTAACCAAAAAATAAAAGACCTCGAAGAAGAGCTCAATCGCCTTAAATCTAACGAATAATTTTATAATAGAATTCTTCTTTATTTTACTCTTGCTTTTGTTAAAAACTAAGTAAACTTTTTAAGATAAAAGTTTATTTTTAAATTATTTACTAACTTATAGTACAAAATCATTTTAGAAGTGAGTATTTTGAATCCAGAATTGATTACAATTGGAAGCTGTACTCTCGATGTTATGATTGAGATAGATGACATCTTACGTTTTGAATTATTGGATAAAGATATTATAAAAAAATATACTGCTATTGAATATTCTCGAAAGTTGAATGTTAAAGATGTAAGATTCGTACCGGGAGGGTCAGGCTCAAATATTGCAGCAAACTGTTCAATGTTGGGATTAAAAGCATGTTATATTGGAATTTTAGGAAATGATTTTTCAGCCACAATATGTTTAGACGATTTAAGGAAAAGGGGGGTAGATTTATCTCAAGTGGTTCAAACTGATGAGGATTCTACTGCTCTATCTATAATTTTGCGAACTCCTTGGGGTAAAGATCGAAGTATTTTAGCATATAAGGGTGCAAACAATTTATTAAAACCATCTAACGTTAAACCAGAATTATTTGAAGATATTAAAGCTTTTTCCTGGACTTCTTTAACATCCGATGCTGGTTGTCAAGCAATAGAAAAAGCAATTAAAATAACAAAAGATCATGGTGGAAAGATTTTTGCCGCACCAAGTATGTCAATTATAAAGAATACTCCAAATTGGGCAGAGACATTAATTTCCCAATCGGATGTTGTATCTTTGAATATGGAAGAAGCTCAAGAATTCACAGGAAAAAAGAAAAAAACCTTAATGATAAAAGATTTTATAGATAAGGGTGTTAAATTAATATCGATAACGGATGGTCCAAATGGGAGCATAATCTCTGATGGTGATACAATTATAAATAGCAGCATCTACGAGGGTGATGTAAATGATACAACTGGAGCAGGGGATGCCTTCCTTAGTGGAATTCTAATCTCTATTCTGAATAATTTTAGTTTAGAAAAAACATCTAAATTAGCTACTGCGATGTCATTTTTGGAGTGCAAGGAGATTGGTGTTCGTGAAGGGCTTCCTAATAGCCTACAAGAATTAGAAAATTTTGTAGATACAAATACCCTTAACCAAGTTATCTCTAAAGTAGTTTAAACCTTATAAACATCAAATTTTAATTTCTTGTATTACTCACTATAATATCTAAAAAGCGCTCTTAGTATAGTGGTAAGTATACCAGATGGTATATCTAGAGATATATCAGGCAAAGTTGCCAACCTGGTGACCCGGGTTCAATTCCCGGAGGGCGCATACTTTATCTGCTCATTCTCTTAAGTTTTTAACACATCTGATAAATTACTTAAGTTAAATAAATTTTAGGAAACCAGAAACATCCGAAGTTTCACTAACATTCACTTCAAAATAATATTTTAAAATGTCAATTAAAAAATTTAAATATGTTTTCTGTAATTTGAGATTATATTTTTCTGTTAGAAAATCAACGATTGTCTTTAAATCGAGTTTTTCAATTTGTTGTTCATTAGTATAATCTACAATGGCTTTTGATAATTGATAGGATTTACGAATCTCGTTTTTTAACATAATATAGCTATAGGATAAATCATACTCAGATAAAAAACTTTGAATAAAATATTTCTCCACCTTAAGTTTTTTATCATCTATAATCTTCTCAATATTATTTAGAATTTTATTACCCTCGAATATCATGCAATCTTGATATTTTTTTTTATTATTTTTGTAATCTTGTTTATTTATAATTTCAATTTCAGCTTTAAAAGAATCTCGAGTAATATAATTAAAAAAATTGTGAATATGTTCATATAAAAATTCTTGATCGGAAACTAGTACAATTTTTTGCTTAGAGAAAATTGATTTGAGAACATAAGTAAGCAATAATGCAGATAAATTCAGTTTAATTAAATCTAAATTAATTACATCCTTAGAGGGAATTTTTTTCTCTTCAATTTCTTCAGGCGGAGCGAGATCTGGTAGCTCAATTTTAAAGTCAGCAATAAAATAATCCCTTACTTTAAGATTTCTATCAACATAAGCGATAAAAGTATGTTCACATATTGTACCCTCTGGAATATTGATCGCTAGCAGCCCTTTAGTAACATTTTTTAAATAATCTTCTGAGATTTCTATATCTCCATTTGCGGAGCATGATGGACAACGTATTTTAACATGAGACATTATTAATCAAATTCAGTATTTAATGATGAAATTCAATTATTGTTATAAGATAAATATTATAATTTGATAAAATAACAATATTTTTTATATTTATATCTAATGAAATATAAAACCTTTTTTTGAGAATTTTAAAATTGAAATATATAGATTCTAAATCTTAATGCTATCTAATATCTTTGAATTTTTGCATAGTGTCTTTCGATTATATTTGCAGCAAAAATGCATCCAATAGCCCCCATGACTTCAGCTATAATAAAAGAATAAATATTGTTAAACCATATAATACTAATAAAATAAGAAGGAAAGAAAAAAACGCTATATATCGCAAAAATAATTAATAGTGGTCTTACAACAGGACTTTCGAGGAACTTTCTAAATCTAACTTTTTCAATTATCCTTTTAGCAAATCCACGTTTAATTTTCCTACTTCGTTGCACTTGGGCATAACTTTCATATATAATTATAGAGCAGTAAAATAATGCGAATATAACCCCTATTGGGATTATAATAATTACAATATAATTTCCTATACTTAGAAAATATTGTGCAATAAAAATATAAAAAGCTTGAAAAATTGCACACAATCCAAAGAGCATTAAAGCTATGCCAAAATATTCACGCTTAACCCATCGAATTTTTAAAGGCATATCTTTCACTTTTAACTTTTAGCTGATTATAAAAAATTATTAAAATGGGCGCGGCGAGACTCGAACTCGCGACCTTCCGCACGTCAAGCGGACGTCATACCGGGCTAGACTTCACGTAAGCTTCTATCTGAAAACTTAACACGCGCCCCAAAAACACGCCCTTGTTGCCTTTGAAATATAACTTTTACTATTTGTAAATTAATCTCTAAATATTAATTTTATTTAATTTTATTTCTAAGAAAATTATCACATTTTATATAGTAAAAATTCCCAATTTATATTAAAATAAAAAAAAGGATTGGTGTTTTTATAATTTCCAAATCGGAACTTACTAAAAAAAAAAACATGAAAAAGACTATTATAATAATTGCCTTAGTTGCACTTCTAACGACTTTTTCAATAACGATAATTGTTATTTATTTAAATAGTCAGTATTATGAAGGTGATGGTGAAAATAGCGCAGACGCTAGTGATTCTGGAGGAGGAGGTTGAGGATGTGTGAACTTTAAGCAAGGCTTCTCAATTTATAAACTCAATAAAATATACGACATTAAATTAATACAAATCCAATAGCAAGTATTTCAAAAGAAAAACTAAAAATAGTCCCGAATTGAATGATTCTTACGAGAAAAAATGGAGTCGTAAGAGGACTGACCTTTGCGAAGGTATCGGTGAAATAAAAATAAAAAATAAAAAATAAATTATTCTTCTATAATTTTTTTTCTCTTAATGCTCGAATCATGGGCAAGTCATTTCCAGAGAGAATTTCAAGCATGGCTCCACCTGCTGTAGATATGAATGAGACTTGATCATCTTTACCAGACATTGCAGCTGCAGCTCCCATTTCCCCTCCGCCTATTATGGTTAAAGCTCCTTTTTTAGTCGCTTCCACCATAGCATCAACCATATCCATGGTAGCAGCTCTAAACACTTCTTTCTCAAATATGCCAGGAGGTCCATTTGCTACTATAGTTTTACATTTTACCATTATCTCTTTAAAAACTTCTACAGTTTTTTGTCCTATGTCCCCTGTGGTTGTATTTGCAGTTCCAGCTTCATCAATTGTAATCGCTTTTCTCTTCCCATTGTCATCAATAATTAAATCTTCAGGTAAGATTATCTTGTCTTTGTATTTATTATAAGTTTCAATAATCATATCCTTATTTGCTTCCAGATCTTTCGCCGTAATTTTAAGGTTAATCTCTCCCATGTCTTTACCTAATGCTTCAAAAATTAAGATGGCTGTTAATCCTGAGCATAACGCATAATCTAATTTGTCATTGTCAAAATTGTATTTCATAGCTTTAAATTTATCGATTGCTTTTGCCCCTCCGATAAGCATAGCCATAGGTTTATCAGGTGCTTCCACAATTTTTTTCAAATTGTGTAATTCCTTATCAGTTATTGGGCCAGCTAACATCTTAGGCCAACCAACGATAGACGCATGTGCTCGATGTGCTGCTCCAAAAGCATCCACTATCACATAATCCACTAGGGGAAACAACGTCTTTATCATATCAGTATTCTCTGCTTCGGAAAAATCTTTATATCCCTTCATTTCAGCTTCATATTTACGTATATTATTCAGTACTAAGACTTCTCCCGGTTTAAGAGCCTTTATTGCATTGACAGCAACTTCACCATAAATATCCTTGACAAATTTTACGGGTTTACCAAGTTGTCTTTCGATTTCTCTAGCATGAATATCTAAATCGGTGAAATCATCGTTACCTGGTCTTGATTGGTGAGCCATAATAATTACAGCACTCTCATTGTAAATATCCTTCAAAAATGGTACTAATACTTCAATTCGAGGTGATTTGGTAATTTGCATCTTTTCTACATCTATGTTAGAATTGATATCAACCCGCATCAACACTTTCTTTCCTTTCAAATCTACATCTTTATAAGAGGTATAATCTATCTTCATAACACATCACTCTAGTTTTTATTAAGAATATATTTTATGATTATTTTGAATTCTTATTATCTTTTTTTATATTTAAAAAGAATAAAAGATTTAACTATTAAGTTAAATTGAAAGAAATTATAATTAAATGTTAAAATCTTATTTTTAAAAGATTGGTTATGGATAATATTAAGGAAATTTTGAAAAAATTACTTGAAAAGGAATGCTCAATCGAAGAAGCTGAGAAACTTTTAAAAGCTAAATTAATAGAAGAAGTAGGAGATTTAGCAAAATTAGATGTATTTCGAAAGACGAGGACTGGTGTCCCCGAAGTTATACTTGCTCAAAATAAAGACGCTAAAACTATTATTGATATTATTGAACGCTTTCTGAAAATAAATAAATTTGCTATAATCTCTCGATATATTGAAGAACAGAGGGAATTTATAGTTCAAACTTTCGGAAATCAGGATAAATATGAAATAGATATAAATGAATTAGGGAAAATTATAGTTATTAAAGAAAAATCATTCGATTTTCCTAAGAGAGGGGGGATTGTCGGGATAATCACTGCGGGAAGTTCAGATATTCTGGTTGCTGAGGAGGCAAAAACCACAGCAATAGCAATGGGATGTGAAGTTTTAACTAGCTATGATGTAGGAATCGCTGGTGTACATAGAATTTTTACGCCCCTCAGCGAAATGATTAAAAAAAATGTTCATGTGATTATTGTTTGTGCCGGAATGGAGGGAACTTTACCTGGAGTTGTTGCTGCATTAGTAGATATACCAGTTATAGGCGTTCCCATTTCTAGTGGTTATGGAATGGGTGAAAAAGGTAAAGGAGCACTTATAACTATGTTACAATCCTGTTCTCCTGGCTTATTAGTTGTAAATATTGATAATGGTTTCGGAGCTGGTGCTTCTGCTGCTCTAATTGCTAATAAAATAGTAAAATAGTTTTAATATAATAATTACAGCTTTAGAATGGGATTTAAAAGAGAACTTTTTTTATAAAATGGGAATAAAATGGGTATATTCAAATAAACTTTTGATTAAATAAACAAATCATTAATTTTAAATATGGGTTTGAATATATGTATTATTGGACTAATTTTTAATTAAAATCTAATTTAAAAAAATTAAAGATATTCAAGTTGAGACCAATGGTCGCAATTATGAGCAACAATTTTTTTGAACAATCTAAAACTTTTTTTGAAGATGGTGATATCAAGAATACATTAGAATCATATGAGAAAGCTATTTCTTATATTGATCAAAAGGATAAATCGATTTATCTCCAATTCTTAAACCAGATTCTAAGTTATTGTAGAGAAAAAAATCTTAAAGAAGAAGAAGCGATAGTTTTAAGATCTTTAGGCAGAACTCATTCCATCTTTAAGCAATATGTTGAAAGTTTAAAGTATCATGAAGAATCTTTAAAGATTCAACGAAAATTAGGGAAAAAAATGGATGTTGCTGAAGGATTATTGTATCTTGCCGAAGATCTTGAGGTTTCTGGTAATTATGAAAATTGTATTAAAGCTTTTGAAGATGCAGAAGAAATATTTCGAGAACTCGGGAAACTACGAAAAGTAAAAGAAATTAAAAAAGAACTCCAACGCTTAAGTGATTTTTCAAAGCAAATGGTTGAGGATGAATACTACCTTAAAGAATTCAATATCGATAAGTATTAAGCTAGTATTGTCAACCAAAATTATTTTTTTATTTTTTATTTACTTGTTATTCTTTTTATATTTATAATAGAACTGCTCACTTTTTGCTTGAGTGAAAAATAGAATTTCTTTTAATGAAAGTCCTGAATCCTCAGCAATTCTTCTAAGATCTTCGTTTTCTGGCTTAATATTCACGATCTTCCTTTCTGTTTCAGTATCAAAATAAGAGATTTTATATCTTAAATCATAGATTTTTCCATTTATTTCAATATCAGTATTTTCAATTTTTCTCTCAACGCAGACTCGACTTATCGTATTGAATCTTACTCCTAAAGTCCCTAACTCGTATAAAATTTTTTCAATAATTTTAAATTTATCTTCAGGTCGACACAATACCTTTATATTATGACCCGGTCTATTTTTTTTTGTAATACTTGGAATAATTTGTATATCTAATATATCTTCATTTTTAAATTTTTTAATGAAGTTTCCGAGTACTTCCCCTGAAACATCGTCAACATTAGTTTCTAAAACCGTTATTGGTTCGATATAATCTTTTAAAGGGTGAGCTTCAATAAGGACTTCCTCTCCCTCTATCTCTCCATAGTATAAACGCAAGATATTTAAAAAATTATTAAATTCTTTTTGCCCCGTACTGTATATAACTTTATTAAGTTTCACTTCACATTGAAAATTTATCGCGTTTAAATTCGCTAATAATGCAGCTCCCGTGGGAGTTACTAATTCATTCTCAATTGGACCATTATATACCACTAAATTCGATTTTTCTAAAATTTTCAAAGTTGCGGGAGCTGGTATAGGTAAAATTCCATGGGCTGTTTTAATTGTACCCCCACCTAAAGGTAATTTACTGCAAAATATTTTAAAATTATTATTGAAAACACCTATCGTTTCCAATGCTCTTGAAACACCAATAATATCTATTAATGTATCAACAGAACTTAACTCGTGCAAATGTAAGTTTTCAATTAGTTCACCGTGTATATCTGCTTCTGCATTTATTAAAGTATTTAATACATTATTAGCGTAATTTTTGGCTTCATTTGTAAAATTATTATCTTCCAGAAATTTATTTAACGAGATTTTTAAAACGTTTGCAGTTCGCTGATGCTTATTTTCTTTAATATCTATTTTAAGTTTATTTAATTTAATACCTGATCGCTTAATATTTACTAATTCTATATGTAAATTGGACACACCTGGAAGGTAATCTTTCAAGCTTTTTAATTCATTTAATATGGGATCTGAAGCTGGAACAAGACCTAAAAGTGAAGCTAAAAACATGTCACCCGATATTCCAGAATTAATCGCATCGATATATAATAATTTCATTTTGATATGGGATTTTTTTAACGAATACATTAGAAATTTTATGAGCAATAAAACACAAATAAAGAATAACTAAAAATAATTATATTGATATGATTATAATAAATATAAGAAATTAGAAAAAATAAAATTAGACATTTAATTATTAGATTCGATTTAAAAAATGTCAGAACTTCAAACTTTAAAATGTTATTTGAATCAATTACCTGCGACGATAATTCAATTATTAGGTCTTAAGCCCCCATTAAATACGATTTCTGAACCGGTTCAATCAATATTAGATATGTATCAGGATATTGAACGAATAAGTATTAACATGATAGATAACTTTGGTTTATTTGAAATTACTTACCATAAACCTCAATTTATGATAACTAACTCTGAAGTAATGTTACTTTTAAGTACAAAAAATCCTTATACATTAGGCGTTTTGCACCAATTGATGTTTGGTGGTTTTGAAATTGAACCTAACGGTTTTCATCTACTAAGATATCTTAATGATAACGGTAAAAAATCGTGCTTTATTGCGAGAAAAAAAGATTTGGAGCGTTATGATGGGGGAACTCTCTCAATCTCTAAAGATACAGATATGTCTACATGGGTGGAATCTGCCAAAACAATTAATACATACCCCCTATCATGGATGCATTATTTAGATTTTGAGAATCTTCACAAACAACAACAAAAGTTAAAACAAAGAACTCCTGAAGATTTGATTCAAAAATTAATCCTACGTACTGATAAATGGATTTTAAGCAATTACAAACAACTTAGAAGAAAATCTTTAATGATAATCCTGGGGGATCATGGGAGATCTAAATTAAATCTTGAGTATTCTGGGAAAATCGCGCAGTGGCGTGAAGCAAGTGTACCAATTGCTATTTTTATAAGAAAGCCATAAATTTGTATTCTAATTTAATAAAGGAAAAAATGAATCTAAATGGAAGAAGATAAGGAAGATTATAAGCGATTCACTGTTTCTCTTCCAAAAAAATTATATGAAGCCTTCGAGTCTTTAAGAAAAAAAAAAAAATGGGCAAGATCCGAAAGCATTAGAAAGGCTATGAAATCTTTCATGATTAGCGAAGAAAATATTGCTGAATCATCAGGAAACGTTGCGGGATGCATTACAATGATTATGGCTCACGAACATATCAAAGAGGTTGATGAAGTCCTTGATGGTCTTGCTTCTGACATAAATACTAAACATCATCACGATCATGATCATCAACACGCTCATAAATATATTTCTAAACCTATTTACGCAAATGTTCAGCAAACCGATTCACTTTTATCAACAGATATACAGCATCACCACGAAGATGTTATCCTTTCAACTTTACATATCCATTTAGAGTATGAAAAATGTATGGAAATTATCGCAGTATCAGGTCCTTATGAGAGAGTAAAAAATTTAAGAGACCAACTTCAAGGTTTAAAGAGCGTATTATCAGTTGGATTTTATGTTGTTGATAAAGAAGATAGCATTGATTCAATCGAATAATGTATTAAAAAAAGAGTAATAAGAATAAAGTTTTCCTATTCTCTAAAAAAGGGTTATCTGATAAGGCGATTTGAAGGAAAGTTTATTCTTTATTAGGTTAGGTGTGTGTTAATTTTTATTTGTTTAATCTGTAATTTATATTCTAATACTGCTATAATTTACTAATTTATATTAAAAAATAAAAAGAAAATTAGAATTAGAAAAAAAAGAAAAATTAAATTTTTAAATTAATTAATTATAAATCCTTTTCTTGAACGGTCTTTCTGCCATTAGCTTTAGCCCTGCCTATTGCTTTATCGAGAACGTCTATTATCGCATCGTTAAGAGAAGCTCCATCGATTACATCTCCACTCGTATTGCATCCTTTCGATTTAATATATTCTCGAACTTTGCTCTTAACAAAAAGGGCCTCAGCTCCTGCTTTCTTTTTAGCCATTTTTATATTCCTCCATTATTGTTTTAAATATAATTTAAAAATAAATTTAAAAATATTTTAAATTTAAATATTGATTAGTTAAGCTTGTTTTTAAACTTTAAGGTTAAACCATCATAGAATGTTAATAATGTTGGTCTAAATGCATTTTTTAGTTACACAAAATAATTCAAAAATGTAAGCGAAATCAATCATTTTACGAAAAAGCATGAATATTTACCATCGATCTCATCGTAAAATCAACACTTTTGAATGATTATCTTAAATTTAACATGATTAACAATTAGAATAATTTTTAAACAGTTGCATTGAAATTGAAAATTGGTGAAATTCTAAAAACAATTACTGAGAAAAATAAATCAAAGATTACTTAATATTTTAAAAAAGACGAAATTAGATTTTACTAAAAATTAAAAAATTCATAAAAATGGAAAAAAAAAAATAATAATAAATAATAAATTTTAAAAATTCAATAGTTTTTACATCCTTTTCTTTTTCATAACGACATAGATAAGTGCAATTGCAGAAATTGCGGCTGAGGCTAATAAGATCGTAATTTCATAGCCAGGAATAAGTGGTGCAATACTTTCAACCTTGAAGAATGTATCAGACCCCTTATATTCAATTGCAATTTGACCTCCAGTATCACCATAAGTATAGATGATCTCATAGTCTTTACGAGGTTCTGCACCCGCAGGAATAATACCCGCCTCTATTAATCCCGGTACCATGGCTTCATCTTCTACTTGGACAATTCCATCAGGAGTATCATATACCAAATACACCCAATCATATTCTACAGTGACTTCTTTACCGTCAACTGAAATCCCACCTCTATTTAAAGCATCCATCGCCACTAGTCCATCAGTTACAAAATTATCTCCCCAGATCGCATCATCATCAATATCGAAATCATCGATTATTTTCTCAAGGTATTTATCCACAGGTTGCATGGCATATATTCCTTGTTCAAATAAGAGAGCCAAGAATTCTTTCTTCTGCATTGGGACTTCATCCACGATGAAATGCCTAATATAGTTGAGTCCAGCAGGATAGTCGAAATATTGTTGAAGAATATTCGTGCCACTTGCATCAAGAAGACCATCAAGATATAAAGTAACTAAATTTCCAGTCGCAAGTGCTTGATTATATAGAAGTAGTTTATCGGCATTATCAGGATCTGTAAGATTATACATCCCTTGTAATGCCATATCGACTGCTAGATGAGATGCATACCAGAAAATCGTTTGATTGACTCCTAAAATAGGACCCAATGAAGGAACGGGATAACAATTTTGATATATACCTTTAATATGTTTTATCGCTTCTATTATCTTATCCGC
The DNA here is from genome assembly GCA_019058295.1 of Promethearchaeota archaeon. Lineage (GTDB taxonomy): Archaea > Asgardarchaeota > Lokiarchaeia > Sigyniarchaeales > SOKP01 > LW40-45. Next base: position 86,442 of record JAHPZI010000014.1, on the reverse strand, counting down.
ATAACCAAGTTGCTCACCCAAGTATCCTATGAATTTTTGATATATATCATAATAGGCATGTGGATCGTTTAGGATAGGACGGATCCAATCATCCTCATCTGGATTGGAATCATAATCCCCGTCCGTGACATAATCCCAATAATCTATATCAATTTCAGTTCCTGAATATTCTGTATTATACTTTTCCCGGCTTTGTTCTTCACTTAATATCCCAATTTCTGTTATCCATTGAAGATAATCTGACCAATTACAGATCTGCATAGGACTGTTTTCATCATAATTCATCGCCTCTGTTGCAACGGCTCCTGCTCGATGGTTAGGATCTCCCCAGTCAAATGGATTTACATCTGGAAAGGCCGGATTTTTGAGTTGCCATATTAGCTGTGTTAAAATTTCTAGTTGCGCGATGGGGCCACAATCTATAGCGCCACCAATAGATGCATTAAGGTCTAGCGAAGGCTTTACAGTAGTAACATTAGCAAAAGGTGGGTCATCAGCGAGTGCGTCCTCATCTCTATATGCGATTTCCCTCAAAATGCTATTTGCAGTAGTAACCGCAGACCAATAATCTGTAAGTGATCTTCCCATAATTTCTAGTGGCTGACCATTTTCATCAAGTGGTACATCCATTGTCATTACAAAATCACTGAAGAAATCAATTTTTTCGCCCTCGAAATCATTAACTTTTGTTTTTGATCTTGCACCAACTTCATCTGAATCCCCTGCATATACTTCTGTAACCTTATCATTATGTTCAGGGCCTACATGTTCTTCCCAAGCGTCCTTATCATATACTGTAACTTCGCTCTCCACTTCCATTCCTTTTGCCTCTTCTGGGATCCCTAATTTCCAATGAGCAGCAGCAGCAGGTTGAGCTATCACTGATACGGTGCTTACTATAAAAATGGATGTAAAAATAAACGCGTATAAAATTTTTTTATTCATATTGCTTTCATCCAATTTTTTTTAGATTTTTATTTAAAATAGATTGTATTATATTAATTTTTAATACTAATCTTTTTAAATGTATCGATTAGCAATTTATAAAATAAATGGTTTTAATAATTAATTTTTGATCTTTTATTAAGTTATTAATGAACTTTTGAATTCCAAACATAATTTCTTTCAACGAAAAATCGAGCTTTTTATATTTTAAATTTAAAAAAATAATATGATCATCGAAGATAAAACCAAAGTACTATTTAAAATAAAAAGATCTGCTTTTAAAAAGAAAATCCATAACTTATTTATATTCAATAAGCCTGGAATCTGTTTATATAGTAGAAACTTCACATCTTCTTACGAGATAGGAAGTAAACAAATTATAAGTTCTTTTTTTTCAGCTCTAATGTCATTTACAAGGGAACTTTTGAAAAATGAAGTAAAAACAATAGAAATGCCGGATGTAAAATTAGTTGTATTTGAAAAAAATACAATTTATTATGGCTTTTTAACAGAGGCAACTGAAAATATTATTTTTTTAGATGAAATCGCCTCAAAAATTAATGCTCAATTTATTAATTATATAAGTAAGAATAATATTGATATCAACATGGAATACATTCACGATGAAGAATTTGATCTCAAGATAGATGCCCTAATAAAAGATACATTGAGCACCGAATTTGATTTACGAAAAGAAGAGAAAATTATTGATTTTTTAAAAGAACTTTCCTTAAATACTGAAATAAAGGGAATTATTTTATTAACTGATAAAGGGCGTGTAATTTATTCTACATTAAAGAGAATAGATCTACGAAATTTTTCAAAAGAAGTTGATTTTCGAGTCAAAATCTGTAATAATTCAATATTAAAATTATTCTATACATCTAAAAACAATGAACTTATTTTTTCTGATTATATCGCAGATTTGTATTTTGTAATTTTAGTTTTTGATACAAGGACAAAATTTGGTGTTGCTGAATATTACTTACAGAAAGTTGTTAATTTTACTAAGAAAACTTTAAACTTTTGATGATTTTTAGTTAAATTTCCAAGGAGTATAACAACCTTTGATTTTTAGGAAATAATCGTCAATAGAGAAATTTTGCTCTTTTTGGGTTCTTCTTAAAGATCCAAAATTAGCCCCGTTTAAATAGTAATTTATAAGAAGATCACATATATTTTCATCCCCAAGAGAAATTAAAGCTTGTAATTTAGCATTATTAATAATACCCTTTAAATTTAAAAATTTTAATTTAATTGTCGAAATATTTTTTAATTCTTGTTCTAATTTTTGATATTTTAACTTAAAGGTCCTAATATTTTCTTTTAAAAAAGAGTTAATCTCTTTTTCATAGGGTGTATTTAATTTAGGAACTAATGGATTAACACTTACTCTAAGAGAAGCTCTATCAAAATTTATATTAGCTAATTCTTTTAGGAATTCAATTGTCTCGTCTATTTCGTGCTTAGTTTCGTTAGGGAGCCCTATTAAAAAATATAATTTTACGTTTTTAATTTTGGAATCTTTAAGTTCTTTAAGGAGTAAAATTATCTTATCGTTTGAGATTTTTTTTCCTAACTCATATCTTAATTTTTCCGATCCTGTCTCTGGTGCTACTGTAATTGTTTTAATATCCCCTTTTTCAAGAATTTGAATCACTTCAGATGTTAGATGCTCTATTCGAATTGAAGGAATTGATAATCTTTTATCTTTATTAATTATAAATTCACATATCTCGGAGAATTTTGGGTGGGCAGAAACACAGGAACCGATTAGACTAATTGTTTTAAAATCCGAATATCTTATTCCTTCTTCTATAGCATTTGATATGTTTTCAAAACTTCTATTTCTAAAAGGAGAATTATGAAACGATGAAATACAAAATTTGCATTGAAACGGACAGCCTCTATTTATTTCAATAAAAAATCTATCTTCAAATATCGCATTTTCACTTGAAGTTTTGGTAATTAATTGGGAATTGGGAATTGATGAATCGTCAAGATTTTTAAGAACAGCTCTTCTAACCTTATTACTAAGAGAAGGAACGTAAATACCTTCAATAGAAGTTGCTAATTTTAAAAATTTGAGGAAGGTTATGTTTTTAGATTTGTACTTTAAAAATAATTTAAGGATGAAATCTAAATTTGGTTCTGAATCTCCTATAAAAAAAAGATCAAATACTTTACTTAAAGGCATAGGATTAGAAGTTGCTACAGGACCTCCCCCGACAATAAGTGGGAATATTCCTTTTTTTTGAATAAAGGATTCTTTACGCTCTTTATAATTTAAGGGAATCCCTGCTTTCTCTAATATCCATAAAATATTCTTAAAATCATTTTCAAATTGGATTGAAAATCCTAATATATCAAATTGGTTCGGAAGAATTTTATTTTCAATGCTTCTAAGTCTGTCTTCAGAAGTTGTATCTTGAGAGGCAGGAAATTTTATACGCTCAGGTAAGAAAATCCGCTCACAAACATAATTTTCGTGCGAATTTATCATAAAGTAAAGAAGTCTAATTGAATAGGATGACATAGCAATCTTATAAACATTAGGGTAAATCAGCCCAAATGATAGGTCAACATTTCGCCAATCCTTTACAATTATGTTTTCATTATACATTTGAGTCTTTTTCTGCCTTGAGTTTTTTAATTTCTTCAACGATTAAGGGCAAAATTGTTCCAGTTTTATGATGAATTACAATTTCTGCTTTATCATCTAAATGTGTAGGTCTATCATTTATGATTATTAATTTGCCACCTTCACTTAAAGTATAAGCCGGTAAATCACAAACAGGAGCAACTGAAAGTGAAGATCCAGCAATTAACATGACATCTGCTTTTTGCGCTAATGCCTGGGATTGATAAATTTCAAAAGTAGGTAGACCTTCTCCAAACAGAACAACTGATGGTTTTAATGGAGCAGTGCATATATCACATGTAGGAGGAAAACTTTTTTCTTTTTTCAATTTTTGTAGTACTTGTTTTTTTGTGTATGATGCTCTACATCCAAAACAATTAAATCGATTAATATTACCATGAACCTCATATACTAATACTGAACCAGCTTTCTGGTGTAAATCATCAATATTTTGAGTGATAATTGCTTTAAGAAGATCCATATCCTCAAGTTCAGCGAGCGCAATATGACCAGGATTAGGTTTTGCTGTGAATAATTTAGGTGCTACTTTTTCAGCCATTTGCCAAAATTTCTGAGGGTCACGTATAAAAGATTTTATGTTTCCGTATATCTCGGGTTTGTATTTTTCCCATATTCCATGATCACCTCTAAAATCGGGTATTCCTGATTCTGTCGAAATACCCGCTCCCGTCAATACGACGGCACTTTTAGAATTAAAAAGAAGTTCTGCAGCTTTGTGAATTTTCTCTCTTTCAGTATGTTTTAAAATTCTTGACCCCATCTAAAACCATTTTTTTTAATGATATTATTGCTTTTTAATAGGATGTAATTCCAAATTCCTATTCGTATAAATTTATATCATTTTTCTTTAGTAAATGATATATTAAATCTTATTAATTTCTAAAATAATTGGAAATTAATATTTTTGATTAATTTTCATAAAAGATTAAAATACTTATTCTTTTTAGAAGATAAGAAGAAGCCTTAAAAAATTTTTACTTTTTTGTCTTTAAAATACTTAAAATTAAGAGCTTTTATAAGTATTAAGATTCTTACTCATGACAAAAACACAGATAAGCTACGGAATTGTCTTAAAAGATGAAATACTTTATTGTTCGAACGAAGAAAAATATAATATCTTCGAAATAATTTTATTCGTTGAGAAGCTCATTAGAAGTTTTAATCCTAAACGAACATGGCGGTTAAATAGTATTTATTTAAAGAGTGACAAGGAAAAAGAACGATTATTTATTCGACATGAGCTTTCTGAAACCAATAAAAATTTATTTTTTTTAGTGAGCGGTGAATACGAAGAAAGTTCTCAAGAGATTCAAAATATGTTAGGAGAATTTTATCAAAAGGTTAATGCTAATTATAATACTGGAGATCTATTAGAAAGATGTTCAAAAAAACCAATATTTAAAGAAATTATTAATAATATTACTGATTTTTTATGTAGTAAATATGAAATTCTTTTAGAACATGAGGAAATAAAACAAGAAGTTGATCATGATACAACTAATAAATTATTATATGGAGGAATCTCAAGCCAAGGATTACCAATAATATCAAAATTGTTCGAGCCAACTCTTTTAAATAATTTAAATAAAGAAATAACCGCTGAAAATATTGAATTATATAATTCTAGTTTTTCAGCGCAATTAGCTACAATTGAAATGAATACTTTAATACGGACTAACAAGTATAATATCAAACAGATTCATATATTTGATTTAGAAGATAAGAAGAACAAAAAAATAATTTTATACGATCAAATTGATAAAAACCATTTTTCTTTAACCATTTTTGCTTCTGGGAATTTTTTTGAAATTAAAGATCTTATGAAGTTATTAAAAATCCAAATTTCTAAAGAATATATTCTACATAAAGAATTCTCAGGAGATATTAAACTATATAAATATTTGGAGGATTATTTTTTAGGTTTAGAAAGAGAATTTTAGTGAAAAAAAACCCTTATTACTTAGGAATTCGCTTCGGTAATAACCTGCTTTTTTTTCTTTTCCTCCTTTTTAAATTTACGCAACAAACGAGAAAATTTTAAAGGCGTACCTTGATAATCGAGTTCTGCAAGTGCTTGATCCTGGTAAGCTTGTAAAAGCTTGTTGGAAAATTCTTGCCAATCTCGACATATAGCAAGGGTTTCAGCATCATTTTTTAATAAGCTTTCATGAGACATTATTCGGAGAAACTCAGCAGCATAAGGTTCAACAACATCAGATTTGGCACCTGCTAGGAGATCTCGAGCAAAATCATCAGCAGGATACCAATCTTTGACTCTTTGAAAATCACGATGAATCTGAGTAAGTAAAACGTTGCGAGGTCCCTCCCAGAGCTCCATAATCATAGAATCACGATGCACGCGTGGAAATGACAAGAAATCTTCCATAATTCCATGCCCTCCAAAAAATGAGATTGCCATTCTTATCAAAGCTGGAGCTTCGTCGCATACGACAATCTTTTGCAACATTACAAGTTCACGTAGCCTAAATCGTCGTTTACGTTCAGTTATATCTCCAATTTTTTCCAAGTCTCTTAATCCCGCAATTAGTTCTTCACCAAAATGAATAAATTCAGAATATACTTTAAAAGCTCCTGCTGCAGATCTCATAGCTGTGTGATTTAAATCATTAATTTGATTTATCATTAAAGGAAAGTTTGATACGGGAACTCCAAATGCGGTTCTAAATTGAGCATATAATGTAGCTTCACGAGCAACTCTCAATGCTCCACTTGCCATTGATAATCCAATATCTAATCGTGATAATGAAAGAACAATCCCAACAATGTCAGCTAATCCTTTTTCAAGAGGCCCTATAGGATAGGCAACAGCACCATTATATGTTATTTCTGCTGTTGGTAATTCTGCAGTTCCTAGTTTTGGTTTAAGTCTATCTATTGTATAGGAATTTCTTATTTCTTTCTCCTTATTTTTTGGTAACCAAGCTGGAACGGCAAACACCGCAATTTTAGTTGATGTAGGGGTTCCTTTAGGTTTAGCTGTTACCACAGCATAATCAGCATGTGCTGCTGAACAAAAAAATTTCTGTCCATAAAGTCTCCAGCAATTCGAGATCCCATCAGGACCTTCAGCCTCCTCAAAAACAGCTTCAACAAGATTTGATGGAACATCACTACCTCCTTGAATTTCAGTAACAAATTGAGCTCCTCTGCCATATTCACCATTACTATATTCGCCCGTGCCATTTCGAACATGTTCCAGAATTTTTAATGCTTCGGGATCTAACATGTCTTCATATTGCTGCAGGAGCCAAACCATTCCATGAGTACATACTATGGGGCAGATAACACCGAATTCGCTATTTTGAGATAATAAAAACAATTTCGCAAATCTACTCCATGGACTATTCCTATTAGGATCGAACAATCCAAGACTGAATATCTCTCTCTCTAAAATTTCAGTTTCAGCACATCGCTCTATTCTGTCAATTCTATGATTATGAGCATCATAGTGTTTTATTTTGGTAACTTTTATTCGATTTTCAAGATCATTACTTTTATCAGCTAAATCCCTAAATCTAAAAGACACATAATCAGAAAGAGCAAGAAGTTCTTTATTTATTTTTTCGAATTCATCTCCAGTATACTTTTTAACTAAAGCTTGGAAAAATTCGTCATCTTTATAATAATTAAATTGATTTCTGACAAATAGATAATCGTCAAAAGAGTATGGATTATTTCTATTTCCTTCCTCATTAATTTGGGCACACATGTTTTTACCTTTTATTATTAATTTATATCAAATTAAAAGAATTTAGGCTTTATTATATATATTTACCCATAAAAAATTAAAATTTAACTCTTAATAACAAAACGACATAAAGATAAATCAAAAAGAAATTATTCTAATTATTCAAAAACTTAAAGATCTAAATTTTTTAGAAAGAATAAGGTTATTCTTTAATATTCCTATATGAATATTTTAATCAGAGGTCGTGGATTCTTCTTTTTTATTATTAATCGCTTTTTTTTTTTGTACAAATTTCTTTACATTGATGCGCTCTGTTCGTTTAATCTCAGATTTACGACTCCTTTTTACATCAACTTCCACTATCTCAAATTGTTCATCTGGGCTTACAGCCTTATCTTTAATCCCCTCAGGAGAAGAGATTAAAATACTCTTAATGAGTTTGGAACTAGATAATGGATAAATACTTTTAGCAACTCTTGCAATTTGATTTTGAAATTCTCCATAAATCATTCCAATAATAAATTTTTCGTGATTTAATGACTTAGCAAATTCTTTTAAAATGTCTCGCATTATTTTTCGAATTATAATTTGTTGAGAATTTCTCGCTCGTTTAATTGTATTACATATAGTTGTAACACGGAATATAAAACCATCTTTAGTTGTAAGATTTTGAATTGTTTGAATCTTCGTAGCTCCCCTCCCAACGAGACTCCGAACGAAATCATTAGTATATTGATGACCAAGAAACATAGTCTCGCATTTTTTTGTCTCAGGATTAACATTTATAACCTTGAACCTTAACTTTAAATTAATATCATTGAAATCATCAGTAAAATCGAATAATAAGGCTTCTACTGTTCGACCTAAAACAGTATTATCTAATCCAAGAATTTCTCCTATAGGTTTAAATTTAAAGATTTTAGGGGTAATAATTTCATACCAATCCTTATCTTTAAATGATACTTTTTTAATCTTAGCTTTTTTTTTCCTTTTAGCTTTCTGACTCATTTTATCAAAATTCGTTTATGTGTAAAAATAAATTATTTAGCTACAATTGTTCTAATCTTTTCGGGATCGTATTTGAAGTCCATCGGTAATACACTAGTCTTTTTATAATATTTAATTAAGCGATATATTTTAGATTCTGTCCGTTGTAATCCTTTTTTTCCTTCAAGATCCTTATGGTTCGATTCAATATGCTTTCTTATATTTAGAGCCTTTTTTACTAAATTTGTTAGATCTTCGGGAAGAGAAGATTCAATTTCATTTTCTTTGAGAATTTGGCTTATTTTTTTTCCAGAAACTACCTTTACTAAGGGTATTCCATAGCTATCCCTTAATATATCTCCTATTATTGATTTAGAGTATCCTTTTTTGGCTAATTTGACAACTAAATTTTCAACTTCCTCCGCGGATCTCTCAATCCAATCAGGTTTCTCCAATCGTGGAGGTCTAGTACTTCCACTTTTCCCTTTCTTTCTACTGTGAAGTCTTGCCATAATTTCAGATTTTAGTTTCTAATTATTAAAATTAAAAACTTAATTCAAAAACAATTCCATAATACTTTAGAGTTATAATAGAGCAAAATAAATAAAATTTTGGAATTTAATCAATTCTTTAAGTTGCTATTTTTATTTTCTATCTAATTTTATATAGAATTATGCAGAACGAAAATTTAAGATTATATTTTGTTACAGGAAATAAAAGCAAATTCAATGAAGTTTCGAAAATATTTCAGACTCAAAAAGTTAAATTTACATTGCAACAATTAAACCTAGAAACAATTGAAATTCAAGCAGATAATATAAACGATGTTGCTTTATTTAAATTAAATTCGGTTAAAGACAAAATAAATAGTTCTTTCTTCATTGAAGACTCAGGATTTTTTGTAGACAAACCATTAAAAGGATTTCCGGGTGTTTATTCTTCTTATGTGTTTAAGAGTATAGGAGATGAAGGCATTTTAAGATTAATTGACGATTTCGAGGGATCCCGAGCACATTTTTCTGCTGTAATAGCTTTATATTTTAAGCCATTAGATAAAATTCTGATATTTGAAGGCGAAGTGAGAGGAAAGGTATCAGATAAAATCAAAGGAAAGGGAGGATTTGGTTTTGACCCAATATTTATCCCAGATTTAATTCCAAATAAGACATTTTCAGAGCTTTCTCCTCAAGAAAAAAATGAAATCTCTCACCGAGGTCAGGCAATTAGAAAGCTAATTTCATTTCTAAAAAGAAATTTCTAAGAAATAAAAAGAATAATAAAATTGAATAATGTGAAAGATGAAATATACACCTGATAAAAAGTCTATAAGAAATCATGAGGTTCCACAGTGGTTTCATGACACAAAACTCGGCATTTTTATCCATTGGGGTCTTTATTCTGTGCCTGCATTTGCGGTTACTGGTATGGACATAACTGAAACTATGGAAAAATTAGGGTTAGAAGGGCATTTTAAGAATAATCCTTATGCGGAGTGGTATTTAAACTCATTAAGAATCCCTGGAAGTCCGACTGAGAAATATCATAAAGAAACCTATGGAGAAGATTATTCCTATGATAATTTTGTTCCAATCTTTAATGAAGAGATTCAAAAATGGGATCCACAAGAAATGGTGGATTTATTCAAAAAGGTGGGGGCTAAGTATGTCGTATTGGTTACAAAGCATCATGATGGATTTACTTTATGGCCAAGTAAATACAAGAATCCAAATAAAGAAAACTATTGTGCCGGTAGAAATATTGTAAAGGAGCTCACTAATGTCGTTAAAGAAGCGGGATTAAGAATGGGATTTTATTACTCGGGTATTCTTGATTGGTCTTTTGAGCCAAATCCAATAAAAGATGCTAAAAGCTTTTTAGAAAATGGTGTTAAGACTCCCGAGTACACTAAATATGCAGATAACCATTGGTATGAATTGATTGATAATTATGACCCTATTATCCTTTGGAATGATATCGGATATCCACCACATACTAACCTTTATGAATTGTTTGCGTATTTCTTTAATAAACACCCCGATGGCGTAATAAACGATAGGTGGAGGCAACCATTCATTGAAGGCAAAAAAAATACAAATATTACTTTTAAAGATTTCTCCACTCCTGAATATGAGGTATTTAATAGAACCCAAAAAAGAAAATGGGAATGCACTCGGGGTGTTGGTAATTCTTATGGATACAATAAATTTGAAACTGAAAAGGATTACATGAACTCGGAAGAATTAGTGCGAATGTTTGTTGATATAGTGAGTAAAAACGGGAACCTATTGCTAAATGTAGGTCCTATGGCTGATGGCACAATCCCAGATTTTCAAAAGAAGTGTTTATTAGGACTTGGTAAATGGTTGGAAGTGAACGGAGATGCAATTTATGGAACTCGCCCTTGGTCTAAGGCTGAAGGACAAACTTCAGGTGGTATTGATGTGAGATATACCCAAAAAAAAGATTGTTTGTACGCTATTTTATTAGATACACCAAAAGATAATCATATTTCAATAAAATCTCTTAATATTAGTAAGGATTCCACGGTTCACTTGTTAGGACACGAAGAAAATCTAATTTGGAAACAAGAGAATAACAATTTAAAGATTTTAATTCCAAAAAATTTAAGCCATGCCATTGCGTATTCATTTAAAATAATGCCAAGACCAAAAATAAATTAAAAAAAAAGAGTTCAAGTTGCCTATTTTTGCTTCAGTTTATTAACTTCATCTGTTAATCTAATAACATCTTGTCTTAATCTCTCGTTCTCCTCAAATAAAGTTTTTGTCATTGCTACAACTTGATCTTTAGAAAAGATGTTATCGTTCTTAAGTTCTTGAACCTCTGCATGACGTATTTGTAGATTATTATCAATATATAAAATTGTTAAGAGTTCTTTAACCTCATTATCGTTAATGGAATCGTGAAGTATAACATATGGAAATGGAAACTTCGTCCGCCCTTTTAATAGATCTTTATTCAACTTTATTCTATGTGTACTATTACAAATCGGGCATCTATAATGTTTTAATGTTTCAGTATCTTCGTTATCCATAAATAATCTATATACCTTATCGTTTAAAAATAGAGACTAATAGAAAATATCACTTCTTTTTTTTTAAATAATTCAAAATTTTTAAATATAGATCCTGCTCAGCTTCTTTCTTGCTTTTACATTCTTCTGACTTTATGTTCTTTTTTAAAGGAATTAAAATTTTATTATTGCGATCTAAGATTTTGGGATTTTTGGCAATCCATTTTGGAGCGTGATCGGGACCTTTGTTAAGGAATTCTGTTTTTATTACTGGAGTGATTCTATATCTTTTTTGTATATGCTCCAATAACTTGCTCTTGTTCAGAATTGACGTCTCATTTATGATAACATCCCAATCATTATAAAACCGATTAATTACTTTCTCTTCAACTAATTGAAGATTTGAATCTGAATCGAGAAAAATTGCACCACAGATTGCTTCAAAGACATCCGCTAGAATCCTTGTCCCTTCAATTACTTGTTTTTCTGATTTTAAAATGAAGTTCTTTATTTTAAAATAGTCGTTAGAAATTTTGCTTAAAGTCTCATCGTTTTCTAAACACTGCTTAGTTATTGTAATTTCGCCAGGGTCTATTAGCCCCTCTTTTATTTTCTTTGAAATAAAAATTAATTTAATGCAAGCATCTCCAAGGAGCTCTAAAGCGTTATAATCAAGAAGATCTAATTGTTTACCCAATTGAGGTGTAGTTAATGCATTCCTTAATAAATCCTCGTTCTTAAATTTATATTCAAGAAATTCTTGCAACTCTTTTAATTTATTATTTTCATTTTTTAGCATCTTTCTAATTTACTATTATTTTCAGATAAATTTAAAAATTTAGACATTTCTATATTAATATATAATGGAAGAAGAAATTGGAAAATTAGGTAAAGTTCTTTCAATGATTAAAGGAATTGAAAGAAAGAATTTAGAATTTGAAAACTACGTTTCAAATCTGAATATTTATTCAAGAACTAATTTACTTAAAGAAATCTCTTTTAATATCATTAAAAATAGCAAACTCTTTCAAGGATTAAATGTTGATTTTAGAGATGTACAGGTAGTTAAAGAAAAAAAAGAAGAAATACTAAACAATAATTTTATTGAGGCAACAATATTAAAAATTCGAAATAATCCTATGAAAAAAATAATTTTTTTACGAGAATTTCTCGATAATTTGGAGGATATCTCTCAAAATGATAAAGAGGCAATTTTACAATCATTAAAAGATAAAGACGACGAAGGATTAAACCAAGAATTGTCTAATTTAGTGCAAATATTTAAAAAACATGATTGAGAATAAAACCTTCTTTATCAATACAAAAGAAGCTAAAACTAATAGCCTGACTCTTCTCCTCCACTAAAATATTCTTCGAATGCTTTGCGATCTTGGTCAGAAATTCTGTCCCCTTTAATACCCTCTTTAATAATAATTGGAGCAACCTCTTTATCATCATGCCTAATCGTTTTAATAATCTTATATTCCTCTCGAGACTCGCCTATCTCAAATTCCTCATCGCACGCTTTACAGTAAAGTTTACCCTTCTTAGGGATCAACATATTTCCACAAGATTCACAGAACCTCATGTTTTTCAAGATCACCTTTTCTTCAAAAATAATCTAATTTAAGTGTTTCGTTTTTATTATTGATTTTTTTTATTAACTTTATTATAAAATAATATTGCCTATATAAATTTATTCAAATTTTATTATATTATGACTCATTCGGATATATAAATCTGATGTTACAAATAATTAATAATCAACAATGAAAAATCTTATTAAATTAAAGTGAAACTATATAAAGATTTATAAGATATTGTTAACAACTTAATATTTAATTCTATTTTACTCAAATATTCGTTTAATTAAAAAAAGAATCGTTATTTTTAACCAAATTGACCTTTAGGTAAAGATTTTGAATGATAAAAAAGTAATAATTATAGGACACCGAGGGGCAAACAATATTGCTCCAGAAAATACGTTGAAATCTTTTAAGAAAGCAATCGAATTAGGTGCTGATTACATAGAATTTGATGTTCATAGAACTAAAGATTATGAAATTGTTATAATGCACGATTCAAGCACTTTCGCTACAACTGGTCATAGAGGAACAATAAAACGAATGACGCTAAACGAATTAAATAAATTGGATTGTGGTGAAGGTGAAAAAATTCCTACCTTACGAGAAGTAATTGAACTTGCGAAAGGAAAAATAGGATTACAAATCGAAATCAAAGCAAAAAGTCTTGCGGATTCTCTTGTATCTCTTCTGAAGAGTGAGAATTTAATAGAATCTACTTTAATTTCTTCTTTTTTGCATGAAGAACTTCTAAAAATTAAGAAAATTGAGCCCAACCTAAAAGTAGCGACGCTCGAGCCCATTACAACTAAGATCTCAAAAGAGTGGTCCTACCTCGGAGGGATCATTAATAATGCTATTAGGCACAGTTGCTATGCAGTTCATCCTCTATATAATCTGGTAAATCAAAAATTCGTAGATTTTGCTCATGAAAACAATTTAAAAATAAATATTTGGACTGTAAATAGTAGAGCTGCGATGAAAAAGTTTGTTAGGATGGGTGTTGATGGGCTTATAACGGATGATATTTTAAAAGCAAAAGAATTATTAGAGAAAATGTAATATATCTAAATCATTGAATTTTAGAATAAACAAACTATAGTGTTCTAAACTCTACAATAAAATATTTTAGTAATTTTTCAATATCAATTTTATACAAGAAATTAATAGTAAAGAGATTAAATTATGTCCAATTCAAGTGACTCTAATGGGATAAATTTTGAGCGCCTTTTTTCACCACGGGCTATAGGAATTATTGGAGCAAGCTACGATCCAGCAGGTGGTGGATTTTTTGTAAGATGCTTGATGGATAAATTTCGAGGTCCCTTGTATTTGTTTAATCCTCGAATGAGCGGTAAGGAACTCTATGGATATAAAGTGTATAGTTCAATTTTGGAGATTTCAGAACCAATAGATTATGTGATATTGGCAGTAAAGGCAAAAATCTGTCCAAAATTACTGGAAGAAATTGGTCAAAAAAAAGTTCCATTTGTTACAATTTTTGCTTCTGGATTTCGTGAGGTAGGAAATGAAACCCTCGAAAAAGAAACGCTACAAGTTGCAAAAAAATACAATATCCGGATTATTGGTCCAAATTGTATCGGTGTTTATAACCCTAGTTCAAATCTTTATTTTGCTTATGATCAATCTCGAAAAGCTGGAAATTTTGGTGGAATCTTTCAGTCTGGGGGAAACTCTCAAAATATAGCTCAGCTTGCGGTTTCTTACGGGGTTTTTATCTCAAAATTTATTTCAATCGGAAATACTTTAGATTTAGGGCCTCCAGAATTTCTTGAATATTTTTTATCAGATGATTATACAAAAATTATTGGTTTATATCTTGAAAATTTGCGCTCTATCGAACAAGGTCGTAAATTTATAGATATTGTAAAAAAATGCAATTTAAATAGGAAACCAGTGATATTGTGGAGAGCAGGATATGGTGAGGCAACTAAAAAAGCAATTTTATCTCATACAGGAGGCTTAGCTGGGAACAACGAAATTTGGAAAGCTGTTGCTAAACAAACAGGATGCTCTTTGGTAACTAATTCGACAGTTTTAGCAGCTTTAGCGAGTGCTTTTAAACTAACTCATCTGCCAGAAACACGTAATGTTGGAGTAATTGGAATAGGTGGTGGTTCGACAATAGAAGCAGTAGATATTCTCGAGAATTATAATCTAAAAATAGGTTCATTAACAGAAAAAACCATAAAAAAAATGAAGAGATTTCTTCCAGATGTTAATACAAATGTTGCTAATCCTATAGACCTTGGAGGTATGGGAATTAGACCTGATGTTTATTATAGATGCCTACTCTCATTAGATAGAGACCCGAATATTTCTGCTATCGTTTTCATAAAGGATCCTGAAAGGTTTGGAAATTTCTCAGCTCAGTTGGATGAGATGGGCTTTAAAGGATTGGATCTAAATAAAACATTTATAAGATATATATCTAAAGCTAAAAGTGTAAGTACTAAACCAATGTTTTGTGTAATGTTAAAAATTAATGAGGGTTTTGAAGAATACAAGAGCCGGTATAAGTTTAAACTTAAACTCTTAAATCGAAATGTTCCCGTATTCGAGAAAATCGAATTAGCTGGGGAAGTTTTGGATAAAATGAATACATATAGAGAATTCCTCCAAAACCATGGAAAATTTCCTAAAACTTAATTCTCTTTTTCTAAGTAATTTATTTCTATAGGCCGACCAGGGCTTCCTTGATAATAACGTTTTCCTTGTTTACCTCTCCAATTTTTATGGAGTACCGTATTTGGAAAAATTACGTTATTTTCAGTGGTTAATACACCAGGACCAGCGATTATGCCTGGATATAATGTAGTATTCTTACTTAATTTGATCTCTAACATACTTATTTTGCCAAAAATTGTATTAACCGCATGACTTGATAGTGACGTAGTAGGATAAATAAACACGTTTTCGCCTAAATCCGTGAATTCTAAACCTACATAACTATCGCAATAAATTACATTTTTTCCAATTTTATTATGCCCAATTCTTCGAAGGGTTCTGTTAATTAACCAAGGAAAGGGAGATTTGGAAGTTAACCACATCGGGTATTTAATAATGAAGCCCCGTTTATGATAATATTTAATCATTCTGCCCTCTTCACTATTAACATCATCAAGAACTCGTTTAAATACCCCCTGTACGGGAGGAGATTTTTTACTCCATTTTCTAGCCCAAAAAGCGGTAAATTCGATTAATATTATTAGATATACATAGTATAAAAAAAGAAAAAAACCAGGTAATAGAAGCAAATGTATAATTAATGGAATTGAAAAAGGAATTATAAAACAATACTCAAACAATAAAAACAATCCTAAACACACATATAAAGGAACTAAAAAACTTAAAAAATTAATTTTAAAGAAATCTAACGCGGGAAGTTCAACTGTTTGTTGTTTTTTTTCATTATTTTCCATACAATTATAAGGTATAATAAACTTTAAAATTCCTTTGATTCAATGTTTTTGTATCTTAAAAATACCTTAGCAAGTAGGTTAAAATTTAGGTGGTATTTTGAAAGCAACTGAAGTAAAATCGTCTATATCTTTCGAATATGCTCTTAAACGGAAAGCATAGCTATGAGAAACATTTCGTTTAAGTTTGTATTGACCATGAAGTCTTGCTAAGGCAGGGATATCCCCCCCAACACCTCGCTGTTTATAATCTATGTTAAAAGTTATCGTTTTTCGACGTGGTAATTCATGGATATGTTTTGCATTTTCCAAATCTTCCATTGTATATGGCCAAGCACTAATGCTAAGATAAGTTCCCCCGATATCTGAAATGAATAACCCTTCTCCTTTTTTATTTGTCAAAGCAACCCAACGGACATCGGTTCTATTACTATTTTCTTGTGGTCTAACATAATTATGAATTAAATCTTCTATTAATCCTGAATAAATTCCAACAGCAGCTCCGCTCTTACGATCAAACATAGTTTCATGTGGTCCTCTACCAAACCAAGTCATCTTATCATATTCACTAGGGATTGCCATTTGCATTCCGAATCGAATCATATTCATGTTTGGAGTGAAAGTATTCTCTATTAAAATATCTCCACTTCCGTAAATTGTATAAATAGTTTCAAGAGGGATTTCTGAGTTTATTATATCTGTTTGAACAATTATTCGTACAACTTGAGAATTTATCTCTTCTATTCTAATGGTCAGTATTCTTCTAGTCTTACTGGCATCTTTCCACGTGAGATCTTCTTTAGATGTACCAAAGGTGATTGTTTCATTATCCGTTAAAACTCTCCAAAAGTTGGGGATTAAGGGTGTTGATATAAGCTCTTTATCGTTATAAAAAAATGATTCAATAGCTCCAGAGCTTTTCCCTATACAGATTTTAAATTTTTCTCCTTCTATGACTATTGAATCAGTTAAATCCTCAAGGTTAAGTGAAGGTATTGATTTAAGATCAAGGGATTGTGCTGGATGTACTTCATATGGAAGCTTAAACTGATCCCAAGCAACAATATGACCTTTTTTCGCCCAATTTGTGTCTTCATTTAGAATTGAAGTGATTTTCAAGTGATATTCTGTATTTGAAAGGATTTCTGGAGATTTGAATGGAATTAAAACTTCTCTTTTGGATTCAGCATTTATATCTAATCGCCCTAGATCTCCATTTTGTATTATTTTACCATTCTCAGTTAGTTCCCATTTAAAATCAACGAAATCTAAAGAGATAAAATTATATTTATTCTGAATATTAACCTTTTTTTCTAATAAATTAATCTCATTCACTTTTATATTTTGATATACCTTTTTTACTTCGAATAGAGAAGGATTAGGGTTGCGATCTGGGAGTAAAATTCCATTAATGCAAAAATTGAAGTCATTAGGACGATCTCCATAGTCTCCTCCATACGCCCAGAACTCTTTCCCATCTTCTGAGAACTTACGAAGACCTTGATCAATGAAATCCCAGATACAACCTCCAATGCAATTGGAGTATTTTTCAAATACATCCATAAATTGTTGAAAATTCCCTAAGCTATTCCCCATAGCATGTGCGTATTCACATAAAAACCAAGGTTTTAATTTACTCTTTAATTTATTTTGTCTTTTTAATGCACGATTAGCTTCTCTTTCAAGTCTTTTCGGAGAAAAATACATATAGCTATGAATATCCGATATACTTTGCCCATGATCTTGTTCATAATGAATAGGACGAGTAGAGTCAATTTCAAGTGTAGCTTCTTTCATTTTTTGAAAGTTTTTGCCCACACCTGCTTCATTTCCTAAAGACCACATAATTATACATGGATGGTTCTTATCTCTTTCAACCATACTAACCATCCTATCTACACAAGATTTTGTCCATTTTGGATCGCTTGTCGGTAAAATGTGGATTAATTCGTGTGATTCCAAATTACATTCATCAATAATATAAATACCGTATTCATCGCATAAATCATACCATTTGGGATGATTTGGATAATGACTTGTACGGACAGTGTTTATATTGTTTTGTTTTAGTAGTTTAATATCTTGAAGCATTCTTTCATAAGTTATTGCTCTCCCATGATCTGGATCATGCTCATGTCGATTTACTCCTTTTAAAATAATGGACTTCC
This sequence comes from Promethearchaeota archaeon, assembly GCA_019058295.1. Classification (GTDB taxonomy): domain Archaea; phylum Asgardarchaeota; class Lokiarchaeia; order Sigyniarchaeales; family SOKP01; genus LW40-45. The sequence continues at coordinate 67,914 of JAHPZI010000014.1, read as the reverse complement.
CGTTAATATAGAATCCTCCATCTTCCCTAAGTTCTATTTTTCTAAAGCCAAATTTACAGTGCTCTACTTCAATTATTTCATTATTAGTCTTTTTAAGTGTTAATATACAGTCATAACAGTAGGGAGTCTCAGCCGTCCACTTATTAGGATTTTTGATATTTTTCTCCAATTCAATGATAAGCTCAGAATTAGGCTTTATTTTTAACTTTTCTCTAAGAATTGGAGAATCGAAAACTTGCTTTTGTTCCTTATCTATCAACTTAATCTCAAGATTATGACCTTCTGATTCACAATTTTCAAAATTTCTTATTTTAACTCTAATTTTTAAAATTGCATCTTTATAATTTTCATCAAGTTCTGAATAAACATAGAAATCTCTAATGTGAATCCTTGGAGTGGAATATGTATACACATCTCTATAAATTCCACTGAAACGCCACATATCCTGATCTTCTAAGTAAGATCCATCGGACCACCTATAAACTTCTACAGCTAAGATATTATCATTAGGTTTTACATATTTTGTGATATTAAATTCCGCGGGTGTCATACTTCCTTGACTGTAACCCACTTTCTCACCATTTAACCATATATAGAAAGCAGATTTAACACCTCGAAAATGAATGAATATTTCTCTATCCTTCCATTCCTCAGTAATGTTGAACTTTGTTCTATAGGATCCTACAGGATTATATTTATGACTAATTTTTGGAATGTTTCTCTTTCTAATACTATGAGGATATCGTATGTTTGTGTAGATCGGTATTCCGTAACCTCTCATCTGCCAATTGCTTGGGACATCTATGGTATCCCAGTTACTATCATCAAAATCAATTTTGAAAAAATCTTTTGGCCTATCAGAAGGTTTTTTAACCCAATTAAATTTCCAAATTCCGTTTAAAGATTGAACGTATCTAGTTTTTTCTTTTAAAGCAGACTCTATATCATTATAGGGAACTAATGTATTATGAGCTGGTTCTTTATTTCGTCCTATAATATTCGCATTTTCCCAGTCATTTTTCTGATTAACATTATTTCCCATAATATGCATCCTTACTAAGAAAAGTAATTTTTATAAATATTCATTAAAATTAATAATTTTTTACCAAAAAGAATAAGAGTCTTCTTCAAAGTGAATGTTTTAAAACGATAATTAGTTTACCTAAACTCCAGAAAAAAGCACTATCTTTCCTTGTTTTGACGATACTAAACAGATAAAGATTTATGATATCATAATTTCTGATGAAAAGGAAACATTTTATATTTTAATTGATACTATTTTTATATTCATTTTTCAGTGCATTAAATCATGGAAGAATCGGTTAAGCGCAAAGCAATAAAAATTATAAAACAAAACATTAAAAACCTTGATTTAATCAGTTATTTTTGTAAATCAACAATTAAGACACCAATATTCTTAAGTGTAATTCAAAAGAAATATCCAGAAATAAAATCTTTATTAAATAAAAAATTGATTATCGATTTAAAACCTGTTAAAAGTTACGAGTTCCATCTTGATAAATTCGAGAACTTTTTTTATCAAAAATATCAAGAAAAAATTGATTTTTTAAAATCTGAGATTTGGAGAAGAAAAAGAAAGAAAGACGAATTAATTAAAATTACTGAAGAGAGTGTCCCAGATATGGATTGCGAGGATTATGACCAGAAACTTCAGGAGGTACTTGTTTTTGCTCGAAACGCGATAAAGGATCTTGATGAAATGGAAATGGAGAAAGAAAATTTTAATAATGTAATTGGGCGGTTACAAGAAGAAATGAAGAAAGATCCTTTTTACAAATTCTTATTTTTTATTCGAAATGATAAAGATATTATATTTAATAAAAGAACAGAAGATAAGGAAGGCATTATTCATAAAAAGATATTAAATTATTTAAATGAATGTGCTGAAGGAAAAGGATGGAATTTATTTAAAATTCTTAAGAATAAAGGTTTTTTTAAGGAGTATTCCCCTGCTAAGAATTATTTTATTTCTGATTTAGGTTTATGCGTTGATACTAAATTAAGAGAAATTAAATGGTTGAGTGATGATGAAGATTATCAGAAGAATGAACAAGAAATTGCTCAAGAAGAAGAGTTTAATAAGTTAAAAGAAATTTTCAATTTTTAAGAGAAGTATTAAAATTATTAATCATCAACCATTTGTTTCTCCTTTTCCTAGTGGCTGATTTTTGAGATGGAGAGGCATAATCTTTTTGAAAGCCATAAAAAATGCAACTACAGCTAATAATCCCATGCTTACACCTAACCAAGCAGGATCATAAAGAGTAAGAATAAGGGTCCCTATTATTGGTCCTGCAACTTGGGCAAGACTATCTAAGGTGGTGGTATAACCATTTATTTTTCCTACCTCATTCGGCTCCACAGATTGGGTTACTTTACTTATTAATAATCCTCTTGAACATGAAACGCCATAACTTATAATGAGCATTAATATAAGAAATGTCCAGACATCTCTTACAAATCCAACAAGGAAAAAAGTTACTACAATAATGAATAATCCTAGTTGTGTCATTCGTTTCTCTCCTAATAACTTGAGAGTAAGTTTAAATAAAGTAAATCTAACTATCGCTCGAAAAATGCCTGAGATTGTTAACAAAATTCCAATTTCTAATGCACCAAGACCGAGTACAAGTCCAATAAAAATTGTCAGCGTAGTTATGTACATTGTAAAAGAAAAAGTATGAAATGCATATTGGGTTAGAAGATAGGATGCATCTTTATTTTTTCTTAACTTTAATTTAATCTTAATTTGCTTCTCAGCATCTAAACGTCTCTCTTTAGGCCATGATTCCTTCACAAAAAAAATTGTAATCATGATTGTGGTGAACGAAAGCGCTGCAGCAGCTAATCCTGCAGTTGCTACTGGATATTCAGGACCTAAAATACGTAGAATTGATAAAATGCCTCCTAGCCCCGGTCCGACAAGTCCTGCAAGTACATGGACCACTCCCACATTTGTCATTTGAAGCCCTCGATCTTTTGGAGGGGCGGTGTCTGTTATAATTGCTTTTACTAATGGAAAATTACCCCCAAAAATTCCGTCAACAATACGGGCAACAAAAAGAAGATATAAGGTGTTAGAAAAAGCTAATATTAAAAATGCTACACAAGTTCCCATTTGAGAAATTATTAAAATAGGTTTTCTCCCTACTTTATCACTAATTTTTCCCCATATCGGTGCAAATACTAATGTAAAAACTGCATTTGTTGCCAATAATAAACCAATTACTAAAGGTGTCGTCTTAAAAACGTCTATAAATGTTGGCAAGAAAGGAATTATGATATAAAACCCAAGGATATCCACAAATAACCCGATCCATAGGGGTCTTAATTCAGGATACTTAACTTTATCTCCATGTTTAACATTCATGATTCTAATTAGATAAATATAGCTTTAATGTTAAGGAAAATTCAATAAGAAATATAAAATTACCATTTATTAATTAAAAATATTAAGAAAAAAAGAGGATTTATTCTTTTAAAAAATCTAATATCATTTGATTTACATCTGGAGCTTTTTCAAAAGGAGAATCGTGTCCAGCGGCATTAATTACTTTTAAAATACTGTTAGGAATTCCTTCATGGATTTTTTCATTTGCATATTTCGGTGATATTCTGTCTTTATCAGCTGTTAAAATGAGAGTTTCATTCTTTATTTCATGAAGACGATCCATAACGTTATGCGCCTTTATAGCATTTGCGCCATTTTCTATGTCTTGAGGAGTTGCGGGATTCGTTGAGTTTATCCTTATTATATCCTCGGCAGAAAATAAACCAAAGAATTTTCTTTTTGGATCCTCTTGCATCATTTTCTTGAATTTGCGAGTGAATCCAAGGGCGTGATCGAAAAATGCTTTAACTGGGTCTTTTAAAATCTCGTGATATCCATCAATCAGACCATCCTTATACATGATAAGTCCTTGTTCGTTAGGAAAGCCTGCAAAAGTGTTAATTAATACCAATTTATTAACTCGTTCAGGATATTTTAATATAAAGTTCTGAACAATCATGCCTCCCAGAGACCATCCCACAATATGGGTTTTCTCAATCTTCAGAAAGTCCATTAACCCCTTAATATCTTCTAGATACATATCCATGGTATAAGGTATGTTAGGACGATCTGACTTACCCGCACCCCGATTGTCAAATACAATAACTTTAAATTTTTCGGATACTGCTCCAATTTGGCACATCCAATTTTCTTTTACAGCACCATACCCATGAACGAAAATTACAGGATGTCCATCGCCGTGAATTTCATAACAAATTTTTATTCCATTAACTTCAGCAAACTGTTCACTCATAATATTGCAGTAATTCTTTTAGATGTTTTAAATTTATGATTTTAATTTTTTACTTTCCAAAAAATCTAGGATTATTTTGTTTACTTCGGGGGCTCTTGATCTATGAACTTCGTGTCCTGCTTTATCAATTACCGTGAAAATACTATTATGAATTCTTTTATGAATATCAAGCATGGAAGCTCGAGGAACAAGTCGATCATGAGAGGCAGAAATCAATAAAACCTCATTTTTAATTTCATTCAATCTAACATAGGTATTATGAGACTTAACTGCGTAAGCTTGATTTTCAACATCTTTAGGAGTAGAAGGATTTGTTTTAATATATTCGATGAGATCTTCCGGTGACCAAATACCGTGAATTTTCTTTTTAGGATTAGCCTCCATTTGCTTCCTAAATCTAATATAAAATCCTGCTTTTACATCTTGCCAAAAAACTTTAGCCGCATCTTGTTTTATTAATTCGATTCTTCTGAGTTGATTATTTTTAAACATGTCTATTCCCTCTTCCCGTAAAATTCCTGCGCTCGTGTTGATTAAAACAATTTTATTTACCCTTTCAGGATATTTTATGACAAAATTTTGTATAACCATCCCGCCCATGCTAAAACCTAAAAAATGAGCCCTTTCAATTTTTAAGAAATCCATAAGACCAGCAAGGTCATCCGCTAACATTTCCATAGTGAACGGTTTGTTTGGCCGCTCAGACATTCCTGAACCACGCAAATCGTAATTGATAACTTTATATTTCTCAGAAAGCATACCAACTTGACATATCCATGTTTCTTTTTTAGAACCAAAACCATGAACACAAATTATCGGGTAACTTTTCTCCTTACCATGGATTTTATAGCAGATTTTAACTCCATTCACATAAGCAAAATGTTCGCTCATAGTATCATACTTAATTTGAGATTTTATTATTTTACTAAATTTTTTTACTCCTCGGTATTAAAAAAAGAATAATCTTATAAATTAAATATTGGTTTTTAAACCCTTTTTTCAAAAATTATATGAAAGCTAAAGACAAACTGTCAAAATTACATACATAAGCTTTAATCTATTATTATAAAAGCATAAATTTAAGGTAAATAGGGGAGAACGGCATGAATTTTGAAATTACGGAAATCCTTAGTAAATTTGAATTAAACGATAGAGAAAAAAATAATTTAGCACGCTTATTCGAATTTACCAACTATTTATATGATGATGAGAAGAATTTAACAAAAACTCTTAATCTTTTAAAGAAAGCGAAAGATGAGTTAATTGAACGGATTCAAGAAATGTTTGAAGCGAGACTTTTTGAAAATGAGGTAGTAATGGAAGATTTAAAAGATAATGAATAAATCAATTTTTTGAGGTATTTTTATGATTGAAGGGATTCGATTAAAAAATTTCCGGAAACATGATGATCTCCGCTTAGAATTTGATGATGAATTCAATCTTATTTATGGTAGAAACAATGCGGGTAAGTCTACAGTTTTTTATGGCATTGAATACTGCCTTTTTGGAAATGTGCTTGGCTTTAAAAAGATTTCGCAGTTGGCAACCTATAAAGCTAATGCTGTAGGTGTGGAACTTATTTTTAAGAGCAAAAATGGTGAAAGATACAAATTACAGCGAATTCATAAATTATCTGGAAAGCATCGTTCTGCTAAAGGATCTTATACATTAAAAAAGATATATGACGACAGTGAAAGCTATGTTATATCATCAGACTTTGGTGATCGCGAAGAAGATCTATCTTTAAAAATTAATGAATTAATGGGAATTTCAAAAAGATTTTTTGAAACAGGAATACATTTCCACCAAGGAACAATATCAGAAATTCTTGCTGGTTCTAAAAAATTAGACATTGTTTTTGGAATAACCGCAGCCACAACATTAGCGGATATTTTTCGAGCGCGAGCCTTAGAATTTGAAAAAGAAGCGAAAAACATCGATACTTTAAGAATTACGTTGGATCAATATAAAAAAGAAAAAATAGAACAAAAAGAAAAATTACAAAATCAAGAAGGTAAATTGAAAGAAATTCAAAAGGAGGTTCAAAATAAAGAAAATGAATTAAAAAGCTTTAAGATTTTTAAGGAATCTACAGAAAAGATTTCTAATTCAGTCGAATCCTACGAAGAGACAAAAAGAAAATTCGAAGATATTAAATTAAAGGAAGATATGGTTAAAAAAGAGTTTGAAGGGAGTAAGAAAAACTTTGGAACGCAGAGCAGTTTAAAAAAAAAAACAACTTCTATAAAAAAAAAATTAACAGATAATAATAATAAACTAATATCAGCAGATACAGAAATAGAGACTAGTTTAAAAGAAATTCGGGAATTGGAAAATAACAAAATAGAAACTGAAAATATTATAAAACAACTAAATGATATTTCAGAAGATCTAAAAATAATTATTGATGATGTAGGAAATAAAGAAGAGCTCTTAAAGAAATTAAAGACTCAATCCAATCAAATGGAAATAATCTCAAAAAAGATATCTACTCTTGAAAAAGAAGTCGAAAGCTTACAAAATTTTTTTAGAGATGCAGAAAGAGAAAATGGAGACATTGAAGGAATTTTAAAAAGAAGAGAACAAACAAAAGATAAACCAAAATGCGAATATTGCGGAGCTTCTATAGAACATTCGAAAATTGAGAGTGAGATGAAATTATTAAAGGAAAAGTTGCAGGATCTAAGGAATAAGATTAAGTCTAATGAGAATAGAGAGATAGAAGTAAAAAACGAGTTAAAAACCTTAAGGGAAGAGGAAAAAGAACTAAATTCAGGAACACTTACTATTGAGAATTCAATTCAAAAAATTGAGAACTTAGAAGAAAAGAAGGGAAAAATCTCTTCTGATGAGGAATTAGATCAAAAATTAAAGACAATTAAAAATTCGATTTTATCAAAAGAAAAAACAGTTGAGAAAAATAAAAAACAATTAGAGGAGTTACGAGGAATAGAAAAAGATTTAGAAAATGAATTACATACGATTGAAAATCAAACAAGTCGATTAAAAGAGTTAGACGATAAATTAAAGGGATTTAAAGGTGAAATTGCAGTGGCAGAAAAGTCATGTCAAACAGAAGAAGAAAATCTCCTTAAAAATTTTGCCTCTACAAAACAAAGAATTGAAGAGAAGATTGAAAAGACGTCAAAAGAAACTTCAAAAGATCAGAAATACTTAAATGAAACCTTGTCTCAAATAGCCAAAAAAATGGAAGTTAAGAAAGAAGAACTATCTTTAGAACATATTATTAAAATTAGAGACGAGCTAACAGAATTAATAATTACCAAGATATCTGAGATATCAACTATATTGGAACATTTAAATAATCAAAAAAACGAGACTAATGAAAATCTTAATGAAATCAGAAATCAAATTATCGATTTAGATAAAAATTTTGCTGCTATTGAAAAGGAAATAATTTTACTAAATAAAAAAGAAGTATTAGCGGAAAAATATCGAAATTTTCATAAATTATTCGTAGAAGTTCAAACTATTATTCGCGAAAACGCTTCAAAAGTTCTTGAAAAACAAATATTGAACTTGCATCAAAAACTATCTTCTGATGATGAGTTTAAAAAAGTTATTATAGATAATGAAAACTATAGTCTTTCAGTCGTGCCAAATGAGATGGTATCAGACGAATTTTATCCTGCTGCAGTTTACCAAGGAGGAGGACATAAACTCATATTGGGACTTGCATACAAGATTGCGCTTGGAGATTTAATTGGAACACCCCCCTTTTTGTTAATAGATGAGCCTACAGAGTTTATGGATTCTAATAACCGAATCACCTTATTATCTAATATAAATACATTATCAGAAAATACCCAAGTAATGTTAATCACCCATCAAGATGTAGATAAAATAACATGTAATAAAAAAATTAAAATTGAAAGATAAATCCAAAAGGGAATTAAATGTGTGCTAACGAAGCTCCTCAAATTATAGGAATTGAACAAGGTGTTAAATCATTTATGGATGAATTTGAACAGATTTATCTCGGGAAGATGGACGATCTTAAATCTGTTTTTCTCAGTGCGAAGAATGATATTCAAGAATATGTTTCTTCTGATGATTTTAAAAGAAGATTTTCTATGAACTTTTTGAAGGAACTTACTGTAATGTTAAAGAACGAGGAAATAAATCATCGTGATTTTCTATTAGATACTATGAAAAGTAATGAATTTTGGCAGCCAATAGCTAAACTAATTCTTGTAAAGAGAATTGATGAGTTAAAACAATGTAAAATTCTTAAAAAAGGGAGAAAATATAATATTTCAGGATTAAAAGAAACCTTTTTAGGAAAATTTATAACAGATAGATTAGGATTCACTCGAAGAAGTATTGTTAACGATACCGATTATGATAAAATTACAAATGCTATAAAGAAATTAAAATATGAAGTCCCGATTGTCATCCAGCCAACGGAGACTGAAAAATTTTTTGAAGATTAGATAAAAAAATTATATTTATATAAAATTAAAAAAAAAAAATGAAAAATAATGGCAAAAAAACCTTTACCAACGCAAAAAAAAACTCAATCAATAGATGAAAATTCCAAAGAATTTTCAGAATTGATGGAATCTAAAAAAATAGTTGATATTAAAGAGGATATCAATTTGGTCTTAGAAGGCCAATATAAATATGCATATGAAGCCATGAAGGATGCGTATAACGCAGGATTATTTGTGGGTATAGTCGGACCCGTGGGATGTGGTAAAACCGCTCTTTGTCGTAAATTCGCCTTTGATTTGAATCGAGAATTCTACTGGGTAACTTTTTCGGACTTAGTTCGACCAGCCACACTAATAGGTTCATTTGATCCTACTCTAGTGTTTAAATATGGGTTCTCTCCGGAATCATATATTCCTGGACCGTTTACACTCTCTGCTCTAAAAGGAGGTGTCTTTCTAGCAAATGAACTTAATAGAGGTGATGAGTATGTTCTTAACAGTATGTTAGATGCCATGGAAGAAAAGCGATTATACATACCACAACTTAAAACTTGGTTAAAAGTCGATGAAGAATTCTATGTAATCGCTGCTATGAACCCTGCTGAATTAAAAGGAACTAGAAAGCTTCCTTCAGCAATCAAAGATCGAGTAAAAGTGTGGATTCACATGGGATATCCACCACGTTCGTTAGAACAGAAAATAATGGTCGCAAATTGTCCAGAATATAAACTTTCTGCTTTAACACAAGAGAAAATCTTAGAAATAATGATACAGTGTCGGGAAGATCCTGCGATTGAGAAACCTCCTAGCTTGCGCACCAGTATAGGTCTGGCAAGATTTGTTTCAGAACGGGCAAGTAGATTGAATCAGACCGTAGATAATAAATTAATTGCTGAATCTGCGAAATTAATCCTTCCAGATTCTGTTGAACTTCGTCCTGGAGCAAATGTTAACAGTTTTTTGAAAAAAGTTTTAACGAAAGTAGTTGGAGTTTCATAATTTCATTAAAATTAATAAAATAGTAGAAATGATTGGAAAACAAATTGACAAAGGAAATATCGGTGATTTTAGTACAAATCAACTTTTAGAATGGACCCCTATTTCATTTACAGTAGAATTTATCTTTCAAATGCGAAAAACTCAAAAAAAATTGCTAAACGTACCAAGTACACGGCAAGCAGTGGCTATACCAAAATTATTAACTGCAATGTATTATCGTAAGGTTACTTTAGTACCTGAGGATTTTATTAAAGCAGCAGTTATAACAACCCCCATTGAAGATCAAGAAGTTGCGCGTCAAATTGCTTTTGATATTATCTTTCCAAAAAAGGTAGAACCAAAAACGAAAGGATCTGCAAAAGCAGGCACTCCCAGCACAAAAGCAATACTGCAAGATAAAGATGATTCTGATAAGATAGATTTTATGGATGAATTACTATCTGAATTTGTTGATTCGGGACTTGATTTAGATAATTTGGATATGGAAAATATTGTAGATCAGACATTGAAAGATTTTTCAAATTTAATGGATTTTATTAATGATCTTTATGATAGAGCAGCTAGAGGTGAAGAACCCTATCAAAGTTTAATAGATATATTAGAACAGCGCAACGGTTATTCAGATATTTTGGGGAAAAATCTTAATTCTCTTCAAATGCTTAAAGATTATCTTCAACAGACAATAATGAGAGAAGTAAACACAATCTCACCAAAAGATATAATTTCATCTGTTAAATTAGGGTGGGGATCTAATATTATAAAGCAATCAACAGTTCCTTGGATAAAATCCACAACTCAATATTGTATGAACGATCCTAATTTTCAACAAACGCTCTCGGACATCATGAAAAACGAAGATGTAGGGACAGCAGCCAGAACTGCACGTTATTTAAAGGAAGCAGGATTAGATTCAAGTGCCGCTAAAAATCTTGCTAATAATCTAGTCCAGAGAGCTAAAGATTTGTTAGATATCATGGAAATTTCGTCTGTTTTAGAATATATACCTCAATTCGATCATAAAAAAACTATGACAAATAGTTTAAACAAAGATATGGGTGGTGCGTTTAATATTACTCGCACAATGGATCAAATGTTTAATACAAGCCTAACAAATGATTTATTTAATCAGTGGAGTAAAAATAATTCAACACCAACATTACCTGAAATTTTTCAAGCGCAAACTGATATAACACAATGGCAAAAAATGCTTGATCAATGCGTTCAAGATCAATTGAATGATATACAGTCAAAAAAGGGACAAGCGGCTTATAATATGGCAGATTTATCTATGCAGTTAATGCAATTATCATCCCAAGCTGTCTTTGATTCGTGTAGTAAGAGATTTCAAAAGAATGCCGGAATTGCAGGAATGAAATCTTTAGAGGCTGCCACAACACCAGAAATATTTGAAAATTGTTTACGATCCTTAGTTAGCCAACATGTTTCGTTGGATAAAAATGAAGTAGTTAAATTAGGAATAAAGGTAGGACTTCCAGAACCCACAATATTAGAAATACTAGGAGGGAATTATGAACTTCTTAAATCTATGATTGCAAATAAATTAGGAAATTTTCAACGCTATACATCCATTATGAAAAATATTGGAAATCTTACAGGGATTCAGATCCAAGAATTAATGCAATCTGCTCTAAGTAATGGAAATCTTCAAGCTATGGGTGCTCTTGGACATCATAACCTAGGACAAGCATTTAGTAAAGCCCAACAATTTGGAGAACACGCTCAACAAAAATTAGCTGAATCACTTACGGCAGGTCCAGGAGATAACTTATTAATTCAATGGTTCATGAGCAGGAAACAAATTCCCTCTAAAATGAAAAGCTTTGTTAGAAATCTGGTGAAAGATGCTCTAATCAAAATAGCTCTTAATATGATTTCAAATCAACGTGGTAGTGGTGAAAAAGGGCTTATACCTACTAATAAGCTTCGCATTTTTATAGAAGGTGATGATATGGATTTAATTGATATTGATGCGTCCATTGAAAATATTGTTATGCAAGGAAAATCATTAGATATGATTATGTCTGAAGATCTTATGGTAGCTGAGACAGAAAAGGGAAGGGTTTCAATTTGCTTTATGTTAGATATCTCGGGTTCTATGGGCGGTATGAAATTAGCTGCGTGCTCAATAGCAGTCATGGTTCTTATTGGTAGTTTACGAGCAGATGAGGTGGCAATATGCTTTTTTGAATCAAATACACATGTAGTAAAGAAATTTGGTGATGAGAAGAATTTAGAGGATGTAGCAGACGAATTGTTAGATTTGCATGCTAGAGGCGGTACAAGAGTTCAAGCAGCTCTAAATTGGGGTGCAAAACAATTAGAGGAAACTACTACTGAAATGAAGATTTGTTTTTTATTAACGGATTGTCAATTTTTCGAGAAGGAACAAGAAATCAAGAAAGAACTCCAATCCTATGTTAATCAAAAAGTTAAATTTATGCTTGGTGTGAATACAAGATCTTATTCTAAACGTTATGCCAAATGGATATTAGACACAACTAAAGGGGAGATTGTGTATATCTTAAAAATTATGGATATTCCTAAAATTCTTACTGAAGCATTAGAGAAAATTGGATAAATCTTTACATGATTTATATTAACAAAATACTAAAAAAATTTAGTGAATTAAAAAAGTTTCATTAAAAATAATTAAACCCTACATATTGGAAAGCCACAATTTTTGCATTTTCCTTCTGAATCTATCCAAATTTCTTCAATACCAAAAACAACTCGTTTAATTACTATTTTGGAACATTGAGGACATTTTGTATGCTCATAATCCGTATTGGGCAGGTTTCCAAGATAAACAAAATCCAATCCTGTATTTTTTGCGATTTTATAACCTTCTTTTAGAAGATGTATTGAGGTAGGTGTATTTATTCCATGTTCATTTGATTTATAATGGGGAAAGAATCGAGAAATATGAAAAGGGGTATCAGCACCTAAATCATTTAAAATTCTTTCAGCAATCTTATTAATAATCTGTTCATCCGAATTTATACCTTCAATCATTAATGTAGTAATTTCGACATGTACCCCTAATTTTTTTGCTAATTTAGCGTTTTCCCATACTCTTTCTATGTCCGTCCCACAATATCTCTTAACCATATCAGCATTTCCTTTTATATCAATGTTTATTGCATTAAGGCCAGCTTTGGCTAAATCTTTTAATACATCTTCAGTCATATAGCCATTCGAGACATATGTATTATATAAACCCTCTTTCTTAGCTAATCTAAAAACTTCAAGAGAATATTCGAATAATAGTGTAGGTTCATTAAAAGAGATCGACGTCCCTTTACAATTATTTCTTAATGCGATATCTATGACTTTTTCAGGTGATAAAAATTGTTTTTCCTTCCTTATTCTATCCAAAACAGAAGGTTTCGGATGGGAAAGGTGGTGATTTTGGCACCAGAAACAACTAAAATTGCATCCATAAGTCCCTATTGTTAAAGCAATAGTTCCGGGATAAAAATGAAAGAACGGCTTTTTTTCAATAGGATTAAAAGATAAAGCAGGAATACAACCAAAAACTATAGTAAAAATTTCGCCATCTTTATTTATCCGAGTCTGACAAAAACCGGAATTTCCTAATGAAATATTACATTTTCTTTCACAGGTTAGACATTGAGAAATTTTATCGTTAATTTTCTTTTGGTATTTAGATTTTTTAAAAAATTTTGGATTAATGGAATACATTTAAACTTCCTTAAGTACAATAATTTCATTAGGTAAATGCTTTTTTAGCATCTCACTTACACTACTATCATCTGATATTGGAAGTCCTCTAACATAAAATTGAGAATTCAGGGGATCTGCATTCCATTCGAATTCATTTAAAAGGTATGTTTTTAATTCGCCAAACTTTACATCTGGATCTAACATAAAATCCTCCATAAGTTTTTCGATATCTTTCATGTTAACCATATTATTTAATCAACTCAAAGAATTAGTATTTTGTCGAGTTTATAATATATTATATTTATTTTTAATTTAATTAATATTTCTAAATTTTTGATAATTACTTGTTTAATGAGTTTTCACTCAAATTACTCCGACCATCTGAAGCGTAATTAAACATATAAAATATATTAATAGGAAATTTCCAATTAAAATTCCTATATCCTTTACTCCTTGAGTAGATTTAGTTGGACGCCTGAATGTATAAATAGTACCTATTGGTAGGAAAACGAAAGGAAAGAAATAGAATTGTTTTAAAATTATAAAAGCCCATAATCCTAATATAAATGAAATTATTGAAGAAATAATTATTATTATTTGGCATTGTCTTAAACTAAAGTGTTTCGTCAATGAATCCGAATCTATTACTTCATGTACAAATTGACCCGTGAGAGCAAAGGCAAAAAATGTGATTAATAATGGCAATTCTGTAATAAGATCTAATAATGGCAAACCAGCATCAATTTTAATCATAAAATACGGTAAAAGCATGTGGGATATACCCAGTGAAATATGATTTAAAAAAGGAATTGGTTTTAACCATAAGCAATATAATAAGACCGAAACTATGATTATGATTAAGAAAATCGCATTAAGAAAATGTTGAATGCAAGTTCTTAATAATAAAGTGATGCCTAGCGTGAAGCTAACTACTCCTATAGTAAAGATCTCTTTAGGATGATATCCCTCCACTCTTTTTAAAGTCTCAGTCTCAGTTGGATCCCTCATATCAATTACATCATTCCACGTATTTCCTGTAATTGCTAAAAATATAAAACCAATAAGGATATCAAGATGATAAAATGGATTTAAGCGATTAAGATAAATAGCCATTAACATAGGGATTATAACGCTAAAAGTGTATTCTAATCTTAACAAACCAAATCTGCTTGACATAACAATCGCATCCTTCTAAAAATTATTGAACATCCCTACTTCTGATAAACTTGGATTCATTTTTTTCTGCTGACATTTATTTAATTTTAAACTTGTAAATATTTAAGCTTTTTTTTACCTTAAGGAAATCATATTATAAGAATTTTAATTACTAAAATACATCAAGAGCCCTAAACTAATTAAAATAACTGCCACAAAACTCTGGAGCGTGACTTTTGGCATTTTATTTGAAATTTTTGCTCCTATTATCGATCCTATAACAGCCCCAATCCCTATCATTATCCCTATTAAATAATCTATTTTTCCAACAATTATCTTGACAATCGTATTAAATATTGCTGTAAAAAATATAACGGAGGTTGATATTGCCGTTGAATTATGAATTGGATATCCTAAGACAATATTAAGAGTAGGTACCATCACTACGCCTCCTCCAATTCCTATTAAATTAGCTAAAAATCCTGCTAACATAAATAACGGGATGCTTTTTTTAAGATTGGCTTTATAATCGAAATCTTTTAAGGAAAAATCTTGTAATTCCTTCTCATCAGTTTGATTTTTTGAATCTTTATGTGTCTTTTTTGCTTTATATATCATGTTTAATCCTGTAATTACCATCACAGTTGCAAATATTAATCTTAAAGCTGTATTATCTATTTTAATTATTAAAAATATTATTGTGCAAATTAAGCTCCCTAAAATTGTAAATCCTGCTAATATTAACGATAATTTCAAATCGGTCCTTCCTTGCTTTAGGTATGTAACAAACCCTGCTCCGGAAGCTATTAAAATTATAAAAGTAGATGTGTCTATTGCTTCATTTATTGGAATAAAAAAGAAAAGTGTTAAAATTGAGACGATAATCACACCAGCACCGATACCTGCAATAGTACCTATCATCCCAACAATTAAACCAAAAATTAGCAAAATAATTATTTGCCATAAAAGTTCCATATAAATGGAGAAATTTAGCACATTATTATTATTTTTCTAAATGTTAATAAAAAGATAATAAAGGGAAAATCACTTAAAATATTATATTAATCAAAGATTTAAGATAATTAAATACTTAATTAAATACTTAATTGGGGTTTAAAATGACCGACAAGGATATGCCAGTACTCGAATTAAAACCATGCTCTCGATGTGGAAATCCTTTTTTAGTTAATAAAGACGAAGATTTAAAGACAATTGTGTGTGAAAATTGTATTAAATTAGAACAGAGAAAACGAGAATTACAACTTGGCGTGTTTGATAAAGTAATTGAAGTAGAAAACAAAATGGAGGCCAGCATAAATGAGATGAAAAATACTTTAACTTTATCAAAAGGAGCTTTCAATAAACAATTTTATCTGAATAAAATTAAGAAACGAGCTGAGGCTCTCTGGAAATCGATTGAATTGATCGAAAAAATTGAAGAAACAAAAGAAGAAAAGTTTATTGATGAATATAAAGAAATGTTTGAACAATTGAAAAACGATTATAACGATTAAGACATTAAAGGAATTATTATAATAACTGTTTTTTAAATATAAACGCAATATTCATTACTTTTTTTAGTGAATGATATTTCGCGTCAATTTTCATTAATTTTGCTCCAATATTAACTACTATGTCCCAAAACTTATGAAAAAGAATATTTGATTCATACCAATTTCGTAATTTTATTAAATTTTCTTCTGTTTTTTTTGGATTAACTGATTGAATGTCAGCAAGTTTCATAAATTTTCCATATACTCCGAAAGTTCTTATGTTTTTTAAATCATATTTCTCGAAAAGAGAATAGATTTGTTCAATTTCATATCTCCTATAATGCCCTATTAGTTGGTCTTGATGAGTATAATTCTCCATTCTATGGGGAACCGTTATAATAGCGACTCCATTCTCTTTTAGGACTCTACTTATTTCTGATATTGCTATTTTATCGTTTTTAATATGTTCTAAGACATCAAGAGCGCTAATGAAGTCAAATGTTTTATCACGATAAGGCAATCTCGTGAGATCTCCACACATAGGATGCCAAAATTGATTTAAAGCTCCATTATCTAAATTCTTTAATTTAATTTTAGAATATTGCTTTAATGGTAAGTATGCGATATCGTAAGTAGATTTATGTGCAATATTTCCTAAAAAATACAAAAATGAATTTCCTGAAGAGCCCAAATCAATTCCGTTTTTAAAATTTATGTTTGAGCCAATATTTGCTTTTAAAAGATCAAATTTACATTTTATACCTGGAGAAATAAGATACTCTGATACTGTTCTATGAGAAAAATTTGTGTGTGCCTCGTAAAATCTTTTTTTATTCATTAGAAAGGTCTTGAATTATTATTTCTTAATTAAATAGTTAACATTTTGACATTATAATTTTTTCCAATATATAATAGACGATTTTAATAAAAAATTAAAAAGTTAAATAATAAAAAAACGAATTTATAAATTATTTAATCTGAAAAGAGAAATGTAGAAATTATTCCTGACTCTTATACATTGAGTATCCAATAAGATAGGCCAAAATAACTACGCCAAACGAAATTGCTCCTGCAACATAGAACCACCTTCCAAGCGCTCCTAAAACGTCCATTATTATCCACTGGAATAACCACATCACCGCAGCAGTAGCCATACCAAAGATCATATCCCATAGAAAATTCAAAAAAGAGTCCTGACGATCTTCAAATTTCCAACCTAAGCCCCACAACACTACGTTTTCAAAACCCTCCCAAACAAGCAATATAACTAGAACTAAAATTATTACAAGCCACCATGGAATTAAAGCTTGTCCTCCTAAAGCTTCGGGTACAGTTATAAATAAGGATAAGAGCAAAAAACACGCGATTCCCAGAGCCATATGTCCCCAACTATAAAAATCCCACGGTGACCGCCCAACATAATCTGCATCTAATCCTACCAGAGGTATATGTTTTGGATCATCTTTACCCATAATAATCTCACCTTTTTACAAATATATTTGATTTTTTATTGAAATTAAATCTTGATTAAAAAATAATTTATTTTAAATGAATTTAAAATTATGGTATAGCTCAAAAAATTCAATCTAATAATAGTTTAAAAATAGTTTTTTCCTTATCAAGATCTTAATAAAATTATTATTTTTTTTTAATAATATCGGTTTTGATCTTTTTTTGTAAAAAAATTGGGATAATTTGCTTTAAAAAAAGTAATTTTTATCCCATGAATTTCATGAAAAAATTTTTTTTTTAATTAAATTTATGTGTTTATTTTCCTTTTATTTCTCAATTATTATCTAAAAATTCTCGAAGTTTTTCGAGACTCTCAATCTAAGTTGTACCAATTTATTTTATAGAATAATCGAATAGAGCTTTCATAAAATTGATACTTTATCAGTTAAATTTTTATACTTGAAAAAATATATATAATTTTGAAGAAAATTTTTCTTCTTGTAGTGGAATGTTTTTAGCCATTAATTTATTCCTCCACTAAGGTTTATGTACTTATGACTATAATACATTCCATTACTTTTTTTTCTTATAATCTATTTCCTTTTTTTCAATTTTTTCTGAAGAAAAATTAAAGATTTTTATTTAAATTGTTTCTTCAGCTCTTACCTTTTTTATCTCTTTTATAAGAGAAGGTATAACCTTATGAAGGTCTCCAACTATGCCATAATGAGCGGTTTTAAAGATTGGAGCATTTTCATCTTTATTAATTGCTACTATTATATCAGAATTTTGCATACCGACGATGTGTTGAATTGCACCTGATATACCACAAGCTATATATAATCTTGGCGAAACGGTTTTTCCGGTCTGCCCTACTTGATGGTCATTATCAATCCAATTGAGTTCTACGGCTACTCTTGATCCTCCCACTTCTGCATTTAAAGTAGTAGCTAATTCTTCTATGATCTTAAAATTTTCTTTAGAACCAACACCTCTTCCCCCAGAAACAATTATTTCTGCCTCTTCAAGATTTACTTCCACTTTATCTTTAGTGATTATCTTTACGATTTTTGAAACTGAATCTTTTTCTTTGAAATCGTAATCAATTGTTCTTATTTTTATTTCTTTTTTAACCTTTTCAGGGGTCTTAAATATTCCAGGCCTAACGGTAGCCATCTGTGGTCTGCTCCTTGGAGTTCTGATTGTGGCCATTATATTTCCCCCAAATGTAGGACGAGTTTGTAGTAGATTTCTTGTTTCAATATCTATATCTAATCCAGTACAATCTGCTGTAAGACCAGCATTTAATCTTTTTGCTACTCTTGGGGCAAAATCTCTTCCAGTTGGCGTTGCTCCAATTAATATAATTTCCGGTTTATTTTTACTAATTAATTCAGTCAATACTTTCACATATAAATCAGAATAATAATCTTTCAAAATTTTAGATTTAACATAAATTATCTCATCTACGCCATAATAACTAAATTCATCCAATTGATTGTCAAAATTATCTCCTAATATTACTAAATTCAAATTTACCTTTAAAATATTAGCTAATTCTCTCCCTTTTCCTAATAGTTGATACGCTACATCATGAATTTTATTTTTGTAATGTTCTGCTATAACCCAAATTCCCTTGTATTGAGAAATATCAACTTTTTTCCCTTTAAATTCTTCCCGTTCTAAAATAATTGCTTCAACAACACACGCTTCCACACAAGCACCGCATAAAGTGCATTCTTCTGTTATAGACGCTTTATCATTTATTATTTCAATCCCACCATAGGGGCATGATGCAACACAAGAACCGCACCCAGTACATAACTCATCATCTATTCGAATGCTCATTTTTGTATCGAATTTTTATTTACTTCAAAATAAATATTACACAAGGATAATAATATAAAGAGTAAAAACATAAAAAACAATTTGGAAAAAGAGAAATTAAATTTAATATTAATTATAGTATATTTTTTTCATAAATTATTCATATACTTGTTCTATAATATATAATAGAAATGAGAAATAGAATGGAAAAAAAAATTTATTAATTTTTAATTTAATATTAACGTTTAAATTTTAATCGCTTATTAATCAATATTGCGGAAATCACAGCAACAGCACCGATAGCAGATATAGCAGATGCAACACCAATAATTAGTAATAAATCATCATCACCATGAGCACCATCATTATCGTCACTATCATCACCGTCACCCACCGCTTCGCCTGGCGGAGATGGTTTTGATGCAGGTGTTATATTAACAGCTTCTGGATCAACAGCAAGATATAATTCATAATATTTATCCGTATACCCTATAGCCGAAATAGTCATGTTTAATAGAATTGGGTCATTTTCAGGAATTACTAGTATTGGCGTTAAAGTTATCTCATAATGGCCTCCGCCTATTGGAATAATATTTCCTGGAAGAAGTAAACTTCCATTCCACCAAGCAATAAAATTCACCCCGATAATTCCTTGATTATTCCAGTCGTGAATAAAAATGGTAATATTAAATTCATCCAATGTAAATAACTCTTCGATTATATCGATATAGAGTTCATTTCCAGGATATGAAGCGGGATCATTAGGATCGGTATTCATAAACACTTCCATACCATCAAGATATGAATCGCCGTCCGTATCCTCCATTAAAGGATTCGTTCCATTTTTCCACTCCCAATAATCTGATAAACAGTCGTAATCTGAATCGTGATTATATACTTTAGTAATATATCCATCAACTCCGAAAATAAATTCTTCAAGATTTATTAACCCATCAGAATCAATATCTCCATCTAATGAACATACAAATGGTTTTGTATCGTATGAATCAGCAGTACCGTTAAGATAATAATAAACATCCCCAATTCCATCTTGTGGGTTAACGTCACTTCCATTATAATTGATCCAATAATTTCCAATGTGTCCATTATCCCATCGATTGTACATCCCATTATCAACATTATTGCCACAATAAATTAAATTTAAATAGCTTAAACTGTTATTTGAATTTTCTAGAATAAATCCATGAGGCAAAAAAACACTTCCATCATCACCATCAAGGCCGGAACCAACAAAACCGCCCAAACCGCCATTACCGCCAGCAAGTCCTATACCACCTTTGCCACTTTCGATGTTTGAAATGATATTTTCCTTGATTGTATTATTTGTTGAATCAGTAAGATAAATACCTGAGGATAATCCTCCCATACCGCCATCACCACCATCACCACCCCATCCACCATCAGAATCCCAGGGTCCAGCACCACCATCGTCAATACCGCCATTACCACCCCAGCCGCCAGCACCACCATAACCACCATTGCCACTTGTGATGTTTGAAATAAAATTTTCATTAATTGTATTATTTGTTGAATCTGCAAGATAAATACCTGAGGATAACCCTCCCATACCGCCATAACTGCCTGCACCACCAGCACCACCATAACCACCAACACCTCCACCAGTACCGCCCTCACCGCCCTCACCGCCCCAGCCGCCCCAGCCGCCAGCACCACCATTGCCACCTATGATGAATGTAATGTTGTTTTTCTTAATTGTATTATTTGTTGAATCCGCAAGATAAATACATGAGGCTAACCCTCCCATACCGCTATTACCGCCTGCACCACCTGCACCACCTTCACCACCAGTACCGCCACCAGTACCACCGTCCCCACCAGCACCACCCATACCACCATTTCCACCAACATCGCCATTTCCGCTTGTGATGTTTAAAATGCTATTTTTTTTAATTGTAATATTTTTTGAATCAATAAGATAAATTCCTGTAGCTAATCCTCCCATACCGCCATTACCGCCAGCACCACCAGCACCACCATTGCTGCCATCACCGCCAGCACCACCAGCAACGCCATTATCCCCAGCACCACCTGCACCACCAGCACCACCAGCACCACCTACAATATTCGAAATATTAACATGCTTAATTAAGATGTTATTAGTTTGATTTAATAACATCCCAGCACTAATACCTCCCTTACTTCCATTTCCTCCAATATACCCCATAATATGACCAACCTCTCCATCTCCTCCATTTGCTCCAGACCCAGCTTTTCCTCCTGAAATGTCTGTCATGTTTGTCAATAAAATGATACCTTCGGTACAATTACTCAAGAAAATCCCAATAGCTTCCGTTCCATTTGTTCCATTCTCTCCATCCTGACTAGCACTATAGACACCATTATCTCCATCTAATCCGTTGAGATTATAAATAATGGTATTGATTATTTTGAAATTGGTGGAATTTAGAATTTTAATTCCAATTTTGGCGTTAGATATTGAGCAGTTCCGAATCTCAAACAATTCTCTCGTGTTTTCGATTAAAATCCCGATACTTAATCCCCCAGCGTCAATCGTCACATTTTCAATTACATAATAACCATTTTTTTCATTACACCATGGTTTTGCAAGAGTGTCTGTCCAATTATTATCAACATGAATAAAGGTTTCTTGCCAAAAACCCGAATTTTTTGGATGTTTTAAATTAGTCTCGTCTTGAATTTCCGCGCTATCGTCGTCAATAGTCTCTTGCTCATTGCTAAAATTTTGGTTGCTAATGGTTGATATAGCGAAAATCAATCCTAAGATTAATATAATTAGTTTCAATTCGCTTTTTTTTTTCATAAAATTTCATCAAAAATTTTTATTAATTAATATTCTTGACAACAAAGTATTTAACAATTTTGTTGTAAAAATTTTGAAAAATAAGGTAATTTAATAAGAAAATCAAGAATTTGTAAATTTAGTATAAGAAATAAGAGTACTCAATAATTACTTAATTATCGCTATTCATAAATATTATAGAGAAATTAATGTAAATATTGTCATTTATTATGTAATTTTAACAACTTTTTTGGAGATTACTTAAAGATTTTGTTATTCAATCCAATTCTTTTCTCTGATAATTTATATACTTCATGTCTTGGATGCTTTTTTACTACATGTTCAGGTAAGTGCCCCTCCTCAACAAATTTAAACGCATATTTAGCTAATTTGTCTTCCTCTGATTTAATTCCTTTATTTTTAATTCTTATATATATGGATTTTGATCTTCTTTTAAAATATTTTATCTTCCTTTAATTTTTGACAAAGTTCTCGAGATATCTCTTCCATAGTTCCAGTTAATTTAATATGTTCCCCTTTTCGTTTAGGAACAAAAATTTTCCAGACTTCTGTTTGTGAACCTGTTAATCCAATAAATGCATTATCTGCGTTTAACGCCTTAGCATCTAATTTACTTACTTCATTTTGTTCATATGCGTCTACAATTCCAGACATCGTAGGATACCTAGGCGTATTAATTTCTTTTAAAACAGAGATTAACACTGGTAATTTGGTTTCAATAACTACAATTTCTTCAGTTCTAAACACTCTCTCAGCAACAATATTATCACCGTCTTTTAATTCGAATTTTTGAACGTATGTTATTTGTGGAATATCTAGTTCTTCTGCCAATTCAGGACCCACTTGTGCCGTATCCCCATCAATCGCTTGGGTTCCACAAATTACA
Source organism: Promethearchaeota archaeon (assembly GCA_019058295.1). Taxonomy (GTDB): domain Archaea; phylum Asgardarchaeota; class Lokiarchaeia; order Sigyniarchaeales; family SOKP01; genus LW40-45. The sequence continues at coordinate 44,794 of JAHPZI010000014.1, read as the reverse complement.
ATATATTTCTCACCCTTTTTTGAATCATTCAATATTTTTTTAATAGATAATGCTAGAGCATGTGAAGTAGCTAATGTATCCGCCCCTGCAAATGCTTTATCGGTTAAAAGGAAGGCTCTATCAACGCCCATAGCAAGCGCTTCCCGTAATGCTTTTTCTGCTTGAGGTGGCCCCATGCTGATCGCTATTACTTCAGCTCCACGTTCTTCTTTTATCTTTAAAGCCAGCTCGATTCCGTTTTTGTCCATCGGATTGATGATCGATGGTATTCCCTCTCTTATCAAAGTATTAGTTTTTGGATCAATTTTAACTTCTGATATGCCGGGTACTTGTTTAATACAGACGAAAATCTTCATTTTTTAAACATTTTAGGTTAAAACTTGTTAAACTTTATAATATTAATAATTTTAAATATTTTTTATCCGTGAATTATTTTAACAAATTATTGGTTCTTGCAAGGAATTCAATATAAGATTTATACATACTTTTTATTGTTAGAAAACCTATGTAAATTAATTAATTAAAAATTATAAATGATTTTTATGGTAATTAAAACAGATATAACTGAAATGTTAGGGATTAAACATCCAATAATTGCCGCTCCAATGGGCCCCTTTTACACAACAGCATTAACGATTGCCGTATCTGAAGCTGGGGGGCTTGGAGTATTAAGCCATACCGAAATGGTTACCGAAATGGCAGCTGGAAAAAGCGCTATTGCTACAATGAAAGATAATATGATGCAAGTAATTGAACATACTGATAAACCTTTTGGTTTTAATATCAGAACTTCACGAATGGAACCTGAAGCCCCAGCATTTTGCAGAAAAATTCCTAAATTTATTATGGAAAATCCGAAACTAAGAGAACAATGTATATATGCAGTTACTAGTGCAGGATCGTCAAGAATGCTTCCACAGAGTAAAAGCTGGAAGGCATTGAAGGAAAGTGGTTCAAATATTAAACATTTTCATGTAGCTCCCGCATTGTGGCTTGCAGATAAATGTGTTGCTACAAATGTTGATGGATTGGTTGTAACTGGAGGTGAAGGTGGTGGACATCAATCATATGAAAAAGTAAGCTCATTAGTCGTGTTGCAACAAGTACTTCAAAAATATCCTGATGTTCCAGTAGTAGCATGTGGTGGATTTGCAACTGGTCAGGGATTAGCTGCCGCCTTATCTATAGGTGCAGGAGCTATTGCGATGGGATCCAGATTCATCGCTTCAAAAGAAAGCGAATTCCACGAAAATTATAAAAATGTTGTACCCCCAGCAAAAGCTCAAGATACAGTATTAGTTACAGGAGCTTTTGGACCAATTAGACTCTGGAAAAATGAGTATTCTTTACATCATGATCTCGTGGCTAGCAAAGAAGAAAAAATGGCTCAAGAAGCACAGACATCAATTGAAGAACTATTAGAAGATGGAAAAAAATACGAATTGGCTTACTTTGGAAATATTCAAGATGGAGCAGTTCTTTTAGGTCAAAGTATTGGAATTATAAATAGCGTTGAGAGCGTTTCAGATATTATTGAATCTGTCATGAAAGATGCAGAAAAATATATAAAAAGGGTTTCTAATTTAGTACAATAGTCCTAAATTCTTTTTTTTTAGATGAATGAGTAAGGGTTTTGCCTTCTCTACATTTTTGAAAATTTTTAATGTATACTAACCCACAAAAGTTTTCTTTATTTCATTAGTTCTTAAAGTGTCATTCTTAATAAATGGTTCGCGATTACCATCCTTTGGATTTCGCTGGTGCCTTCATATATCTCCGCCATCTTGGCATCTCTGAAATAACGCTCAACAGGATAAGCTTTCATCAAACCATAAGCACCATGTATTTGAATAGCGTCGTGAGCTGCCTGCATTGCAGCTTCAGAGGCTTTAAGCTTTGCCATTGAACTAACCAATCCATAAGGGATATTATTATCGCGCATCCATGCTGCTTTATAGGTTAATAATCGAGAACACTCGACAGCAACTCCCATATCAGCAATTTTCCATTGAATACCTTGGAATCGTCCAATAGGCTTTCCAAATTGTATTCTTTCATTTGCGTATTTAATTGAAGCCTCGAGTGCTGCTTGTCCTAATCCAACGCATTGTGCGGCCATAAGAATTCGACCATAATCAAGAATTTGTAATCCTAATCGAAATCCTTGTCCAACGCCGCCTAAAACATTTTCTTTAGGAATCCGGACGTCTTGAAAAACTAGCTCTGAAGTATTAGATGCTCTTACGCCCAATTTATCTTCTCTGACACCTACAGAATATCCTGGTGTGTTTGTATCTACGATAAAAATGGTTAATTCTGGTCTTTTTCCCTTTTCTCCAGTTTTAGTTACTACGAGTAAAACCTCAGCAATACCACCATTTGTAGCAAAAATTTTACTACCATTTAACACCCACTCATCTCCGTCTAAATATGCGTTCATTTCAACACCGTGAGCATCAGAACCGGCGTTCGCTTCAGTTAAGGCGAAAACCCCCAATTTATCGCCCTTCGCAAGCGGAATTAAAAACTCTTGCTTTTGTTCTTCCGTTCCAAATATATATATGGGATAAGCGCAAACACTGGCATGAACACCTGTTGTAATCGACCAAGAAGCGTCAATGCGCCCAATTTCTTCAGTGATAATGCAAAAACTTACAGTATCATCTTCCAATCCCGCACCCCCGTACTCCTTCGGAACACAAGTACCAAAATAACCCATTCTTTTCATTTCTTTCATTACTCTTGGATCTAACTGTGAGTTCTGGTCACTCTCTTCTGCGATTGGAGCTATATATTCCTCTGCAAACTCACGAGTGATTTTGCGTATCATTTCCTGTTTAGGAGTAAGCTTAAAATCCATGATTAATCCTCAATTATCTATAATTTTCTTCGATTACTTTCTAAAACATAATTTATCTTAAAAGAATAAATGTTTTAGTTTATTATTATAATTATATTTTATCAAATTAAATTTTGAATAATACTCAATTGGAAAGATTATATTATGTGGGAAAAAGAATATTTAGAAAAAATAAGTAAAGCAAAATTAGAATGGGAAGAAAAATTTAAAGATAGCAAGGAACGAGATGGCAAATTTGAAACTGACTCTGAAATTCCAATTAAAAGATTATATACTCCATTAGATGTAAAAGGCGACTATTTAGACAAGATCAACTTTCCTGGACGTGCTCCATACACACGTGGGATATATCCGACTATGTATAGAGGTCGTGTATGGACGATGAGATTGTTTTCAGGTCATGGTACCCCAGAAGAAACCAATAAGCGATGGAAATTTTTATACGATAATGGTGAAACTGGATTCAGTGCCGCTGTTGATGCTTTAACATTTAATGGTATTGATCCAACAAATCCAGATGGTTCACCAGAGGTCGGTACATCAGGGGTTCCTTTATATTGTATTGATAGCTTATTTGCTCTTACAGAAGATATCCCTATTGATAAGATAAGTGTTGCTTTAGTTGTGGAGCCTTTTACTTCTGCTCCAGTATGTTCTATGTATTTCAATATGGCAAAAATGCGTGGATATGACATTAAAAATCTGGTGGGAACGACTCAAAATGATATTTTAACTATGACAGTTGGATATATTCCTTATAAAAATGTTGCACCAGATCATCTACTTCGTTTAGCATGTGATTTTATTGAATGGACTGTAGCAATGAAAAATGTGCCTAAATGGCATCCGATAAATTTTACGGGATATAATTATCGTGAAGGGGGCATTGATGCCATCCAAGAATTAGGATTTGTATTTGCAAGTGCCTGTTCCCATATTGATAATCTTATTGAAAGGGGTTGGAAAGTTGATGATTTTGTTGGCAGACTTGCCTTTCATTTAGCAGCACATAAGGATTTTTTTGAAGAAATTGCAAAATTTCGAGCAGCAAGAAGAATTTGGTATAAATTAATGACAGATAGATATGAGTCAAAAGATGAAAGGAATCATGGTTTTCGCTTTCACATCCAAACGGCTGGATCATCTTTAACGGCACAAACACCCTTGGTTAATATAATAAGAACTGCGATTCAAGGTTTAGAAGCAACAATAGGCGGATGTCAATCCCTTCACACGAATTCCTATGACGAAGCGATTTGTTTGCCTTCAGAAGAGGCAGCTCTAATTGCGCTTAGGACACAACAAGTATTATCAGACGAAACTCGCATAACAAACACTGTTGATCCATTGGCCGGTTCATATTATGTTGAATGGTTAACTGATGAGATCGAGGAAAGAGTATGGAAATATATTGAGAAAATAGAAAAAGTAGGAACGATTGCTAAGGCTCTATCTACAGGATTTTTATACAAGGAAATGAGAGATGCATTTCACCGTAGACAAACACGTATTGAGAAGGGTGAAGAAATCATGTTAGGTGTCAATAAATATGCTGTCCCCTATGACGAAGTTACAGATGTATTCAGAACAAATAAAGAAGCTGTAAAAATTGAACAAGAAAGAATAAGAAAGCTTAAAGAAAGAAGAGATAATGCGAAATTAGAGAGAATTTTGGACGATCTCCGTAAGGTGTGCGAGAAAGAGGAAAATGTAATGCCCGTTATAATGGAAGCTACTAAAGAAGGAGCGACTGTAGGCGAGATCTGTGATATCTACAGAGAAATTTGGGGTATTTGGGATCCTCCATTAGCTATTTAAGATTTAGAGGTTATTACAATGGTAGAGGGAAAAATTAGGGTTTTAATGTCAAAACCGGGAATTGATGGCCATTGGCGCGGAGGGATTGTTATTTCAAGAGCGCTACGAGATGCTGGGATGGAACTTATATTTGGTGGATTTCAGAATGTTGAGCAATGTGTTGAATCTGCCATTCAAGAAGATGTTGATGTCATAGGTTTAAGCATACATTCAGGGGCACATTTCGCATATGTAAAGAGACTTTTAGACTTAATAGAAGAAAAAGGACTTAAGGACCAATATATGTTACTTGTTGGAGGGGTAATTCCTGCTAGGGATTTTTCCGAGTTAAAGAAAATGGGAGTAGCTAATGTTTATGGTCCCGGCACTATGACTAAAGATGTTGTTGAATTTATTAAAGAAAATATTATGAAATAGTAAGAAATAGATTTTGAAAATAACAATTTAAGCAATAAAGAAATAAATTTTTGGAGTTTTATTTATTTGAGAAGAGAGTATGATATTGATCTTTTAATTGGAAAATTTAAAGAAAAAGATAAAATAGCTTTAGCAAGGTTAATTTCTATTATAGAAAATCATCCTGAAAAAGCTTCAGACATTTTTAAAAATTTTAATCATATTAAACATGATTCCTACATTATAGGAATAACAGGATCTCCAGGTGTTGGAAAAAGTACTTTAACTGGAGCTATAGCTAAGAGGCTGCTGAAAGAAGGGAAATCTATCGGTGTAATCTCAGTCGATCCAACTTCTCCTTTCAGTGGAGGTGCATTTTTAGGAGATAGAGTAAGGATGACAGAAGTTTCATTGGATCCCAATATCTTTATCAGAAGTCTTGCTTCGAGAGGTTATAGAGGTGGTATCTCAAGAGCTGTGCTTGATATTACATTATTATACGAAGCATTTGGGATGGATTTCATTATTATCGAAACGGTAGGCGTCGGGCAATCTGAATTTGAGATATATAATTTAGCCTATACGATTATTGTTGTCATGGTCCCAGGTTATGGAGATGCTATTCAAATGCAGAAAGCGGGAATTATTGAAATAGGAGATATATATGATGTTAATAAAAAAGATCTAGGTGGTGCTGATATAGCTGCTCATATAGATATGATGCTTGATGACTCAACATTTCAAGGTGGCTGGAGACCCCCAGTAGCGATGACAAATTCAATAACTGGGGAAGGTATAGATGAATTAATAGAATACTTATATGGACATAAAGAACATTTAGAACTCTCAGAATTGTTAAGAGAGAGAAAAAGAAATCGATTTGCTTACAAGGTGAGAGAATTGCTTTATTATAAGATTGACAATGTATTAGAAAGCCTAATTAGTCCAGATGAGATAAAAGAAATTTCCAAGACTGCAATTGATAATAAATTCCAGATCTACGATCTTGTTCACGATCTATTCAGCAATGTGAAATTCGAGAGAAAAAAGGACGATTAGATTTTTTTTCTTTATTTTTACTTAATTCTAAACAATTATTATTCAACTTAAGGTTTTTAAGAGATATAATGGGTATATGATCTTAGATGACAAACATCATTCATGCTAAAATAATAGATGAAGATGAAGCCAGACAGGTTGGTCAAGAATTACTCCAAAGACTTAGAGAGTTATTAAAAGGGGTTATTATTGATCTAAGCGACTTGATAATAAAAGTGAGCAAAAATATAAAAGAGAAATTGGAAAAGATTCAAAAAATCGCGAAATCCCTTAAAGAAGAAGTCGAGAATGACGAAATCGATAATTTGAATACCAATATTTTAGATAAAGATTTGAAAGCAATTATAGAACTATTTGAGGATTTAAAAGGTGATAAAGGATTTATTGCATCATTGATTATGATTGAGACAAATATGGTGATCGCTCATTTTAAAAACAGATTGATCATTGATATGAAGTCTATCATAGAGGACCCAAAGAAAGCTCTTCCTTATATTGGTATAGATTTTAATCACAAAAGGAAAATCATGGCCGAGAAGTTTCAGGTATGGTTCCCTAAATTCCTCGGTTATCGCGTCGATGTTAGAAGTGATCCTCATGTGATGATTATCAGACTGACCGGTGAACCTCCAACCCCTGAGGAGCTTACGCACTCACCCACTATATTCCTTAAACCAGAGGTGGAGGAATTTATTGTGTGGGAACTACGGAAGTGGGGTTACTCGATGGAATATGATATCAACACATATGATGACGGACTGAATAAGCTGGTCACGTGCGAAATGAATCTCATTGCCCCAGAAGAGAATTCAGAATTTTAATAAGAAATAATTAAAATAAAAAAACAGATATAACTATAGGAAAAAAAAATAAGTTAAAAAAAGAAAGAAGTCACGCAGGTTCCAATAGAAAAATGTCAGTAAAATATAAAGGTAAAAAATATGAAGTAAAAAAAGATGAACGTTCTGGGCTTTTGAGTCTTTCTTTAATAGCGAAAGATATAACGGATATTACGGAGATTAAAGGTCTAAACGAACTAACTAATTTAGAACGTTTACAGCTTAATTATAATAAAATTATCGAGATTAAGGGACTAGAGAATCTTACTAATTTACAAGTGTTAGAGCTTAATGAAAATAAAATAACGGAGATTAAAGGTTTAGATTCCCTTATAAATCTAAAAGAATTACACTTTTTCATAAATAGGATTTCAGAGATTAAAGGTTTAGAAAAGCTCACTAACTTGCAATATTTACATTTGGGAAGAAATAAGATTACAGAGATTAAAGGATTAGATAAATTGATTCAATTAAAAGCAATTCATCTTCCTAGAAATCAAATTTCAGAGATAAAAGGAGTAGAAAATTTGATTAATTTACAAAATTTAAATCTCTCTGAGAATAAAATCACAGAAATTAAAAGTTTAGAGAATCTTACTAATTTAGAAGGCCTATCTCTATCTAATAATCAAATCTCCGAGATTAAAGGATTAGATAAGTTGAATAAATTAAAAACATTACAGCTTCAAGAGAATCAAATTAGCGAGATTAAAGGGCTTGAAAATCTTATTAATTTAGAATCGTTATGGTTAAATAAAAATAATATTACTGAGATTAAAGGGTTTGAAAATCTTACTAAGTTGAAAGAGTTATGGTTTGAAAGCAATCAAGTAGGCGAGCTAAAAGGGCTCGAAAATCAAAAAAACTTGATATCTTTGTATCTTAGAAATAATAAGATTGCCGAGATTAAAGGATTAGGAAATTTAAGTAAGTTAAGATGGTTGGACCTTTACAGAAATCCTGTATATAAATGGACAGTAAAGAAATTTGGTAAATCTGACTGGCGAGCACTCGAAGAGAATCATCTTCCATATGTTATAGCATATTGCAAAAAAAATGATGAAAAAAGAAAAAAAGGGAAAAAAGGTTCTAAACCTTCTGCGATTGATACAAGTGCTCTTGAGGAGTTCTTAATAAATCACCTCGAAGCAGAGGTGAATAAAGATTTCCGCAATGCAACATACCAAACATTCGAAGAAGAATCTCCACCTACAGGATATATTACTTTAGTAAGTATAGATCCATGGCTTTGGATAAAATCCCGTGTGAATTATAGAGGTGCGACTTGGAGTCCATCAACTGACCGAGTGAGTGGTGATCGATATGAAGCCCACGAATGGCGTGACTGGGTTGGATTGGCGGATTCTGCCCCTACTAAAGTGTCGCGACCGGAGGAACTTGATGAGTGGGCGCTTCTTACAACAACTTATTTACGTGAATATACAGACTGGGGAGAATGGGGAAGACATGAGGGACGTTGGGTAAAGGAACTACAATCAGATGGTAGCGTTACGATACTTATAGCAAAAGGAGTTTTTCACGATGTATCACCCGAAAATACGACTAAGGTTGAACATTTAAAGCTGAAAAAATAGAAAATTTTTTAATTACTTGTTAGATAATATCTAAAAATTTATTAAAAATTAAGTAAAAAAAAAGAAATTAATTTATTCAATAATATCAGCATCGATAAGCATCTTTTTATGATCAAAAGCCAGGTCAATTTCCTTCAGTTTTCCTTTTGGGACAAGAATCACATCTACTGCATCATCTCTACTTTTCATATCAGAGACGTTCCCTTTTATTCTGCATTTATATACTGTTGAATGAATTGGACCACGAGGATCTCTACCTTCTTCGTCATAGTATCCAATTTTCTTAATAATTTGTATGCCTAAATTGGTTTCTTCCTCGACTTCTCTTATTAATGCATGTTTAAGATTTTCACCCTTTTCTACGAGTCCACCAGGTAAAGCATAAAAATCTTTAAAGGGAGGATATTTTCGCTTAATTAATACTATATTACCCTCATTATCTTCAATAATAGCATCTACAGCTTTTCCAATTTCCTTTTCTTTAATTTTATATCTTAAGAATATATAGTAGCCAAGTGTTATAACTAAAATTCCAACTATAAATAAGGCAATTAGACTATGTAATAGAATTGAGGGCCAATCACTCTCTTCTAGACTTAAAGCTATAAGAATAACTCCCGCTAAATCGGCTAAAACACCCGCACCAAAAAGAAGATTTAGTAAACTTAGCCCTTTTTCAGTTCTCTCTTGATTTTCTTTACTTTTTTGAAGATATAATTCTTGTAAAGCGCCTTCGATAATCTTAAATTTATCATTCACTCGATTAACTAAATCATTTAATTCAAATTCATTTATTAGATGTTTTAATACACTGGTATAATGTTCTCTCCGATTATAATCCAATTCATTGTATATTATACTTAAATTTGTTTGAATAAGCCCTCGTAATAATCCAAGATTTTTGATTTTATCTTCTACAATCTCGATATTTACAAATGCTCCTGAACGGGTTTTTAAGAATAATAAATCAAGAGATTGGTTAATTGACCTTAGAGCGAATAATACAGCTCTCATTTTTGGAGTGGGATCTAAAACATATTGTTTCATATACGATTCAAAGAAATTCTCATAATTTTGCTCTGCCATATATATAAATCCAGAATTTCGATATATAAAATGCAATTCTGACAAACGATTAGAAAGATTGTCCCTTATTCTTCTGTCAAAAAGTTTTTCAGAATAATCTGGCCATTGGCCTGAATAAATCACTGTCCAATATGAAATTTCTCTCTTGTATTTCTTAATATTTTCTTGTGTCCAACTAATATTTGGGAGAGTTGTCTTATTTGAAATGCTAAAGATGTAAATAGGACTCTCTAAATCAAAGAAAATCCCTTCACTTCCAGGTTTTTTGCTAAATTCCTTTAAGATATTTAGAACAATATAGGGTACTTGCTGTATTAACAGTGGTTTAATTTTTTCCTTTTTTGAAGGATCATTTTTATAATATTCTATATCAAATTGGAAAAAACCGAGATTATTATATTTTCTCTCAGAATTTTCATCTGTATAAGGAAAATTGTCCACATAAGAAACCCATTTGCAAGATAAAGCAATATTCTTAACCATTTCCATTAAGTCATCCTTTAGTTCTTTACGATAAATATCTTCATCTGTTAAATTATTCAGTTTGTCCTGGATGAGATTTTGAAGTAGCATACTAAGGTGTTCAGTATCGACTTTAGATGTATTTAAAAAAGTACTTATGAACCAAAACTCTTCCTTATAAATGAATTGTAGACTTTCTGCCATAATTTCTCAGCTTAAAAATAGTTTTAATTTTTAAAATAATTCTTTATAATAAAAACGTTTATAATTTAATATTTTCATTTTTTTTTATAGATATTTTACTTTAAATCCTTTTTTTTCCCCTTTTTTAAGATTCGTACGGACTTCTTTAAGTATTTGGCTTTCAAGTTCTTTACTAATTTCAAGATTATTTTCCGCTAAATATTCTCTTAACTTTTCTTTGGTAAACCGTCCTCCTATATTATTAGATTGGCCCCAATTTGAAATTTTATCAACTAATTCTCCCCCATCTCCTCCCATAAACTTTGGTAAATAACAATTAGCAAGTGCTTTTGACATGTAGACTGCATACACAAATACTCCTTTAGGATCTAATTTCTTATACACACCAGGAACTCTTTTAGGATTTAATATCGTCATTTGGATATTTTTACCGGCTTTTTGAATTTTCTTATAGAGTGGCATCCATTTATCAGCTCCATCTTGAGGCATTCCTGGTTTTAAACCAGGCACATACTGAATTCCTGTAACATGAGGCAAAATATCATCAATAAATTTTATTTCTTCTGGTCCATCTAAATGATAAATTGAATAATCCATATGTTCTGCTTGTTCAATAAGATCTGGTAATACAAATCTTTTGAACCATTTTGGACTCAGCATTACGCTAAAATCACATTGCATTGTATAGTATCGTTTAGGACACCAAACATTTAGCCAACTATTACATCCATCTACATATTTATTAATAATATCTTGTAATTCGTCATAGACTTTTAAATACTTCTCCATAATTATTGCCCGACAAGTATCAATAAGTTCAGGATTGCGTTTCATTGTTACTATGATATTTGTTGATCCTATAAATGAAATTAGTATGTCTAATATGCCTCCTAAATCTGTCATGGAGACATGGTAATTGCCTTTGACAGCACGTTTTGCTGCATATTCCGTGATGCGTTTTAATCTTGAATACCATTCATTATTGGCGTTTAATTTGACGCTTTCAAGTACGGAGATTATATCTTTCACTTCAGTAGGCTTATGAAACCACATTGTATTTGCTTTAAATTCTGGTGTAACTCCTAAAACTGATGCCATTATTCCTGGACCGTAGTTTGGAAAATAAGAAGGGATACATTCACCTCCAAAAATTAAGCCATCTGAATTATTTTCTAATGTGTCTAAAATGGGTTCAATACCATCAAAATCTTTAGCTAAATCCCAACATAAAGGAGTTGAAGCAATAAGTGCTTTAATAGAATTCTTGCCTGCCGGTATATTGTAAGACAGAACGGGTCTATCAATTATTTCATGGTCCCACCATGCTTTCATTCTTTCTTTAGCTTCTTGCAGATCTTCTTTTATAATCATTTTAAATTTATAAACCAACTATTATATTATAAATATTCAATTTTACCTTGTAAACGAATATCTCTTGAGGAACTACCCACAAGAATGTTAAATTTTCCCGGTTCTACTTTCCATCCTCCACTTTTTTCATCATAAAATGAAAGGTCTTCCTTTCCAAGCTCTAAATTGATTGTTTCTTTAGCGCCGGGCTCAAGTTTAATCTTTTTAAAACCTTTTAACTCTTTAAGTGGTCTTTCTACGCTACAGTCTACATCTTGAACATAGAGTTGGACAACTTCTGCTCCAGTTCGAGAGCCAGAGTTAGTGATGTCGACAGATACTTTAACTGTCTCATCTCCCGACACTTTATCCTTACTGATCTTAAGATTATCATAAGTAAAAGTAGTATAAGATAAACCATGGCCAAAGGGAAAGAGAGGTTCAATATTATTTGTATCAAAATATCGATATCCTACAAAAATACCATCATCATAATTAACTTCTAAATCCTTTACTATTTGAGCGGGTGAATCTTCAAGCTTTTTGGGAAATGTAATTGGAAGTTTACCGGATGGATTCACATCTCCAAAAAGGACCGAGGCTATAGCATTTCCTCCTTCCATACCTGGATACCATGCTTCAATCACAGCAGGAACTTTATCAATCCAATCCATTCCAATAGGACTACCACTTATTAAAACTACTATTGTTTTAGGATTTTCTTGAATCGTTTCATTTAACCTGTTAATGTGAGTAGATGTGAGATTAAATCTTTTCCTATCTGCACCTTCAGAATCTTTATGTGGTCTATGATTAAGTCCGCCAACATAAATAACTACATCAGCTTCTGAAGGAGTGGACACGATTTCAATTTTCCCTTTGCATTTCTCTTGTATTCCTTCAATCGGCTTAATTTCATAGGGAGGTTTAACTTGAGAGCTCCCACCCCCCCTAGACATTTTTTTATTAGCATTCGGTCCAACTACAGCGATTTTTTTTATTGAATTGATATCAAGCGGGAGAAGATTATCCTCATTTTTTAAAAGAACAATGCCCTCTTCTGCGATTTTACGAGCCACTGCTTGATGTTCTAAAGTGTTTCTACTACCAGGTGGAATTGTACTCGGATCGTCAAAAATTCCTGTTAGAAACATTACACGCAATAACCTTCTTATATTTTCATTTAACATTTCTTCAGTAAATTTGCCTTCATTCAATGCATCCATCATACTTTTATATTTATATTTGATTGCCGTTGGCATTTCGAGAGAGAGACCTGCTTCTACGCAACTCTCCGTGTTTTTTACATGTTGCGTTGCAGTCCAATCAGAAACAACAAATCCCCTAAAATCCCATTTTTCCATTAACCTTTGTTTTATGAGATTTTTATGTTCAGAACCATATACTCCATTAACTTTGTTATAACAAGTCATGAATGACCAAGCGTCTGCTTCGCATACAGTAGCTTTAAAACCAGGAAGATAGATCTCTTGAAGGGCTCTTTCACTAACGACTGAATTACAAGTAAATCTATTTGTTTCTTGATTATTGCAAGCGTAATGTTTTACACAAGCCGCAATTTGTTGGCTTTGTATGCCTTTTACACAAGGCACTGCTAACCTTGAGTTTAAATAAGGATCTTCCGTTTGATATTCGAAATTTCTTCCACAGTGCGGAGCTCTCTGAATATTTATCCCTGGTCCTAAAAGCATATGATATCCAATATCCCTTACTTCTTGTCCTGCTGCCACTCCAAACTGTTCTGAAAGCTCTGGATTCCAAGTTGCAGCCCGGCAAACACCTACGGGAAAATAAGTACATTCTGAATTATTGCTACTATGGGGACCAATCCCATGTGGTCCATCAGTCATTTTAAAATTTGGTATTCCCAATCTTTTTATAGGTTTAGTATAAAAAAATTGTGTTCCCGAACTGAGTTTGAATTTCTCTTTTAATGTTAACCTTCCTAAAAGGTCTTCCACTCTCTTTTCTAAATCCAAATTGCTATTCATAAAAGGTAATTTTGATAATTCTTCATTTGAAAGCTTTTCAGTCATATTTAATCTCTAATTTTTATTATTTTTTTAATATTTTTGATATAAGAGTTTAATTTCCTTTTTATTTTATTATAATTCTTAAAAAAAAAGGATTAAAAATGTAATTAATAGAAGTTAGTAGAGATCTTTAATTACAAAGTTTAAATTTAAATCTGTCAATGTTTCTTTAGTTGGATATGCGTTTTCAGGATTCCAACCCATTTTTTTACAATATGCTTTATAATCTTCTAAATAATCAACATCAACAGTTCTCTCAGGCAATTTATTATGTATTACATTAATTCCTTCTTTTAACGAAAATGAATGCCTTAAAGTCTGAATCCTTAAACCTGTTTTTACAAGCTCATTCATAGTCATATCCCACCCAACTACTGCATTTATTAATTCTATTAAAGGATATTTCAGATAGTTATAAACAAATAGGCATAATCCAACACAATTGGTTGCTTGGGAAATCCCACTTATTAATTTTTCAGCTTCACTCCTATCATCACCGGGATTTTTAAATTTTTTTGGCAACTCAAAACCCTCAAATAATCCATTTGGTTTTAATATAGGACCCATACGATACATATCTAGTGTTGCGGTTGTATGTCTTCCTGGAGTGGGATCAAATGCATAAGAAGCACCTAGACTTTTTAAAACTTTTGGAGAATGCATTCCAAGTTCTTGACCCAATGAGTGTATAGCATACTTACTGGACCCTTTTCCAATTTTTTCTGAAGCAATTTTTGAACCATCTGCTAATATATCTCCAAAACCCTCACGATTAATCATTTTCTTGACTAATTCTATAATTGCGGATGAATTACCCCATGTTAATTCGAGACCATCGGTATCATCTTTACTAAGAATGCCATTTTCATAACATTCTATAGCGAATGCGACCGTTCCCCCTGCAGATATCACATCTATTCCAGCTCTATTACATAAATCATTTATAGTAAATATTGACATGAGATCGTCATTGAGGAGAAGGTGTCCAAAACTAGCACAAGTTTCATATTCAGGACGATGAGTCTCATCAAGTCCAAGTTCAGGAACTTTCATTATAGAACCACATTGAACGGGACAAGAATAACATCCATAAGGTTTTTGTCTATATTTATTTATTTCCATTCCCGAAAGCTTATTATACCTCTCCATGGGGAAATCTTCATTGACATTTCCCCCCCAATTTTTAATTGGTGTATCTCCAATTTGAGCACTATACGTATTTCCCATAGTTGTGCCAAATGTTTTCCATCCAATAATCACTCCTTTTGCCGAAGATATACTTTCATTGTACTCTTTTGTGTGTTTGAGTAATAGATCTTTATCTGCTACATTTAAATCCTTATTTCCCTTTAAAACAATAGCCTTTAATTTTTTAGAACCCATAACTGTCCCAAAACCAGATCTTCCCGCAATTCTAGCTTTATCGTTTACAATTCCTGAGATTAACGAGAGTTTTTCCCCTGATTGCCCTATGCTCGCAACTTGGACTTTTCCATGCTTTTCTGTCAGTTTTTCTTCTGTTTGGACAGTATCTAATCCCCATAAATCAGAAGCATCTAAAATTTGTTTGTCGTCATTAATGATGGTTATATATTTTGGACTAGTTGCCATTCCTTTAATGATTATCGCATCATAGCCACATTTTTTAATCTCCGGACCAAAATATCCCCCACAGTTAGAATCACCCCAAGTTCCTGTCAATGGAGACTTGCCAGCGACCATAAATCGCCCTGATAGAGGAGCAACTGTACCAGTTAACAATCCTGGAAAAAAACCAAAAAGGGCATCAGCCCCAAGAGCATCTGTTTTTGAAGGCATCTTTTCATAAATTAATTTTGCTGCTAGGCCATATCCTCCAAGATATTGCCGATAAATCTCATCTGGTAATTGTTCTTCCTTAAAAGTTCCCTCAGAAAGATTTATCCATAAAATTTTACCCATATATCCATTAGACATATTATTCTTATTCCTTTTTTAATTAAAAAAATTTAATATTTTAATCATATTTTGCACGACATTTATTATTTCTTAAAATAATTGGAGAAGTCTATATTCGATTCACAAATCACTATTCAATAACTGAGGTAATTTATCTTTCATAGCTAATTCTTTTTCAATAATTTCGTTTAAAAAAACCATTCGTTCTTTTCCTGATAAAACTTCCAGTTTTCTTATCCCTAAAGGATCTACTTTTTCTCTTAGAAGCCTAATTTCCTTCAGTGAGGGAGGTATTGTTTCTGTCAGATTCTTAGAAACCAGTAATTCGAATCCTGTAGAAGCCTTAACATCTTCTATATTTACCCCGGGATGAACTGTTGAAACCGTAATTCTCTTAGTTTCATCATCAAAATTTAAATATGCGAGATTTGTAATCATACATTGCGGACCAGCTCCTCCACAGATACTAATTTTTCCATTTTGAAAACCCACCCCCGATACAAAAAATAACTTTTCTGAGGGTACAAAAGTCCGCGTATCATGGCGGGGTGTGTATAAAAATTGCCCTCTTGAATAGAACATAGAAAAATCAGCTATACCAGCACAGCCGGGTAGTCTAATTTTCGGTTTATAATAATCACCAATACAAATATTATTAGTATTTCCGTATTGGTCAATTTGGGCGGGTCTAAAGAATTCTATTGTTGTTAAGGTATCTGAAGGGAGACACTCTAAGGTACATTCACCAGAGTTTTGAAATTTGTACGCTCTATGGAGATTCATCTCAAGATATAATAGAGTTACTTGACGAGGTTCATATACAAAACTATTACCCATAATGTAATGAAATATTGCATCAGGAGCGTGTGTAAGTTTCGCCAATGTGAAAGCAGCCCAGACCATTGGAGTTGCTACACCCACAATCATTATATCATCGTTTTTTACTTCCCGCGACATTAATACAGTGAGTAATTCATCAGTAGTATACTCTTCAGTCATCCTATTACCTCCGGGAGTGATATTTTTTGAATGATTTCAGAGCCTCCGACTGCTTCCATGTAATCTTTTTGATTATTAATTGAAATATATTTTTCTTTGTACTCAGGAAAACTCGTTTTCATATATGTTTGGATATGTAGAGGATCAAAGGTATAAGTTGGAAAGCAACTAGTTGGATGGGCACCAAAAGGAACCTCAACCACTGCTTTTACTGATTGCATTGGAATCTGAGCTCGCCTAGGTAATTTAATGATATCTTCGGTATCCACAATTTTTTCGCTTGTAATAATCGTTTTTTTTGCCGTTTTTCCCATATCATCATCCAACCAAACAGCTCCCTCAATATTAGCGTTTCCATACTCATCAGCATAATTTACATGGACAATAGCTACATCCAAATCAATCTTAGGCAGCGCCATTAGTTGTGTTCCTGAACCAAGTGGATCTTCGAATTGTTTTATATCATCTCGAACCTTAGGATAATCCGTTCCAATTATTCCCTTTAGAGGCATAAAAGGTACTTTTAAATAGGAACATTTGAGACCTAATGCGATGGAGGCTTCACTTTCCTCTCTCACTTTGATTTTTCCTTGTTCAACTCCTTTTCGATAGTTAGAAGCATTCCCAAAAACTTCCATGCCCACAAAAGAGGATCTAACTTCAGAAACACATGCTCCTCCAACAAGCATGTCTACATCAATCCCCCCAACAAAAGTACAAATCGAGAGGTCCTTTTTCGCTTGTCTGATTATTTCCCTGCAGACGCATATTGGTTTCCTCCAAAATGATAATCCACCAATACCTATAAGATCCCCATTTTGGACGTAAGTTGAAATCGCTTCTTTTAATGAAATGAGTTTAGAATCCATTTATATACCTCAAGAATATGATATTTAAATTTTAAGAACTCTATACAAATTAAAATTGTTAATATAATATTAATAATGTCAGATCGAAAATTTAATTTGATTTAACGCACTGTCCAAAATATAGTTAAATACAAAAACTTAGAAAACCAATAAAAGGTGTAGAACATTACTCGAGAAAGATTGAAGCAAGGACTTGTCCAAGTCTATTTTGGACGGGGTAAAGGTAAAACTACCGCAGCCATAGGACAAGGAATACGCGCTACTGGCCATAGTTTGAAAGTGTACATGATACAATTTTTAAAAGGTAATTATAAATACGGAGAGGTAAGTACTCTTAAAGCGGTTCCCAATTTTGAGTTAAAACAATTTGGAAGCCCCGAACTCATAGCAGAACCAGGAGATTTTGATCTTGAAGAGGGAAAAAAAGCGCTTGATTTTGCTAAAAAAATCATTATGAGTGATGAATATGATATTGTTATACTTGATGAGGTAGGGGTTGCTATTTCTATGAATGTCATATCTGTTGAACCTGTATTGGAACTTATAAAAAATAAACCTGAAAAAGTGGAATTGATTCTGACAGGGGGTCCACAAATGCATCCCAAAATAAAGGAAGTTGCTGATTTAGTCACTGAAATGAAGATGATCAAACATTATTATTCATCCCAAGGGATTGTATCACGATACGGAATTGAGTACTAGCTTTTTTTTACCTTCATAGGAAGATCATTATTTATGAATTATAATGATAATACATTAGTATGATAAGTAAATTATACTTATAAAAAAATTAAAAAATATAATAAGAGTGAGTTCAGTATCGTAAAGACAGTTATTGTTCTTTCTCCTCCTCGGAGCGGGTCAAGTTTACTGGCGGGTATTCTCCATAGACTTGGAATTGATATGGGGTCTGAGGAAGATTTGAGAGACCGAAAGTTCCTTAATAAGTTTGGTTCTTATGAAGCCATGGATTTTGTAATTACTAATTATTATATTCTTGCGTTATCAGGTGAATTAAGTCATTTTAAAAAGAATAATGATCATAAGATTGAAATTCTTGTTAGATATTGGAGTAACAATATTAAAAATCTAATAAAAAAGAATGAAGCACCATTATGGGGCTGGAAGGACCCGTCAACTATCTATACTATCCCTTATATCCATGAATACTTGACCAATCCTTATTATATTTGTTTAAAGCGGAATATAAATGATATTGTTGATTCCATATTAAGAGTGGTGAAAAATCTTTCAAATATTCGATCTATTCTTTATTTATCTTTCCGCTTTTTGGATTCTAAGACTTTTTTAAAGCTGGTCTGGAATTATTTTATTGAATTTGTAAAAAAAGGGAATAAAAAGAAATTTAAGAATTATTTAACCAAAAGGATTATTGAAGTATATAACAGGATTAATTCTTTCGTAATGGATAAGAAGTATATATGCTTGAACCTTGATGATTTAATTAAGAACTCAACATTAGTGATTAAGAATTTAACAAATTTTCTCGAGATAAATCCTTCAGATAAACAAATCTCTGATGCTCTTTCTTTCATACATCCTGAGATTATTCATTACTAATTAGATTAAAACAAGAAGAAAAATATCCCCAAATCATTTTTTCCTCCTTTAGGACAATAATTGAAAAAAGAAAAAAATTTACATAAAAAGTATTGTACCTTCTCCAGTTGTTACTACTTCATCATTCTGGTTTTTAACAATCGTATCACAGATAATGAATTTCAATTTACCTTCCTTTTTCGTAAATTTTTCTTTTACTGTACCAACAGCGGTTAAAGTATCGCCGAAAAATACTGGTTTAATAAATTTAACTGTTTGACCTCCATATAAAATACCTGGTCCAAACAATTTAGTACCTAAAACCGCCGAAATTAAACCAGAACTTAAAGCTCCATGTGCTACTTGTTTCCCAAACATCTGAGTTTTTGCATATTCAGGATTAACATGGATAGGGTTGTAATCACCGGTTACTTCTGCAAATTTCATGACATCTTCTTCGGTTATCGTTTTAGTAAATTCTGCTGATTGACCAATTTCGTAATCTTCCCATTTAACGGGTTTTAAATTTGAATTCGTCATAATAATAATCAAATGAAGTGATAGATAAAAAGGTTAACCTTCTAATTATGCATAAAAAAATGCTCAAAAAAGTATATTAGAAATCATAAGAAATTTAATTTTTCGATTATTCAATTTTTTAATTTAAATTAATAATAAGATTAAAATTAAAGAAAAAAGTGTAAAAATATGGGAAAATTAGCAAGGAAAATCGCATTAGTAGGAGCTGGTATGTGTAAATTTGGTGCAAATTTCCCGCACCAACGGAATCCAGATATGTGGGTAGAGGCTTGGATAGACGCGGTGAATAGAACTGATAATGGAATAGAACCAAAAGATATTGATGCATGTTATGTGGGAAATTATTCTTCAGATTTATTCAATCACCAAGGACATTTGGGACCTCAAATGGCTGGTTTAGTTGGATTAGTTCCTAAACCTGCTTCTCGGTTTGAAGGCGCATGTGCTAGTAGTGGGATAGCATTTAGGCAGGCGATTATTGCTATTGCTTCAGGGATACATGATGTAGTATGTGTCTCTGGAGTTGAATGCATGACAGAATTACCAACAACAGGAGTTACAGACGTTTTAGCGACGGCCTCGGATAGTTTATTTGAATATCCTGCGGGTGCCACATTTCCAGGATTATATGCAACTTTAGCATCAGCACATTTTCACAAATATGGAACTACAGTAGAAGATTTAATGAGAGTGGCGATAAAGAATCATGAAAATGGAAAAGAGAATCCATATGCTCAGATGCAATCATCGATAAAAGATATAATGAATAGCAAAATATCTAAAATAAAAGCCTCTGGAGGAGAGATTCCAGATTGGAAGGATGAATTTGATTTTCTTAAGAGTAGATCAAATCCAATGATTGCTTATCCGTTACGTCTATTTGATTGTAGCCTTGTAACTGATGGAGCAGCGTGTCTTTTTCTTGCTGCAGGCGATGTAGCAAAAAAATTTACTGATACACCTATTTGGATCACTGGAACTGGCCAGGGATCAGCAGAATTATCTATGCACGATAGAGAGTCTTTAACTAGCTTTATCGCAACGAAGGAGGCTGCACGTCAGGCATATGAAATGTCTGGATTAAAACCAAAGGATATCCAAATTGCAGAAGTCCATGATTGTTTTACAATAGCAGAAATTGTTGCACTTGAAGATTTGGGCTTTTATGAAAAAGGCAAGGCCGTTGATGCCATAAAAAATGGAGAAACAAAAAGGGATGGCTCTCTCCCGATTAATGTAAGTGGTGGATTGAAGAGTAAAGGGCATCCTGTAGGAGCCACAGGTGCTGCATTTGCAGTGGAAGCATTTAAACAAATGAGAGGTATCGCTGAGAGAAATAGACAAGTCAAATTTGATGTCGAACGTATGCTTACTCATAATTTAGGTGGATCTGGGGCAACTTGCGTTGTAACGATATTTGAAAAATAAAGGTGAGAAAAAAAAATGTCTGAAAGTGAGAGAGATTTTACTATTAAAAGTTATTTAGATTTCTTAGCTGAGAAAAAACTAATGGGTTCAAAATGTAAAAATTGTAACGCTACTTATGTACCTGTAAGAAAACTGTGTATTAAATGTAATAGTGCAAATATGGAATGGATTGAAATGTCAGGGAAAGGTAAACTTGCTGCTTTTACAAGCATTACTGTAGGAACTCCTTTTTTCGTAGAAAAAGGGTATGATCGAAAGAAACCTTATTGCTTTTCAGTTATAAAATTAGACGAAGGGCCAATGGTTAGTGGCCAATTGATTGGTGTGGATGAATCTAAACCAGAAACTATTAAAATAGAAACTCCCGTGAAGGCTATATTCTTAGAAACGGATATCAAAGGAGAAACAAGAGTAGATTTAGGATTTGAGCCAGTCTAAATATTTAATTATTTTATATTCTTCTCTTTTTTTTAATTTCAATAATTATCCAAATAGATATTTTCTAGATTTTAATTAATATTTTAATGAAATTACCTAAAGAAAGAATATCGATCGTTAATAAGATTTACTTTAAATAGCTTATTCTATATGATATGTATTATAAAAAGAAAATTTAAATTGAGCTTTTTATTTAATAGCCCAAAGAAAGATTTTTTTATTAATATGCAAAGAAAATATCGTATAAAATCAACAGACAAATCGAAAGAAACAAAAAAGCCAATAACAAAAAAAAAAGTTATAGTTGCTGTTATTTTAATAGTTTTTGCTTTTTTCGGATCTTTTCTTTTTTATGTCATATTGTCGGTAGCATTAAATACCGATACTCCAATGGTGGTAGTAGTTTCTGATTCAATGGCACCAAAGATTAATACAGGGGATTTATTATTTCTACAAGGGAGAGATCCTGAGGACATAGAATTGGGAGATGTTGTTGTTTATGACGCTCCTTGGGAGGGAGCACCTGATGAACCTATTGTTCACCGGGTCGTTGGTATAAGATATAATGATGAAAAAGATCGATATGAATTTCGAACTAAAGGGGATGCTAATGATGACAAGGATGAAGATTGGTTCCCAGAACAGCGAATTAGAGGAGTAGTAATTGGCAAAATTCCGTACATTGGCTGGGTTAAAATAGTTTTAACAGATTATGGATTATTTATTCCAATTCTTATAATTCTCTCAGTTCCTCTTATTCTAAGTTTAATTTGGGATATTATTAAAGGTGAAGAGGAGGAGGAAAAGAAAGAAAAAATGGAAAAAACAGAATTTTTAGATGAAGAACTCAAAATAAAAGATGAAAGAAAACAAATAAAGAAAGTTGATCAAGTGAAGAGTACAGATGACGATTTTGATTTCTAAAAGCTTATTTAAATTCTTCTCGAAGTTTATATTAATCCTTTAATAAACTTTAATATATTTCTTTGATTTAACACAAATGACTATACTATAAATAAATAGTGTAGAATAATAACATCATAATTTGTTATAATAAATTATGATATAACATCGTACATAATACGAAAAAACTAATAAATCTAAAAAGCAAACAAAACTAAATATCAAAAAAACAAATAAAACATTAGAGGTAATTAAAATGTCCAAAGACGAAAATGCTGTGTTTGTTGGCCGACGTCCCACCATGAATTATGTGATGGCGACGATGATGATCCTTAACAAAGGTGAAGAATGCACTGTTAAGGCACGTGGCAGAGCTATTTCTCATGCTGTCGATGTATGCGAAATTTTACGCAACAGATTTTTAAAAGGCACAGAATATAAAGATATAAGATTATCTACTGAACAATTAGAAGGAGAAAATGGACAAAATAATAACGTATCAAGTATAGAGATTGTCCTTGCTCCACCAAAATAAACCAGAGAAGTTAAATATTTAATTTCTCTTCAGTAAAACAAAAAAACAATATTTTTTTTTTTCATTTCCTATTTAATCTTTATGTTTAATGATCTCTATTTTTATGTGAACTTTAAATAATTATTTATAAACCTCTAGTCACCATTAAAAGTAAGTTTTTTAACGGAAGTGAATTTAATGGAGTTAAGCAAAAAAGTGTTGGTTGCTTTAGCTATTCTATTAACAGTTTCTTATGGTTTAAGTATGGCTGCGGCTGGAGTAAGCATTCCAGGATGCGGCGAGGTTGCCCCTTAAATCCTAAGGAATGTTTTAAATAATAGCTAAAAATTTATATTTTTTTTTCTTTTTTTTGCTAAATTGGAGAAATTTATCTTATATAATATCGATAGCAATTCAATTTTTGCTTTATTATCAAGAAAAAGAAATATTTTAAATGCTCAAATCAAGAATTTATATCTCTCAAAAGTTTACATCCTTTTTGTATGTAATCCTTCATGAAAATACATTTTGCGATTACATTTTCGATTTTTTAATCCTTAAGAAAATATTATTCAACCTAAAAAAGTGTGATGTAACTAAGATTTAACAATAAATTTCAATAACATTTAAAAACTCAATTATACAAATTATTAATTAATAGTATTTAGAATTTTTTTACAAAACCATTAAATATTAATATAAAAACATTAATTAAAAGAGGGAATAAATTATGGCTAAAAAAGGTTCAGAACCCCTATTTGTTAAATCTAAAGTTAGGGAGTTTATCAAATCTAAAGGATGCAATACCAGTAGTGCCGTTTTAGATGGCGATAGTTTGAATGGTATAATCATGGGCATGCTAGACAAAGCTGTGGGTCGAGCAAAAGGAAACGGCAGAAAAACAGTAAAAGCTCGAGATTTATAATCTAAATTCTAACCTTATCTTTTTTTTTATTTTTTTTTATTTATTATTCTGATTATTATTAAAGTAATCGATTTATTTCATTTAATAATTTATTATAAAATCTTTTCTCTTCCATTTCAAATTTTTGAATACCTTGGATTCTTCTCATTCGCATTTTTAAACCAGGAGTTAACCCAGAATCGGTTAGATAAATTGCAAGAAATGTTTTTCCCTCATTTATCGCAAATTGAATTTCATCCTGAGTATTTTCAGATTCAGGAACATGATTAGATATGAAAGAAAGAAAGATTTTACTATCCATTATTTTCTCGGCAAGTGTATTGCACCAGTCTGTACTGAGGGGTATACCCTCATCGTACCAAATATTAATTCCTTTATCATAGAGTTTTTTAATAATTGGATACACTTTTGATTTGTCTTTATGTGTATAACTTACAAATAGAAAGGCTTCTTCTCCCTCATAAGCATTAAAAGGAGGATCAATATCCATTTCTATACTACTCTCTTTAAGATTTTTTTTCAGAAACGCTTCAAGTTGACTTTCTTCAGTCGGTAATTCAGGATCTTCAAGTTTCTTGAATTTAGTAAGGATTTTTTTTACTAATTTTGGATTTTCAATGATCTTCGGAATAATACCATAATTATCTAGAATAATTTTCTCTGATTTCCCTTCTTTTGTTTTAACTTTTATATGTTTTAACATAACTTCAACTATTTTGTTCGATATCCATGTATCAACATCTTCTTCTTCTTCAGACATGTCTCTCGTTCTCTTTCCGGCAAAATCTCCCGCCCATTCATAAGTAACAAGGTCACCATTAACATAAATTTTATAATCATTCGATAGTATTATTGATGGTTCTTCCTTGAATAGCGATTGAGTAGCGAGTAATTCTAATCTCTTTTTTATAGATTTAAACTGTGAATGATCTACTTTAAAAGGAAAATCTTCCAATTTAATTGCATTTTTACTATATAACATTAAAAAAATCGCCATCTGATGAAGACAAATTCCTCCAAATTTTCCTATCTTACAGTTGCAGTTCATTCTATTAACATCTTTAAGTACCTCTACTAATGCTTTATGAGATCCATATTTTCCTGTATACCAGATTCTATATCCCTTACCACCAGATAAAATTCCTGCATTCTGTATCCTTTCCGTCTTGTGTTCTCCTACTATCAGTAAAAGTGCATCTGAAATTAGTTTTTTTGATATTTCTGGTTCAAAAATCTCATAAAAATATGACTTATCTTTTTCACTTAGAGAAGAATCTACAAATTCAATTAATTCGTCTTTCTTTAATCCAGAGTAACCCTTCAATTTCTTAGCTTTTGAATCACCATTAATAATTTGTTGATTATAATCATCGATGATTTCCTTAATTTGAGAAACAGTTAATGATTTTAATAATAGGTTGAAATCTAAATAACTTATTTGTGTCATTTTCAATCGCAAAATTTTATATTAGTAGATAAAGTAATTAATTTCATATTTTAACTCTTACCTTATTATACTAATAATTTTAACTAGGTTAAATTACTATAAAAGAAAGAGAAATTAGCACTTCATTACTCTATTTTTATTTTTATTTTCTATATCAAAAAGTTATAAAATTACGCTTAACTTTTCAAATCTCGCATGGCTAATTCCTGTGGAATGATCTTTTTCTACTAGTATTTTATGCGTTTGAATATCTGACGGGATAGATGTATGAGTTATTAGGAAAATCTGAGAAAATGCTTTAGATTTTGTAAGATGCTTTAATATTCGCTCTCTCCTAACCTCATCTAAAGCTGCTAAAGGTTCATCTAATAAAAGAAAATTGATTTTTGGATTTTTTTTTGGAGACTCTTTAGTTGGACGAATTATGCTCATTAATTCACAAATAGCTAATCTTAAAGCCATACCTAACGCAGTATGATCGCCTCCTGAAAGGACCTCGATAGGTTCATATTCACCATTAAAATAGTCCTTAATTTTAAGAGAAAGTCCTGTCTTTTTAGTTCCTGTTAAATCTAGCATAAGTTCTCCATATTGACCTGATGTAAAATCCTTAATATATCTATCCGCTTTCAACGTAATGTTTTTTACAAGACGCTTAACAACCATATATTCCGTTACAAATCGTCGTACGAATTCTTTTGCTTTAATGATATGTTCAAGATCAATTTCAATCTCGCCAATTTTCTTCTCTAAATCTTTCATTCTTTTGATTTCATTGCCCAATTCCGTAATTCTAGTTTGATTATTTTTAATATTATCTCTTTTTTCTGTTATTGCCTTCTTAATCAATTTCAATTCCGTTGTTAATCTTTCTATTTCGAGAGAAATATCCTTTATTCCCTTAGGACTTGAATCCTTGAACCTCTCTTTATTTTTTTTTAAAAAATCGGATAGTTCTTTTTGAATATTCGTTAATTCTATATCATATTTTTGATAATTCTCAAAGTCTTTCTTAAGATTTTGAATAATTGTAATTTGTTCGTTTATTTTATCTAACTCTTGTTGACATTTCTCAATATCTTTATTGTTATCATTTATTAATTGAGATATTTCCTTAATTTTTTTCTGATTTAGGGCAAGTTCTTCATTAAAATTCTGAATAACAGTATCATAGTGCTCTTTTGTAAGTTCGTTTTGACATGTAGGACAGAGGGCGGTTTCATTTTCAGTAAATTGTAAACTTTTTTCCATTTTACAAATTATTTTTGAAATATCTTCAACTCTACCTTTAGTTTTTCCCATACCTTTAACAGTTGCTTGCTTTTTTTTATCTAAATTCTCTTTATTAGCTTCAATTTCTCTTTTTGAGTTATCTAAGATATCAAATTTATTCTTAATTTTTTCTAAAGATGTGAAATCTTCTAAATTTAAATCAGTATTCTTAATTTTCGTTTCAAAATCATTTTTATAAGATTTATATTTTTCTTCAGTTATTTCTTTATTTTTATACAAGTTCTCTAAATTGGAAATTAATTCGTTTGAAGGATAGGTTTTAAGTCTCGATTCGTATTCGAGCATTATTTTTTCTTTTTCTGAGATAATTTTCTTGTTATCATTGTTTTCCTGTTCAATACGCTTTATATCTTCTTCTATTCTTTCAATTGGAACACGAGATTTTTCAAATTTTTCCTTTTCATGAGTTTTTGACTTTGATTCTGTATCTAGATATTTTAATGAATCGTCAATTATATTAAGACGAAATAAATCGATAATCATTTCTCTTAGTTTAGCACCCTTGATATTGGCCAATTCTTCTACTTCTCCTTGTCTTACAAATACAGTACTCATAGCTTGGTCTTTTGAAATTTCAAAAAATTTCTCGATATTAAATTTTTTAATTTCCCGGTACATTCCTTTTTTATCTAATTCAAAGAGTTTCGCACTGGCACTTCCAGATCTGCCCCATTTACGATATATATAATATTTAATATTATCAAGCGAGAAATATACACTCAATTCTGCTTTATTTTGACCATAGGTTATAAAAGAATCAGCCTTTCTACCAATAAAAATTTTTGACCCAAAAAAAGCAAATAAAATACCTTCTAATATAGTAGATTTCCCATAAGAATTTTTCCCACTCACTAGAATTAAACCCTCAGGAAAGTCATCTTCTCCATCAGGCAGATTTAATTGTTTATAACCCATAAAATTTTTAAAAATAAGTTTGGTTATTTGCACAGCTTTAATTAAACCTCCTCTTCTTTATCCATTATTCTTAAAGCGCTTTTTATCGCACTCAATCCAAATTGAGTTAGCTTTTCAACGTTGAACTGTGTGCTTTCCTCTGTCAATTTCTCTTTAACAAAATTATTAAATTCTTCTTCTGGTTTTTCCAAAATATAATCCTCAATAATTCCAGGACTAATGTCATCCTCAATTGTTTCGGAAATATCAGAAACTTGCCAGATTAATTGCAATATATTATATTTATCTGTTTGAGAAAAGCATTCCCTTCTAAGTTTTACCATTAAATCATTTATTTGCCAGAGTTTTTCGAATGTCAATTCTCCAGTAAAATTCATTTTTAATCTTGCTGATGTTTTAGGGTCAAATCCATCCTTAGAAATATAGTTAATTAATTCTTTATTCACATTATTTCTTAATTCTTCTGAGCTTTCTTGAGGAGAAATATTAATAGAAATTATTTCAAACGGTCTTGTTAACATTTTATCAGTAAAAACTTTTTCAACCTTTAATTTTCTCGTTTTCTCTTCAATATTTATAATTAAATATCCCTGAGTTTCAGTTATTTCTTTAAAATTCATGGGCAATAAACATCCAGCGTAATAATGAGTTCTTGATTCTGATTTTAACCCGTGTTCATGTCCTAGAGCAATATAGTCATATCCAAAATCATCTGAGCTTACTTTTTTGTGTAGCGTTTCATCTAATTTAGACCCATGAGCAATTGCAATATTAATATAATCATTATCATCAGGTTTTTGATTAATTATCCAATTATTGTAAGCATTCTTATACTCAGCATGGCTTTTAAATTCAAAATAAGGAAATAAATAAAAACAAACTTTTTTTTCATTAAATTCAAGTTTTAAAGGGTTATTCGTTTTTATTGCTTCTATTAAATCTCGATCTTTGTAATAATAGAGATTAGGATATTTTTCTTTGCTAATATGTGATTCAAACGGGGTATATTCATATACTTTAAACACACCATGATTTCCTTCAACATAGATAAAAGGTACTTTATTATTTGAATTTTTAAAGAAAGTATCTAATGCAGTTTTTAAAACTCGTCTTGCGGGTTCTGGAGGGGGATATGATCTATTAACACTAGGTAAATGAAACATATCTCCACAGTGGACCAAGAAATCTACATCCTTTAGTTTAGAGACATCATCTATAACTTTTAAAAATGCATCATAAATTTCTTGTTCGTAAGGTTTTGAATAATTCGGTATAGCCCATTTATTTATAGTACCTCTTCCTTCTCTATATCCTAAATGGGTATCTGCCATATGAATAATTTTAACCATAATTTATACTCCTTTTCATAAAACTATAAAATTCATAATTATCTATTATTCACCAAGCACTTTATGCCTCCAAGATTCAGTATATCTTTTAATTTTTGGATCAAATTTTAATTCCATAAATTTACTCTCTAATTTATTATATTCTGAAACCAATAATGTACTTGCCTCATGAGCACCAATTAGACATAATGGATATCCTCTTGGGGAGTATGGAATTAAATTTTTTAAAATATAACTTGCATCTTTTGTATCCAAGTAATCTGGAATATCAAATCTTAATGCTGAACTTTCTTCCTGTAATCTTGTTATATAGGCTTTACTTTTAGTATAAACTGATAGATCTGGTAATTCCACTAAAAATCTTTTAGTTTTTAAAATTTCTGACCAAATTGGTAAAATAAAATTACCTTGAGCATCTCTTAATCTGCAAGTCTTGGAGAAACTATAATATTTAATATCATAATCAACAATGAATCTATAAAAAAATTCTATGAAAGATGAGGGTGGAAAAATATGTTGTCGAAACATCTGAATCCCATCTCCAAGAAAAATAACATTTTTATTTTTACCCCAATTGCTCTCTTCTTTAATTCTAATCAACGATTTTAAAATTTCATCTGCAGTTCTAATTCTATCAACTACATGTCCTAATGAGGGATAATAAAAATCATGCCCTTTAATATGATCATCTATTTTTTTTTTATAGGTATTTTCATACCAATCTTCCAAGTCATCAATTTTCCCTTTTAGACTACCAGTATAAAAGTCTCTTTTAACGGTTTTCACAAAATTCTCTATTACTGTCTTATAAACGATAAGCTTGTGTTCATTATCTTCTATATAACTACTGATAGGTCGATACATTATTTTTTCTATCTTATATTTTCCATCTTTAAGTATAACTTGACCTTCACCAAATTTGAAGGAGGCTAATCTGGCATAAGTTCCACTTAAAGTATTTGAACTTTCATCAAATCCAATAATCTTATATTCTTTATTTATATAATCGGGCAATTCATTTTCAATAATCTCATAAATCATTTCACTAAAATGAGCATTAGTGTTTTTGAGAGTTTCATCACTATCAAATTTATCCGTTTCTAATTCGATTTTTTCCTCTTCCGTCCATTTAATCCTTCTCTCTTTTATATATTCCTTGAATTGTTTAATTTCTTGATCTATTGATCGTTCTGGTCTGTTTTCAATAGAATTGTCTAGTGAGATTAATTCAAAGTCAAAAGAGATTTTTTATACACCTCGTATATTATTAATAAAAAGTTGATTAAGGGAGACCTGTTGGGGGAGTTGATGTTTGTGATTTCATTTTTTTTGAAAATTCAATATAATATTTTTCTGAAACTTCTTTAAAGTAATCATCATATAACGGAATTCTTAATTTTTGGAAGTTGGTTAACCATATTCCAGAAATTAAAGCAATACCCCTCGTGCCTGTTAAAGATTCAATATCGCTATATTGAATCCCTCCCCCTAATATCTTTGACGCTGCTGATTTTTCCTTTTCTGATCTTAAAGGTAAATTCACTACAGTATTCATATTCGATATTATTGTATCGTCTATTGGAGTATATTGCTGTGAAATTACTTCTAATCCTAAGTTAAATTTTCTACCTTGCCGTGATATATCCTTGAATACGTTACTAAATTTCATTATTTCTGGCCGTAATATACTAGGGGCTTCTTCTATTGTAAAGATAATAATAGGCATATCATAGGGATCTTTTATATTTGTTCCAGATGAAATATATAACTTTTTCAAATTAGCCTTGTAATTATCAAAGAAATTTTGAGGAAGCGCTTTACCCAGTTTTGTCTCAAAAGTAGAATAATCAGTTGATGATTTTAAAGTCTTACGGATATCAAATAAAGTCCTTGCTAATACACTATTAAATAAAAATTGCTCTAAATCTCTTAATAGCGAGACATTAAATATGATAATTCCTCCTTTTTCTAACTTCTTAATAATCGATGGTAGTTTGCTACTTGCATTTGATTGAAATATATCTGAATATTCCAACCAGTTAAGACGTCTTCTAATAGCTGAAATTGTTTTAGGATCATGATTTCCTGGTGGGAAATAAGTGTCATCTAATAGATTATCAATATAATCATTTGGATTATCATGATAAGCAGAATGTATAGCTCCAGCTTGTAGTTCGTTGAATGAGCCCGTAGCAAAGAGATCTTGGGGCTTTATCTCTTGATAATTAATTATGCATGGTTCTGCCATACTTTTTACTTCTGTAGGAGGGAGCCCTTTATTTGGATAGAGATAAAACCATTTACCAATTAATTTTTTAACAGCGCTCACATCCAATGTTTTAATTATATGGTATAATCCATAATTATTACAACCTAATGCATATTCATCATGCATATCAATTGCGAGCATAGAAACTTTTGTCCCCTTTCCATTCATTATTACGTTTGCGTTATGTTGAAGTAAGCCATCAATAAAAACTTGATTTAAGTTGGATTTTCCCTGACCTGTTGCACCCGCAATAAAGAAATGATACATTAAATATTTCAAAGGAAAGAAAACTTTTACATTCGATTCTGATGCTAAATCTCCCATATATATCCCGTCTGGAGTAAAAATATTTTCCAAATAGATTGCTCTATCCTTTTGAATCTCTGATATCTTCATTGAATGGGGCTTTAAAACTTCCTTTTCCATTAGATCTTCAATAAAGAAAAATACATTTAGAGTTTTATGCGTTTCCTTCTTAGTTTTTTTATCAATTTCAGTACAAATAATCGGTCGCCCTTGTATCACATATTGAAGCTCAGTCTCTAATTCAGCTTTTATATAATCTGTCATCCTTACATTTTTTAATTTTTGACGAGTTAACACGTAATCAATAATGGTTTGCTCGTTTAAGATTTGAATTATTATTCTATATTCTTTATCGTCACTTTCAGCTTCAAGCTTTATGAATCCATGAAGATGTACATATTTTTCATAAAAAATTTCTATAGTGCTCTCAATTGAGTTTATTTTTATTATCATCTTTTCATTCCTAATTTAGTTAATTCTTCTTATTATGAGATACATCCAATCAATATAAAGAAAAAAAATAATCTTTGATTAGGATTTATTTGTTTTCTTAAAAATTATATTTATCTTAATATTTAAACTTAAAAGAGTTTAAAAAATTATTAAATTACAGTTAAAAATTCATATTGTATGAGTTTGACCATCTTTTAAAAGAACGGTATTATAAAAATTATTAGCAAACCACTCAGGATTTTGTGTATGAACTGGAATTATAACGTCCGGATCAATCGTTTCGATCGCCCATCTAATTTCATTTTGAGAAACGTGCCCTGAAGCGTGGTAACCTTTAATAAAGTTTGGTTTTTCTCGTCCCTCTTGCTCTAAGATTTCGTATCCGTAAATCTTGAACTTAAAAGCCTCAAGCCATTTATTTAATCGAATGAAATCATACTCTGACTCCTCTTCAAAAGCTTCGCTTGAAGAATATACGTAAGTCCCATCTTCTGGCCGAATGTCTAATAAGTGCTTCATATCATAAAGAGAAAAACAGAGTAGATAATTATCTGGTTCGCTGGATATTCTTGTCGGGTCGATATAAGCTGTCTCCCCAATTTCCTTTTTAAGGAATTCCTTCTCCCAATTATATCTAACTGCTTTTAATTCTTTATAAATCAATACGTCTTTTGTCCTATCAATTCCATCTGCCTTTTCAAGCGCTTTTAGCAAATAAGCATCTTTTGCCGATATGATTAACGTTCTCCCGACCTTACTAGCTATTTCTTTAAAAGTCTCCAGCCGCTCAAAGTTTCTGGCAGAGAAATCAGCAATTACAAGCCCTTTAGATTCCTCAACAGCCTCTAGACAATTTCTAAAAACTATTTTTTCGGACTCGTTTATATCTTTTCTCGATGTCCTCGTACCCTCAATTATTAGAATGGAAGCATTTTTCGCTTCATTAATAAACTTTCTACTCTTTTCTGCTCTCTTGCCGTGAAGGCGAAAATCACCTGTGTAAGCAATTGTCGAATCACCCTCTAAAATATAAGCCGTGGATCCATATATAGAATGATCTACTTCAAAAGCTTTAATTTCAAAGGGAGTTGAGCAATCATCAATCGTGCAAATGTGCCCTGCATCTATTTGTTTTCTTTTTTTAACACTTGTCAATAAAAATTCTTTAAAAGGTTCTGAAAAACCTTTTGTACAAATAAAATTTCGACCTATATATTTACTTTCTTTTCTTCGATCTGCGTTTAAAACTCTCTCGTCCTTGCCGTCTGCCAATCTTTCTGAAAAATAAGCAACATCCGAACCAAGTTTAGCTGATGAAGAGTCCAAAATCGCTTTTAGTAACATTAATGTGGAGGGCGATGCGATTATTGGAATATTTTCGTCAAGTAAGCCCATATTTCCAAAATGATCCATATGCGCATGGCTAAGTAAGACCGCTTCTACATTCAACGAGGGAAATATGGATATATCGAGATCCGAAGGGATTAAATCTTTACGATAAATATTGACCCGAGGGATTAATTCAAGAGAAATATGATCGTAAATCCCTCTGGCGCTTCGATCGAATAAAAATTCCTGATAATACACTTTATACTTTGCAAAATTCATGCCAAAATCAAGAAAAACACCCTTTCCGTTTTCTTCTACGTAAATCTTGTTCCCACCTATTGTCTCGGCACCATCAAATACTCTTACTTTTGTCATTTTTAAGACTTCTATTTTGTTTCTAAGTTATTTTATTTATATTATATTTTAAATCAATCTATTAAATGAGTGAGAAAAATTTGTGATAATTCTATTTAACATCCCAATAAAAAATTAAAAAAAAAGAAAAGGATTTTAATTTAAAAAAGTTCCTTATTTACTTTTATTCGCGCTTTTGTATCCAAATATGAATACCTACTACAGCGAAAAAGATATTCACAATCATTGCTATTATGACACCCATAGTTAATATCCCATACATAACAATACCAAGAATAAAAGCAATTAAAATTAAAATATTTACCATTACTGCAAATAACACCCATCCCTCAATCGTCTCCCAGTTATCTAATTTCTTAAACAACATTATCAGAATTACTAACCAAGCTATAAACATTCCTCCTATTATTCTACCAAGAACCGGAGAAAAGTTTTGTCCAGCATCCATTATTGCATTATAAGTCTCATAAGAAATAAAAAGCCAAGCGCCGTAAAAGATCAACACTATTATAGCTGCAATCCAAAATATTTTAAGTTCTTTTTCAACATCAAATGCCATTATTTTCCCTCCAAATATTTTTTTTTTTGAAGTTTTCGAATTTCACTTTTTTGTTAAAAGTAAGTAAATAATAAATAAGAACAGTTCAGTTTTAAATCTTTCAACAAAATTGTATGAAATTTGCTTTTCTTAAACGGTTAAAAGCGAGTTTTAACAGTAATTTTCTTTTTAGAGAGAATAATAAATAAAAAAAAAAAGGATTTTAATTTAAAATAGTTCCTTATATACTTTTATTTGCGCTTTTGTATTAAAATATGACTACCTAGTACAACGAAAAAGATATTAATAATTATAAGCATTATGCCATGAAGTCCTAATATCTTATTGATAACAATATCAATAATTACAGCGATAAAAATTAAAATTTGTTCCAGTACTGCGAATAAAATCCACTCCTCAATTTTCTCCCAGTTATCAAGTTTCTTGAATAATATTATTGCAATTATTCCCCAAGCTATATAAATTCCTCCTACTGATCTAGCAGCAAATGTAGCAATCTCGCCGCGAGCACCAAATACTGCATAATAAGATTCAGGGGAGATGAAAAGCCATGCGCCGTAAACGAGCAACACTATTACACCCACAATCCAAAATATTTTAATTTCTTTCTCAACATCAAACGCCATTGTTTTTTCCCTCCAAATATTGTTTTTTTTATTGAATTTTTTGAATTTCTACTTTTTTGTTAAAAGTAAGTATATAATAAATAAGATCAGTTTTAAATCTTTCAACAAAATTGTATGAAATTTAGCTCTTTTGAACTGCTAAAAGAGATTTTAGACCGTAATTCTCTTTCTAGGGATAATAATAAATAAATTAATCTCTTTTTGCTGTCGTCTCAATAAAATATTAAGAAAAAAAAAAGGATTTTAATTTAAAGTAGTTCCTTATTGCTTTTAATTGCGCTTTTGTATAAAAATATGAATAGCAACTATAGCGAAAAAGATGGTAATAATCATCGCTATTATGGTACCAATAGATAATATTTGATACAAAATAATGCCCAAAAGTTGAGCTATAGTAATTAAAATTTCTGCTATTGCTGTAAATAATATCCATTCCTCAATCTTCTCCCAGTTATCACTTATCTTAATTAATCTTATTGCAATTATCGCCCAAGCTATAAAAATTCCTCCTATCATTCTATCGCCCACCGGATTAAAGTAGCGACTACTACCCAATAGGGCCCGATAAGATTCAGGGGAGATGAAAAGCCATACACCGTAAACAAGCAACACTATTACACCTGAAATCAAAAATATTTTAATTTCTTTCTCAACATCAAATGCCATTGTTTTTCCCTCCAATTTTGTTTTATTGAATTTTTAGAATTTCTACTTTTTAGTAAATGTTAATAAATTAAAAATAAGAACAATTCAGTTTTAAATCTTTCAACAAAAATGTATGAAATTTGGCTTTCTTGAACGGTTAAAAGAGAGTTTTAACTTTAAGTTTCTTTTTAGAGACAATAATGTATAAATACTTTCTTATCATAAATGTAAAATATCTAACAAAAAATATAACTCCAATATAAAAAAAAAGAGGATAAACCTAATGACGGAAATCTCAAAAAGGATGAAATTACTTTTAATAATTAATACGATTATTGCTTTTATCTATGGATTCTTTTATTTGGTTATTCCAGAGATACTTGCTGATTTAAATGATGCCCCTAATTATGATCCACATTTTTGGAGACTTTGGGGTGGCCTTTTAATAGTTTTAGGAATCTTTGGCGTACTCATGATTAAGAGAGCAGAATGGGAGAGTATAAAAATTCTTTGGGAGTTTGTGATCATCTGGCTCATAATGACAAACATTATAAATCTTGCGACCTTGTTCATTATAACTCGTTCAGCAGTCAATTTCGGAAGCGAATTGTTTGATATTATACTGATTTTCGCTTTAATCGTTGTTGGTATCTATTTTTACTTACAAGAGGGAAAATAGAATAGGGATAAGAACTAAAATCAATAAATTAAATACTTTTTTTTTTCCTTAATTATAATAGTAGTGTAAAAAAAAAAAATAAAGTTAGAATTATAATTTTCTGATTTTGAGATCAATCTACTTCAGGAGCGGTCATTCCTAGAATTTTATATGCTTCTGTGTAGTTCAGCATTACATCAAGCTTGTATTTAAGCCCCTCAATTCCAGAAGCCATGAATAAATTTTGTTCTGTACCAGTCTTTAAAGCTTCTTCAACTTTTCCTTTCGGTACGTCACCAATACCTATTACTAATATATTCCCATCTTCAGTATTTCTAACACCGATACAAATATTTTTCTCGATTGTGGGATCTGGAGGATTTTTTTGGACCCACTCAATAAACTTTTGTGCAACTTTACTGGATTGATTAGGGGGAAACATAACTTGATTAAACATTAAAACCATAATTATCACTCTCCGTATTTTTTTTTAAAATTGAATTTCTTGGTAAGTATTATTTTAATTTTTAAATATATAAATCTTTACATTATTGTAAAATAAATTCCTCTAAATTAGGATACAAGAAGGTTTAAAGGGACTTGGGATCAAGCAAAGGAACAGCAAAGATTTCCCACACGGGTTTACTATTTAAATTTACCTTTTGAATGGCTCCCTTTAAGAATCGATGATACTTCTCTGGGATATTTTCCACAATATCGACTAGCTCTCCCTCTCCAGCTCGTTCAATCAGCGGAAGACACCATTTTTGTGGCACTTTTGCATATATGGCCTCAATCAATACCAATTTTTGATATAATTCATGCGATTCTTCGCCAAATTGATTAATGATTTGATCAATATCTTCCCAAAAGTCCTTAAAGACCTTTGGTTTAAATTTACTAGATTTCATCTGTTTTTCTAAGGGCTCCTTATATTTTTCTTCAAACTGTTTAGTAATTTCCTCAGCAAGCTCGCTGAGAATGTGTTCGGTGGAGGAGCCAAGAGGCATTTGATAATCGATAATTAATACGGATAAAATATGCTCCCCCGGATTGAACCGGGCTTCTAAAGTTCCAGATCGAATGAGTGATACACCCGCTGGAAAGTCTAAATCTTTGGCAAAATTATTGAGAGCTGATAGAAATCCAGACATTAATTGATCCCTGTCTACTTCCCCAAAATCCACAATTGAATATTTATATAGTAAAATACCCGCATCTTTGACTATAATATAAACTTCCACAGGGTTGAAAACCTTTAGTTCCGTCATTTCAATCTACATCCGACATCTCAAATTTTTTTTTCTCTAAATTTATTTCGTACTATAAGTAAATATATTTTATGTTTATCTACTTTCACTATATTATTAAGAAAGACTAAATTAAGAAATATTATGAAACTATATAGCGTGGCTGAAAATGGTGCGCTAAGAAAAATTGGCAAGTTGGCGTTTGCCGATAACGCTGTATATCTTGTTGACGATTATAAAAATATGTATCTATGGTTCGGGCAAAAAGCTTCTAAAAAGAAAAAAGACCTGAGCCAGAAAAAAGCTGATGCTTTAAATGAAAAAAAAGAAACTGCCGCCAACATTCAAATTGTACATCAAGGCAAAGAATTTGGCGCTTTCCTTGCGATGATGGACATTTTGAAAACAGGATTAAAGGATAAAGCTTCCATAGAAAGAAGAGATGAATTAGAAATTCAATATGAAGATACGAAGGAACTTATCGACATAGGCTTAGAACCCGACCTTGAAGGAGAAATAACTATTGCCGCCCATAAGCTTGCCCAGGAGAAAAAGTCTTACGAGGATTTATGCAAAGACCTTGCAAAGGCGCAATTAGCAATTATTAAAGACAAAAATAAAATCACAGCCGCAGAAATAAATAAAAAAGCCAAGGAAATTCATAAATCTTCCTCCACCTACGATGAATTATGCTGGTTAATCGCTGAACTAAATATGTTACTAAAGAAACAATCTTTTGAATAAAAAGAGAAATGAATTAAATTACTAAATTTCATTTCCAAACTTAAAATCTCTTATAATTTTTTACTCTTCTTTTAAAAAGAGTTTCCGAACCCATTTAGGCATGGCAAACGCCATGTAGATCTCAATCGAGGATGATACAAGTAATATTCTTACTATAAATAACAATATCAAAGTTAAAGTTAGAGCTGAATCTATAATTGCCGCTGTAGTATATGACAAAACTGATATAATAAATAATATACCCTTTAACCTAATATCTGGTTGTGGAGATTTCCGTGATCCCAGAAAAAAGAGAATACCTGTTATTATTACAACAATCAAAGATATAAGTTGACAAAGCAAAAATAGCGATAGGTATGTATAATCGAGAGTGCTTTCCTCTATTACGAATCTCGAAGGATCTATGAAAATTGTGTAAAGTACAACCGTCTCATATATCGTAGAAAAAATCGCAGTTATAATTGTAATTAATTTTTGTTTATTTTTCCATAAAAGTTCAGACATTACAAACATCCATAATAATATAGCGAAAGGTTGTAAAGTATGACCAATTAAGACATGCTGCTGTATAGAAAGATATTCTCCAGTTGTGAGAATAAGAATAACATCAATAGCATAAGGCCACCAAGGTTGACCTACGAACATCATAGTTAAACTCATTAGTAATAGAGTTCTTTCTCTATATCGAATATATTTACGGATCATGATAGCACCTAAAATAAAGGTGAACAGAGTTCCAAAGATACTTGAAATTCCAGACATAATTTCTAAATCAGATACATACACCATAATATCATCATTTCTTTTTTAATTAGAATTTTAAATAAGATTTTTATGAAATTATTTCATTTAAAGTTTTAGCCATCTTCTTTTTACATAATTGTAAAATTAATTAACTTCCTCTCCACAGCACTTACAAATAATACATTCCTCGTCAAATTCTAATTTAAAACCGATTTGAAAAAATAATTTTTTCTAAACTTTACAAAATTTTCAAAAACTCTGCCCGGTAAATAAATATTTAAATGATTTAAACATACCTTGTTTGTGGCTCCGGAATTCATAAGCGGTTATGAGTTTGGCAAGATTATTATCGAAAACAAAACTTATACGAGCGATATAATTATACTTGGAACAAAAGTGAAGCCGAAATGGTGGCGGAAAAAAGGGCACAACTTAGTTAAAGATGATTTGAAAGAGGTCGTAGAGTATGGACCAGAAATTTTAATAATCGGCACAGGAGCTTATGGAATGATGACTGTCCCGGCAGAATTATCAAAACATTTAGATTTCGAGATTTTATCATATCCAACTAAACAAGCGGTTGAGAAATATAACCAAGAAATTAAAAGAGAAAAAAATATTGCTGGAGGATTTCATTTAACTTGTTGAAGATTGCATTGTATTCATTTCATATCATTATTGAGTTAAAAAGAATTATAATATATATCCAGAGATTTTATAAATACGATTTGAATTATTAAGATTAGGTGTTTTTTTAAATGACTATCGTAGTCACTATTAGCTATTTTCACAGGAAAATCGGGCCCACTATGTTCTACTCTTACCCAGAAGATTCTTTAGATGAAGATTTGTCTACTAAAATAGCAAGCGTAATGGACCAAACGTTCGAAGAAGGCTTTTTTACTAGATCGATTGGAAGTATTAACTGTATGAATTATTACTTCGAAATTGCCTCAGACTGGGCTCGCGGAAATAAAGATATGATCATGATTTCAATCATGTTTTTCGACCAGCAAACAACCCCAGAGATGGAACTGAGCGTGCATTCACTATCTGCGGATTTTGTTAAAAAATTAAAATCTAACGACGAAATTTTCACCAGTTTTTACTTTTACGAGCTTAATAACTTGGATCAAAATGAAAGAAATGATGTGATTAAAAATTATTCATTACTAAAATCATGGGTAGAAGACCTATATTGGGAGATCTTAGAAGAAATAAGAGAAAAAACCGAAGAAGAAGAGATTGCGCGTCTGCTAAAGAAAAGACATATGTTCTCAACATTAAGAAAATTATCAAATGGAACTTTAACCTTAGGGGATCTGAAAGAATGGTTCACCAATAAATTCCCCGACGTAAACTTCAAAGAAACGATTGATACCTTGGTCGAAAAACAGCTCATCTTCGTAAATCAAATCGGATTAGTCGAAAAATACGTGATTCTGTTAAAAGAGGTAGTTGCCAAAAGAATGCCTCCAGATAGCGTTATTGAGTACATCGACGAGATTCCAGAACTTATGGACTCGCTACTTCCTAAAGTTCAGGATTATTTTAACGAACACGAAAAGAAAACTAAAAAAGAAATTAAAGAGGACTCTTTCAACCTTATTCAAATAGTTTCTGATGCCAAAAAATACAATGTAATCTCTGCACTAAGACATAGACCGATCCAAAAAAACCAGCTGCCTAAATTGCTATCAAAAAAAACCTCAGAAACTTTGCCCGAAACCATTGATTATCTGAAAAAAGTCGATATAATCGATGAAATTAACATCGGTGGTGAAAGATATTTTGCTTTAAAGACGAACTTGGAAATAACCACCGCTTTTCCTGAATACCTCAAAAAAACCCTTTCGAAAGAACCTATGAAAAAGAAAGAAAACACGTTAAAAATCCCTCAATAAAAATAATCGTTCGATTAAATTCTAAAATAATTATGAAAAATTACTTTTTTATGATTTAGAATGGTTTCTGTAAATTTGTTCAAGAATAAACAATCCGAACTACTTCTCATTTCGTTAATGTTTGTTATTTTTTTCCAGTTAATCTCGGATTTTGTTGAAACTATTTTCTCATTAAATCTTATTACCGTTTCCTTAAACGAGAATGTGTTGGGGGTGTTCTTTATTTTAGCACCAATTATACTCATATTTTATGGAAAGAATAAGGAGGTCACTAAAAAAAGTCTAATAATTCTCGGGGAAATCATAATAAGTTGTAGAATTCTTGAAAGTTTCCTAATTTTACAGCCTAAAATGATTGCAGCAGGAATTGGGGTCGGTGGTTTCCTAATTTTTCTTCCTGTCTTCATTAAGAAGAAAATTCAGGATGAGGATGAGCAAACAGGATTGTTAATGGGA
Source organism: Promethearchaeota archaeon (assembly GCA_019058295.1). Taxonomy (GTDB): domain Archaea; phylum Asgardarchaeota; class Lokiarchaeia; order Sigyniarchaeales; family SOKP01; genus LW40-45. The sequence continues at coordinate 3,635 of JAHPZI010000014.1, read as the reverse complement.
TTAGGTTTGTCTCTTGCCCTTATAATACTTATCTGTTTTAAAACATTAGGCTCATCCTTTGACATAACCTTATTTTTTTGGCTACAATGGATTAGCTGGATCCTTTGTGGAGCAACTGCGATTGTTTTATATGGTGTAATTATGACTATGGAAAAACAGGAATATTCAGATAATAAATTAGTACCAAATACGAAATCTGATAACGATCCCCAACACTCTTCCACATGGAAAATTGCCGGTCTTACAATAGGAATGATTAGTATTATCCTCATGATTTATTTTACGTTCTGTAGTCCTACAGTGTTCTCAAGATGGACTGAAGCAAATTATATAGCGATATTGATTATATTAGTTTCCGTGAACTTTATATTTATTTATGTGGCTATTTTCAAACCAGATTTAATAAGTAGAATAAATCGACGAATTCTTCTGCTTTGGAATGGGATTTTTATTTCATCCCTAACTATAGCAATCTTGTTAAATCAATTATTTTTTCCCCCCTATTATGAAGAATATCCAATCTTTGTTAGGCCATCTACTACATTAGAAGTATTAATTTTTCAAATCCCACTTTATCTAATGCTCCTCGTCTCCCCTATCATCCTAATTGATTTCACCATTTTATCTCGTGAATTAGTCTTGTGTAAACCCTCTCTACCAAAACTAGGTAAATCTTTTACATTAGCTTCACTATTTTTCACCTTAATGATTTTTGCGATTATATTTACAATAACGTATGATTATATTCCTGTGATTGGCCCTTTTTTTAGAGATGGTTTATGGTATGTGTTTCTTGTTATTGGACTTGGAATTACATTGTCAGTCATATTAGTTAAAGAGAAAACTATGATCTTTTATAGAAATAGCTTTCATATCCATTTAAAAAACAAAATTCTAATATCATCCTTAATTGGAATCTTATGCGGCGCCACTGCTGTAAGTGCAATAATGGTGGAATCTTATCCTTCTAAACCTTCTGGTTCTGTCGATTCAATCACAATTTTCTCATATAATATTCAGCAAGGATTTGATAAATACGGAGAAAAAAATTTTGAGGGTCAATTAAAAGTAATAAAAGACGCAGATGCCGATATAATAGGATTAGTAGAATCAGATCTTGCGAGAATTTCTAGCGGAAATGCTGATTTCGTTCGCTACGTTGCCAATGAACTTAATCTATATTCTTATTATGGCCCCAAAACTGTAACTGGAAATTATGGGGTAGCTTTACTTTCAAAATATCCTATTAAAAATGCCAAAACCTTCTATATGTATAGTATTGGAGAACAGACTGCCACCATCCAAGCCAAAATAAAAATCAAACATACCACTTATAATATTTTTGTTACTCATTTAGGAAATTTTGATGACCCCTCCCAGCGAAGCCAAATAATTACTATCATAGACCAAGTGAAACATAAAGATAATGTAATTCTTATGGGCGATTTTAATTTTGAACACGATGAGAACCGTTATAATATGACTATTGAAGAATTGAATGATTGTTGGGAAATTGCTGGAGATAGTAATGGTGGATTCAAAATGAGAGACAGAATAGATTTTATTTTTGTCTCAGATGATTTAATAGGTAAAGTAGATGAGTGTAATTATCTAGGTGGAGATAACTCCGATCATCCTGCTGTAAGCGTAGATATCGATATTTAAAATGTTAAACATTTAAATTAAAAAAAAAATGAAGATTTTATTAATTATTTTTTGAAAGAATGTTTTAATTTCCATTTAATTAAAATAAGCGCAACTGATATTACTGCGATTCCACCAATCAATATCGAGACATCATATCCAGAAATCTCTGCCTCATCATCATCATCGTCATCATCAGCAGCAGCAATCCCAATCAATGCCTTCCCTGCGGCTGTCAGTCGGTAAGTTGTACAATGTACATCATATAGATCGATACTCTTGTTACTATTCCACACTACGGCAAAGCTGGTGCTGGAAAGCGCACAAATCGAAGGTTGGTTCTGTTGATTCAATACAATTTGATTAATACCAAATTCAGGCGTTACAGCAGTTCCCGTCTTCGCGTTGAATATTCTTCCATATATACCAATACTATCGCCATCTTGTTCATAACTTTGCCACGCCATTACATAATAATCCTCGGAAAGCGCGCAAATTGAAGCCCATTCTTGATGTGAGTACGTTTCTTGGTTCACCCGAGTTTCTGATGTGATATTAGTGTTCGTGGTTGCATTAAATATTCTAGTATAAACACCATTACCAGAACCATCTTGACCCATACTATGCCATACCGCAGCAAAAATATCGCTGGAAAGTGTACAAATAGAAGGATTGTATTGGTTATTTGTAGTTTTATGATTTAACCGGAATTCCCCCGAGAGACTTTCACCATCCGTTCCGTTAAATACCCTTGCATAAGTGCCATAAGTATTTGGAGCATCTTGGTCATAGCTTTGCCACGCTGCAGCAAACTTATTATTGGAAAGGGCACAGACAGATGGATACCATTGATTTTCAGCATTATTTACATTTAACCGCTTTTCCGCAGTGACATTATTCCATGTGGTCGTATTAAACACTCGGGCGTAAATGTCATGTTGGGAGCCAACTTGATTGCTTGTCCAAGCGATGAGAAGGTTACCATTCGAAAGCAGACACATTGAAGATTGAAATTGCATACCACTAGTTTCATAATTTGCCCTAAATTCTTTAGTAATATTTTTACCCGTCGTTGCGTTAAATATCCTCGCATATATACCCCTATTATCTCCATCTTGTTCATTGCTGTCCCACGCTACAGCATATGTATCACTGGAAAGCGTACAAATTGAAGGGTTCCATTGAGAATTTGTAGCATTATAATTCGCCTTCACTTCATTTGTGAGATTCTTCCCCGTGCTTGCACTAAAAACACTCGTATAGATACCATCACCACTGCCATCTTGATCCTGACTCTCCCAAGCTACAGCAAACGTATCACCAGTAAGGTTGCAAATTGCCGGATATTGTTGGTCTAAGACGGTCTCATCATTTATGATAAATTCATCAAGGATGCGTACATACTTCCAAGCAGCGCTCGGTTTTGCTGATACATCGGAGGTCTCTTGGATTGAATCTACGGATTGAATAGGTGTGGTCATTAAAAAACCGAAAAGAATCCATGACTGTAAAAAGAATATTAAAACCAGATATTTTTTATCCATTTTAAGCTTCATCCCGTTTTCTTAAACCGTGATTTTATTATTTAGCCCATATAATTTTTTTTTTAAAATAACCAATAAGGACAAATAAATAATCATTATGTGGATGCTCCCATATATAAACATTATTCTTACTTATACTATTTAGTAGATTTAATGATGCATAAAAATTTCCTTTTTAAAGTATTAATTATGGTTAATTGAAATGGAGCGAATCATTATCTTTATTGATAACAGCAACATTTTCAAAGGCTTCCAAAAATATAGAATTAAAGCGGATTATGAAAAACTTAAGAATATCCTCTCTCAGAACCGGACATTGAACAATATCTTTTTGTATGAAGGCGTTGTCTATCCCATTAGCCCTGAAAAAAAGAAATGGTATGAGGATTTACACTCCAAGAGCGGTTATATCATTAAAGCCAGCTTCGATAAAATCGCCTTGAATGA
>JAHPZI010000013.1 GCA_019058295.1 Promethearchaeota archaeon | reverse complement strand
AGAAGCTAGCGAAAGATTTAAACCCCATAACTGGGTTTAGTACCTACCCAAAAATCGATTGGGTGTCGAATTCAGTGATGACTCGATGATTTAATCATAATCAATCGAATATGTATTTAAATATTAAATTAAATATTTTTATTATTATAATAACTCTAAAGAATGATAACTTAATCTAAGCTTAGAAGCTAAGAATTATAAACTCATGAGAACAAAATCGAATGAACTATACTCCATATATTAAGTATAAAAACATATATATAATCCCAACTTTCCATTCGAGAATAGAATTTACTAAACTAGTCCGTACTGCATATTTTATGGTATTTCCAGATGTAATTGCAGTTGAACTACCGGATAATATAAGAGATGAAATAATGGAAGGTATAGAAAGATTACCCTTTCTTTCCTTGATTGCTTATGCTGATACACTCAATCCAGAGAAGATGAATTTTATTCCCATCGATCCAAGCGATTCAATTATTGAAGCTATTACTATAGGTTTAGAATTTGGCATTCCAATTGAGTTTATCGATTTGTCTATAACAGATTACTTACCACCAGGCTTTAAACTTCCAGACGACTATTCTTTAAATAAAATAGGATTGCCTTTATTTTATCAAAAAATTTCGAAATATTTCGAAAAGGAATATAAGTCAAAGAAAATTAAACTGAGAGATAAATTAAGTTTAGAAGAATATTTGAAAAATCAAGAAAAACGGGAAAAAGAATATGATTTTATAGAAAAAGATGTGTTGCGCGAACGCTATATGGCCTCTCATCTTTTAAAAATGATGCCTTTATATCATAGAATTTTATTTATCGTAGGTATGGCTCATTGGGAGAACATCAAATATTATTTAGAAAACCCAGAAAAAATTCAAGATGTTGATTTAGATCTTATCCCTCATAAAGTTGTTCATCTCTATAATGTTAAAAGTAAAGATGCTAGATTCCTCTTAAGAGAATTACCTTATAACACTCATAGATGGTTAAAGTTTAAAGATAAATATTCAAAGGAGATTCTAGAAGATATTGCTTCTCCAGACGATTTATATGAGATCCTTGAGTCTTATAATAAAATTGACCATATAAGAAAGATCTTTTTAAAAGCAAAATACGAATATGAAGAAGAATTTAAAGAGTTTGTAGATCTTCACAAATTAAAAACGCTATTTCAATATTCAAGAAATCTTTCGCTAGTAGAACAAAGACTTTTGCCTAACCTTACCCATTTACTTATTTCCTCCAAAAATGTTGTTGATGATGATTATGCTTGGAAAGTTCTGAAAAAAGCAACAAAATACCCATATGACGACAAAAGCGATAAGTATGAAACTATGAAATTAAGCATGGAAGGGGGATATGACCCTAATGGTCGTTATATAAAATTGAGACGACGCCACCCTTATGATTATGGAGAAGAACGAGATGTTCCATTGAAGAAAAAAGAGGAAGAAGAATATCAAGGACAATGGAGGGATGAATGGGAAGAAGGCAAATGGAATACTGTATCATGGCCTCCAGAGGACATAATCGAAGAAGATTACTTTGCGTTTATTCGAAAAAAGGCAATAAAGAATTTAAAAAATCAACGAGTTAAAATAGAGGAATTCAAAGCCAGCTTAATGGACGGAATTGCAATAAAAGAAACGATTAGAAATTGGGCTTTTAAGAAAAAAATTTTCGTAAGAAATGAGCAGCAAATTCAAGGAAAAATTGATACTCTCGTTGTTATTTTCGACGAGGATGATGGTCAAGCAGAAAAATATCCTTTTAAATTAACCTGGTGGGCAGAGCACGACAAAGAAAGCGATATGGCTTTCTACTCAACATTTCCAGGAGATTATTTAGTTGGCCCAGGAATTTCACACGTAGAAATTGGAGGGGTTTTGTCCATATTTCCTCCTCCTAGATTAAGAGAGGTTTTTAGTTCCTATATGGATTATGAATATCGAGATACAATTAATAAGGCTGAAAGGCTCTTGAAAGCAGCTATCCTTTATTCTAAGCAACGATATATAGCATATATAGCTGAAAAACCACCAAGAAAATACTTCTATTCGTTGGCAGGAGTCAAGAATAGAGACATTATTTATATCCCAATAGATAATTTTTCCCATGAATCACTTAAAACTATTAAACATATTCATATCCTTGCCGGGAAGGATAAAAGAAAAGTCGCACATAATTACATCTTCTTGAATAAATGATCACGAAGACCTATGTTTATCGCATAGAAAGGAATTCTCTTCAATTATCACAAAAAGGATATATTTAGAGGAAAAAATAAAGTAGATAAAAAAATTTTAAAAAAAAATTATTTTTCGATAGTTTCTATATATTTTGAAATTCGCTCGGTAATTACTTCTGGTTTCTCTGTTTGAAGCCCTTTCTTTACATGAGCAAGCTCCAATCTTTCACGATGCACGGTGTTCATTGCACAAAATGGAACCTCCAAAACTTTGTTTGGGTTGTCTGGGTCAATAATACCGTAGTGTACAAGACATGATTTTATCCTATTAAGGTCAAAATTATAGGCGTCTTGAAAATGCATCGCAGAAACTAAAATATTGCCCGAAAGCAGAAAGTTCCCCGCAGTTCTCATATTTGGGGCTAATATTAATTGGCTTAAGGACTTTGCAAATGTACTATCTAAGACCTTTTTTATTTTAACATATTTAACAAGACCAGCAAAAAAGTATGCTTTCATCATCTGCCTATATCCGAGACTAGTTATGTCGTCGATAAAATTTCCAACTGTTTCAGCCAACTTCCCGTATTGTGATAAGTCAATATTGCCTAAGAGACCTGTAGGCTTAGGTACTTGTCTTGATTGAACCATATCATAGACTTTATTAGACCATCTGAGCAGTCCTTCTACCTCAACATAATTTTCGATGGGCTCCCACTCGTTATTTTTATTTATGATACCTATGGTAGCAAAGCCACAATCGTGGTGGCTTGTACTTGACCAATTCGGTACGTCATCAAACCATGCTAGTAATCCCGTGAATTTAGCAGATGTTGCAAGCGGATAAAATTTTGTAATCATATTATTTGTTGCTTTATTAATATCAACTTTTAAATCTGATGTGGTATATCTCAAATCCATTAATTCTTCGAAACTAATACGACCACACAGAGAAACTGGTTGGAAAACAACGCCACCGCATATATCTTTATTTTCCTTCGCAAATTCCATAATAGGACCAACTTGACTGTCATTTACTCCTTTTGCTATAACTGGGACTAACATAAGAGTAATTCCGCCAACTTTTCGAATGTTTTCAACTGCTTTTTTTTTGATTGGCCATAGGTTAACTCCTCTTACTTTTTTCCATACTTCAGGAGCGTCAGTAGCATCAAACTGCAAATATACCGTGTCAAGTCCCGCATCTTTCAGTTGTTGAAGATAATCAATATTTTTAGCAATTCTTATCCCATTTGTTGAGACCATAATATCAAGAAATCCCATCTCTTTACCTTTTCTGGTTATATCAGGAAGATCGTCTCGAAGTGTTGGCTCTCCACCGGCAAATTGAAGCAAAACAGCAGGAGTTGGTTTCATAGATCTAAAATGTTCCATAATTCGTATGATTTCATCAAAGGAGGGTTCTACAACATATCCTTTTGCCGAAGCGTTTGCGAAACAAATTGGACAAGCAAGATTACACCGATTAGTAACATCTATTAAACATATACAGGGGGCACTTTTATGATTCTCACAAATACCACAATCATAAGGGCACCCTTTCTCGGTTTTCTTAATCCCTGAAGACACTTCACAAGGTTTAGTTGAGATACTTTCACCTGACATCGAACCGATTTCTTCCGTGAAGTTCATATGCCACTTATATTCATCGGCATCAATTGAAATTTTATCTTTGAACTCACCATGATCTGGACATGTTTTTCGAAGCATTACCCAGTTATTTGAGGGATCTACATAGAATTGAGCGGGTATTTGGGTCAAGCATTCTGGACACAGCGACATAGTCTCCCGTACAATCTCATACTCTGTCATTAAATTCAACTTTGAAAATTATTAACTAGTTATTTTATATAAAAGATTATTTGATAAAATAAACAAAATGATATTTAATGATAATCTTAGGAAACATACTATTAAAAATATGTATAAAAAAATTTTTATTTTTTTAATAAAAGGGACGAAAATAGAAACAATTATTACTTTTCATTTTTTTATCTCCCCTTCAAATTAATAACAGGTAAAATAATTTGGAAAAGGAGACTCCTGCCAGCGAGACCTAATGATAAGGTCATAAATTAAATAGGGGGAGGAGGGCAAAATCATAGCGTACCGAAATACGCTAACCAAAAGACAAAAATCCAGGGTGCGGCAGGAGTCATTTTTTTAGATTTGTTATTTAAATTTATTTAATTTGTTACGTGTTCAACTCAAATTTTATGGTATAAAAAACTTAAATTTTTATCTCATTATAGTATATATAATTCCCATTATATAAATTCTTTATTATAAAAATATAAGAGAAAAGTATAAATTTATACAAAGCGGTTAAAAATTTGGTTGTAAATTGTAAAATAGAGAAATATAAATTTAAAAATAATTAGATTCTTATGCAAGATAAGAAAAAAGAAAAATCAATAAGCCCTTTAGGCAAGATTGAACCTGAATTTAAATTAGATATAGGAACAGTTGTATTTTTTTTTATTGGAGGAGTTATTTCTTGGTTCAATATGTTATTAATTTTAGCTTTTATGGAAATTTGGTCTTTTTTATCAATTATTTTTATTTCTAGTATCCCTGGTGTAATTATTGGTTGTAAAAACAGGTATTGGGGGTATGGATTCATGTTCGGATTTTCTATGGCAGGGATTCCATTTATGATTTTTGTAGACCCATTTATAGGAGGGTATATTTTTGCTACGGCATTATTCATTTTTATAATAATGTTGTTGCTTTTTTGGAAAACGTGGCGATCTTTATCAACAATCAAAAGAGAAAATGAATAATTTTTGAACTATATTTAAATAAAAATTAACTGCTTGCATTTAATGCATTTTTTTCCTTCTGCTTTCGCCTTTTTTGCGCATTCAAGACAATATTTTGTCTTACAAGTGTTGCATTGATAAATATCCCCTTCAATATCTCCTTTATGGAAAAGACAAAAATTCTCTGTAATTTTAACGCTGCTAGGAGGCATTATTGGAGGAGGTGGTTTTTTTTTATCGGCCATAATTATCAAGATTAATTTGTGTTAAATTTATTAGTTATGAACACGAATATCTTCAACCTCTACATCAATTACTTTCGCAACAGCCTTGAGCCTCTCTTTAAGAATTTCAATTTTATTACTATCTAAATCTTCGCAATTAATATAAGTCTCATAACAACATTTTTCCATTTCGTAGCATAATCCTGTAGTATGTAAAATACTCTTACTTAAATCAAGTTCTCTTAAAACAGTAGGTATGCCTTTCACGGGTTCCGGTGAAAATTCGGTTAATTTTATTAAAACCTTTTTTATATCCTTACTTTTTGTAGGAAAACAGCTCACTTTAACCAAATCTTCGCGAGAAATGAAAATTAACAAATAATAAGGAGCATCTAAAATTTCCTTTAAAATTTCTGAAGGGAAAATAGAATTGTTTAATTTATCTTTTGTCACTATCAAACCTAAAGAGATTTTATTCTTTACATTGCCTTTATCACTTTCAGTTCCCATAATAATCAATATTTTTCATTGTGCTTTAAAGCTAATTTTTAAATAAATTATATTAATTTTTATTTTTTTGTATTTGGTTTGATAGAGAAAAATAATGTCCTTATGTTATTGAAATATCACAGAGATATTTTATGTATTTTTAATGAAAATTGAATGTTTTTCTTTTAATGGAGAGTTTATAAAAATAAGCTGAAAATTATGTCTTTAAAATGGAAAAATGGTTCAATAAAACGGAATTTTGGATTTAATTTGGAAGGATTAGAGTTCAATCAAAATAGATTTCATGCGATTTATTTTGTAGATAGCCAATCAGGATCCTTACTTTTAAGTAATAGATATTCAGAAAGCGCGGGTATAAACTCAGGGATATATAAAAATAGGGAAGATTTAATTAGTGGTTTTTTAAACGCATTAAATATGTTTATAAAAGAAATAAAAAACAATAACGACGAAGAAATTCAAGAAGTAAATTTTAAAAAAACAAGAATACTTTATGAAAAGAGGGGAAGATTACTTTGTATAGGAATTTCTAAAAAAACAAATCTCCAAATTGAAAGAGAAATAATCCAAGAAATTATGAAAGATTTTTATGAAAGATTTGAAAACGAAATAAACGGTTTCAAGGGATATATTGAACCAAAAATTTTAGAATATAAAACTCGTTTAAGAAATCTAAACTTAAATTCCTTAATTTCATTCAACAAGGATATGTAAAAAAAAACAATAAAACCTTGTCAAATAATAGAGTTTTAAAAATTTGTCTGTTAATTTTGATTTAATTAATTATCTTTCCTGATTTTTTTTTGTTGTTCCAACCATTTTTCTGTATCAGTTTTACTCTCATCAGATGAACTTCCGATTTTCTTCTGTTCAATTTTTTCAATTTCAGATTCGAGTTTTTCACCTATTCCTTCGATATTTGGTTTTAATTCTTTTATTTGAGCGTTCTTCTCTCTTTGCTTTTCGATCATGAAAGCTTTTTCTGAAATAGAACCTTGTATAGCTTGTGCTGATTTCTCTTTATCAGGTTTTATTCCTTTCAATTGAGCGTCTTTCTCCTTCTGTTTCTCAATAAAAAACGCTTTATCACTTATAGATTTGCTGATTGCCTCAGTTGATTTTCCTATATCTGGTTTTAATTCTTTTAGTTGAGCGGATCTTTCTTTCTGCTTTTCAATCATGAATGCTTTTTCTGAAATAGAACCTTGTATAGCTTGTGCCGATTTTTCTATATCTGGCTTCAATTCCTTTCGTTGTTTTTCACTTAATTTTCTTTGCTCTATCAAAAAAGCCTTCTCATTCACTGATTTACTTATAGTATGCCCAGTAGCCATTATCCTCGGTTTCAAGCTCATTCGTTCAATATCTTTCTCTTTTTTCTTCTCAATAAGATAAGCTTTTTCTCCGATTGATTTACTTATGGATTCCGCCGATTTACTCATATCTGGCTTTAATCCTTTTAGTTGAGCGGATCTTTCTTTCTGTTTTTCAATCATGAATGCTTTTTCTGAAATAGAACCTTGTATAGCTTGTGCTGATTTTTCTCTATCTGGCTTCAATTCTTTTCGCTGTTTTTCACTTAATCTTCGTTGCTCAATCAAAAAAGCCTTCTCACTTACTGATTTACTTATAGTTTGCCCTGTTCCCAATATCTTTGGTTTTAAACCCATACGTTCAGCATCTTTCTCTTTTTTTCTTTCAGTGAGATAAGCTCTTTCGGAAATAGTAGGGTTAATTGCCTCGGCAGATTTTTCCATATCGGGTTTCAGTTTTTTCAATTCAGCAGTTTTCTCTTTTTGTTTTAAACTTAAGAATGCCTTCTCACCAACAGATTTTTCTATTTGTGATTTACTTTCTTCAAAAGTTTTCTTTCTTTGTTCTTCAGTAGTTTTTAAATATTGTTCTGTCTCTTCTTTTTTTCGCTTGTATAGATCTTCTACAATTTTCTTTTGTTTTTCGATTTCTTCTGGATCTAATGGTTTTTCTTTTTCTTCCATAATAATCACTTTTAAAAAAATATTAATTTTTTTCTAAAGATAATTATAAAACTTTAGATATTTTAATTTTCTTATAAACAAAGAATTTTATAAAAAATAGAGTAAAGCAATATATCTTTCCAAATGCTTATTTATTAATTGGAATAGGTTCAAATGACTCATCTATAGACTCCATTAAACTCATAACAGTAAGTCGCATTGCAAGCATTTCCTCAACTTCCTTCATTAATTTCTGATATGATTTGGACTCTTTTGAAAGGTTATATTCACCAACTAGTTGATCATATTTTTCTAGTAACCGTTCCCTTGTAGCGTTTTGATTCTCTAAAGTAAGTTCTTGAGTTTCAAGCCATTTATCAATTTCTTTCTTTATTTTTACCTCATTTTCATCGTTTAAGATATATGTGACTTCAATTTCTTCATAATCCTTTATTTTGTTGAGATAATCATTATCTGAATACATTGGCTTAAGTAATAAACCAAGATTGATGATTAAAGGTTGTAGTTGCAATTTCTCAAATGAGCGGGCAATGAAATTAAGGATTTCCTCTTTTTGTGATAAATTAGAATATGTTATATACTCTTGGACAAATCTCATAAGTGAATTTTTTATTAATAATTCATCATAGTCTCCTAAATTTTGCGTTTTTATTTCTAAAGTCTTTTTAATACAAATAAAAACAGAATTCATGAAAGGTTTTATTTCTTTAAACATAGCAAAATGTGTTATAAAATTTATAACTTTACCTAGGACATATAATTTTTTATCCTCCGATTCCGATTCAAATGTTGCGTTTATAGTTTCCTCCAAATCAAATCGGTCGTCGGGGATTGATAAAAAGCTTTTAATCTCGGAATATTTAGATCCAAGGTCAGTCATTACAATTTAATTAATAGTGTAAACTATTATATAATTTTTTTTTTAAAACTATTATGAATTCATTTTAATAATTAGATTTCTCGCACCAATCACATCAATTTGATGATCTTACAATGGAACTAACGCTTTACTACCATGATCTCGGGCAGCCTCAAGGAGTTTCATTAATTCTTGAATTGGAATTGGAACTAAATCAAATACACTTACACCCGATAATTTAAATTCTGCATTTGCAGTTTCTGCCAAATTATTACAATCTCCAGAAAAAAATACCTTTCTTTTACCAAATTCACTTTTAAGTTTTTCACCAACTTCATTTATAGCACAATACCCTGCCACGAGACCTTTCTTATAGCCTTCAGCTTTTAATTGATCTGCAAGATCCTCATCAAATCCTTTCCCCATTATAATAAACCATCCTCCCTTAAACTTTTCGGGATAATCGTATGCGAGAATTTGTAAGAACGCTAATGGATTATTTTGACACCCTTCTCTACACAATAGATCTTTACCTTTTACGATTTTGACGTTTTCAGGAAATTTCTGTAATAGATCCCATTCATATTTTTCTTTATATTCCTCCAAATTTTTTCCAATAACATCGATCTTATTCAAATCTCCTTCACCTAATTCCCGCTCGTAGGCTATTTTTAAATGGGGAATTTCATCTATAGTTAAACCAAAAACTCTTGCTCCAACAACATCAACGGCTAATGTATCCCTTCCTCCAATTAAGATATTAAATTGTTTAACGAGGCGATCTTCCCATGCTGTAGGGGGGTAATGCCCATGAATTGTCCCTTCAATTCCATCAATAATTGTTATATCCGGCTTAATATATTCGTATACATCAACTAATTTTGAATGTAAATTATAGTTATGGTCCTTACCTCGGTCTTCATGTTGGGGATAACCCCATTGATTCTTTATACCAAGTGTCACTCCTGCCATTGAATGAGTTTTAAGTTTTGGCAAATTGATGTAAGTATATTTATCTCTATTTTCTATAATTTTGGCGATTGTTATTGGCATTCTAAATGTCTTTAAATTGTATCCTTTAGGGTCATCTTTCGATGAAGGTTTTCCTTTAAAATCAAATGTTTTAGTATCTTCTTCGTCCAAATATATGATTTCTGCTCCCATCTTCTTACATACCTCTTTAACACCATTAATAGCAAAAACAACCCTAGTCATGTTTGCTTGAGTAGAGTTTTCCATCACATAAACGTTTCCCCCAATATTTTTAAGATAATCAATTACAGCTTCTAAAACTTCTGGAGAAGTATAAGCATGTTTCTTGAAATCGATTCCATTGACTTTAATATAAACTTCTTTAGAACTTTTTAAAATAGGACCAGATTTCTCGATGTTTGAAAATAATTGGTTTACAGCGGATTTTAATCCTTGTGTGGTATCAACAATAAATACTTCTGTCATTATTTATTCACCTTGTTTTTATCTAATACGTAATGATAAATAATATTTTCAATATTTCTTTTTATTTAATCGAAATTAAAATTAAATTAATAATTAGTGTGAGTCATGCCCCTCTTCGAATATAATGGAAAAAAGATTTATTATCAATTTAAGGAAAAGGAGGAAAAAAAAGCGGTTATTTTTATACATGGTTCTGGAGAAAACTCAATTGTTTGGAAAGGACAACTTAATGACCTAAATATTAATTATAACCTTATAGCGATTGATTTGCCTTCTCATGCAGAATCAGATGATTTTCCAGAATTATCCCTCGAGTTATATGTAGATGTCATTAAAAAGCTTGTTGATTTCTTAAAACTTAGAAAAGTAGTCTTGTGTGGGCATTCGTTAGGAGGCGCAATAGTCCAAGAATATTTTTTTAAGAACCAAAAGGAGGTTTCTGCTTTAATTCTTTGTGGCACAGGCGCAAGATTACGTGTAAGTCCTATGATCCTCAATTCTTTAAAAAATAATTATCAAGAATTTTTAATTGGATTACCTATGGGAGCATTTTATAGAAAAACTTCAAAAGAAATAAAAGAAGCTCTTTTAATTGAGATCGCAAAGACTAAACCTGAAGTAACATATGCAGATTTTAAAATTTGTGACAATTTTGATGTTTTGGATAAAATAGCTTCGATTAATGTGCCTTGTTTAATAATTTGTGGAAATGAAGATAAATTAACACCAACAAAATACTCGCAATATTTTAAAGATAAAGTAAAAGATTCAAAATTAGTTGTTATCAAGGATGCTGGACATATGGTCATGCTTGAAAAGCCTAAAGAGTTAAATAAAGCGATAGAGGAGTTTATTGAGAATAATTTGGAAATTAAATAAATAAAATTATGCCAAGAGAATATACTTATGGACCATTTCAATCTAGGCGTTTAAAACTTTCACTTGGAGTTGACGTTTTATCAAAGATCAAAATCTGTACATATAATTGCGCATACTGTGAATTAGGAATTACTAGTAAAGATCAGTTGGTTTCTCCGGAACATAGAATAAATATAAAGCCAACAATCAATTTTCAAAAAGAACTACTCTCTATATTAAAATATGTGCCACATTTAAATTCAATTACTTTTGGGTATAATGGTGAGCCTACTCTTAATATAAATCTGTTAGATTTTCTTAAAATAGCTATTAAAGTAAGAAATCGATTAAATTGGACCGAAAGTAAACCAAAATTAACATTATTTACAAATTCTAGTAAATTATATCTAGATGAAGTGAGAGAAAGGGTTAAGCAATTTGAATTAGTTTTAGCGAAATTAGATGCTGCAACTGAGGAAGATTTTAAAAGAACAAATTGTCCACATAAAGACACTCCTAACCTCAAAACGATTATCAATTCTATTATAAAATTAAGAAAAGAAATGCCTATTGATCATAAATTAGCAATACAATGTCTTATTTATAATTCTTATAAAAAAGAATTCGTATCTAACAATAATCCAGAAAATATTGAGAAATTAGCTTATACGATTAAAAAAATTAAACCAGACTTCGTACAAGTTTACTCTATCGCAAGAATACCGGCACAGTATTTCGTTTTTGCTATAGATCAAGATAGAAAGAAAGAGATTGTTGAAAAATTTAAAGAAATAATTAAGAATGAAGACATCAAAATTAACTATTATTAAAAGGGAAAATAACACCGCCGAAATAGACGAAATCGTAGAATAAGATTGGAGCTAAAAATTCTACATAAATATAGCTTTCTGTTTTTTTTATAGTTCGTTCATGAGTTTAAAAGAAAATGTGTAGAAAAAAAAAAAATAAAAAAAAATATTTATTAAATTCTTTTAAAATTACATTCTAGTTTTTGCTCCTCCCCAAGCTGCTAGAATAGCTCCAATTATACAAACAGCACCCCCAATTGGTATTACCTGAACCTCTAAATCCCATATTCCCAACAAAAAGCCAAATCCGTATCCTAGATCAAAAAATATTAAATATGCACTGATTACGCCTAAAGCTACAAACCCCAATACCATCTGGGTTGTTCCCTCTTTTATAATAGCTACAATTGAAATTGCTAATAATGCTCCAAAAACTACTAATGAAATTATTTCAATTTGGAATCCTATTGTCATCACACTCGTGCCCGCAAATAGACCCGTTATCATATAAAATCCAAAGAGCCAATAGAGCAAATTGAATGAAATTTCAATACCCAAGATTTCAATTGAAATATAAACCATCCATACGGGCAGAAAAACTGATACAAGCATTAAAATACCGCCTGTTTTTCCCATAGCCATTTAAATCGACCTCATTTTATTATTTTCTAAATTTTTATTTTTTTAATAGATGTTGTTAATATTTAATTTTAATACTATTTAAAATTATAACCTTATTTATTAATTTTTTTCTAATCCAAAATCTGTTAATGGATTTTCAAAAACCCAATGGATTTCTTGTGGTAAGTCATGATAATCTAATTTCGTTAAAATATCCAAAAAATCTCGGCTATTATATGTATTCCAGAATAATATTGTTTTATCTTTGATTTTCTTCTTCTCATTAGCTCGGACAAATCCCAATAATGCGGCGAAAGTTTTTCCTGTATAAGTTGTTTCAAGGGTAATATCCTCTGCTTCTTTTATTAGCTTAACAGCATCAATGCCTTCTTGCGTTGGTAAGCCGTATTCACCTCCAAAATAATCCTTGTTAAAATTTAATTGCTCGATAGGTGCCTTAGGAATTGAGTTATAGGATTTAGCTAGAAGTTTCCATGTTTTTTTTGCCAATCTACGCACCGCATTAAAGCTACAATAAGGTGCGAAAGACGTCTGTACAGAGTGTAGTTTTGTTTTTAATTCAGCAATTTTAAATCCTAACAATAGGCCTGCTGCTGTACCTGAGGATCCACTCGCAACAAATAAATAATCTGGTTCTGGTATATCTCCATTATTTATTTGATTTTTTAGTTCAAGTGCTGCATTTACAAAACCTAGATTTCCAAGAGGAGTGCTTCCTCCGGGAACCATGTAATAAACATCGGGATCTCTTGGAACTTTATCATATTCATCTGTATAGATAATTTTATTTTTGAAATATAAATCAAGTAATAAGTTATTTCTCACATGACTAGTTATGGGTTGATCAGCCAAGACTGCAGAAGGTTTCAAGTTCAATTGATTGCAAAATGTTGCGGTTGCTACACAATGGTTGGAACCAAGACCCCCTGCTGTCATAACCTTTTTATAACCTTTATCTGTAGCGTCTGCTAGAAGAAACTCAAGTTTTCGAACCTTATTTCCTCCATATAAAGGTGATGATAAGTTGTCGCATTTTACCCAGAGTGAGTTAATCCCTAATTTTTTTTCTAAGATGGTTAACTTTTTAACAGGAGTTCTTAAGGGAGCAAGTTTTATCCAAGGAATATCCGCTTCAAGGTCTGGGTATTTTTCAAACAAAAGCGGTTTTTTTCGGTTTTCTGGCATCGATTAATAACGCATATTTAATTTAACTATTTATTTATATTAGATTCTTAAATCATTTTAAATTTTTGACTAAGATTTCAGCGATTTTACTACCAACAACTCCTACTATTTCGTCGTATGATGCTCTCTTTAAACCCGCAACACTTCCAAAATGTTTTAATAACTTATTTCTTGTAGCTGGACCAATGCCCTTAATATCGTCTAAAATAGAATCCCTCATTCGCTTTTCTCTTTGCTTTTTATGTAACTTTACAGCAAATCTATGGGCCTCATCTCTGACTCTTTGAAGTAATTTCAATACTGGAGATGTTTTAGGTAGAACTATTGGTTCTTTCTCATCTGGTAAGAATATTTCTTCATATTTTTTTGCTAAACCAATAATAGGAAGATTTTTAATACTTAGATCTTCTAAAACACCAACTGCGGCATTTAATTGACCTTTGCCTCCATCAACTAATATTAAATCAGGTAATTCCCAACCTCTCTCCAAAACTTTAGTATATCTCCTTTTAATAACTTCTTTCATCATCGCAACATCGTCAGGCGTTGATTTCGAACGAATTTTAAAGTAGCGATAATTTTTATTATAAGGGCTTCCTTCAAGAAAGTATACCAACGAACCAGTTGCATCGGTTCCTTCAATGTTGGAAATATCAAATCCTTCAATGATTCTTGGTATGTTCGGTAGTCTTAAAATTTCTTTTGCCAATTCTAACGTCTTTTTAATTTGGTCTTCTTCTTTCTGTTTAATTTTTTCCATTTCTATTTGTTGATTGACCATAACCCTTGCATTCTTTTTCGCTATACGCATTAACGGTATTTCATCATCTAAGGGGGTTCTAATTTGGAGATCAATTTTGGTATCTTTTAGAATTTCATTTAAAATATTAACTCCATGATATAATTCTGGAACTACAATATTATCAGGTAGATTAAATTTAAAATCATGATAATATTGTTCTAAAAAAGAAGCAAGTATGTCTGGTTTTTGAATTACTTTATCTCTTAAATCTAACTTAAATGAACTTTTATTTGTAATTTTTCCTTCATGAATATGAATAATTACTAAAGCAGCATAATTTTTTTCATAAAAATAACTAATAATGTCCTTGTTAACTTCATGATCTAATAATACATGTTGACTCATAGTTGAGTGCTCAATAGCTTCGAGCTTATCTCTCCAATGAGCAGCTATCTCATAATTCTGTGCCTCGGCAGAAATCTCCATTTTTTTTTTTATCTGGTTCATTAATTCTTCAGTTTCACCTTTTAAAAAGAGTTCAATTTTTTTTACATTTGCTAAATAATCTTCTTTACTTATCGCATCAATACATGGACCAGGACAAAGTTTTAACTGATAATATAAGCATGGTCTTTCTTTTTTCCTTACCTTATTTTTGCAAGAACAATATGGAAATATTTTTCTTAAATCTCTCAATATTCTCCTAATTTCTTTTTTATCTGTATATGGACCTAAAAAAAGGTTTTCTTGAGAAAACCACTGCGGATTTCTAATTATTCGAATTCGTGGAAATTCTTCCGAGTAGAAAATTGCAATCCATGGATATGATTTAGAATCTCGCATAATCACATTATAACGAGGTAAATGCGTTTTTATTTGAATATTTTCCAGTATTGAAGCTTCTTTTTCATTATCAGTAACGATAAATTCAATCGAGTTTATCTTCTTTATTAAATCTTTAATTTTTTCTTCATAATAAGGATCAGTATAGCTGGTTTTTACAAAATATTGTGATACTCTTTTTCTAAGATTGCGAGCCTTTCCTATATAAATAATATCTTCATTTGAATCTTTAAAAAAATAAACCCCTGGTTCGTTTGGTAAACTTTTCCTCTGTAATTCCAAATCAGTCATATTTTAAGCAATAATTAAAAAGTAGAATTTATAAGATTATCTCTAATACATTTTTATTATAAAGTAGATTAATATTTAATTGTTATACCGAATAATTTTATAAAAAGAGATAATTGTATTGACGCAAAATTTCGTGACATATAGATGACTAAAATTATGTTATGTCCAAAATGCAAAAAACCCACGTTAAGAAACGCTACGAACGTTAGTGGGTGGCTAGCCCCAGATTTATATGAATGCAGTGATCAAGATTGTGGCTATATAGGTCGGGTTTATATTGAAGTTGATCCGAACGAGTTTAAACAAGACGATGAAATCGAATTTGATGAAGAATAAATTGTTCAAATCTGACATTCTTTTTATTAATTAATTACTATTATCATAACAGAAAAAAATTTTTGTGAATTGATATGGAACAATTGTTAAAAGATGCTGAAAGAATAAAATCTTTAGAAATTCAAGGAGCAACAAATGTAGCTCTAAATGCCATAGATTTTTTAAGTAATTATGCTAAAAGATTAGAGTGTCCTGATATCGAAAGTTGTATTGATAATTTATACAAAGCAAGAGAGATTTTGATTGATACAAGACCAACAGAGCCAGCAATGAAAAATGGATTAACTTTTTTAATGAGTAAATTAGAAAAAGAGAAGGAAAATTGCTGTTTAGAAGATATTCCTGATATTATTGAAAGGTATAAAAATCAATATAATAAAATGCTTCAAGAATCGAAGAAAAAAATAGCTGAAATTGGTGCTCGCCGTTTTCCTGATACTGAAGAAAAATTTATCGTAATGACTCATTGCCACTCAACACTAGTTACAGCTATTCTATTAGAAGCTAAAAAGCAAAAAAAGAATTTTAAGGTGATTAATACTGAAACGCAACCTAGATTACAGGGTAGGAAAACAGCAGACGAATTATTGGAAGCTGGTATAGAAGTTATTCATGTCGTTGATAGTGCAATGAGATGGGCAGTAAGACATTATCAAGTTGATATAATATTAATCGGAGCAGACTCGATTACCTCAGAAGGTACTGTATTAAATAAAATTGGTTCAAGATTATTAGCTCTAGTAGCTCACGAGGAAAACATACCGTTCTATGTCTGTTCACCACTGCTAAAATATAACCCTGAAACTAATCTTGGAATTTTAGAAACTATTGAAATGCGAGATCCAAACGAAATATGGGAAAAACCACCAGAGGGAATACAAATATTGAATCCAGCATTCGAAACAGTAAGTAGAAGGTATATTGATGGATTAATTACCGAAGCTGGAATTTTTGCCTCAAGTCATGTACCTAATTATTTTGCGAAATTATATCCCGAAATGGTTGAATAAATCTTTATGATTTTGTACAAAATTTATTTAATAAATATTACTATATTTTTAGTAGTAAAAAATCCTACCTTACTATTTTAAATGAAATGATCACTTTATTGTTGAATAGATAAAAATTTACTATACAAAAATGTGATTAAAAAAATGAAAAAAAACATTAGAAAACGAGACTTTATCTTAATTTCGGTGCTCATAGGATTATTCTTAACAACTATTATCTTTAATTCAATGACTCCGATTGATCTTAACTCTAATGGCGATGACTTTGATGAAATTAATACGGATGTATTTAAATTGCCAAAAACGAGCGGTACAGAGATCAATATTACTACTCCTGAGAATGATACCTACACAGCACCTATGAGCGGCTATTATCTTGGAAGCCACGGATTTGAAGATGTTGCTGATGGCAGCCTACGTTCTGATTATATATATAAACTAGGTGGAACTTCCCCGGAACCTTCAAAATGCGGGGCACAGGTTGTTTCTTATAAAACAGATGCCGTTGGAAATAGACACGATAAAGTTATTGAATTAAAAGATTACTCAAGTAGTTCAACAACTTGGATTTCAGCATACTTTCTACAATCTGGAGCAACTGATGCAAGAAATTGTACGATTGAATTCTATAATTTAATTAATAAAGATTCTGGAGCATTTTATAGGAGTTTCTTTGGAATAAAGGGTGACTTAGGATGGATTGCTCGCTTTCAATGGTATAAATGGTCCGCAAGTGGTAACCCTGATATACGATATTGGGATGGGGCAACGGATTATGATTCAGGAATTGACCAAACATACAATCGATGGTATCGATATTCAATAGATATTTCGTGCGATGGAGGCTATGCGGGTTTAGGTGCAAATCAGTGGAGATTTAGGGTTTACGATGAAGATGGTATCTTAGTTTATACCTCAGCGATTTTAAATTTTGAAGACGATCATCCTACAGGTGGTCCATGTTTTTATAGAATGACCTCATCAGAAAGTCAATATACAATTAGGGAATACGTGGATGCAATTGGTATTACGGGCTTAGAAGATAATTATCAAATTGGCGATAACAAAGAAGAAGGCTTACTGCTCAGCTTTAATAGTGATACTGCTCTTGATTGGATGGGATATTCATTGGACGGGCAAGAAAATAAAACAATCTCAGGAAATAAAACAATTCCTATGCCAGCAGATGGACTTCATACAATCCAAGTCTTTGGAGAAGACACTCTTGGAGCGATGGTTCAATCTGATGTGAGGTATTTTACAATTAATACAAGTTCTACAAGTTCTAATCCATTCCTAAATATAATAACTCCTGAAAACAAAACATATACGGCACCGATGAGCGGCTATTATCCCGCCTCTTTTGGATTTGAAAACGATAATGATGATTCATTCCCAGATGGTTGGATCGATGTTGGGCATTCTTCATGTGAATCGAAAGTTATTGCCTCACAAGATGGGCACAACAAGGTGATGCAACTTTATGATGGTACTACTTCTGGCTCAGCAGTTGCAGATAACGTATTTACTGCTCAAACATATGGAACAATTGAATTATGGGCAAGATATTCAGATACATCAAAGAATTCAATTATTCGTTTAAGACAAGGAGATACTAACGTTATTCATATTTATGCTTATCAAAACTATATTGAAGCTTATGATGGGCCATCATCATATAACAATACTAGATCTATTGAGATTAATACGTGGTATCATATAAGAATAGATTTTGAATGCAGAGCAGCCGGTGGGTATCAGGGGCTTTCTCAATATAAATATCATTTGTATATAGATAATGAGTATTATGGAGATTATCGTTTTAGTAGTAATCAATCTAATATTAACACATTACGCATTAAATCAGCATACAATGATATTGGATACTATTACTGGGTTGATGCTATTGGATATTCATGGGATCCAAATTACAATATAGGAGATAACAAAGAGAAAGGATTATTGGTCAGCTTTAATAGTGATACTGCTCTTGATTGGATAGGATATTCATTGGACGGGCAAGAAAATAAAACAATCTCAGGAAATAAAACAATTCCTATGCCAGCAGATGGACTTCATACAATCCAAGTCTTTGGAGAAGACACTCTTGGAACAATGGTTCAATCTGATGTGAGGTATTTTACTATTAATAAAAGTTCTAATCCATTCCTAAATATAATAACTCCAGAAAATAAAACCTACACAGGAATGGGGTATTATCCTGCTACTTATGGATTTGAAAATGATCCCACTGGTTCTGGTGTGACTCCCTCGGGGTGGACTCATTGGCAACCTAGTCAATATGGAGTATATGAAAATATTGGAGGGCATAAAAAAGTCTATGGTATGTATAAAGCAGATAGTTTAGAGAGAAGAAGCATACAAACTTTTACCGATGGGGGGCAACCAACGGGAACGGTAGAATTTTATATGAGAACCGATGATGCAACCCAATACGCCAATTATGAGCTTTATTATGATTTTAATCCCCCCGGTACGTATTCATGGCCATTAATGATTAGATTTTATGAGGGTGACATAAAAGTTAACAATGGTACTCACTATACTATTTTAACTGGTGCTGAGAGCGATAGATGGTATCATGTAAGAGTAGATTTTAGGATGACTGGTGCTGATCCTTATCTTGGATTGGCTGAGGATACAATGAGAGTCTATCTCGATGATGTAGATAAAGGTACATTTGGATGTAGAGGTGCATATCCATCAGTTAATCAAATTCATGTAAAGAATTGTCTTTCATCGAGTGGTATGAATATGTATATTGATGCTCTTGGATATTCCTGGGATCCAGATTACAATATTGGAGATAACAAAGAAGAAGGCTTACTGCTCAGCTTTAATAGTGAGATTACTCTTGATTGGATAGGATATTCATTGGATGGGCAAGAAAATAAAACAATCTCAGGAAATAAATATATTCCTATGCCAGCGGAGGGAGCTCATACAATACAAGTCTTTGGTAACGATTCGCTTGGAACGATGTATCAATCTGATATGAGACATTTTTCAATAGACATTAATTCGCCAAACTCATCCATTTCATTTACACCACATAAAGAAGATAATAAAGTAAATAGTACTACTCTTTTTACATTATCAGCTGATGATGGACTCGGCTCTGGGGTATCTGCAATTATGTATAAAATTAATGATTCAGGTTGGATTGAATATAATGCACCTTTTGACTTATCTGGGTATGCTCCAGGTCAATACAATATCTCGTTTTATGCATTCGATTTATTAGGACATTTTGAGAAAATTAACTCAATTATAGTAGAATTGTTGGATATCGAAGCCCCAATCTCTTGGATTATTTTTATAGCATATTTTGAATTTAATAAAGTAAACATTACAACTATTTTTATACTAATAGCTGATGATGGATTTGGCTCTGGGGTATTTGCAATTATGTATAAAATTAACGATTCAGATTGGACTGTCTATACTATGCCTTTTAACTTATGTGACTATGATCCTGGTCAATACAATATCTCATTTTATACATTTGATTTTGCAGGGAATATTATGAACACAAAATCACTTATAGTAGAATTGGTGGATATAGACACAGGTCCTGATATAACACCTGTTGATGATGATGACGATGATGATGATAACGATGACAAAAATGGAATAATAATAATCATAATCATAATATTCATAGGTATCGCTTCTGTAAGTGGTATTGCTGCTGGTTCTACTTATGTTACTATCCGTAAAAAAAAGGAACAACCTAAACTGAAGAAAAAACTTCCAGAAAAAATTAAGTTGCAAGCGAAGGAAAAATTTTTAAATAAACATTTAACAATAAATAATCTAAAGCTATCTGGTCAAAATCCAGAAGAAATTAAGATGGTTTTAGAAAAAATATTTAGGAATAAAGAAGATAGGGATCTAATACTATACAAGCTGACTAGTCTTCCAGAAGGATTTTTTACGAAATTTAAAAAATCGTATGATAAATCTATAAAAGAGTTAGAAAAATCGGAATATGTTCTTAATAATGATAACTATTTCGATGAGGGGAAGGGCAAAAGTGAGTAAATTTTTAGATTTTCAAAAAACCGATCAATTGAAAATTCAAGCAGTAATAAACATTGCTAAAGAAA
>JAHPZI010000012.1 GCA_019058295.1 Promethearchaeota archaeon | reverse complement strand
TTATAGAAATACAGTTCAATGGATTTTTATGCTTTTACTTCCTTTGATACTGTTTATTATTTTATGAGTATAATATCTATATGGATTTTTTTTTTTCAAAATTGACTCCAATTCTCTTACTCCTTTAAAATAAATCTGAATTCACAATGTTTATCCCCCTCAGGAATGAGTTGTAAGGCTTTAACTTCAGCATTCACTTCCATGGCATGAAGCCAACCTTGAAGCCTCGGCATACACATACAATTGTACTCCTTTTCTCCTTTAGCTTTTTTAACTTGTTCCCAGATAAAACATTTTTTCACAAGAGCCCCACCTTCTTTATCGGAATTGATATATAACTTAAATTTCATTATTTTTGGTAATATTATATCAAGAATCGTATTAATAATTTTAAAGAGCTCTTGAATCGAATATTGTACCCCTTTTTTATATCCTATAGCATTTAATATATGCTTAGCTTCAATTTTTGACATTGAGCGTATTACTTCTAGATTTCTTTCATTACTAACTTCAGTACCGTCCTTTCTTTTCGTTTTTAAAAACCATTGACCATCATGTTGCGCCCAACACATTTGTAAAATAAATTTTTGGGTACTAAGATTAATTTCATGTTTATCTTTAAATATATTTAACATAGCAAAATTCCTCTTGATATCACCAATACTATAATTTTACTTTCACTATTTAAAAATTATTAGTTATCGATCAAATCATTGATTTTGGATAATAATTGAGGTTCAAAATTGAATTGACCTTTAAAACATTTAAAAATAAGAAAAAAAAAAATAAAAAGAATTAAAGATAAATCTCAAGAAATATCTCTATAAGTATTTAATCGACAATACGAGGTCATTCTTGGTGATTTTCTTTCTGTTCGCATGCATAGTGAATGCTCGTGCTTGTTCAGTCAATGCAGTAGCTGTTTTTTCTAAATGATCAATTAATAAGTCCACAGCATTTCTCGCCACTATGCTTGCACCTTGTTGTTTCATGAGCCTTCGGATTGGGCTCCATGCGAAACTATGTTTCTTTTTAGCCATTTTTTATTCCTCCATTAAGGTTAAAATTTTTTTTTTAAAATTTAGGTTTTTAATTTTTTTTTAGTTATTTTTGTTAAGTTCTTAGTTATAATTATATCCGAAGAATTATTTAAATGTTTTGAAGAATTGGAAAAATTTGAAGAAGGTATGTGAAAAAATTTCGACAAAAAATTTGTAACATCTATATAATTAATAAAAATCCGTCATCATTCGATCAATGATCAAATCAAAAAGATGAAGTAACTTTTTTATAATAAAACTAATAGAGATTTTAATTATGATAAAATTTTATCTAAACACTGTTTTATTAGAATTTTATGGAGATTTAAAAAATTTTGAATAAAATTATTTTATGCCTAGCTAATATTGAAAATATTTTTCTGTTAATATTGAAAATATGTAATAATAAAAATAAATAGTAAAAATAAATTTTAATCGTGAAATAAGAGTAATAATTGTAATATTAGGCAGTATGATCATTATAATTAAGTAAGTATTGAATTTAGTAGTAAAAATAATTATTAAAATTGTGAATGCGGTATCAAATGTGATTTGATATTTATTAACTCTTTATTATACTGTTAAAATTTTAGCATTTTTTGAAGTTTAGATTGAACTTATAATTGCAGAAAAAAGATTTAAATCTTTTATAGGTTAGAAATTGATATTTATTATGAAAATAAATATTGAAAGAATTTCTATTAATGATATTAATTTGATTAAACCATTATGGGAGGATTTAAATCATTTACATAAACAGAAGTCTAAATATTTCTCTAAATATTATTCACAATTCAGTTTTGAGGAACGAAAAGAGAAATTAATTAAATCCCCTGACACACAATTTTTTATTCAAATCGCAAAGGACAAAAATAAATTGATTGGATATTGTATATCCACCGTCTACAATAAAGAATTTGGCGAAATCGATTCAATTTATATTGAAAAGAATTACCGCAACAAGAAAATTGGGGATCAATTTATCAAATCATCTTTAGAATGGTTCGATTTAAAAGAAATCAGATTTAAAAAGATATTAGTTGCATATGGTAATGAAAATGTTTTGCCCTTTTACGAAAAATACGGATTTTTTCCAAGAGTTCTTATATTAGAGCAAAAATATTAAAAAAATTAACTTTTCACTTTTATTATTCTCATTTTATTCTTGAAATAAGAATTTTTTCAAGAAATCTTTAAAATCTTAGAAACTAAGAATAAAAGATATAATTCCAAAAAATTAGCTTTAAAAATTTTAAAGCTTTATTCAATTAAAGGTGATTCTTAAAATGATAGAGACAAATATAACCAAAATGTTTGGAATAAAGCATCCAATATTTAGTGCCCCGATGGGGCCATTCTTTACGCGTGAATTGGCACTTGCAGTTAGTGAAGCAGGTGGTTTGGGTGTTTTATCAAATGTTAACATAGCTGGTACAAATCCGACTAAAGAACATTTAGAAAGTATGAAATTTATGGTTGAACATACTGATAAACCCTTTGGTCTTAATATCCTTACATCTCGTAACAATCGTGGAGTCAAAGAAATGGTTAGAAAAGTCCCAAAACTAATCATGAGCGACCCTAAAATAAAAGAACAATGTATTTATATTCTAACGTCTGCTGGATCCTCGAGATTCTTGCCTTCGTCTAAGTATTTTCAAGAATTAAGAAAGGTTTCGGAGATAAAGCATTTTCATGTAGCACCAGCTGTATGGTTAGCACAAAAATGTGTAGATTCCAAAGTAGATGGAATGGTTATTACTGGTACTGAAGGGGGCGGTCATCAATCCTTTGAAAAAGTAACTACACTAGTACTACTTCAGCAAATTAATA
Source organism: Promethearchaeota archaeon (assembly GCA_019058295.1). Classification (GTDB taxonomy): domain Archaea; phylum Asgardarchaeota; class Lokiarchaeia; order Sigyniarchaeales; family SOKP01; genus LW40-45. The sequence continues at coordinate 20,580 of JAHPZI010000012.1, read as the reverse complement.
AAGTTTTTCCTGATGTGCCTAAAATAGCATGTGGTGGATTTGCTACAGGAGAGGGGTTGGCTGCAGCTCTTTCACTCGGTGCAGGAGCTATAGCCATGGGTTCACGATTTATTGCCTCAAAACAAAGTGAATTTCATGAAAATTACAAAGCATTAGTTCCACCAGGTAGCCCACAAGATACAGGGTTACACTGGGGAGCTTTTGGTCCTATTCGTTTATTCAAGAATAAATATGCTTCAGAACACCCTGCTCCTGGCTCTAAAGAGGAGATGCTTGAACACGAAAAAAACATAACTATGGATGATATGCTAAAAGAATTAGACGCTTATGAAAGGGTATATAAAGGAGATACTGAAAATGGAGCAGTATTATTAGGCCAATCAATCGGTATTATTGATAGTATTAAAGATGTTAACGATATCATTGAAAGCATAATAAAGCAAGCAGAAGTAGCAATAAAAAACAATTATTCTATGATAAAATAGGAAATTAATAAGCTAATATCTATTCTAATTCAATAATTCTTCTTTTTTTTCCTTATTTTTATATAAGATTTCTGAAGAATATTGAAAAAAGTGGGGTATCTAATTGTTTAAAAGCTCAGTGATTTTATCTGCTAATGTACTCAAATGTTTATAAGCTAAATCTTTTGTTTCAGAATTCAAAGTTAATATTACTACATATAGTCTTGGAACCTTTTTAACTATTTGAATTAGAATAGTAGCACGATTATCATCACTTTGAGCATCAATATATTTAATTTGCGACATTATATCCAAAGTCTCAAGTGACCACTCTTCCATTTTTTCAATTCCTGATGCATATATTTCCGCCACTACATCTAATACTTTAATATAGACCCCTTTTTCTGCTTTTCCATCAACTATAAAGTTGCGTGTATCGAAGAGTATGGCAGCATTACTTTTTGTTTTTTCACAGTAGTCTGTTAACAGATTTTGTATGAATTGAGGTTTTCCACTAAGGGAAGTAGTGAGGGTTGAAAAGGGTCCTAAAATTGATAGATTATTATAAATTGAGGTGTTGTAGAATGTTATATCCTTAAAAATTTGAAACTTCAAAATCTTTTCTCTTAAATCCTCTGAAGATTTCAACAAATCTGAGATTTCAACTGAATTAGGATCATATTTATGGAATAAAACTAATATTTTAGTTTCATTTTCAAATTCCTTTAAGGTTTCCATAACTTTCTTCAAATAGGCTAATGCGGTATCATATCTTACCTTATCTTTTATATCTATGACAAAAATTAATATTGGTACATCGGAGAAATATTTCTTTTTATTTTCAAAATAAAGTGTTCTGTATTGTTCTTGTCCACCTAAATCCCAATGAGTGATATTTAATCCCAATAAGGATATTTCTTGAGAAGTTACTTCTGCCTTTTTTGTAGGAACTATAGTTTCACCTAACGTCAATTTCTTTTGCAAAAACTGAATGATTGAAGTTTTACCCGCATTATCCAAACCGACAAAGGTAATTTTAGTACTATCCATTATATTTTACACCTTGAAAATAGAATATTAATAATCCTATTTAATTTTGAAGAGTATTAATATTTTTAGTATATAATATTAGAATATCGTATTAACACTTGAAGTTAATCAGAAAAGTTTTTAATTTTTATTGATTTTTTTTGAACTCTTCTACTCCTAATATATTGTGTCATGAGCCTTAGAGATCGGTATGTAGAATCGCCAATGTATCCGTAGATTCATATTGCCTCTTCTCATGGTCTGGTGTGTTTCTTAGCCTCATAGACCACTATATAGATCCAACAATTTAAATATGAGAAAACACATATAATGAGTAACTAAAAAATGTTTAAAAAAAAGGTAAAAAAAAATGAGTAACACATTATCAGATAAGGAATTAAGAAAAATAGCGGAGCAAAAGGTAAAGTTTAGATATTCAGTTAAAATCCACGTTATAATTTTTTTTCTAGTTAATGGAGTATTACTTTTCATAAATCTCTTGACTGTTAAGTTTTTATGGGTTGTATTTCCTTTTTTTGCCTGGCTTATTGGCTTAGCAATTCATTGGTTAAGCTATGTAATGTATGCTAGAGGCGTATATCCGATGGGTAAAAGGGCATTACTTTATACAATTACAGCATATCTCTTTACTATGCTCTTTTTATTTATTACAAACTTTATTACGTTAGGGGTTATCAATTGGGCATTATATCCTACAATTTTTGCAGGTGCTGGTGTATTAATTTATATTTTCGTTTATCTCTTATTTTTCAGAGAGGAATTAACTGAAGATGGAGAAAAGAAATCTAAAATTGATAAAGCAGTCGATAAAGAGATGGAAAAGCTAGCGAGAAAAAGAAATGAATTATAAGAGGGAGGGGATCAATTTAAATGTGGTTAGGTAAATTTTTAGATCTTAAAGCAGACATAGAAGATTTGGCATCTGAGATTAGAAAGAAAATAAAAGAAAGTATAAAAGGAAAACAAAAGCTTACTCCATTAGAGTTTACTATTCTCGAATTTATTTTCAATAATAAAGGGTTTTCGGGATATGATTTAATCCAGAGATTAAATGATCATTTTGCTGGAACTTGGACAGCTCAGTCAGGGACTATTTATCCAATTCTATCGAAATTAAAATCTAAAGGCTTCTTGAAAATTAAGCAAGTTAAAAGCGAGATTGGTCCATTAAAAAAAGTATATTTTTTAACGGAATCAGGAGAGAGAATCTTAAAAATAAAAGTTAATAATAATTTTCAAGATCAAATGAAATTCATTAAAAATTTCTTAATTGAGTTAGCTTCAGTATATATTCATTCATTATCAGATGATGCAGAAGAGAAAGAAATTGATGGTAGAATTGAAGAAGTTCAGGAATTATTAAAAAAAACATTTAATAAGGTAACTAAAGGAATTCCTACAAAAATGGGGGTTACAATTACTTGCCCAGGATGCAACGCTGAACTCGATCAAAGAGATGCGGCTTATTGTTCGTTTTGTGGAACTCCATTATCTAAAAAATAATTTTAATACTTAATTTAATTTTATTTTTTTTTCAAATAATCAAATTCAACAATTAGAAAGACCTCAAACATTTAGATTAATAAGAATAACTATTTATTTTTTCCATTATTTTATGAAATAATTCATGGGGCGTCTTAGGGCGTCTTATAAATAGAAAATAATAGAAATTTTTGGTTTCAATAATCAAAAAAGTGATCAAATTGAAAATACTATTGATATATCCACCATTTCCGTCCGGTAAAGGAATGAGTTCTATAATATGTAGCCCCCCATTAAACATATTAACTCTGGCTGGGACTATTACCGAACATAAAGTTGATGTCCTTGATTTAAATGTTGACAAATCCTATGGAATTAAAGAGATGGAAAAGAAATTGGTTCAGTACGATTTAGTTGGAATTACATGTATGTCTCCTACGTTCAGAATTGTTTTGAATATTTGTAAATTAGCAAAAAGAAATAATATAAAAACAGTAATAGGTGGTTTTCATCCTACTTTAGATCCAAGTATTATTGATAAATACGATAGTATTAATATGATTGTTAGGGGCGAAGGCGAAATAACATTTAAGGAAATTATAGATGGTAAACCAAAAAAGGATATTTTAGGTTTATCGTATAGAGAAAATGGAAAGGTGTATCACAATCCTGAGAGACCTTTTATGAAAAATTTAAATGATCTACCATATCCTCGAAATGATCTAGTAGATCCTAGTCCTTACCAATATACATGGATGCCTTCTTGGGTCTGTGAAACTTCGAGGGGATGTCCATTTACCTGTAGTTTTTGCTGTGTTCATGAATTTTATAAAAGAACCTATAGAACAAAAACGCCCGAACGGGTTATTAAAGAATTATATCAAGTTCCCTCACAAACTAAACTTGTTTTTTTTGTGGATGATAATTTCACGTTGAATAAAAAAAGAGTGATGCGAATTTGCAAATTACTTAAAAAATCTCGTCTTAATAAAAAATTAATGTTTGTTTGTCAATCTAGAGTAGATGACATTGCTAATAATCCTGATATGGTTAAAGAAATGCATGAAAGTGGTTTCATTTGTTTTTTCTTAGGATTTGAGAGCCTTAAACAAGTGTCTTTGGATGAAATGAAAAAAGCGTATTCCCTTGATAAGGTACGAAAGTGTATTGATTTATGTCATTATAATGGTATAATAGTCTTTGGGAGCTTTATAATTGGTAATATTGGTGAAACAAAAGAAGATACTCTAACAAATTTTAAATTGATGAAAGAAGTTGAAATTGATTTTATGATGACTAATCCTATAACACCCTTTCCTGGAACTCAACTTCATACTGAAGCTGTTGAAAAAGGTTGGGTAGAAAAAGACTTTAAATGGGCAGACAGAAAGGTTGGTCAAGTGAAACCCCCCATGTCTACACCGGATTTAACGCAGGATGACATTCAAGAATTACTTATGGAAAGTTATCACTCTTTTTACGATCTGGAGTACCATTTAAAAAAATCTATTCGAGGAATCTTCAGATATTATCCAGCATTCAATTGGACTTTTAAACATCTTCCAAGATTTCTAACTGGTGCAATACAATTTGTGAAGAATTTAGATGAAATTGTTGGGGATGAATATAAAACTTAATAGTTAATTGATTAAAGTATCGTTGCTTCATTTTAATACTAATTTTTTTTTATCAAGCCCTCATTTCTTTTTTTTTTTCTTAAAATCGTTATTCTTACCAAATTCTTCTTCTTCTTTTATTTCTGATAATCTAACAGGCTTGGATTCATCAAACGGCACTTCACAAACCCAACAGGCATTCTCAAGGTCACTTAAAGCATTGGCGCATTTTGAACAATAAAACGTATTGCATTCAGGGCAGAGAAATATGTTATATCTAGCAAGTTTTCCCTTACATACTAAACAAATTTTCTTTTCTTTAGAAATGGATACTTCCTCCTCTGTTACTCTTTGAGGTCTTGCAAACATTGCTAAAATATTTGGTCCTTGTTCGGCATCTCTCCCAGTAATTTCCACCTGTATAACTTTCTTGATACGCAATAATACAAAAACTAATATAACGGCTAGTGTGAGACCCAAAAAAGAATATAATGGTGGTAAACCATAAAATATTATTATGAAATTCACGAGTAATCCAATTCCAAGAGTTATAGAACCAATTACACCCCAATAGAGGGAAGGGCGTGATACATACTCTGGTTTTATAATCAATGGAGATGCTGCTATTGATGCTCCCATAATAAAAAAAATAGGTGAAATTGACACTGGAATTACATTAGAATTTTTAACAACGGGATTATATAAGAATATTCCCATAAAAAAGAAGAGAAAAGAAATAAATAACAATGAGGCAATCGCTTTAAACTCAGTTGCCGACCATTTCGTCATAATATAGGCCACCGCAAGCATCAGCACTACTGAAAATCCTGGCAATAAAGCATTCACGATTACATTTGAAATGTTATAAGGGCTAATTATTACTAGAATTAGAAAAGTCGAACTTATTATGGTGAGAATAAAACGAGTACGTTTTAATATTCTTTCGAAATTATAGGTAAAGAAGAGTATTCCAGAAATGGTTGAGATATACGCACATTTTAAGTAAAAATTATAATTAAGATTACTCATATCAAGCTCCCCGTAAAAAATACCTTGTTTAAAGGTTCCCGCAAGTTGTAGATCAGCAATAAAAAAGAAAATTCTAGAAATAGCTAATCCCAAAAGGACGCCAGCAAATCCATACATAATCCCTTTTTCATTTTTTGCTTCCCGATTTATACCCCGATATAAATAGACAAGACTACATAAAAATAACAGTGAAATTGCTACTCCCCATAAGAGACGGTCAATAGGATCCCATATCATTACTTCAGTCATTTCAATCGTAATATTTTAATTTTTTTTTAACGATATACTAAATATTTAATTCTATGTTTTTATAACTTTTCAAACCAAAATAGAATAGGTTTCTATAATTAAATCACCTTCTTTATAAGATAAAACCTTAAAATTTAATTATACTCCATTTTTATATTACTCAAACTATTTATTATTAAAACAATAGATAAGTAAGAGTATGGAAAAATGTCTCAGCAAATTATGGTACCAGGGGCATGTGGTATAGCTATTAAATGTAAGGATGGAGTAGTTCTTGGGAATGATAATAGAGCTACATGGGGGTATACAGTAGCAAATAAATCTACGAAGAAAGTATTCAAAATCACGGATTATATTGGCATAGCAGCTTACGGGCTTATAGGAGACTTCCAAATCTTAGTCAAGATTATGAGAGCGCAAGCTAACTTATACTTGTTAGATGCCGGAGAGAGAATCTCAACTCAAAGCATGGGGAAATTAGTTTCTAATTATTTATATTCACGAAAAATGTATCCATTATATACTAATTTGGTTATTGCAGGTGTGGATAAAGATGGTCCAAAACTCTTTACACTTGATGCTATTGGTTCATTAATGCCAGATGACTACGGAACTGCTGGAACCGGAATGCTATTATCGATAGGAGTCTTAGAAGCGGAATATAAAAAAGAGATGAGCGTTGTAGAAGGTGAAAAACTGGTTGAAAAAGCAATGAAGGCCGCCATGAAGCGAGATGCCATGTCCGGAAATGGTATTGATATTCTCACGATCACAAAAGACGGAGCTAAGGAAAAACATATTGAAATTAAAGAACTTGGGGAATAATTTTTTAAAACGCTTTTTTTGAATAGTAAAATTTATAATTTTTCCATTTTATCACTACTAGATTGACCAATTGTAAATGTGCTTTAAAACATCTTGTAGATTAAAGGGTCTTTATTTTGAAAATTACTGATAACGTATTTAACGAGGTTCGAGAAATATTAGGCTTTTCAAAGGAAAATATTTTAGACATCAAAAGAACTATAGATAAATTTAGGGCTGAAAAGTCAGACCAGACTGAGACTGAGATTGATGATTTTTTAAAGACCAAATTTTCAAGAGAGATTCTCGATTCCTATTCGAATTATATAGAAGAAATAAGAAATTTCGCTGACCTTTATCTATTACCTAAAGAAGGGGCTGAAATAATTAATTTTCATAATTTAAAATCAGGAATTTTGGAAGAGCTTAAGCTTTTTTCAAATAATTTACTTAATTTAAAATTGAATTGTCGAAATACTAAACGATTTTTAAAAAAAAACTCCTATTTAGAACAATGTATGATGACGGTACAGAGTTTAATTGATGAAAGCGACGATTTAATTAATAAATTTGAAAATTCCTTACATAAATTAGAGGGAGTTTATGATAATATCGGGTATATTTGGATTGAAATAAATAAAATTAAAAACTTGAACTTAAAGATAAATAATTTTCCAAGTATATTAACAAAATGGGACGAGATAAAGGAACTCAATGATTTTATAGAGGAATCTAATCAGGATTCTATTAAAAAAAGGAAAAAGAAGAAAAAAGGAGTATTTTTAACTTCATATTTCAATGATATCTATCAATTTTTTAATAGAAAACAAGATGATAAAATTAATATTTATTCTGATTTGATTTTTCTTCTATTTCAGAATAATTTGATTGAAGAATTTAATGAGGTTGAGGATCTCGGTGAATTTGTGAATGTTTTGGATAGGAAAGAGATAATCCAGAAATTAAAAAAATTTTTACGCCCCATAATTAAATCTCTAATCGAAGATAAATTAAAGTATTTACTAAATGAAATAGAGGAATTGGAGAAGAAATATAAATTAGAAGAAGATAAAAAGAAATTTAATTTAAAAACTTTTTTAGAGCAAAAGTTTAGCTTATACCTGCCCAAAATAGCAGAATATTATCTAAGTGGTTTAGAAAAGAAATATCAAACAACAATTAGCGATTTAAAAGAATATGACGAATTTAAAAATATAGCAAAGTTCTATTCTGAAAAAACTGAGTTGTTTTACTCATTAATTGAGAAGATATTAGAATATATTAACGAATTTGGATGGTGCTTAACCCCTTATGAAGAGGTAACTGAATCTTATAAAAAAACAATTGAAAATGTGCTTTCTGAAATAAATCGGAGAAATGAGGAATACGTATTCTTTTTAAAAACGGTTAGAAAGGAAAGATTGCGTGATCGTGTCAGAAATTTTATATATGAGAAAATTACGGAAGTAAATGATTTAATGAGTAAATATCAAGATGATACAGCTTTAATAGTAAGAGAAGAATTTCCTCAGATAAAACAAATTCGAGATATTCTAAGTAAGTACAAATTAAGTATTCAAAAAATTAAAGATGAAGTGTATAAAAAACTAGATTTTTATAAAGAAAAGGATATTGACATTTACCAAATCATTAAACAATGGGAAGATAATTTTACTCTTAAAAAGCAGCAACTAAGTTTCCTCCTATCTATGATGCTAAATAAATTATTTAAAAATTTTAAAGAGTTGATTGAAGAAGAGGATTTAATGCTTGAGCATATAACAGAAATTAAAGCTCAAAATGACACAATCGAAACTGTCCCATTAAATTTTGCGTTATCAGATTTTTTAGTTGATAAATTAACAGAAGAAGAGCTTAACGAGAGGATTGGCGAAATTAATTCGAGAATAGAAAATTTGAGCAAAGAAATATATCTTTACCAATCAGAATTAACTAATTTACAGAAAACACTAGCTAATAGAGTAAAGATTCGCGAGGGAATCACTTCTGACAAGATTAGATGCGGTGTTTGTCATAAACAATTTGATTTTGCAAAAGAACAGATAATAAAATGCCCTTTCTGTGATGCAGTTTATCACTATCTATGCGTAGCATTTTGGTTATCAAAATATAACTCTTGTCCAGCATGTCAAAACCAATTTCTTGACCCAGGCGCAGGTATTTATAGTGATCAAGAGGGCGAATATAAAAAAGAATAAAAAAATTAGAGCTATTCTTGAATTTTTACAAAATTAGAAGTTTCCAGCCCTCTAACAGAAAAATTAGCGTCAATATAAATCATTAAAGCATGCATAGGGAAGTTACCGTTATCGTGACAATGTACATATCTTAGAGGCCAATGATCAATTTTCGATCTGGATTTCTCAATATTTTTTATATCAATATCTCTGCCGTAAATTTGTTTCTTACAGACTGGACAGATTGTCATCAATTTCCGCATTAAAATGGCACGAGATTCAGAGTTCAAATTACTATCCTCTTTAATTTATAAATCTATTCTTAACATCTAAATACTGCTTTAAAGAGGACTAAACAAGCTGTGTTAAAATTTAAATGTATTATTGAGATATAATATCAATAATATATTTAATATCCTTTTGGGGTTTTGGATTTTATAGCAGGAGTTTTAGATTTTATTGGTTTTTTAGGAATAGATTTCAGTTTTCTGATTTCAGCATCAAGTTTTTCACGATCTCGTCTTAAATTATCTTTTTCTTTATTTAATTTTTCCCTTTCACGCTTTATATTATTTTTTTCGTTATTGATTTGAGATTTTTCATTCTCTATTTTCCTTTTCTCGTTTTGAACATAAGAATCTATTTTATCTTTCTCATTTTGGAGTTTCTTTTTCTCATTTTGAATATTAGATGTAAGCGCACTTTTTTGGTTTTCTAATCTTTTCACATCATTTTTTAAATCTTGTTGCTTATTTTCAAGATTTCTAACCTTATTGTCCAAAGTATTACTCCGTTTTTCTAATGGAGGGATCTTACTTTTGATATCTTTTAATTGATTCTCCTCGTTTTTCCTATCACGATCCAAAGCTTTCCTTTCGTTCTCTATATCTCGTTTTATTTTATTAAAGTCTTTTTGTTGTTTTTTGAGAACATTTGATTGCTTTTCTATATAATTACGTTGCTTTTTTAATTTCCTATTGGAGTCCTCAATAATTCGTTTTTGATTTTCGATTTGTTTTTTTTCACCATTGATATCATTCTGTATATCATTAAGCGTTTTATTTAATCTGTCTTTTTCATTCTGTAAATCCCTTATCTCACTTTCGATGCTTTTTCTTTTTCTTTCTAATTCTTTAAATGACTCTTGATATGCTTGCATTTTCTTAAGCGTACTTTCCCATTCAGTTTTTTCCTTTTCTAAGGATTTACGCTCATCTATGATCTTTTTAAGCAATGTTTTATCTGCAACAATTATTTCTTCTTTAGAGGGAGTTTTATCTTTAATCATATATTTAGGAGGAGGTTTATCTGACATTTTATACAATCAAACTCTATTAATTCATTAACTAAATGTAATTTTTTATATAAAATTATTTAAGAGCAAAATGATTAAATAGTTATTGTATATATTAAATTTAAACAAAATAATAAAATAAAAAATTTTGGAGTTTAAATAATATGGGAGAATTTGATTTTGATGAGGACTTAGGAGAAGAGCCACAGGAGAAACAGCCAGAAAGAAGTAAAACACCAGCAGCAACGGCACCTGCAGGAGGTAATAAGATTAATTTGTTTTTCCTCAGCACGATTGGCCCTGGGGAAAAAAGACAAAAATTATTAGTTGACGATGGAAATAATGTATCAGCTATCAAGCAGACAGTTGGAAATATATTCGGTTTAGACCCAAACGATTTTCATTTGAGTTCTGGGGGGGTAACTATGGATGAGGGTGCCCCATTGAGTCAATACGGCGTGAATGATGGCGATGAGGTTTTGCTTATTCCTGCTTCGACTGCAGGGATCTAAGTTTTCTTTTAATGAATAAAAAGATTAAATTTTTTTTTTATTTTTTTTTTAAATTCTTAAGTACATTAAATAATAATTAATTGATTTCTATTCAGAAATTATAAGTTTTAGTAGGTGGGAAAATTGGAAGAAGGTTCAGATTTTTTCAGTAAAGATTTGAGTGTAGAAGAAAGAGATCTCTATGATCGACAATTCCGTCTCGAAGGTTGGTCTCAAAAATTAGTTAAAAACTCCCGAGTTTTAATCGCAGGTGTCGGTGGTCTTGGATGTGAAATTGCTAAAAATTTGGCAATGTTAGGAGTTGGGCATCTCGATTTAGTGGATTTGGATATAATAGAACACTCAAATTTAAATCGGCAATTACTTTTTGCTGGAGCAAAAATGGGATCATCGAAAGCAATAATTGCCGCAAAAAGGTTGAAAGATATTAATCCAAACATTAAGATCATAGGCTACCACACAACCCTTGAACGTTTAGATCCTTCAATATATAGTTCAGCTGATGTTATTGTGGGTGGTCTCGATTCGATGAATGCCAGGCTCAATTTGAACGCTCAAGCAGTTAGATTTAAAAAACCATTAGTAGATGGGGGTACATCTGGTTATCATGGACATTTATATACAATTTTTCCCTATGAAAATGCCTGTTACGAGTGCAATCCTCTTCCTGTTGGAGAATCAGATGAAATGGCAGCTTGTACTGTTGTGGGCATCCCGAGAAAGAGAATACATTGTATTTTCAAAGGTAACATGGCTTTTCAAGAGAAATTTGACAGAAATCCAAAGCCAAAAAACATAAAAGATGTCAGTTTTATTCAAGAAAGAGCTAATGAACTCGCTAAAAAACATGATTTTTTACCACTATTCTCGAAAGCTGATATAGTTAAAGTAATTGATGCCCACGATCCCGCAATTATAACAATTAATGCTGTAATATCATCAATTCAATCACATGAAACCATTAAAATTATCCATTGGTTAGCCGGAAATGAAGCGTTAGGGGAACCAATTAAATCTTATGTCGTATTTAATGCAATGACTTTAAAATTTTATCCCATAGAAAAAATAAGACGCTCTGATTGCCTACAGTGTGGTGATAATGTCAGAAGAGTCGATGTTTCAATTAAAAAGAAGGAAAAATGTGAGCAAATCATCCGTGATTTAGAAAGTCAAGGTTTTGAAATAGATCCATATTTTGAACCAACCCTAACATTAATGGATTTTGACGATGTACGAGTAATTGATCTTGAACGCTCTGCTAATAAAAATCGACTGAGAAATTTAGAATTGATTACTGCCGTTGGTTTCAAAGGTGGAGAAATTTTTATAAATCTTAATTTAAAAGGTTAATTTTCGATTTAATTAGGATTATATATTATAAGTTTTTATTATTATTACAATAAAATATATAAATTATAACAATTTGAGTATGAGAATATAAAATGAGTTTAAGAAGTTCACGAATTTCACAGGACTTTGCCGCTCTTAAGAAGATGGTAAAAACTGGAGTAATAACACAATTAAAACCATTTGATCCTAAAAAAAAAAGTATAGATCATATTGCTGTATTATTAAAGGGTCCAAAAAAGACAGCCTATCAAGGAGGACTTTTTAAACTAGAGATCAAATACCCTCCAAATTATCCAAATCACCCTCCCTTTGTGCGACTTCATACAGCGATTTGGCACCCAAATTTCTGGGCCAAACCTAACGAATACCCGGGACAGAGGAATATTTGTCTAGCCCTAGTAGATCCTAATTATGTAGGTAAAAAAGGGGGCTGGTCGCCAAGTAAGACCATCGTAACTGTAATACAAGCAATAACAGCTATGTTAAATACACGAGGGAAATTTTTTAATCCGACAGACGTATTTAATAAGAAGGCCGCAATAGAGGCAATGAAAAATCAAAAGGAATTTGAGAAAAAAGTTAAGTTTTTAGTAAAAAAATATGCTAATAAGAAATGGTAAACTGTGGTGAGGGGCTCTAAATGCCTGAAGATGATGAATTGAATGAAGATACTATTAAGGATGATATGAAACAGCAAATTAAAGAGAAATTAAAAAAGGAAATTCTCAATGAAGTCTATACAGAGCTAAAATCTGAAAAAGAAAGCTTAACTGACGCTGTAGTTTCTCGATTAAGTGAGGAAAATTTGCTTACTCCAGTTGAATCAACGCAAATAACTGAACCAAATCAGAAAGAGGATTTATTGGATAAAGTAACAATAAGTATATCAACTAAAGCAATTCTCAAAATTGCCACACATTCATTAAAATTTGCAAATCGTAGTTTACCTAAACGAGAATGGTGTGAAGTTTTTGGAATATTGGGAGGAAAGATGTATGATTATGGTCCTAAACTTCATATTGTAAACGCCTATCCAATAACTCATGGCGATATTGTTTCAGTCGTAGATGTGTTTATGAGAGATTCAAGTAAATTTACAAAAGTTTTTAAGCATCTAAAAAAGTTAGGCCAATTTATATGTGGATGGTATCATTCTCATCCATCTCATGGACTCTTTCTCAGTTCTGACGACTTTGAAACCCACTCGAATTTTCAAAAACAATGGGAAGATTCTGTAGCATTGGTAATGGACCCTTTTAAAATCGATGGATATTCCTATGGATTTGAGATATATCGTGTGGATTTTAAATCAAATAGATATAATAAGGTCCCTTTTCTCGTAAAAGGAGCATTGGATGTAAGAGCTCTACCCGAACTATTAGAGTTTCTTAGTCCCATAGTAGAAAATAAAGCTACAGATCTTGAATTTGAAGAAAGATAAAAATTATAATTAAGCTGAGTCCGGTGAAAACTAAATCTTGCTGAAGATAAGAACAGCTTTAATACTACTGTTTACCATTGGTATAGCTTTATTTTATGGTTTAATTATATTGGAGTCGTGGAATACTTTTCTCTCAATAGTTTTAATTGGGCTTTGGATTCTTTTTACAATTAAATTTTTTCAAAAGCGAAAAGAGTATAAAGAATATAACTCACCTAAAAACACCTCTTTTTTTCTTTTATGTCCTTTAGGTGTAGCAATGTTTTACAGTATATGGAGCTATTTTACAGGATTTTGGGGGGAAAATCTATTGCAAGATTTTTTTCCACGGTTATATATTAGTTTGTGGATCATAATTTTTGCTCTTCCATACTTTTTATATAGTTTATGGACACTTCGATCTTGTTTTACTAAATTTTATGTTGTATATATCTTCCGTACGCGGTCCTTAAATGCTCGAAAATTTGTGATTTTTTATGTGATTTTTATTTTGATTATCCTAATATCTTACATGGTTAATTATAACATTGTGGTTTTTTATTATTTTTTTTATATTGTCCAACAGACTTATTATTTTAGTTTTGATTTTATGCTTATATTCGTTTGTTGCGTTTTAATATATTTATTTGTCAGGCATGCTATTTTTGGTTCTCCGCGCGCTGTACCTGAACTATCGTCGGATTATCTTGCTCGCCGAAGAAGGCGTTTAGAAGGGATAACATCAACACCTGTAAGACCTGCAGCTCCCAGAGCAACTCCAACAACTCCTTCACGACCTGTAGTTTCTAGCTCCGCAACTCCTAGAACTTCCAGACCCGCAACCACACGGACTTCGACACCCAGCACATCAAGACCAAGACCCTCTCGTCAAAAGGCTGCCTCAAGTCCAACACCCTCTCGCCAAAGCGCTGTAGCAAGACCAAGCTACGAAAAATTAATGCCAAAGGCAGGAATATTATCGTTAGAAGATTTTAAATGTATATTTTGCTTTGAATTACCAAAGATTCCTGCTGATGAAAGGCGAGGGATTGTAATTTGTCCAAATTGTAGACATCCTGCTCACGCTGATGAATTTAAAGACTGGGCTAAGGCATCACCACTCTGTTCGCGATGTGACGCTCCAATTCCACCATCATTTCTCCGAAATCCTAAGGTAATTCCAGTCAAAACATATTTAGAAGTAATAAAAGAGTACAAAAGAAAAGGATAATTGAAAAAGGTTTTTTTCTAAATATGAATTTTCATATTTTTGGCGGGAAGAGAACTATATTTAAAGCTAAATAAATTCCAAATCCAATCATAAATGCACCACATCCAATCAAGACATATTTAAATACCTTAGGATTTATTGATTTTCCACCTAAATATACAAATATAGAAATTGGGATATACCACGCAAAATCACCTAACTCATGTCCCAAATAGAAGAGTAATAGTCCTGTTGGATTATCAAAACTTATGTGAAAATTAATCATAAAGCTTAAGCCAATAACAGCCCACCATAAAGTCCAAAAAGGATTAGAAAGTGATACTATTATTCCCCCAAGAAAGCTATTTCCCTTAAATCCTTTAATGTCTTCTTCAGAAACGGAAAAATCAATTTCATACTTTCCTTTATAAACGTCTCTTATAACCAAGCAACCAAATATCACAAGAAGAATTCCCCCTACAATGCCAATTACAGTTAAAACTATAATATTTTGGAAAAATAAATAAGCTCCCAACAAGAGGAGTGTTATAAGCGCGAGTTCTAATGTAGCATGCCCTAAAATAATAAAGAATCCTGCCAAATACCCTCTTTTTTCATTGAGAGATTTATAGATTGTATATGTTAAAACGGGTCCTGGAGATAATGCTCCAGTGAGAGCAATTAAAAAAGAAAATAAAAAAATCTCAAGCATTATATTTTTTATAGTAGGGAATTATAGTTAAATTCTTTAATATCTTCTTCATAAATAGAAAAATCAAATTCATATTTTCCTTTTTAATCATCTCTAATGGCTAAACGTCTAAAGACCACGAGAAGAAGCCCTCCAACGATACCTATTACAGTCATAATTATGCAAATACTATAATTTTAATATTTTAGATTTATTATGATTATACATAAATTGAAATATGAATTGCTATGTCTGAAGACTCTAATTACGACACATCAATAGAGCCAGAATATCTAAATAGGTTTTATAATTGCCCAAAATGTAAGATAATTCATAATATAAAAATACCAAAAAACATAACTGAAAATAGAACTGCATTTCCTTTTCCATTTGTTTTTCTTCACTCGTCTGAGGATAACTTAGAAGATCTACTAACTATTCTTTATATTGATGCTCAGTTGCACATCCGAGCTGTTGAAATTATAGAAATTGAAAATACTAATATTTTTTCTGAGAACCTCACGAAGCAAATTACTGAAAAATTAATTGATAAAATAATGAGTTTAGAAGAAGAAAATCTTCACTTGAAAGAACTTTTAACTAAATTAGAAGTAGATAAAATGGTTGAGTTTGAAGAAGAAAATCCCAAAGTTACGTGTATTCCAAATTTGGAATGCGAATCCGAAATAAATTCAAAACCAGTATCTTTAGAACCTCAAATTGATAAGTTAAAGGAAATTGATAAGAAACCATATATTAAAGAGCCTCTTGAAATCAAGCTTGAACCATTGATTAATATTTTTATCATCTCAATATTAAACCCAGGAGAGAAAACACGAGATTTAAATATTAATTTGAATAATAAGATAAGCGCCCTTAAAGAAACGGTTGGACATTTATTTGGTCTAAAACCCGCAAATTTTCACTTATCCTGCGGTGGTATTACTTTTGATGAGAATCTAGTTTTGAAGGATTATAATCTTGAAGAAGGAGATGAAATTGTTGTTATTCCTTCAAGAGTGGCTGAATAATTTAAAAGTTCCGTCTCTTTATTATTCTCTAATTTAATAAGAATTTATATTTTAATAATTTATTAAACTTCGCTATGATCTCTTTTGAATTGCTTTTGAATTTTTTCAATCCGACGGTCTATTTTCTTTAACTGTTTATCGTGCTTGCCATCATCATTTTCGTCAATTAAAATATCTTTAATTTGAAAGAAGTATTTTAATGCAAATACATAATCTTTTTTTAATTCATATTTGGAGGCTTGTTGAATAGCAAATTTTAATTCAACTTCTTTATTGAGTTTGGTAATTCCAGAAATTTTTGACGAGATTTCATCTACCTTTTTTTTCATATTGAATTCCTTTGCATAATTAAGTGCCATTTGATACTCATCTAACGCTTCTTGATATGCAGCATTCCTTTCTGTGATTTCAGCTTTCTTCATTAACGAATTAATTTTTATGTTTGCTTCCTCAATGCTCATTTCATGAGTCTCGAAAACAATTTCCTCGAAATCTCTTTTCTCCTTAATTTTTTGAAATATATCTTCCCTTTCTTGTTTTTCTTGCGCCATTGTTTCTGATTCTTGTTTTTCTTGTTTTTGAAATTCTAAACCTTGTGAAAGTATTATGTTATTCTTCATCAATTGACGAATATTCCAAAGTACTTCTTCATCTGATACCACTCCTAACAGTTTTGAAGTTTTAACCATAAGATACGTTATAAAAAAATAATCATCTTCTTTTAGCAAATCTTTCGCACATTCATATATTGCTTTTTGAACTAAAGAAAGATTTTCAATTATATTTGGTGGTATTAGCGAAGACAGAATGAGAGGATAATTCATATTTATTTCAAAACTTTTCTCTATTAATTTTTTAGCTGGTTCTAATATATCCTCATCACATAATTCCTCAACTTTCTTTAATTCATCCTCATAATTATCTTCGAAAAAACCTGCAAAGTCTATCAATAATTCTTTTAAACTATTTGAAGCTTTTTGATCAAGAATCAAACAAATTCTGCATAATTTACCATCATACAAGAGGACATTAAAATTTTTATAATCAAACTCGTAAAGCTTCTTTTCTAATTTAAATTTGTCTAAAATGGTTAATTCCTGTGCCGAAAATGACACATTAGCTTGAATAAATCCTGATATTAAACCGGCATTAATAGGCAAATCACCTATATTCATATTTAGAGCTGGAATTCCTCCTTTAGTAAGTACTATCACGTGTCTTATTGTTACCATGTCATTGTATTTATCCCATATATTTTTATATAATAGCTCTTTTCTTTTTTGCTCTGAATGTTGCTCAGTAACATTAATAATATCCATCAAAAAACCAGCATCACTAAATTTTTTTGCCAAGCAACTAAAACAATTATCTGGGTATCCATTTTGGCACACAGATTTATCAATACCACAATTAATTCCCGCAATTAATTTAAAATACGTCAAATAATCACCATTATTTAATATTAGATCTTACAATTAAAAACCTATTGAAGAAATAAAATATTTTATTATTACTAAATCTATTAAAAAAATTCAATTATTTAATTATCTGCTAATCTTAACATATCTCTAATTATAATTTTTAAGATTAATAATGTATTTCATTAGAGAAGAAAGAATAGAATCAAAGAATAGCTTATCTTATTCTCTTATTTGTCCATTTCCGTAGATAATATATTTAGTTGTAGTTAACTGGTTAATTCCCATAGGACCTCTTGCATGCAATTTTTGAGTAGAGATGCCGATCTCAGCGCCAAGACCAAATACGCCCCCATCAGTTAATCTTGTGGCAGCATTAACATATACAGCAGCCGCATCAACTTCATACAAAAACTTTCTGGAATCCTCATAGTTATTTGTAATTATCGATTCCGTATGTTTTGAATCATATTTGGTAATAATTTCAATAGCTTCATTAATATCTTTCACAATTTTAATACAAACTTTTAAAGATAAATATTCTGCTCCCCAGTCTTCTTCTGTTGCGGCAATGATGTTTGGTACTAATTTTTGAGCGACTTCACACCCTCTTACTTCAACATCATTCTCTTTTAAAGCATCAACTATAAATGGAATAAATTTCTCTTTAATTTTCTCGTGAACGAGAATTTTATCTAAAGCATTACATACTGCCGGATAAGAACATTTGGAATTAATAATTAATTTCTTGGCCATATCAAAATCTGCGTCGTAATTTACGAAAATACTGACAATTCCAATACCAGTTTCTATTGTAGGAACTTCAGATTTTTGAATCACTTTCTGGATTAAGGATTCCCCTCCTCTTGGAATAATAACATCGATGTAATCCTTTAGCTTTAACATTGCATCAACATATTCTCTATTGGTATCCCTTACAATTTGGATGCAGTTTTCTGGAAGCCCCTTTTTAACAGCAGCTTCATGTAAAATATCTGTTATTACGATATTAGAATTAATTGCTTCGCTACCTCCCCTTAGAATTATCGCATTACCTGCTTTTAATGCAAGTCCTGTACTATCGGCTGTAACGTTAGGTCTGGACTCATATATAATTCCAATCACACCTAATGGCACTCTTATCAATCCTATATCCATGCCATTTGGCCTTCTCCACATAGAAATTACTTCATTTATAGGATCAGGCAGAGCTGCGATTTCTCTTAATCCTTCTGCGATTTGATGAATTTTTCCAGAATTTAACACTAAACGATCCACTTTTGCCTGTTCTAAATCATTTTTTTTAGCATTTTCAAGATCAATTTTATTCCTTTCTATAATTTTGTCTACTTGCTTTTCTAATTCATCAGCCATTTTTAATAATGCTTTATTTTTTGAATCAGTAGAGGCATTTTTCAGAATAAAAGCTGCATCTCTGGCTTTTTCTCCAATTGTTCGCATTTCTTCTTCTATCGTCATATTTATAATCTACTCGCCGTAGAAGGTAGAGACTTAATATCTTCTATTTATAATCTTCTAAATAATTCTGTCTTAAATTACTTTTACTTTTTTCTAATTACAAACAGTATTTTCTAAATACTATGAATGCCTAAAGTTTCTTTTCGGAATGCGCGAACCGAATGGATAGTTATTACCAGTCAATAATAAAAAAATATAATCTAAGTCTGTCAACCTTACAAATCATTCTGGTACTCCGTAAACCGTAGAGCCTTAGTTCAAAAATCTATAAAATTACAGAATATAAATGTAAAAACTTACAATAAGGTTCGATCTAGTTTTGATAATCCCGTTCTGGCTGTTGATCCTCATTATTAATATTATTCTTTTTCACGTATAATGTAAATAAACATACTATCATAATAGTATATAAAATAATTAATGCATACGTTACAAAAACTCCAATAAATATCTGCCTTCCAAAGGCTACAATATATATTGGAAGGAGACGAAGAAAATTTATATAATTGATTATGAGAAATGAAATTACACCGATTAGAAAAACTTTATTTTTCTGAATAAATTCATATCCAGTAAAATCTTGTTTTAAGAGGGGAACAAACAATAATAGTGCAAAAGACAAACATATATGAGCAACTAATTCTGGTACTGGGGTAACTCCAAAAAAGAGATAGGCTAAAAGAAAAAAGCTAAATTTTTCCTCAATGTTTAATTTTCTTATATAGATTAAAACCATAGTAATTATAGCTAAAATTACGGCAAATACATAAATTAAGACATGCATTTGAGCTGCTGTCAAAACAATCAAATATTTCAAATAAAAAGGAGAATGCCTTTCAATATAGGTTCCTGGTAAGTTAAACCCATCAAGGGCTTCAAAAATTTGCGAGGGGTATAAAATAAATGTAAAATTTTGAAGAATGAACCATAAAATTATTATAAAGTAATTCTCTACATTTTCTTTTTTAAACAAGTCTTTTAATTGGATTTCTTGAAAAACATAAATAAATAAGAGAAAAACAAAATAAGGAGATATCCCTAACATAAAAATAAATAACCCATAATTTAAAATGTAATAGTTCCTATTCTTTTCCTTTCTTTCCCTCCTATATTGAATTTCCCTTCTAACAATTAAGAGGAGGAT
This sequence comes from Promethearchaeota archaeon, assembly GCA_019058295.1. Classification (GTDB taxonomy): domain Archaea; phylum Asgardarchaeota; class Lokiarchaeia; order Sigyniarchaeales; family SOKP01; genus LW40-45. The sequence continues at coordinate 139 of JAHPZI010000012.1, read as the reverse complement.
TAAAAAAACAAAGAATTTGAAGTGATTAAAATAAAAATTCAACCATATATAAAATCCATTGGAAATTAAAATTAGAAAAATAAGTCTATGTTCTTTTTTTTTCACATCCATCAAAATCAAAATCTTATTAAATTCTAAA
>JAHPZI010000011.1:17675-24554 GCA_019058295.1 Promethearchaeota archaeon | reverse complement strand
ATTACACAAATTATGATTAAATCATCGAATCATCACTGAATTTGGTACCCAATCCGATTTTTTTATTTAAATATAATCATAATAATTATTCTAAAACTTTTTCAAGATAATCTGACAAAATCAAGAAAAAAAACGACATAATTCAATCAAAAAAGAAATTATTAATTTGAATATCTCTATAAACTGAAATATTATGAAAAGGTTAGTAGTTTAAATAAATAAGTTCTAAATAAAAAACTAAAACGTTAATAATATAAATTTAAATTGAAAAAATGAATAAGTTTTTATATCTAAAGAAGAAAAGTATAATTTAATTAACCTCAATGAGAATATTATAAATTTTTTAACTTAATTAGGCAATTGGGTTTCCCGACAAAATTTTTTAACTTATTAATACGATAATAAGCGTTTCTAAAAAATAAAGAAATAATTAAAAAAAAATGGCGTTTTATAATGGTTTTATATTCAGAATCTGACATAACTAAAAAAAAGAAAACAATAATCTCACATAGTAAATATTTAAAAAATTTATTACCACAAGTCTTTCGAACTGAAGGAGATATGGTTAAATTTGATCCTTCAAAAATCTTAAATAGTTTAGTGAAGGAAACAACTTTAAATATAAAAGATGCCAATCATATAACTGAACTTGTAGTTAGAAGAATTATTAGCTCTGGCATAAAATTTCTTTCAGGACCTCATATTAGAGAAATAGTATGTTCCATTTTATCTGAACAACATTTTGAAAATGAAAGAAAGCTATATACGAGAATAGGCATGCCATTAATGGATTATGAAGAACTTCTTGAGCATGGCATTGACGAGATGACATATAATTATATGAATCCAGAAATGATACACCACTGGGCTGCAAATCGAATCTCTAATGAATATGCTCTTTTAAGAATTTTAAATTCTGAAGAATCTGAAGCTCATTTATATGGGGATATTCACATTCATATGCTTCCGTATTTTGATTTAAGGCCTTTTTGTCAAGAATGGGATTCTCGATTGATTCTTGAACGTGGTTTACCTCCCATGGTTAGTCGAGCTTATCTTAATAGGTCGGGACCTGCAAGTAATCTAAGAATGGCGGTTGCTCAGCTTGCTAGATGGCTCGGAATGATTCAATCTGAATTTAGCGGATCCTTAGGATACAATTATATTACTACATTTCTTGCTCCATATGCTAAAGAGTTAAATGATGAGGAAATAGAGGAATGCATGCAATTTTTTATATTTGAAATTAATCAAACTTTCTCATCAAAGAGAGGAAGATTTCCCTTTATTTCAATATCTTGTTTACCAACAGTACCTAGCTTTTTATATGATATTCCCGCGATAGGTCCTTATGGAAAAATTATAGGAAAATATGGAGAATATGAAGAAGAATGTTTTAAACTCTTTAATGCTTTAAATAATGTTTATCTTAAAGGAGATTATAATGGCAAATCATTTATTTTTCCGAGGCAAGAAATTAAAATAAATAAACAATGGATAAAAGATTTTGAACCAGAATATTTAAAATTAATTGAAGAGTTATCCATAAAGAGAAGCCCATATTTCTCTAACATGTGTTCAAATCGGATTTCTGATAAGAATTTGAACTTTTTAAAATATATCAATAGAGGAACTCTTCAGAGTGTAAGTTTAAATTTGCCAAGATATAGTTATATGTCTGACGATGAAGATGATTGTTTAAAAATAATAGATGAAAAAATGGAACTTTGCTCGAGAATTTTGTTAAAGAAAAGAGATTTAATAAATAGAAGATTAAAAACGGGTCACTTACCATTATGTAGAGGGATTATTGATGGAAAGCCAATTTTTAAATTAGAAGAGCAAAATTTATCTATAAGTTTTATAGGGCTAAATGAAACTGTTAAAAGTTTAACTGAATTCGAGCTTCATGAAGATGATCATAGTTATAATCTTGGAAAGAAAATATTAGAATATATGGCAACAAAGTGTACATTAATGTCAGAGAGAGATAATGTAAATTACTGCTTATCAGAACACCCTAGCAACATAAGTTCTAAACGTTTAGCACGCTTAGATCTAAAACATTTTTCTAAAAAGGCAATTCCACTAAATAATGGAATTTATACTAAATCCAGCCATTTACGCTACAACGCAGAAATTCCATTATTTGAACGGATTAAAAAAGAAGGAGAATTTCATCCAATAATTAAAGGAAAAACCATTTCCTATTTACCACTTAGGGGAAAAAAATCAGATATAAAAGGTCTCTGGGAGCTTACACAGAATATTTGCCTTAATACAAATACATCTTATTTTATTTATAATTTTGAAGATATTTATCCCTAAGAAAAAAAAATTTTAAAATCTGAATTATTTTCAGATTAAATTTTTCTAAAAAATTAATTTATTATATTTATGGTGGAAAAGAAAACATTAGAAGAAATTCAGCACGATATTGACGATTGGATACTTAAACATGGGGGTTATTGGCCTCCACTTTCAATGCTTTCTGCAATTATGGAAGAATTGGGTGAATTAGCTCGCGAAATAAATTATCTTGAGGGATTCAAACCAAAAAAATCTTTAGAAAAAAAGAAAACAGATTTGGGTGAAGAACTAGCAGATATTATGTTTTCAGTAATATGTTTAGCGAATTATTACAAGGTTGATCTAACTAATATGTTAATCAATATAATTAAAAAATATTCTAACAGAGACGCTAAAAGATTTGTTTAAATAAATAAAAGCGTGATCCTTCACATTTAAAATTAGTAAGATGATCAGAGCTATGCAATACCTTAAAAGATGTGGGATTATTCACCTAGAGGATAACAAGCCATAAAAATTGTTCCTTTTTCCTTAGACGTTGAGAAAACAACAGTACCACTTAAGAATGAGCTTAATAATTTCATGCTGTAAGTTCCTATCCCTCTATTTGGTGCTTTAGTTGAGAAAGATCGTTGAAAAATTTGAAGTTGCACATCTCGAGGGATAAAACCAGGATTTTGAACCCAAAATTGGATATTATTTTCAAGAACTTTAAAACCAAGCGTTACTGTGCCTCCATTTGGAGTTGCTTCCAGAGCATTCTTTAACATGTTACCTATTATTCGCCTGAGGAGTGTTCGATCAGAAGAAATTTCAATTGATTTTGTGTTTTCATCGATTTTAATATTTTTATCTTTTGCTACTTCGTGATCTAGATATAATTCTATAATTTCATCTAAAAAATCTCTAGAATCGAATTTACTATAGTTTAATGTTAAATTATTATTCTCTGCATCACTCAATATTTGTTGTGATCGGATTTCCTCAACAAGATTATTAATTTGATAATTTATCTTTTTTAAATATTCTTCTTGATTTATAGATTTATTGTGTTTAAGTAAAATTTCAATAGATCCTAATATAACAGTTATTGTATTCAATATATCATGAAAAAATACTTGCTCAAGAACAGCACGACGTTTTTCGTGTTTAATATCTTGAATAGTTACTGCTGAAAATAATTCCCCTCCGAATGAAAGAGGCGTTGCGTAGATACGCAAATCAAATGACTCTTCATTTGGTCCTAGTACCAATCGGGTTTCTAACATTGCGTTATTACCTTCTAAGCTAGATAGAACAGCATTTACCGCTCCACAATAAGTACATGCTTCAGATGTTCCACAGCCCGCCTCTCCCTCGGAAGAATGAATGCAAGCAAACACTTCACCAGGTCTTTTCCCTAAAATTTCAGTTACATCGTTCAGTCCTGAAAATTCCAAAGCACCTTTATTCATAAATACAATTTGTCTATATTTATTGACAACTAAAAAAATTGCGGGAATTTTACTAAGGAATTTGTTTAAAATTTCATTTTTTTTGAAATCATCTATTTGATATCCTACCTCTTCATTAGAGAGACGTTCAGCTGGAGCATATTTCGTGTTTTGTTTTCTAGCATTCAACTTGATAACCTCAGTATGAACTCTTTATTTAATTTTTTATAAAAAAAATAGACTAAACAAATAATAATTTTTCTATCACATATTTCTATTTTTCACTATAAATGGAATGAATATTCTAGAAGAAATGTTTTCAGAATTAATTAAAAGAAAATCTATTTATAATAAAGCAAGTTCCAAAAAATATATCTTCTTTTTTTTGTTATTTAAGCACTTATATTCAAGCTAGTTAGATTTAACAAATTCTTTTTATGATTAAAAAAGAAAAGGATAATAAGAATCATTAATTTTTAAAAAAAGAGATGTTAAATGAAGGTCTAAGCAAACAAAAAATTATTAAAATATTAGAAGAGAAATTATCCCAAGACTTTTCCTACAAATCTGGATCTATCTTAGGATCTATGTGTACTGATCCCCTTGATTTTGGCAAGGAAATTTATATAAAATATCTACATAAAAATTTAGGAGATCCTGGATTATTTCAAGGTTGTGCCGAGTTAGAAATAGAACTAATCTCGGAAATTGGAGATCTTTTTAATGGTTCTAATATTACTGGAACTTTCACTACGGGAGGGTCCGAGGCAAATATAATTGCAATGCGAGTTGCGAAGAAAATAAGATCAGATATTAAAAATCCAGAGATAGTTGTTCCCGCTTCTTCTCACGTTTCCTTTGATAAAGCGGAGGATTTGTTAGGATTTAAACTTCGAAAGGCAAAATTGAAAAAAGATTTTAAATTAGATTTAGATCACTTTGAATCACTAATAAATAAAAACACATGCGGAGTAGTAGGGATTGCTGGAACAACTTCTCTGGGATTAATAGATCCAATAGAACAAATTGGAGAAATTATTGAAGGAAAAGATATATTTTTCCATGTTGATGCAGCCTTTGGAGGATTTATATTACCATTTTTAAAAGAATTAAATATTAAAATACCCCTATGGGATTTTAGCGTTAAAGAAGTCGATTCTATTACAGCTGATCCCCATAAAATGGGATTAGGTCTTATTCCAACTGGAGGTTTTTTTTTAAGAGATTCTAAAATTTTACAGAAAACAGGATTTGAAATCCCTTATCTTGCTGGAGGAAACTTTAAACATTTCCATATTGTTGGAACAAGACCTGGAGGGACGATAATTGCGTTTTGGGCTATAATGAAATACTTAGGTCAGAATGGATTTATAAAAATTATTAAGGAATGTTTGGAAAATACAAATTACTTAGTAAAAAGGATATCTGAAATCAATGGGATTAAATTAGCAGCAAAACCAATTATGAACATAGTTGGTATTACCACAGAAAATGGCGAGAGTATATGCGAAATTGACGAAGAATTACGAAAAAGGAGTTGGATGCTAGGAAAATTTACTAGCTCCAATTTAATAAGAATAGTTGTTATGCCCCATGTCAAGAAATCTCATTTATCAAAATTCACTCAAGACTTAGAGGATATTATAAAAAGATTAAAGATTTCGTGAAAATTTTATTTAATTATCAACAGATTTTAAATCAATTTTATAATTTAGTATTATTTTTCTTATAAGAAGGTTTATCTCAATCAAAACGTCTATTGCATATATTTACAGCTACGATTTTTTTTTTTTTTTTTTCCACCTTAAATAATCCCTTATATTAACTTAAATAGGATACAAAAAGATATATTTAAAGAACTAAAAAAATTAATATTTAGTAAGAAATTATTTAGGATAATAATTTTACATGAGTTATTACTAAGAATGGGGAAAAAAGAAGATAAGAAAAAGAAATTGGGAATTAAAACATCGAGATATTTTACAAAAACCTGCCATAATTGTGGCAATGAATATCCTAATTGGTTTACTCAATGTCCCCAGTGTGGGACAGCTTGGGATGACATTGATACTAAAGCAAGTGTTGATGAAAAAACAATTAAAATCGTTGTAAGAATTACTGAAGAAGATTTCAACGAATATATTGATCATCTTCAATTAATTTTCAGTGGAGATCAAGGAAAATCTTGGTATCAGATGGAAATGAAAGCAGAAACTGACTATTTCATAGCAGAAATGGCAGATGTTCCAAATGGAACGGTGATAATTTATTATATTGAGGTTTATTTAGAAAATGGAGTAAAACATATTGAAAATAATGATGGAAATTACTTTTATTATAGAGTAGGAGTCCCATCAGAAGAAACTAAGGAAGAATTATCACATTCAGAAGCACAAATGATACAAAATAATATTAACGTTTCAGACCAAGAACCACAAACCCAAATTGATCCTGACTTAATAGTCTGTCCTCATTGTAATTCAAAAATAAAGAAGATGTGGAGCACTTGCCCTTTCTGCGGTGGAAATGTGTAAAATTACTAATAGTCCTTTAATTTTGTGATAATCTTATTCTTTATAGAAAAAATTTAGGTATAATAATACAGAACTGGAATAAAAATAATTTATCTTTTTTATAACTTTGAACCACATTTATTACAAAATGCGTAATCAGATGATAGCATTGCTCCACATTGGCTACAAATGATTGTTTCTTTCTTTTTTGGTGCTTGAGCAGGTTTAATCAAACTAGTTATGTCTTTAGTTTTCGTCCCAGAAGGAGGTTTTGGTTGAATAATGTCTGCCACATTCGGTATTATTTTAATTTCGGTATCTTGTTCTCTGGTAGGTTTTTCTGTCGCTGTGAATGGTATAAAGTGTGCATTTGGATTGGATTCGCTTGATTTTTGAGACATGGTCTGAAAAAAGGAAGGTGCTCGAGATTCCTGTTCCGGTGGAGTTGGTGTTGCTGTTTGTAATGGTACACTTGGTTCTGCAATAACTTTTTTAACTTTTTCTTTCTTCTTTTTCTTTTCTTTTTCCAACTTAGCTTTTTCTTTTTCTTGTATTGCTCTCTCTTTTTCTTCTTGAATTTTTCTTTCTTTTTCCAACTTAGCTTGTTCTTTTTCTTGTATAGC
>JAHPZI010000011.1:17125-17575 GCA_019058295.1 Promethearchaeota archaeon | reverse complement strand
TCTCTCTTTTTCTTCCTGAATTTTTCTTTCTTTTTCCAACTTAGCTTGTTCTTTTGCCAACTTAGCTTGTTCTTTTTCTTGTATTGCTCTCTCTTTTTCTTCCTGAATTTTTCTTTCTTTTTCCAACTTAGCTTGTTCTTTTTCTTCTTTCTTTTTCTGTTTTTCTATTTTTTTAAGTTCCTTTTTTGATAGAATTGTCTCTGGCATGTAATCTACTAAAGAATCTGAATCTGGAGTTTGAAATTCTTCGGGTGTTGGTGCTGGTTTAGGAATTTTTCCAGCAAAAGGAATTGTTTTAGGTTTGTAAGTGGGCTCTTCTGGTGTTTCTGAAATGGTTGGGACAGAAGAATTAGGTAGTGGTTCTTCTTCTTTACCGACTTCCGATAAGATTTGTTCTGGGGTCTTAAATTCAAATTCTGTTGGCTTTTCGACAGTTGTTTCGATTTTTGG
>JAHPZI010000011.1:0-17025 GCA_019058295.1 Promethearchaeota archaeon | reverse complement strand
TTCAGGAACCGGTGGAGCTGCTAAGTCATTTTGTGGTTCAGGAACCGGTGGAGCTGCTAAGTCATTTTGTGGTTCAGGAACCGGTGGAGCTACAAAATCATTTTGTGGTTCAGGTTCTATTACATAGGCGAGAAATTCTTCTGGTTCTTGTTGAGTTAAAGGAGTGGCAACTGGAGCTGAAGTCGCAGCAAGCACATTACCAGGGCTACTAACAATTCCTTTTGACACAAGTTGATCCGGAACTCCTGAACCGACCATTAGACAAGCAAGAATGTAAAAGCAATCGCCTACACCCTCACCTGTTTTAGCTGAAGTTTCCATATAATATAAATTAAATTTTTCTGTAAAATCATTGATTTCCTCTAAAGAAACGGCTCTAATATCAACTAAATCGCTTTTATTTCCAACGAGAAGGAAAGGCACTTCATTTTTTATATTTGACCTAATTTCTTCAATCCATTGAGGCAAATGTTCAAAACTCTCATATGAAGTGAGATCGAAAATTAATAAGGCTCCTAAAGCGCCTCTATAATACATAGGTCTTATTGAGCTAAATCTTTCTTGACCACCCGTATCCCATATTTGTAATTTTACCATTATTTGACCTTCTTCTTGTGTATCGATGGAAATAGTTTTAACGTGAAAATCAACACCAATAGTCATTTTATAATCTTCTGTGAAAAAACCTTTTGAAAATCGTAGAGTTAGAGCAGTTTTACCAACTCCTCCATCTCCAACTACTATTGATTTAAAAAGATAATCATATTCATCAGCCATTACAAGTCAACCGTTATCTATTTTGTTAAAAGTAATAATTTAAAAATTTTTAACAATTTTCGTTTTTATATAAGATAGATCTATTAATACAACTTTATAATTTTATTTATAAAGAGAAAATTTTAGTAATAAATCGAGATCTAGTAAAATTTTAAAAAAATTGACTAAAAGTAATTGCGATTAATAGCTCTTTTTGGGTAGAAGTGATAATTTTAAAAAAATATAAATAAAGTGTATAGATTCAAGCAATTAAAACATCTTAAAAGATATAAAATCTTCATTTTGGTATCATTTTATTTAATTTCAAAGCTTCTTCATTAATATCAACTTTTTCAAACCATTCATTAACATCATCCACTTCATTCTGTGGAAATTCATATGAATGTTCGAGTCCTGGATATATCCCCTTTTCAACTTCTTCTCTATATCCTTTTAAAGCATTTCTAATTGATTCTCCAACATTACCAAAATGCTTTACGAATTTTGGTTTGAAATCAGTAAAGATTCCCAGCATATCATGTATCACAAGTATTTGCCCGTCACAATAAGGGCCTGCGCCGATACCGATCGTTGGTATATCTACAGCACTTGTAATCAATTTTGCTATTTGCCAAGGGATAGTCTCTAAAACAATAGAAAACACACCAGTCTCCTGTAAATTAATAGCATCCATAATTAATTTCTTAGCAGCTTCGATTGTTTTACCTTGAACCATAAATCCTCCAAATCTATATATCGCTTGTGGTGTTAATCCTATATGCCCCATTACTTCAATATCAGCATCAATCATAGCTCTTATGGTGGGGCAGATCTCCGTACCTCCTTCAACTTTTACAGCTTCAGCACCACCTTCCTGAATAAATCTTCCTGCGTTTTTAACTGCTTCTACGATATTAACTTTATATGATAGAAATGGCATGTCGCCAACAATTAACGCATTCTTCACTGCACGGGAAACAGCTTTAGTATGATGAATCATCTCATCCATAGTTACCGGTAATGTGTTTTGATGCCCTAGCATTACCATAGAAAGAGTATCTCCTATGAGAATTAGATCTATATTGCTATCGTCAACGATTTTCGCCATGGAATAGTCATAGGAGGTGATAGTTACGATTTTTTCGCCTTTTTGCTTTTTTTCTATTATTTTTTTTGTAGTCATTTTTTGTAAGGACATATGAAAGATAACCTAATTATTTTAAAAAATCTTTTTATAGAGTTAATAGCAGACTCTAAATCCATTTAAAATTTTTAATAAAATTTTTTAGTTACCGCTTCATATAATGACTCTATCAATTAAATGAGAAAGTTGATAAATATGAAAGCAAGTGACATTGATTTTTATAATTTAGGTTTCAATTTTATTGAAACTAAGACGATGTTTGTTTCAGATTATAAGGATGGTAAATGGAGCGAAGGAAAATTAGTTCCTTTTGGACCTTTTGAGATTTCGCCTGGAGCTTGCATACTTAACTATGGACAAGGGATTTTTGAAGGTATGAAAGCCTTAAGAGCGAAAACTGGCGAAATTGTATTATTTAGACCACATGAAAATGGAAAGAGATTTAACGACAGCGCCGATAGGATGCTATTACCTAATTATGATGTAGATAAATTTGTTGATAATGTTAAACAAGTCGTTAAAGCCAATAAAGATTATGTTCCTCCCTATGATAGTGGTGGTGCGTTATATATAAGGCCAATATTAATAGGGAATGGTCCAATTTTAGGTGTTGCACCAGCGGAAGAAAATAAATTAATAATTTTTACAGTCCCCGTTGGTCCTTATTTCCCAGAGGGTTTTAAAGCAATAGATTTAGAAATTTCGAAAAAATATACGAGAGCCGCTCCTGGCGGATCAGGTTATGCGAAGACTTGTTGCAATTATGCTCCAACAATGAAACCTGCAAAAGAAACGAAAGCTAAAGGATTTGCCCAGATTATATATTTAGACGCAGTGAATATGGAATATATCGATGAAGTTGGAACAGCTAATTTTTTTGCGGTCATCAATGGAAAACTTGCCACACCTAAAGCAGCTGGTACAATTTTACCAGGAATCACACGAAAATCTGTTTTAGAAATAGCAAAGAAGAAATTGGGAATAGAGGTTGAAGAAAGAAATATATCTTACAAGGAATTATTTGAAGACACTTGTACTGAAGCATTTTGTACTGGGACTGCTGCTGTTATCACGCCAATTGGATCTGTGGTTTTAGAGGATAAAAAAAAAATCTGGAATAATGGAGAACCGGGCGAATTAACAATAAAACTTTACGACTTATTAACGGGAATTCAAAGATTAGAAATCGAAGATGAATATGGATGGATTGTTAAAGTAGAGTAAATTTTTTGATAGAAAAGTCTGGCCTCTTTAGAATAAACGAATTTTATAAAAACATTAAGTAAGAATTTTTTATTTAAATATTCTTAATTTTTTTCCGGTCGAGAATCGAATAGTATTCCAACTTTTATAAATAAGATGCTGCCATAGAAACTCATATTTTGCATCAATTATAATAAAAAAAATAATTGTACGCCTATAACAGTTATTAGGCTTATTAGAAAAATTTAAATATTTTTACCATTATTAATTCAAATAGATACAAATACGAATATCAAAAATATGTTCATAGTAATATGTCTATTTGATGTATCATTTTATTAACGGAAAGATTATTAGTCGCTTAAAATAAAATTATCTAATTTAAGGTTGGGATTAGAGATTTCAGAAGAAATCAAACAAATATTAGGTAGTAAGGATTTTATTGAGTGGAGGGAAAAATTAAAGGGAACAGAGCCCTCAGGTCACACTTCAAGCAAATTAAAAATTTCCGATAAAGAAATTGAAATTATTAGCGAGAAAGTTATTATACAGATTACGAAGAAATTAATAAATCAAGAACCCATATCTGAAGATTTAAATAATTATATTAAAAAATTAGAACCTAAAACGATAGTTATTAAACAAAAGGAATTTTCCACAGCAGTAAGAATTATGGGTTTAGCGCTCTTAGGTCTATTAATTTGGTATTGGATATTTTTCTTTTTCATAGTTCACGATTTTGAACCACTTGTCTATACTACATATATCACATTAATTCTTATCAGTTTAACGTTAATTAATAAATTTGAATCAGTCCTTCTTAATTCAATTACTTGTATATCTGTTTATGGATTTATCATGGTGTCAATATGGCTTGCAACCATAGTAAAAGATGTTGGAACTCTTATAGGAGGACCAATTTTGCACGGTGTTATGGCAGGAGTTCAATTATTTATTATAATACATCGAAAAATAGCATTAAGCAAACGATATCTTTTTCTGGGATTCTTGTTTTATCTAATATTTCTTAATAGCATTGACCAAATTGCGCGCTTAATAGCTGAAACCAATACAGAAGACATTTTTCCGGAAATATTTACTTCTATATTCTCCTTCTATGTATTAGGGATCACCTGTATTTTTATATATTTATATAAAAAGAAATATGGTATACTGTTTCCGTAGAGCTTTTTATATCACAGGAACGCTTCACTTAGAGTCCAAAACTTTTTTCTTTTTGAAACAATAACAACAATAAAACGGAATAGTAACATTCAGATTTTTTTGCTGGTTTAAATTATAAGGAGCAACCCATATTTTTACAAATTCTTTTAAATGTAATTTTAAATGTTCTTTTGCATTTTTATACGTATCAGAAAAATAGAGTTTTTTTTGGCAATTCTCGTTGTAGCATTTATGTGGATATTCTTTAGTCATTATGAGATTTAAGGCATTAAATAATTCTATTTGCTCTTGAATTTTATTATAATCTAATTTAAAGATAAATTCTTCTAAATTAATTTGACCATTCAAATAATCCTCAAAAATCTCTTCACAATACCAATCTCTATATGTTTCGTTTATTTCTATAAAATTTGGCATTTCTTACTTCTTCTGAAATATTGCTAATATAATCATAATAATAGAAAGAAAATAAATAAATATGTTATTATCACTTTATAATTCTTTATTTTTTAAGTATTGTTCATATTCATACATCATTTTAAAAGCTTTAATAGCGTGCTTTATCCGAGTCATTACAGGAATATCAAATTTAGAGGCATTTTTTAATACAAAATCAAAAACCCATCGTGAACCAAAACAGACACATATGCATGGCTTGTCTACTTTATTTGATAATCTCTTCATTATTCGAAAGTAGGACTCTATAATACTACTTAATGGTTTAAATTCTTGTAATGGACCTCTTGGGATACAAAATATAAATATCAAGCTATTGACGGTATTATCTTTGAGTATAGCTTTTAGTGAAGGTATGAAGCTTGTAGCCATAGATGGCCCCAGATCAATCGTTCCTTTTATTGAAACCCAATTAGGAATTGCAGCTTTTATTTTAGCGATCGTTTCTTCATTTAATTTTGCTAAAGATAACCCTTGCTTCTCAATTTCGTCGCAAGCTAAAATACCTAAGCTACCTGAGCCAGTAATTACAGCAACATTTTTGCCTTTTGGCAACGGTTGTGTGGAAAAAACTTGAGCTATATTAAACATCTCATAAAAATTATTTACTCTAAAAATTCCTCGACTCTGTCTAATAATCGCATCATAAATCTTGTCATTCCCAGCCATCGAGGCTGTGTGGCTTTTAATGGCCTTTGAACCGCTCTCAGTTCTTCCATTTTTGAGGATTAAGACTGGTTTTGTCATTTGTTTGAGAATTTGTGTAAATTCTTTTCCTCTTTTCGTACCCTCCAAGTAAAGCGTAATTACGTTAGTATCGGGATCATTGTTCAAATAATCCAGTATATCAACCTCATCTACATCAATTTTATTTCCTAGAGTTATTGTTTTAGAAAATCCAATTTTTTGCCCAGATGCCCAATCTATAAAAACATTGCCGAGTACTCCCGATTGAGCAATAACAGAAATGTTCCCTTTCAAAGTGTTATTAAATTCTACTTCCGCACTCGTAAATTCATTGTTAAAATTAGTTAATCCAACGCAATTTGGCCCAATAATACGAATATTGGTTTCTTTAACGATGTCTAAAATTTCATTTTGAATATTAATATATCTTTCTTCTCCCGTCTCAGCAAAGCCCGCTGATTCAATTATAATTCCTTTTACTCCTTTTTCGGCACAATCTTTAACTGCTTCCAAGACTCTCTCATTTGGTACCAAAAGAATTGCTAATTCTATCTTTTCAGGAATATCTTTGATATTTTTATAGGTTTTATGTCCTAATATTTCCGTTTTATATAAGTGTACTGGAAAAGTCTTAAATTTTGAATTTAGAAGATATTTTGTTGTAGTGTATCCGAATCTTAACTTATCAGAAGCTCCAATAATCGCTATTGACTTAGGGTCAAAAAAATAATCTATTTCTGTCATTGATATCAATTATAGATAAAAATTTTATAATAAAAAAATATCTTTCATTAACCTTAAAGATTAGTTAAAAGCATCATCTTAAAGATGGAAGCAGTGATGCTATTAATGTGATTAAAAAAAAAGAAAAAAAATTATTTTTTCATTGCATCAGTAAAAACCATTTCTTTGCTGATTATTTGCCAAGTTCTCCAACCATTTGCGACCCTTTCTTTGGCCTCTTTAATAAATGCAGGATAACCAATTTCACGACATTTTTTCAAATTCTGGTTAGGATCTCGACTATATCGCGTGCAAATCATTTTCATCATTTGGCCCTTATCTGTTACTGGCATTGAACTCGAATTTATGTTAGGACAGGGTGTTTCCGAATCTGGATCATAGTCTTCACATTCAGCACAAGTCCAATATCCTTTAGATTTGACACATTTAGCAATACCACATATTTGAGAGGCAAAACCACCTTTAGAACATCCAGGACAATTTCCTTGTTTGTTCGCATTTATGTATGATTTTAAAGTTTTCAAGGTAGTTTTTATTCCCTTGAGATTAAAACCTAGGATGGGACCAACATCTACGATATTCCAGCCTTCCCAAATTTTTTGAAGTGTTTTTGAGGCTTCTATTGCTTCTCCAATATGGACATCACATCCTAAGCATAGAATACCACAAGGGGCAAGTAACCCTCTGTCTCCTGGCTTTACATCATCTAATTTTAAATTCAATTTTATTTCATCTTTTTAATAATTAATTAAGCAAATAAATACATTTTACTTATAACTTTAAAAAAGTAACTTACTTTAAATAATATAAATATAATGATTACTTGATATTATATAAATATTTAAGAAAGAAACTTTTCAATAGATTTACTTTATTACACTTAATTTAGATCAATATTTAAAATAATAATTAATAAAATGGTAAAAAATATGCCAGTTTTTGACTTGGACAATTTCAAAGAACTTATTAATCTTATCCCTTCATTACAAGAAGCAGTCATATTAGGATTAAAACGAGAATTGAAAAAACCAAAACAATTAAAAAAAATAATTAAAATGGATAGGAGTTTTATTGGAGAAGTATCTACACTATTACAAGGAAAATGGACAGTAGATATTCTTTATATGATCTTTTTTTTAAATAAACCATTCTTCAATGATTTAAGAAATAATTTGCCTGAAATAAATTCAAGAACCCTTACTACACGTTTGTTTTCTTTGGAAGAAACAGGAATAATTAAAAGAACAGTACATACTGGGAGACCTGTTCGAGTTTCTTATGAAATGACCGCATTTGGAAGAGGTTTAATCCTCCTTTTTTATCCAATGGTAATATATGTAATATTAGAATATAATAAGAGGGGTAATAGTAAAAAAAAATAATAAATATTGCATATTCATAATTATGTCAGATCTTATAACAATTGAAGGAAAAATAGTAGAGATAAGAGACGGTGAGAAAAAAATAACCCGAAGCTACACTTACGGATATATGTCCTTAAGAATCCAAGTAGGATTTGAGTACTACTCCGTTCTCGTTAACACTTCAAAATTAAACCAATACGGTTTTCTGCCAAGAGTAGGCCAATGGATAAGGGTTAAAGGCCGTCTATTCCCTTCGAAGAATGGGTTTTACGACGCGTCGATTAAATGGGTTTCGGAATTAAAACATATAGAACGCCCTTAAAGCGTTATCAACCTGACGATTTGGTAATTTTAGTAACTGTTTTCAATTTAATATACCTTTAATGGAATTTCGAATTTAAGATCTTATGAGTAATCAAGAATTAATCTTATATGAAGCTAAAGGACGGATCGCAACTATAACAATAAATAGACCAGAAAAAGCACACGCTTTTAATTCTGGCATGTTAAAAGCATTGCATAATAGATTGATTGAGGCAGATAAGGCCGAAAAAGTCAAATGTATTTTAATTAAGAGCACTGGGCAAAAATTCTTTTCTGCAGGCTATGACCTTAAAGAGGTTATGGCTGATAGAGAGATTGCAAACAAAATTATCGAATATGGTAGAAAAGTTAACGAAACTATGCTTCTTATGAAAAAGCCCATAATCACGCAAGTTCAAGGTATTGCGGTAGGTTTTGGCGTTTTGATGATACTGGCTTCTGATTTAAGAATTTTTGCGGATAGACCAATCGAAGACTTGTATTTACGACTACCTGAAATTGCAATTTCAGCGTTCCCTCAGACCGGAGCAACACTATTACCATTATTGGCTTTTGGATTTAGTAATGCTAAACGCCTTCTTTTAACATCGGATAAAGTGGGAATTGAAGAATTAAAAGGTCTATATTTTCCAACTCGTATTTTTCCACTTGATCAACTTGATGCTGAGACATTATCTTTCGTGAAACAAATAAGTAAGTACCAAACAGAATTCTTATTCTTTATAAAATCCATGCTAACAATTATGCATAAAGGCTATATAAAATCATGTTTTGATTTAGAAAATGAGTGTGCTAATGTTACTTACACAGGGAGAAAATCTATAGAGGAATTAGACGAATTTATAAAGGATTTATATACAAGATATCCTTAAAGATTTATAACAGAATGAAAGAATTTAGGTGAATATGATATGTTTTTCGAAACTGAAGATGGTACAATATTACATGGTCGGATGGCTGGATGCGGAAGGGATTTGATCATTTACTCACCTGGAGCTGGAGGTAATATTGCAGATTCAGAACCATGGTGTGAACTGCTAGAAGATAAATTTGGGTATTCGACTTTTTCCTATGATTTGAGGGGAAAAGGAAAAAGTAAGGGTATTCTACTTGACATGAAAAATCAAGTCCTCGATATTAAATATGCAATTGATGCTGCAATAGGCAAAATGGAAGAAAGAGGCAAGGGTCCTGATCGTGTGATTTTAATTGGTCATAGTTTAGGTGCTGTGGCATCTTTAACAAGTGGTATCCAAGATCCCAGAGTCGATATAATTTTTGCTTTATCTACACTGTTTTCGATTGAAGATCTTGTAGCTGAAGATATTGAAAAGGAACAAGATAACTCTCTGACTTCTATTGCAAAAAGGATTTTAAATAAATTAAAGAAACCACTCAGCCCACCTTGGTGGTTTAAGAAATTTATTAACTTTGTCTCAGGTGGCCAGACAGATCTCATGCCTAAATATTATTTAACGGATGAATTAATAAAGAAAGTATATCTTATCCATGGAAAAAAGGATGAGTATATACCTTTCGAGAAAAGTGGAAAATTAATTATTGAAAAATATAATCTTAGTGAAGATAGATATTTGCTGGTTGATGCTGGGCATTCTTTTGATGATGAAACTCAAATTACAGAAATTTTGGAGTGGATCCATAACAAATTATGAATAGATGATGGTTGAATATATAAAAACTTTAATTTTTAATTATTTCTTGCAATGCTTTTTCGATTTTATATAATTCTTTTGAGTTTGGAGCTAATATATATATTTTTTTGTCATTTATTTCTTGTATAGTTATCATACCTGACGTTTTCAATCTATTCTCAATATGACTTTCCTTATTTCTTATAGCTTCATTTAAAACTGACGCGATTTTATTGTATTGTAGATTATTTATTTCTTTTTTAATATAATTTCCTCCATCATAAAAGCCACTTGAACTAAGAGAGGGTTTTATTGGTATATATTCGATAAATTTTTTGACTTCACTTTTAATAATATATGTGTTGCCACTTCCATCATGATACTTATAAAGCGTCATATCATCAACTCATTTTATTTAATATATTATATACCACAATAGTCTTTTATTATATAGGATTTAGTTTAAAAAAATTTATTTCAAAATTTAAAAAAAAAGAGAAAAAAGAGAAATAAAAATCTGGAACACACTTCATATCCCAGTTCCGATATGCCAAAAATTCTTTATCTTACAAGAAAAAAACAACCCAAATTATTGCTAATGCAATCAAACCAAATAACACAAACAAGTATGGTGCTATTCTAAATATATACCATTTAGCGCTGATTGCATCGTTAGGACAAGTCTCTCCGCAACAGAAGCATTCGATACACTTATTACGATCTATTATGATTTTATCCTTCTTTTTAGCCATTGCAGATGCGGGACAGTGATTGACGCATTGTTCGCATAGCGTACATTTTTTTTTATTAATCTTAATAGACATCTTTAAAAATAATTTAACAAGTCTTATAGGCATCCATTTCATTGCATAACCTGTCCCTTTAAGTGTTTTTATTTTTGGTTTTTTAAAATCGTCTATAATATAGTCACTATAATTTTTTTCGCCTACAATCTCTAATTGAGAAATGTCAATGGGAAGGTTTGTTCTATTTGCGACCGAAGTTATAGCTTTCAAATCATTTGGATCTCCGTTCATTAATGTATACCCCATAATATCAATAGCCGCCGAATTGAATCCCGCAATCAATAGACCTATTTTTCTTGGTTTGCCAAATTGAGGTCCCTTCCCCTCCATTGCTACGACAGCATCCATAATAGTTAAGACTTTTGGTTTATCCGTTTTATTAGTCTCTTCAATAGCAAAATAAATATCACCTAACATTCTTTGAAAAGAATCTTTATTCTTATGGATTATGTGCATTTTTTGCTTGTTTCCTAATGTTCCATAGAGATTTTTTATAGCCCCCGTATAGACATATCCCGTGTGAGTTTTTAATTTTGGCATGTTTACTATGAGATCAGTATCGCATATTTCTTTGGGCAAATAAATGCTTTCTTCAGCGCTGTAGGGTGGGTTTATTATATCGATCTTTTCTCGTTCAGATTCGAAAAAATTAAAAACTTGAGCACCTTCTGCTTCGCATTTTTCCTTTATCTTGCTTTTCTTAAGGTAATGTGAGGTAAGATTCTTAGTAAAAGTGGAATCACCTACGAAAATTTCTTTCACACCAGCTTCATTTTTGAAGATTTGAATCAGCCCAGTTAATAATTCACAAGGAGTAAATGTATGTTCATTCGAAGTTAACACATTTGGCTTTAATAATACCGTCTTTCCATTAAAATAATCCGTTAAATCCAATAATTCAAGGATTGATTTTAATGCTCCTTTAATGTTTTCTGGTTCATAATCATCTAATTTAACAATTGCTACTTTTTCTTTTTTATAATCAAATTTTGGAGGTATTGCATGTTTAATATCTACTTCTCTTTGAATATTCATTTCTTTCGATTCAACCATAGAAATCACTTTCAATTTTAAATAACTTTTTTCTAATTTAAATTTTAACTAAGTGCAAAATTTAAATTTAATTAGTATTATTAATTATTATATTTAAAACTACAAGAACATCAAACCACATTAACTGATAGATTACGAGCTTTAGAAAAAAAAGGTATAATCAAACGGACTGTTAATACAGAAGGGATTCTCAGATATTTTTATAAATTATCGGATTTTGGAAAGGAAGAATTGATTCTTCTTGTCCCTGTCTTATTAAATTATGTTTTACCGTCAAGATATAAGAAGATATCTCCAAGAATCCAATCTAGTGAAAAAGCCATTCATGCAAGTATAACAAAAAAGTCGGAAAAAGCATTATACAACTGAAGTGAATCAACAGTATTAGGTTTATAACAAAATTCAATGATGAGGAGGATTTAAAATTTCTGAGAAATGTGATTTCGATTTTCGTGATATTCCTGATTTGGTAAATGAAAGTCCTTGGATTAGACCTAATCGACCATGGTTAAAGAATCGACCTGAAGGAATACCAAAGACTTTAAATTATCCGAATTTAGAAGGCTTTCATTGCTTTTTAAAAAAATCTGCGAAAGATTTTCCTAACAATGTTTTAATGTTCTTCCCTGATAGAAATGAGAAGTACACTTTTTATGAAACTGATTATTACACAAATGTTCTCAGTAATGCTTTTGTGAAGGAGCTGGGAATTAAGAAAGGGGATGGTATTGCAGTTATGACTCCCAATTGTCCTGAATATGTTTTCACGGCATATGCTTCAAGTCAAACTGGTGCGATCTTAATTCCAATTAATTTTTTATATAAAAATAAAGAGATAAAACATGTCATTGATAAGTCAGATATAGTCAAGGTTTTCATTGCAGATGAGCATTTTTTTCGCAACGCAAAAAGGGGGGCAAAAGAATCAAGTATTGAACAAATTATAAAAATATCTTCCGATAATCCTGATGAGCTGACAATACAGAAATTATTAGAAGAATATCCACCAGTACCATCCAAAGTAGATATAGATATCTGGGAGGATTTAGGAGCCATCTTATTCACTGGTGGAACAACTGGTTTACCAAAAGGAGTAATGTTGACTCATTCGAATCTAATAGCAAATGCGCTTCAATATTATAATACTGGAGCCGCTGGGAGTTGGCAAGGATCTGTAGAAGAATCAATAAAAACTTATGGTACTGGCAGAACTCTAACTTGCAATCCACTTTGTCATGGAATGGGATTTTATATTTTGAATGTTACTGTATTAGCGGCCACAACACTTATTCTATACTCTAGGTTCGATCCTGGTGAAATTTTGAAAATGGTTGAAAAATATAGATTAACAACATTCTCCGGAATTCCTACTATGTATAATTTTTTTATTAATCATCCAGATTTTAAGACTCGAGACTTATCTTCTATTGAACTGTGTGCATCTGGAGCTGCTCCATTACCTCCTAAAATTGCGAAGCTCTGGAAGGAACAGACAGGTTTAAAGGTTATTAATGCTTATGGATTGACAGAAGTTACATGTATGTGCACTATGGCAGCTAGTTGGGAAGATATAAATCCTATTTCAATAAGTTTTCCTGTAATCGATACTGATGCCAAAATCATCAACCCACCTGATTATATTACAGAATTATCCCCGGGAGAGCATGGAGAATTGCTGATTCGAGGTCCACAAGTGATGAAAGGTTACTGGAAAGAACCGGAAGCCACAAAAGAGACATTAGTGAAAGACGAAAATGGAAATATATGGGTTCGTACAGGTGATATTGCTACTATGGATAAAAATGGTTTTTTTTACATAGTCGGCAGATTAAAGGAAATGATAAAATACAAGGGTTATAGAATTCTACCTGCTGAAGTAGAGGGCTCTCTCCATGCTAATCCTACCGTATTAGAATGTGCTGTGATCGGAGTGCCTGATCCAGATGAGGTTGTGGGTGAATTTGTTAAAGCCTTCATTAAATTGAAACCTGAGTTTGATGGAAAGATTTCTGAACAAGATATTATTGACTGGGCAAAAAAAAACATAGCTGCGTACAAATATCCTAGGATAATTGAATTTGTAGGTATTATCCCTAAAACTCCTGTTGGAAAGATTGATAGAAAAGCTTTAAGATTGAAGGAACTTAAGAAAAGAAAAAGATATAATCTCTAATTTAAATGCCAACTCTAAGGAAGTTTTAATACTTAAATGAAATATCATCTAAATTTTGTTTTTGATTCCTTCGATAATTTTTATATAACATTGCCCCAAGGAAACCAAATGAAAGACATATTACCGAAATAATCGAAATATATTCGAGATATTCACCATTCTCGCCATTATTCACATCACTATCCCTAGACTCACTAAGAGCATGGCTTACCTTCGTTTCTGTAATCACTAAAGATAATTCATAATCCAGATCATTAAAAAAAGTATCATTATTCATAGTAAAAGACAAGGTATTAACTCCAATGGATACTATGGACTTATTTAAAGATATAGTCTCAATCATCCCTGAGGAATTTGTAACATAAGTTCTATTGAATCGAACAATTCCTTTCGAACTAACCTTAAAGTGGATTTGGTAGTTTTCAAGCTCAATTCTGGTTTGCCCCGTTGTATTATAAAAAGTTGCTTTAATATTTAAGACCTCTCCATATTTTATGGGATTTTTAAAACCCTCTAATTCACAAGACACATTACGCTTAGTTGTTGTAATTTTTATAACATCATACTCCCAAAAACCTTCATCAACAGGGTCTGGATCATTATGCCAATAATAAAAAATTTTAATGTAAAAGATATTATAATCATTTTTGAAAGAAGTATTTAAGTCTTGAATCCATACTGTCCAAATGTAATTATGTTCTCCCAAATCAGATATGTGATCTGAAGACCAGACGGGGTTAAGCTCATCTGTTTCATTACATATATAAATCTGGTTATAGTATGTACCTTCCGTATTATAATCTAAATACCATGTCGCATTTATTACTATTTGTTCATCATTATAGTATGTGGTTTTGTTTGTATAGAATTCTGTAACAATGAAGTTAAAACTTCCTCCTTCTCCTCTAACACTTCTAATTGTAGCTAAAAAGCTAATAAAAATTATACCTATTATCAAAATACTTTTTTTTTTCACATAACAAGTCTCTAATCCTAAATATAAAAAGACCAAGAAAATTGTTTTATTTGAACTATAAAAATTCGATAAGATAAGTAAATGCTCCAATTCCACAAGAAATCATAATATAGAATTTATAAAACACGGGGTATACTTCCCAAAGATATAGAAATTATTTAATTAGCTGAATTCTTATGATTAGTATAAAAGGTTTCATTTGGAATATTATTGAATAGAAAAAAGGGAATATTTTATGAATAAAGATGATAAGATCCTTACTTATTTACTGGTAGGTTTAATTATTTCTTTAATTATACTTATTTTGGTCTTGCCCTTAACTCTACTAGAATTTTTATCGTTAGAAGTTGTTGGTGAGCCCCCAATTAACGGAAGGACTTGGATGGAAGGTGTACATGAGCTGGGGGGCGAAATTTCAATGAGATTTCTTGCTATTTTGGGAATATTAATAATAGCATTCACCTTACCAATTGTGTTAGGATGGGAAAATAAATCTTTACACGAGAGAGAAGTTGAAAAAAAGGAAATAATCATGTTTTTTATTATAGCAGCTGTGTTTTTTATTGTCAATCTTGTGATAGGATATCATTGGTGGGATCCAGAGGGATTTCTTGGCATGGGACCATTATTCCTTCCATCAATTTTAAGTCTATTTCTTCTTGGTTTATCACCATTGCTTCTTCAGAAAATATTTCATTTTAGAAAAGAAGATTTAGCTACATCAACAGATAACATAAAAGAAATTTCTATTTTTATGATTATAATCGCTTTCGGGTATGGTTTGATTTCTTGTCTTTGGCACTGCTGCTCTTTTTTCGAGCCAAAGATGTATTTTTTTTTCTTTATTATAAAATTAGTACAATTATGGGCGATGTGTACTTTCTTTTTTAAATATGGACTGAAACTATTTTTAAGTAAAATTAAACCTATTTATGCTTATGCTATCGTGAGTATGCTTTTTGGCTTATGTTATCCTTGGCATACCTGGGGTTTTGTTCTAACCTTTATAATCTTCGGCTTTTTGTTATGTTATCTCACGAGAAAAACAGACTCATATCTGCCTGGTTTAATTCTGCTATATTTTGCATATATCTTCCATGCAGGACTCCCTTGGCATGGTGCATTAGTAACATTTTCCGTAGTATATCCCATTAGCATTGGAGTTCTTCTAAGCTTAATTTATTTGAATATATTAAAGAAAAAAAATTAACTCCAGGAACACACCCTACCCTTTTACTTACCAACTATAATACTTAACTACCAACACCACTTTTAAAACCCATAAACTCTAAGCCTGAACCACGAGTCCTCTTTCAACACCAAACACTCGTGCTATTGAGAACGGCGGGCTAAATACCTCGCCCGAAAGCTCGGCACGTACACCCCCGTCTCACCAACCCCATCTTTTATGGGTGCACTCGTCCCTTCTCTGCGGTTGCTGTCACCAGCCCCCACGCACGTCAACCAACTCACCGACCATTCCGATTATGACTTTTTTTGTTTCTTTTTAAAAACTTTTAGATTGACCTCTGGCTTACACAGGATGCCTTATCAATCCAGCCAACCAAAATATCCCAGTAAATCAATCAAACAATTTGAGAAAGGAGTGGAAGACTATTTTCGGGTCCGGCTTCGTGCTTAGATGCTTTCAGCACTTATCCGTTAGCGCGTAGCTGCCCGGCAATGCCTTGTCAGACAACCGGTACACCAGAGGCGCCGGCAAAATGTTCCTCTCGTACTGATTTTCCCTTACCCTCAGTCTTCCAACAAGCCCAACAGATAGAATCCGACCTGTCTCACGACGGTCTAAACCCAGCTCACGTTCCCTTTTAATGGGCGTACAGCCCCACCCTTGGGAGTTTTGCGCTCATTTCCAATACACGGAAATGATATGTGCGCTCCCAGGATAGGAAGAGCCGACATCGAGGAAGCAAGCCACGAGGTCGATATGAGCTCTTACTCGTGACAACTCTGTTACCCCCGGGGTAATTTTTCTATCACCTCTACAAGCCACATGAGCACAATAGAGGATCGCTAGACCAGGCTTTCGCCTCAGGATTCCTTGGTGATCAGAATCCAGTCAGGCCAGCTTTTGCTCTTAAACTCTTCAGCGGATTCCTGACCCGCTTGAGCTGACCATTGGTTACTCCAGATATTTTTTCTGGAGTGAGCCGCCCCAGCCAAACTGCCCACCTGCGGGTGTCCGACGCTTTTCACGCCGTTAGCGATTTCAAAAAGGAAAGCCGGTATTCCAAAGTTGCTCCGCTACCACCGAAATGATAGCATCTACGCTCCCGACTACACTCTGTATCCAGTTCAAAACCGCAACAACAGGCTGCAGTAAAACTCCACGGGGTCTTCTCGTCCCGTTGGGCTTCTCCGGACCGTTCGCCGGAGTGTGATTTCAATCGTCAGAAGGCTGGGACAATAGGGAGGACGTTGGACCGTTCATGCACGTCTGAACTTACCAGACAAGGCATTTGGCTACCTTAAGAGAGTTAT